>CAWJBC010000005.1:0-21053 GCA_963840975.1 uncultured Bacteroidales bacterium | reverse complement strand
CTTTTCCTCTCTGCCGCAAGTCTTCCAGCCCTGGCCTTAGCGTTGGCGCGACTTGTGGCTTTCCCTTTCATTTATCAATCGCCTTTAATATCCTATCTTCCTGTATTAAAACATCCCGCATAAACAAATTATGAGGTAACTGTTTGAGTTTTGATTTCTTAAATCCATCCAAAATATTTACCAATGCAGAAGCGGTAATGAGTGATAAATTTAATTCGTATTCAAGTCCACAATCTTTTACAAAATCATCAGAAAAATCAGGGGCAACAAGCAGAGATTTAATGACTTTAAAATCTTTAATCTTTGCAAGGTCAGCGTAGGCTTTCAATTGCCTGGAAACAGAGCTGAACTTATTATACCCGCTTTCTTTTATCGTCTTGCACTCAATCAATATCAGTTCATTGTTACCAATATTAATAACAATGTCAATTTTATCCTTCGCGTATTTAAGCTTTTACGCAACTTTTCATCAACATTGAAACCCAACTTGGTAAATATAATTTTTGTCAGTTCTTCAAACTTTATTCCCAGATCAGCTTCTTTAATAATAACACCGTTTTCTTTTAATTCGCAAGGTTCCTGAAACCAATATTCTCATAATTCTCGAGATATAAATTTGCAGCATCTTTATAAGCATCAAGAATATTCTGAATAAGGTCGCCTCTTATTTTAAATTGCTTGGTTTTGCAATAAGTTTCTAATTCTGCTTCAGAAATGATTTCGAGTACATCTCTTGGTTTAATGTTGTGGTCAAGCAGGTAATTACTTTTCAGAACCTTCTCCTCCTGAAGTTCAAATTCATTTCTTAAGTTGCTGGTTTAAGTTGGGAAGCATTTCGCCCATTTCAGTGAGCATTTTTTCGTAACCATCAATTGAAATACCGACTTTTTCATCCCGCTCAATGTCTTCAAAGTATTTAATTAGGTTGGCAATTTTTTCTTCAATGATCGTACCTTTTAATGCTGGAGTAATTTTAAGTCCATTATCACACAAGTCGTTAATAAATTTCTTTTTTTCAGTGACTTTTGTGCCTTCCTTGTAAATATCATCCATCAATAAGGATGAAACGGAAATTCCTTTTTTAATTATTTCTTTATTCTTTTGATCTAAGGGTAGCCGCCAGTCTATTCCATGGTTTTTGCAAATCAGATTGATCTGAGGTTCTCTTAACAAGCGCAGTATACGTCGCAGGTATTTATCGGCTACTTCCTTACCTCTGACTTTACGAAGAATTCGAACAATTTCATCAGCTATATAAATTGTTCCGGTTTTCTTTGAATAGAATATTACTCCAATTGATTTTAGCTCATTGATTACAGTATCTATTTCAAGTTTTTTAACGGGTAAAATTAGATAGTTAATAAGTTTGACCTCCTCCTGTGATAGACCAAGCTCATTGGAAAGGGTAAGAAGAATAGATAATTCGTCGGTTGTTATTTTGTACTCCTGGTTATTTTCCTCATCATTCCAATATGCTTTCTTTAAACATGCAAGGTAAATCTTATAATCTCTTTTCCTTTGTTCGGTAATATCTGATTGGTCACTGTCTATTACCTTCTGAAAATCTTTTAGTTTTTTATTAAGATTTGATAACTCTTTTTCATAGAGGCGGGCAAACCAGTCCTGTTTAATAATACAATTGCCATCACGAATAATTATATCAGTATGTATATCAAGTTGTGAGGTTGTATTTACAAACTCGCTTCTGATATACTCTGTAAATTCTTTTTCAACCAAATTAAAAGCCTTTGCAACATTAATGTTGTCCATGTTTTTCAAATCTCGGGTTGGATCAGTAAGTATTTTATCAACTGCTTGGGCATTTTTAGGCTTGTCTGCTAATAGACTATCAATAATTTTAAGAAAAGAATTCTTTTCAAATGAATTTAGTTTATCCAAAATAACCTCTAGTTTCATAGTCTTGTTTTTAATTTTTCATCTTGTGACCTTCAAAAATACAGAAAAGTATTATTATGAAAATACAAAAAGGTTAATAATTATTATTTAAACCAAAATGTACCAGTTTAAAGTCTCATATGCTGCCTTCTTTTTATAAATAACTCATTTCCTTACTCATTAAACCAATCTGATAAATCCGTTAAGTCACTTTTTCCTTATTTTCCTGAAACCCGCGTCCCCCAGTCAACGGAGTAAAGCAAAAGACCAACGGAGTAAAGCAAAACAGTAACGGAGAGAAGCAAAACGACCAACGGACGAAAGCAAATGACCGGCTAACGGCTTTTGTGCACCGGCGGAGCAAAGCAAACAGACAATTAGGGCGGCAACCGGTAAGCGGAGGACAGAAAACCCATAACGGACGAAAAAAAAACAATAATAAAGCTATCCGGCATCCCTTTCAGGCAGTTTTTAACAATTAAGTTAACCTGCCGGGCAATTTTTTTCAGCTGCAGGCAAAATTTTTTTTCCGGACTGAAAAACAACGGGAAAATCCGGCCAATTAACTAACATGTATGTATATACATTAATACATATCATATGAATATAATAAACTTATCTAAATAAAGTGCAACCAATTCAAAAACAATTGCGTTAAATGGGTATTAGCAAACAAATACAATTATAAACAATTTAAAAATCAAAAGGTATGTCAAAAATTAAACCCGCACAGCGGGATTACAATTTCAACGACAGCCACCTGATTCAGCTGGCTGACGGAACCATGATACTCATCACAAGGGATGAGGAATTCTTCATTTTGCGCGGCCATACACCGGCCAAAAGCGCTAATCTTAAACTCCTTCGCGATGAATTTGCCGCTACCAAGCCCGACAACTATTACCTGGCCATTGTGGCGGTAAAAACGGAGGCAAAGGATATAGCCAGGACGGCGCTCACTACAGCCCTGCGTACCATATTTGTAGCTGCCGAAAACGTTTTTGGAGCAGGCAGCCCCATGTACGATACGTTCGGGAGTGCAGCGCTCACCAAGTACACCGACGAGGAAATTATCCGCCACAGCCGCCTGGTGGTGGATACGGCCCGCGAAAACTTAACAGCTCTTGCCGATGAGGGCATTACAGAAGACATGCTGGTACAGACAGAAACATTGATCGTTAACCTCGACAAGGCACTGGATGCTCAATTTACGGCCCAGCGCGAGCGCGATATAGCCACTGCCGGCCGCATCCTGAAAGGAAACGCTCTTTACCATGTTATCGTTAAGGTTTGCAATACGGGTAAGGACATCTGGTACGAAACGGACGAGAGCAAGTACAACGATTATGTGATCTACAACACACCGAGCGGCCAGCCGGAGTTAACGGGCACGGGCAGCATACGGGGCAAGATCACCGGCCCGGATGGCAAACCGCTGGCAGGTGTTGCGTGTAAAATTCTGAACACAACCCTCACCGACGAATCGGATGAATTCGGCGAATACGAAATGCTGGAGGTGCCCGTCGGCAAACATGCCATGGAATTTGAGCTGCCGGAGTATGTGAAGTATGTGGATGAAATCGTGGAGGTATTCGAAAACCAGGAAACGATTAATGATATTGAAATGGTTCCGGTAGAGGAGCCGGTGGTGCCGTAACCATAGGATACGTTTTGCGTAGAAAGATTAATTGAAATCACAGGAACGTTAAAGGAATTCCGAAAGGGGTTCCTTTTTTTATTAAGGAAAAAGGCAAGGGTTAAGAAGCCGGGGTGGTAAGGTGGTTGGGGTAAGGTGGGAACAGGAATCCAGAACAATGCCGGTCATCATGAGGTCCTGCTGAGCTTGTCGAAGCATCGAAGGATAGACCGGATTGAATAACAATGGCCACCGCACACACTTCGATAGTTCGATAAACTCACAACTCAGTGTGACCCTGCCTGCATAGCATTCCTGCGCAGGCAGGAATCCAGTAACCAACAGACATTAATGTCTGGATTCCTGATAAATCCTAACGGATTTTCAGGAATGCTTATGTGTTCATGAATGCCTTTTGTGACAATGAATGCCCTTGCGACGACGAAAAACAGGTTCTCAATTTAATGTTTTGCAGCTGCGGTTTGGAATACTAAAATGTACCCACGCACCTATGTTTTTTTGAAACACAAAAATATTCGTATGCGCACTTCTATGCCGCTTATAGGTAGCTGCTATTATGTGAAGTTAGTAGCCATATCCCCAGCTATCAGATCTTCTTTCTCCTAAAACTTTGTAATCTTTATCTTTTATCGCCTTTTCAACGATTTCCCGGTTTTTATAAAGCGATTTATTGTTGTAGTTATACTGACCTAAAACAGTATAAAAAAACAGGCTTGAAAATAATGCGAAAACCATTAATCGTTTCCAATACTTATACTTTTTCAAAAGCCATTCGTGACAATAAAAAGAATAGAACACTACTACTGGAAAAACGATGAAGAATGTATGCGACGACGGGCCTTTTATTGAGAAAAAAAAGCTTATAAAAGTTAATATATATACAAATAATGTTAGAAATTTGATTTTCCTCCACTCTTCAGAACTTTCTTTTTTGAAGAACACAAATATAAATGCCACTACAAGCAAAAAGCCAAATAGTAACAGATGCAAAGCAAAGGGAACTACTAATAAATTTGATTTTATTATTTCCAGTCTTTGAGAATTGGAGCCTCCAAGAATATACGGAATATCAAATGAAGCAAATGAAAGATACCTGAACAGGACTGTAATAATGTTTTTAAAGTTAGCAATATTAAAAACAATATTCGAAGAAGTACTTTTCCAACTGTCGATAAATAAATAAGTGGGTAAAAGTGTCAGGATTCCTAACAACAATCCTAAAAAAAACAAGCAGGCGTATGAAATTTTATTTTTCAATTTGCGATTTGATTTCAATTCAAAGTAGAATACTAAGGCAATAAGGGGCAGCAGCAAAATATATGAGAGATGCAATTGCAAGATAAGCGCAGGTGTAATACCCAAAATAAAGTAGGCCAGATTTCTTGACAAAATGTTTGTCTTATAAATTGGCAATAATTCAAACAGGGATATGAAAAACGGGATGGAAAATACAAGAACGTATGAAGGATTCACGACCCTTGTACCATAATTCATTGACCAGGTTAATGTCATTACCCATGATACAATAAGCCAAAGTGGTATAGTTGTAATTCTCTTCGAAATGTAAATCGAAAAAGCAAGCAAACTGGAAAAAGACAAAAGATTTAAAAACACTCCCGGTGCTTCTGGAATTGGTAAAATGTAGAAAGGAAAGGAAACCAATAATCCCTGAAGCGCTCCCGGTATTTGGGTGTTGGTGTATACAACATCCGGCCCAAAATAGGGCCATGTATTTGTAGCGAATGATTTTAAGCCAATTAAATAAATTTGAAGTTCGTCTTCAAACCAAAATTCAGAGCTTAAACCATAAATGAGTCTAAGTATAAAGAGCAAAATAATTAAGCCTGCTAAAAGTATTTTTGCTTTCATCGTATCCTTAACAATTTCAAATAACGGTTTGAATAAAAAACCGTTTTAATGGCCTTTATTTTTTGTTGATTCCGTAATTTTTCAATCTTATAATTCTTATATTCCATATTAATACCCAAATAATTACTTAATAAATTTTTTATTTTGTCCTTTAGAGATTTTCTGTCAAATGTTATATCATAATTAAACTTCCAATTTTTTTCACTTATTCGTTTTTTCATAACCTCCGGATGTTGTCCTAAAAATGGGCTCAACTCTTTTACAGTTTGATTATAATCAAACTCATCCGCTATTTGAACATTGCGCTGAATCCATTCGTCATCATGCCAATATTTGTGGAAGCTTTCCTGTTTCCGTTGCATTGCCTTTGGCTCTTTCACCCATCCGTAATGATATATATAGGCGTCAATGGGACAAACTCTTAATTTTTCATTATTCCTTTTTCGAAACCCCTGTGCATCTTTGTATGAGTATATTGACTTGTCATTTCTAACAATTCTAATTTCATGCTTGTACCAATTTGAGGAAGCTCCTATATAATCGTAAGAACCATAAAAATGTAAATAATTAAATAACAAACCATCTATTTTGACTTCATCTTTATACCGAAGCATGGCTTTATAAATTGTATTTAAATATTTTTCATGAACTACTTCATCTCCTTGAATATAAAATGCCCAATCAGAATTATCAGAAATATTTGAAAATGCTTTGTCAGTTTCAAGAGCTAATACCCATCCTCCCTCTTTTTGGCTTTCATCCCATTCGGTCTCAATAACCTTAACTTTATTTGTGTCAATTTGATTTATAAGCTTTAAAGTTTCATCATCTGATTTGCCTACTGCAACAATAAACTCATCACAAATTGGCAATATCGACTTTATTGCTTCCTCAATGGGGTAGTCGTAAATTAAAGCGTTCTTGATAAAAGTGAAACCTGATACTTTCATAATTTATTTTTATGGAATACAACGGTAAATTGTATGAGTAGTGGCAGGCTGCGTGGTACTTTCCTGTCAAACCGCTTTGCTGTTAGAGCGGGCTAAAAACTTAACATTTAACACATTGCCTGCCATTACTTATACAAAATGTTGTATGATGTTATTCTATCAATTCAAAATCCCCAGGCTTCCATATTTTATCAAAGTAGGCTTGCTCAGTGCCATAAGTTCTGAACAAGGGAAACCAACCTTCGCCAACATTGGTTTGTAGCCAATTACTTTCTTTGCCTTGGGGTGCTTTTGGACCGATGTACAAGTCCACACTGCCATCTGCGTTTATGATTAGTTTTTTATCTCTCGAATCGATACTTGTAGCCCTTAGTTTATCTGTTGCATTTTTATTGTCGATAAAACAGCGGGTGTTTTCGCTATATAAAGTCAAGGCCCAGAAATTAGAAGCAGGAATGCCAGCTGGTAAATGGATTCTGTAATTATTTGACCCAAGCAAGAAGTTGCCGTCTTTATCTTTCTTCGTGCTTAAATAGCTTGTAGTGCCAGGTCCGGGCGTATTAGATTGCATGCCAGCAGTTATAGTTACAGCTTCATAATAATACTGAGTGCTTTCATCTAAAAAATAATTCGACTTGCTTGTTTTGGTTAACGGGAAATTGGTTAACAATCTGTACCAACTGCTATTTTCATAATATGGCTCATCATGACGCGGTTCTATTTGGTTTGATTTGCACATCAGTTCGCCCAAATTGGCTCCTTCCGTTAGAATCATTTTTAGTTTTTCTGAAGGATTAAAGGGTTGGCCATTTTCAATACCCAGATATTTTAAGTAGGTATAGAAAATTTTATCTTCTTCCTTCTGTGGTTCGTTTTGAATAAACTGATGTACCAGTTCAAAATACTTTAGGCCCCTGGATGGCATACCCTCAAAACGCTTGTCGGTATTGGAAATGAATTTTGCTGGTTTTGAAACCTCTCCATATTTGCCAACAAGAAAATTTTCTTTCATTTTTTTGATTTCCGCTTCATCAGTAGACAGAAATCGGGTACCAATCATTATTTTATTGGTTGTACAGTTGATAACAAAGTACCCTTTGGTATTTAGTTTAGAAGCATCATATCCATTTGGAAGGATAAGGTATTTGCCACCTTTTCCTCTATCAGCGCCCATTAAGCCTAAATCGCCCAAGGAAAGTTGGTAAAAATCCACTATACCTCCGGCAGATGCGCCAGCAGGATAATCAATAACCAAAGGCCCTGTTTTAGAAAGATCTGCCCAACTGATCACATAAGGAGTAGTAGCATTAGCAGTAAGAATGCCTACTTTTTCATTGAAAGATTTGTATTCCACAAAATCCAAATCGGCGCCACCATATATTTCAGAATGCGCATTGTACCACATTTGAAAAGTAGTTACCGGAAGCGACCATTGATACACTTCAATAGCTCTTTGTAAACTTAATTGGTCATTAAGTTTAGCGATGGATTCTTTAGTAATATAACTTTGATTCAATTGAATATCACCAAAATTGGTTTTAATTAATTCATCGCCTTGCAATGTAGCATCGGCAAGTTCAATAGCATTGCTGCTAGTTAATTCTTTTTGCGCTTGTTGGTCACAGCTTGATAAAGCTGCTGAAATGGTAAATAGCAATAGTGCATTGAATGTTCTTGTTTTCATTTTATTAGATTTATTAGTACAGTCAAATTTTATAATATCATACAACTTGTTTATATAGGAAATAAAACATCCTTAACCATAACAATTCTCAATGAATAGGCGAAACTTTGTTTCTTATTAATTTCATTGCTAATGTTTTAATAAACATTTCATTGCATAGTAGTTTTCTAAGTCGGCAGGTATATGCCAGTAGTTGCCTTCGCAAAGTAGTAATGTAGTTAATCTCTGTCCAAAAATAAACCAATTTCTATTTAATACAGAAAGCAACAGCCAAAAATATTTTCCGAAGTAAATGTTTTGGGTGGCGTTTGTAAGATTTTTATTCAAATTTTCACTTTTTTACTACTGTAAAAAAATTATAAGATGCCGCCATGTATAAATGCTTCGCAGGGATCTTTGCTGTTTTATTAGATTATATTATAAGGTAAACAAAACACAACCAGATTGCTGCTAAGGTGTCACCTATTGGCTCTTTTTTTACCATCCCTGCATCATCATCCTGCCCAGTTCGGTTTACTTTTAAAAAGGATTGCTTTGTCGCTGTAATATGCTCTTTGCAATGACGGTTTGGCATTTATTAGTGAATAAAGTTCATACAACGAAGCATTCCCGCGAATGCGGGGAATCCAGAATAATGCCGGTCATCCTAAGGCTCTCGAAGGATAGACCGGATTGATAACAATGGCTACCGCAAACGTTTCCAAAAGCTATTTTGGACTTGCAAAATGAAAATGAATAATTTTAGCAGTAGTTAAATTGATTAGTTGATTGAGTTCAGGGATGAAACAAATCCAGCTTCACCGGATCCACAGAAACTTCAACCGAATGATCGGTAATTAATGCTGCTGCAATGGACGGGCTTAAAACAACATGCAAAGGAATGCCGATATCAACGGTAATCTCAACATTATCCGGGAAATGAACAACGTCAAGTATCTTTCCTGTGAATGTATTCGCTTCCGGCGCACCGCCTTTGCCGGTTATGATTGTTATACTCTCCTGCGGGATCACCAATTGCCCTGCTTGTGATCATTGCTTTTCCGGTCTTCATCCTGACAGTATTCTGAACAAGAATTTCGTTATGATCAACAGCCTTAAAATCAAAGTAGTTTTTAATCCCGATGAAGTCCGCCACAAACTTCGACCGGGGATGCGACACAATTTCAGAAGGCAATCCCTGCTGGATGATCCTGCCCTTGTCAATCACCGCCATTTTATGCGCAAGGTAAAAGGCTTCGCGGTAATTATGGGTGATGTGCAAAATGGTTAGCCCCGATTTGTTGAGGCTTTTTAAAAGGTCGAGGATTTCCTGCTGCAACTGCACATCCAGTGACGATAGCGGTTCATCCAAAAGCAGGCATTCAGGATCCAGCGCCAGTGTGCGGGCAATGGCCACACGCCTCAGCTCTCCGCCCGATAAGGTGGAAGGCTTGCGATGGAGCAAATGGCTAATGCCCATCTGCTCTGCAAGCGTGAATACTTTTTCCCGAACCTGTGTCGTCGATAACTTTTTAATCCGCAGCGGATAACTGATATTCTGACCTGCCGTGAGGTGAGGAAACACGGCTCCATCCTGAAATACCAATCCTATCCTTCGGTTTCGTATGGATTCGAAAGTAATATCCCTTCCATCAAACAAAATCTTACCTGAATCTGGCGGCATGATACCTGCAATTGTTTCGAACAAAACAGTCTTTCCCGCTCCCGAAGGTCCAAGCAATACGAAATACTCGCCTTTCGCTATTTCAAGGTTGATGTCGCTCAACTGAAATTCGTCGTATTTCTTAGTTAGATTTTGTATGCTCAGCATGGGATTTTTTCTTTTCAATTGACAACAGCCTTATTCCGATAAAAAATATCAAGCAAATCAGGATAAACAGCACAGAAACCGGTCGCGCGTACTTCAATCCGAAAGCGCTGAACCTTTCCCAGATAAGTATAGGAGTGACCATAGGATGGTAGGCAACAATGACCACAGCGCCAAATTCACTCATTCCCCTGCCAAACATCAGCACAAATCCAGACAATATGCTTTTCCATGCAAGGGGCAGCGAAATGGTAAAGAAAACGCGAACGGGTGAAGCGCCCAATGTGAGTGCAGCTTTCTCCAGCCTGACCGGAACCGCCTGGAAACCCATCCCTTGCCGAATTGATCAGGAACGGAATGCTTACAAATGCCATGGCAAG
Organism: uncultured Bacteroidales bacterium; assembly: GCA_963840975.1. Taxonomy (GTDB): domain Bacteria; phylum Bacteroidota; class Bacteroidia; order Bacteroidales; family JAADJA01; genus JAADJA01. The sequence goes on along the minus strand of CAWJBC010000005.1, from coordinate 10,810 downwards.
CGCAATCCCAACCGGATGCCCGACGAGGTTCAAGCCAAATAGCCCCGCAAATTCTCCAAGTACGGAATCTCTTGATATGAATCCCAGGACAGCAATACCTGCCGCCGAATGCGGAATCACGATGGGCAAATCAATCAAACCCAAAACCAGGCGTTTGCCCGTGAAATCCCTTCGCGCAAGGACAAACGAGAGCGGCAGTGAAAGAAAGGCAAAAAACAGGGTGGCTGAGAATGAGATCAACAATGTCCGGATGATGCTGGCTTGTACTTCCTGATCCTTGCTCGTTTCGAATACTTCGGCATACGAACTGTGCATGAACAGATTGAGCAAAGGGCTAATGATGAAAAGCAATGCCAGCCCACCCAAAACGATAAGTACAATATTAAACCCGTTGATTTTGAATCCTGACATCAGGTTCTCTTAATTTTCAGTAATATAAATACTTTCAACCGCTCTTATTGCCCGGTCGGAAAAGAAATCTCCGGCAGGAAATAACCTGAAAACTCCGCCATCCTTTTCATCCGGGTCATACACCAGCAGGGTTTCAGCCTGATCGTTACGGTTCATGATTTCACTGTATGTAAACACGCCACGGTAGCCGTCCCGTGCAGCTATCAGTATCAGCCCAGTTTGCAGTTTTTCCTGATTGAGCGTTGCGAATTTAACAAGAACTTCCTTTAGCATATAACCGGTAAATGGCTGGGTGCTGTGGATTCCGCGCCCACGTCCGTAAAAAATTGTATGGTATGTTTGCGACTGAGATTCTGAAGGCAATTGATTCATTGTTTCAACCAACTGATCATTCCAATAGATTTTAATATCAGGCGAGTAAACCGGCGACATCCCTTTTACTGTTGTAAATGACTTAGGGTAAGAGATAATCCTGATTTTTGACGGAGATGAAATGTTGCGTTCGGTGATCAGATCGGTGGCGCATATCAGTTTTGATTCGGTTGGCAGCTCCCACAGGTCTTTAGTTTTGGAAGGCACTATGCGCATTACCCTGGTAGCGATAATGATTTCATGCAGGTGATTGGGGTAGTAAATTTCGCCCCAGCTAATATTTACCTTCTCCCCTTTTTCATTTTCAACCTGAACGTAAAGGTCAATGATGGGTGGAAATTCTTCATGGTTCTTCTTCTCAATTGTATAGTTATTCAGGATATCGAGCAGGGAATATCCATCATAGCGGTAAGCACCTACAAACTGGTCGCCGGTTTCTGATAAAAGGGTTTCCTTAATGATTACCGAACGCATGGGCAAGCCATCGAAACTTATTTTACCCGGATTTGCTATTTCTCCTTCTACCATTAGATTTACAACTTTCAGAACATGCGTTTCAGCATTATCATAAAAGTTATTGGTCAGGTCGGCTGTGTCTGCTTCCATTAACTTCGGAGTCACCAGCACCTGTTCGTTTTGCGTTTGATTGTGCTGTTCGGTGCATGATAGTCCGGCGAAAGCAAGGATTCCAAATAGATAAATTGTTTGTTTTTTCATAAAATTTTTAAAGTTTATTTCTCATAATAAAATGCAACTCAGTGTAATGGAACACGGATGACACGGATTAAACTGATTTTGACGGATTTATTTTCTTTAGATCATTGGTAAATATTTTCCTTTTGTATTGAGGCTTTTTACCAAAATTTAAAAGCAGCCCGACTTCTGTTTCAGTTGCCTTCAGATAATTGATCAATTGAAATTCATGTTCTTCACACAAGTTTTCTGCTGCTTTCAATTCAATAATTACACAATCGTTTACAATAATATCAGCAAAATATTCACCCACCATTTGTTCTGAATAATAGACTTTAATTGGTTTTTGTTTTTCACAATACAGACCCATCGAACGCAATTCAATGAGCATTGCATTTTCATAAACCTTTTCCAAAAACCCAAAACCAAGTTCATTATATACTTTGTAAAATGCCTTGAAAATCTGATCTGTAATTTCTTTATGAAGAAGTTCCATTTTTATCAGTGCTAATCCGTTAAATCCGTGTCATCAGTGTCCTATTTTTAAAAAGTAAAATTAACCCACGCCATAATAAACCTGCCGGGACATTGCTGTGCATTGCTGTCGGTATAAATTTCACCAAAAAGGTTTTCGATGCTCATGGCTATTTTCATCTGTTTATTTTTTTTTATTAAATCGCTTCCCGAAGTTTCGGGAGAATACCCATAAATAGACATTTACAGTTTGTACGAATATTATTCTTATGGGCATTTCATAAAATTTTTAAAGTTTATTTCTCATAATAAAATGCAACTCAGTGTAATGGAACACGGATGACACGGATTAAACTGATTTTGACGGATTTATTTTCTTTAGATCATTGGTAAATATTTTCCTTTTGTATTGAGGCTTTTTACCAAAATTTAAAAGCAGCCCGACTTCTGTTTCAGTTGCCTTCAGATAATTGATCAATTGAAATTCATGTTCTTCACACAGGTTTTCTGCTGCTTTCAATTCAATAATTACACAATCGTTTACAATAATATCAGCAAAATATTCACCCACCATTTGTTCTGAATAATAGACTTTAATTGGTTTTTGTTTTTCACAATACAGACCCATCGAACGCAATTCAATGAGCATTGCATTTTCATAAACCTTTTCTAAAAACCCAAAACCAAGTTCATTATATACTTTGTAAAATGCCTTGAAAATCTGATCTGTAATTTCTTTATGAAGAAGTTCCATTTTTATCAGTGCTAATCCGTTAAATCCGTGTCATCAGTGTCCTATTTTTAAAAAGTAAAATTAACCCACGCCATAATAAACCTGCCGGGACATTGCTGTGCATTGCTGTCGGTATAAATTTTATCAAACAGGTTTTCGATGCTCATGGCTATTTTCAGGTTTTTAATGACTTGCTTTTCAAACCGTATGCTAAAGATTGAGTATGCGGGGTATTTATCGGTGAACAGGTACTCATCCTCAACAATATTCAGATCGTTGATCCACTGCTCGCCAATGTACTTATACATAAAAGTAGTATGAACGATGCGATTGTTCCATGTTATGCCGGCACTGATCTTATGATCGGGAATATCGGTGAGATGTTTCCCGCTCAAATCGTAATCAACCAGTGGATCATTCACCTCGTTTTCCAGGATTACCGAATGGGTATAGGCATAATTGGCAAAAGCAGACAGGTTGCTGCTCAGGTCGTACTTCAGTTCCGCTTCAAGGCCGTAAATTTCGACCTTGCTGATGTTTTTCTTTTTCAGAACCGGCACAATTTTATAGCCCATATTTACCGAATCGCCGGTGCTTGAGTAATACATAAAATCGGTTCCGAGGCTGTAATACAATGCACCCGCAAACGACAGGTTCTTTAAAATTTCCACATCACCTCCCCATTCATAACTCGTTATCAATTCAGGGTTCAGGTCAGGATTTGCCACTTTAAAAGTTCCTTTTTTCTTTCCGGTCCTGGTCATATCATCCAGTATCGGCGCCCTGAAACCTTTTGCAATTGAAAAATAAGTACGGTCGGTTTCTGAAAACTTATACTGAACGGAAAAGCGCGGACAAAAAGCATCCCAGTAGCGTTCAGGCATGGATTGATCCTCAAACGCTGAAATAAATTCGATGGAATAAGACGGAAAGTCAATGGTGAACAATCCATCATAATATTTTGAAAAATCATACCTCATCCCCAGGTTAATCTGGAGTTTACGATTCAATAGAAAAATCTCATCCTGTACAAACAATGCACCGGTTTGCATTTTTCCTGCATTGCTGATGATGTCGGTAGAAGTGAAGTAGAGTGTCGGTTCCATCCACACTGCCCAGTTTGTATTCCGCACCTGCCATCAGTGAGTGATTATCAAATCCCTGGTAAGTAAGATCAAACTGACCACCCATATCCAGCCGTTTGGAATCAGCCTCGTAAAGCTGGTACTCACCTTCGTTCATGTATTCGTACATCCGCTGGTAATGCTCATTGGAATAAAACAGATTGGTGTTCCAACTGAAAGAATTTCGTTTTCCGGAATAATGCCCAGAACCACTATAGGTATCGTGTTCCGAATAAGCGCCGTCGTCTTCAAATACTTTGATGCCATTGCCCCTCTTGTCATCAAAAAACCCAAATTTCAGTTCAAGATTTTGCCGGTTGTTAAAGTCGTAACCAATCTTAGCCGAAGTATTGATTTCTTGCAAAAAAGTAGGAACGAGTATGGTATCCTCTATATCATAATATGCATCAGGTTCAGTAATATAACCATCACTTTTCCTTCCGAATCCGCTAAGGTTCCAGTAAAATCCACTCACAGAAGAGGAGTCCTTTATGATTCCCGACAAATCAATGTTGGCATCGAAAGTATTATAAGTACCATAACCCACCATCGCCTGACCTTCAAATTTTTTCGATGGTTTTCTTGAAGTAATATCAATTACCCCGCCCATCGCCCCGCTGCCATATTGAGCCGGACCTGGACCTTTGATAACCCGTATGGATTCAAGATTGTTTTTGTTGATCATGTTCCAGTTTACAGAACCTTCATCTGCCTTGTTCAAAGGCACTCCATCCAAAAGTACCAGCGTCCTTGACTGGTCATTGGCTGGCAATCCTCTCATTGTTACAACGGCTCTGCTCGAATAGATTCCAAAAGTATTGCTCATGTTCACCCCCGAAACGTAGTCGAGGATACCGGGTACATTGATCACCGGCGCCTGTTCAATTTCTTTTACCGGAATTATATCAATCCTCATCGGACTATCCCGTTCTTCATTGTTTCGTGAGGCACTGATTACCACCTCGCCTTTTGTATAAGGCTGTTCTTTTAAAAGGATAGTAAGATTGAGGTTAATATCCTGTTTGACCGTAATTTTTTGTTCATGTTGTTTGTATCCTAAAAAACTAATCTTCAGTGTATAATTTCCTTCGGGAATATTAAACAGGTTAAATTGACCATCCAGCCCGGTAGTAGTGCCATTCTTCAACTGAACAAGGTAAACATTTGCGTCAGCAAGCGGCATTTGAGTGGATTCGTCATATACCATGCCTGAAATATTACAGGTTTTGCGCGTTTGGCACACTCCTTCGAATGGTTCAACCAGAAATAATAGCAGGAAAAATGAAAAAAACAGTATGACTTTACCCCGAAACAATTTGGTACAAATGGTTGCACAACGGAACTTCCGCTTTGCAACCGCTTCGCGATCAGGGTTTATCATCAGGTTTATCAAATTTAGCATTGCCTCGGGAGATTTTCAGTGGGAATTAATCCTGAATTTTTACAGCAAACTCAATTTTGCCGTTTTCAGAATATTCAGCATTGATCACTTTCAGGAGCCCGAACTTGCCAGTGGAGGTCTTGAAAGGAATAATCCTTCCGGTGGTTGCCCATCTGAATTTCTTTTTTCCCCAAACCTCGTTGTAAGATACGATGAGCAAACTATCATTATCAGCTTCTTCAAAAGCTTGCGCAGAGATGGGGATATCATCAACGCTAATGTCCCATTTGGTGAACTTTCGGGTTTGCCAGCCGACGATATACGGGTAAAATGTCATGGCTTCCTCACTGAAATTATCCATTTCGCCGGGCGATGAAAACACCGGTGAAGGCAGGTCTTCCGATTCGATATAGTAAACCAGAATATGCATTTCACTCTGCAGCAGTGTCGCTGAATCCTGAAAACAGACCTGTCCGGTAAAAGGGTTTAAAAAGTGTCCATATTCAGTATTCTGCTGATAACCCAGCGTGACGGACGGGTAATAATAAATTCCGCCAAACTGCGAATCAGGGTCTTTGTAAACAGTCAATGAAAGGTCGGCGGAAAGCCGGTTTTTATCCATCACCACAAATACCCACTCAACTTCTTCCTCAATGCTCTGGTAAAATACCTTTTCAATGTCAAGGCTCGCAGCATTCAAACTTGTGTCCATAATAGTAACAGTAGTGCCATCTGTCAAAAGCTTTTTGATGGTAAAATTGGTAATGTTGGCATCAATTCCGCTTGCCTGAATTCCGAAAATCAATTCATTTCCGATTTTCACCTTTTCGCCGTCAATGGTAAATCTTGATCCTTGCTTGAAATTGATGGCTGGCGGAGTCTTTGCATCTTCCTTATTGCATGAAAAAAGCGGAATCAAAACCGCAAAGGTCATAACCTTCATTATTGACAGGAAGTAACTGTTTTTCATAATCAAAAAGTATTTTTCACATTCTAACCACCAATTCACAGAAAATTCAAGTTTATCAAAGCCCCTCTCCGTGTATCTTAGTGCTCTCAGTATCTCTGTGGTAACTATTTCTTTATCTAATCAGGGCATAATTATTTTCAAAATTTCTATTGGAAACTTTCCCATGTATTTTGAATTTGTATCCATGATGATTTTTTGCCCGTTTTGCTCAAGTATTTTCATCCCTTTCTCCGGATCCAGCAAAAATTTCAAAAATTTCTCAGCCGCCAATCTGTTGGGCGCATGGTTAAGGATTGAAATTCCATACACCATCGGCTCTCCCTTTTGAATGATCTTTTCATCGCGGCTCTTTCCCGAAAGTTCGACGCTTGCCGAACCATAAAAATCAGCAAATGCAGGATTACTTAAATTGATTTCACTAGGCAATTCAATGATGTTAAGCCCGTGTTGCTTTGCTACTGAGGAGTAGATGAACATGTAATCAATCGCATTTGTTTCAAGCAGGGCAATCATATCCGTTTCTTTCGGACGGATAAATTCCCTGTCTTTTTGATTCAGCCGTTTGGCGAGATTATCAATTTTATAATACTTTTCTGCCAAGTCAAAAAGGATAACCGTCCTGTATCCGCATGGGTCAGCTTCAGGGTCTGACCGTCCGAAGTAAACCGAGTCGTTCAGCAAAATTTCAAACCAATTTTCCTTATTGACTTTGCTGCTCATCCGCGAGGCATGGCTAAACGCCAGGCACATTTCGTTGCCGGCAAAAGCGATCAGCCATTCGGTGTACTTTGGTATGAGCAACGTTTCGATCACTGCATAATCCGATGTTGCAATAATATCGCAGGGCTTGTTTAACTCAGATATTTTCCGTGCGCATTCACGGCTTCCGGCAGCTTCAGTTAAAACCCGGATGCCCGGATTTTCAGCTTCGAAGGATTGGGCTATTTCGTGAAAGGGTTTTGTAAGGCTTCCGGCATGAAAAATAATCAAGTCTTCCTTTCCCTCCTGCCGGTTCTCATCATAATTGCAACCGCCCATAAACCCTGCGATCATTACGATCCCGATAATTACTGTCCTGATTCTTTTCATTTTTAATAAACGATATGCACTTCACTGCATTTCGGTGGTAAAAGTATAAAAAAAGGGTTCAGGCAAGAATGAGGAGAATTATTTTTTGATCAATGACGATGTGGGATTTCTGGTAATTAGAACCGGATTATAAATTTGCTTATTCTTCCAGAATTATTTTAACCTCCTTCATCACATATTTTTGATCAGATGATGGGAAGTTTACTTCAAGTTCTAATAGCTTTCCATCATTAGAAATAACTTTTGCATTTTCAACTTTAACAGGCTTCCAGTCCTGAATATAAAGGTCAAACGTATAAGTAGTACCTTGCAAAGCTTCAATATTCACTTTATAATTTTTCCCCTCTAACTTATCACTAATTATCCGGATTCCGGAAGATTTGTCTCCGGGTTCAGGAGAAGAAACAACAGGCAGGACATTGATTCCATATTTTGTATGATAGGTTACAGAAATTTCATCCTCTAATATTATCATTGGTGTATTGTTCTCAGTGAGATTTCCCTTTTCAATTTTACCGGATGTTTCAATTTTTTTAATTTCCATTCCTTTGGGCAGGTATGGATTAAAATTCAACTTCAGATAAGACGGCCCGGTATGCTTAAAATTGTAAGTTATTGTGCTTCCGGCTCTCTTCATCATAAAATGAACAAGATGCTCGCCTATCCTGATATTCGTTACGGTAACAGAATCCCAGTCGGCTGGAAACCTTGGTGACAGTTCAAGTTGCGAATTCAATGCATTCGTTTTAAGGCCCAGCATTCCTTCAATGGCAGGTTGCAAAACCATTGTCTCCGACCAGCATTGGTGCCGGCAAACACCGGATGGTTCATAAGATTCGCCATTCAGAACTTCCTCAATATAGCCTAATCCCCAATGTTTGTATATCTGAAGATTGTTCATGATGTGCGAATAGCCCTGAACGATATTTCCATTGTTGTATTCAGCTAACGCAGCCCAACCGCTGAACAGAGGCCAGACACTTCCGGTATGGTAGCCACGGGGATTAAAATTTGGGTTATCCTCTCCTATTATCCGACATCCCCAATCAGAAGTGAAATTGTTCCCTGCAAAAACCGGCAATATGAGGTCAGCTTTATCTTTTGGAACCTGGTTAAAATACAAAGGTATTGACTGCAAAATGGATTGGGCGTCCATGAAAGTGCCATTTGCATATTTTCCCTGATAGAAATAGTTCTTTTCCTGGTTCCAGAAATCATTTTTGATGATTTCCTCCACCCTAATCATTTCCTCAATGTAAATACCAACTTCGGATAATCCTAAAGCACTAGCCATATAAGCAGATTCATCGAGGGCAGCTGCCCAGCAGGATGTAAGATACAAAGTAGAATGGGTTCCGAACAGGCTCCCACCTTCCACCCAGCCGTGACCGACATTGGTATTTTCGATCAGATGATCACCATCGGTATCGGTCGAAAAACAAAAGTCAATTGCCTTTTTAATATCCGGCCAGTTTGATTTAATAAAAGCAATATCCCCTGAATGCTCAAGATACTTGCCAGCAAGAATAATGAACAGTGGTGTTGCATCTGCTGCATCATAATGAACCACACCCGAAGTACTTACTTCATGATAAATTTTACCATTCAAATCCTGAAATTTGATGTACATTTCCAGAATACTTTTTACTTTATCAAAATCACCGTAATCAAGCAGAGCAAAGCCGCTCCACTGACCATCTCTTCCAAAGTACCAGGAATATCCGGGACGGCCGTCAATTGCATGTCCGCCATCCCATCCGGTATTCGTAGTATTGTAACCTGCAACCATAGAACCACCCAATCCGGGAGTTCTTACAAAAAAACGGTCGGTAGCAACCAGCGCCCACTTATATCCTTCATTGAATACATTATCCGGAGTTTGAATGCTTAGGGAGGTATTAATGAAATTGCTGTAATATTCCCGGGTCGCATGATAAACTTCTGAAGTTTGGTTAATTGCAGCTTTATAATGATTGATGACTTTCGTTACCGATGATTTATCATTTGTTGCTTCAGCGGTAAAAACAATATCAAATTGGTCGCCCGGAACGAGCCTGAAATAAAAAACACCGCCGGCTTCAAATTTTTCATTCGAAATGCCGGATATCTGGCAATAGGATTCTTTGTCTTCTTTATCCCAGGAGAAATTATAATCTTTGTATTGACCCGTAAGGACAAATTGAGGTTCCTTATTAGCTCCCACCAAACTCGTAAAATCTCCACTGCCCTCGCTTATTATTATTGCATTTAATAAGGTTTGATGTGAATATTCAATGGATTTATAGACCATTTCGGAATAAGGCCACATCAGTCGCATATTGCTTTTAAACTGGACAAAGAACTCAGCTGGTTCTGAGCCTGAATAATAATAGTGAACCACCCCAACTGGATCAGTTTGAGAAACGAAGATGGTTTCTTTTAAGTTTACTGAATTTAGAGAATAATTCCTGATAAACGCTTCCGGAAGAACCTCAATGGAAGGCTTCTGGTTGTTCAGCCATAATACTGAATCACCGGCTGGAAGCTTGATCCCGGCTTTATAATCACGAAGCGCCATGAATGGATGGGACCAGATTTCATCAATCCCGCCCTTTTCCTTTCCCATGACAAGCATCCTTTCACCGGCAACCTCCCAGTAATCGTCACCCCCTTTTTCCTTTACCAAACTGAGTAATGATTTCTCGGGACTCCAATCATCAGAAGACCGATTAATCATTTCATCATAATCCTGGTCAAATTTGGAAACCACCTGAGGATAATATGACCAGTGATGAACAGGAACTTTGGAATCCGAATTAACAAGGTAATTCAAACAATTATTCAAAAACAAATCAAGATGTAGCTGGTTTTTATTGAGCTGAGCAAGGGCAATATAAGATCCTATGGCAAGAACTTTGCCTTTTCCAGTCCAATATTCAACCGCCAGCTTTGAATTCTCTCTTAAAAAGATATAATCCCAATCCACCGCTACCACAGCTCCATTCAAAGGTGCTCTTTCATCGAAAAACCCATGAATCCGAACTGTCGTGTCGTGATCAGGCTTAAAGACATAAGCTCCTCCATTCAATCCTTCGAAAACAGGATGGCTCCTGAAAGCATGCAGACCAAACTGCCGTCCATAGCCTTCATCTTTGGCTGTCTTATTCCTGACTTCAGCTGGATTAGGCTCAATACCTAAGAAATTGATATAAGGGAATGCTTCAAGCGTAAACAACATCTTCCCTCCCGACTCAAGGTATAGCTTAAAAATGTCCAAAAGCAAATTTGAAGGAGGCAATCCAACAGTATCACTGGAATGGAGCCAAAGTACATGAAACTTCCTCAGATCATCCACTGATGAAATTTGGTTCATCAAAACCTTCTCTGTTTTAAGGTCAGGATTCTTTTTCAAAAATTCAAAAGCTGCGTTGATCTCCCTATCCAAACCATTTGATATTTCAGGAATTAATAAACCTAAATTAACCGATTGTCCGAAAACAAATGGAAAATTCATCAGCAAAATAAAGAGCAATAAAAGGGTTTTAACTGATCTCAGCATGTTTTCAAATTTTGATGCCAAATTA
>CAWJBC010000004.1:0-77015 GCA_963840975.1 uncultured Bacteroidales bacterium | reverse complement strand
GCGGGAATCAATAAAATCATTGCCGCAAACAAATGGAACAATAAAGGGTACTTTGGTCGTTTTACCAATATTCGGTTTCCATACATCATCTTTGTCCCTGTTGTTCACCTGGGCGTCTAGGTTCATGTCGCCGGTTTTATAGCCCTGATCACCTGCATCTGGTGTCCAGTGGGCATCTTTATGCACTTTGCCCGACAATTCCATTTGCCTCGCTGTCTCCACCAGCCATTCCAAATACATTTGTTCCGATTGACTTTTGTCCGTCAAGATAAGCTTTGCCAGCCTTGGTCAGTGAAATCCCAGGCGTAAACGCCCCCAGTGTTCGTCAGCACTCCGGATGACATGACAGCAAGGTGGTTGCGATGCCAAATGACAACATAAAGGTTGCCAGTAACAGCACCGTTATAAGTAATCATACTACTACCGTCAGTTCTAACGATACTTCCGTCTGCCTTAATAAAAGCAGCCTGCCGGTTTACCATTTTATCCTGAGAAACAGTGGGACAGTCGCCGGTCGCTTCTCAGCTCAACCGGACCCAATCCACAACATTGCCATTCGGTATTGAACTTACCTGTTCTGTTCCTGTATAGTTCCATGGCGAACCATTGTAGGGCTGGCTCAATGGGATCAAATTCTGAGGATTCAATGCTGTATTCATAACTGATCCGTTAAACGGACCTTCAAGGAAGGCTTTCAGATTAAGTGTAATCTGAGCATTAAGCTGCAGGGAAAGCATGAAAATAAGCGCGACGGTGATAATGGCATTTTTTTTCATAACGGACAAGTTTAATTTAAGTATCTAAAGCCATATTATGTAAGGGTATAAGTGCTATATGCTGCAATAGTATTAACATTTATTTAACAAACAAGGGATTTAAGGATAATTATTTTCGGGAAGCTCCAATTGGTGCAAATTATAGAAAGGGAAATGCGGGCATTAAATGAAAAAAGGGATGAAGTTGTAAACTTCGCCCTGAGGCATTTGCCCTCCATTAATGCTCTCGGTGCACCGCTTGAGATCATCTAAAATGTAATCGTTTACCGCACCTTCCGGGGCAAGGAGAAAATGGATGAAACGAGGAGGCAAAATCAAAACATTGACCTTTTTTCCCCGTATGGGGATAAACAAAATTAATCAGGCTGTATAAAATATGAATAAATTAATAAGCCCGCAGGGATAGTAACTGCGGGCTGAGTTGTTTAGAAGTTTTTGAGGCAGCGGATTGAAAAACCATAGTATTTGTTACTATAGTTGCGGTAATTATTGTTGTAATCATAGGTAAAACCTCTGTACCATGAACGATTTGCATCATATACAGTTGAAGACCAAATTATAGTGATTTCAGCAAGCCAACTGAAATTACCTGTGTCATTGTAGCGGTATCCACCCGGTAGAGCAAACCGGGAAGTATTTGTTCCGTTACCACCTAAAATCCATCCGGTTATGCTTTTCATTTTAAATCCTACATCCGTTCCACTCCATATCCAGACATATTACAATTCACTGTCGCGTCAACAACTTGAGTTAGCGTGCACCATTCCCCATCCGTTGGGACATGCCATCCTGCTGGACAAATACCTTGTGCTCCTTCCTGAGTTGTATAATGCATCATCTCATTCCATTGATACAATCCTCCATAGGTATCACAATTGGCTGTATTGTTATCATAGCAATATTTCTCAATTACTTCCGGCGTTTGCTGGGTTTGGTCGTCGCTTCCATCAATCATTGTCCCTACATTCAGGTTTTCTGCCATCCAGCATTGGTCTCCTATCTGAACTGTATTGTAGTTTTGACCGTCACGGGTATCGTTGAGTGTATCGCCGCAACTCCATGTGGGTGGGGAGTCTTTTATGCATCGAACACTAAACCCATTGTTCTTGGGTGCACCGTACGATACACATATGTACCATTGAAGCCTATCCCCGGTACCATGAGCTCCCAGCATCGACTTGAGAAGAAGAAAAAAAGTTACCGTAGTTACCTTAAAGTAGAAAGCTCCTTCGTATCGGCACCCCCTGGTAAAGCTGTAAACCCACTTGAATTTGTTGCACCGGTATTTGGAGCATACCAAAAACCTGTGCTGGCTTCAATTGTACCGGTTGCTTTCATTTTACCTCCGGCGATACTTTCACCTCCTAAAAAAAGGTGGTTAATGTGGTCCATTCTGCATCAGTCGGTACATGCCAGTTTTCAGGACAAATGCCCTGAACACCGGGTGAGGTGCTATATTGCATCATTTCATTCCACTGGTACAAGCCTCCATAGGCGTCGCAATTGAATGTGCTATTATCATAACAATATTTTTCAATAATGCTGTTATCTAACATTTGAGATTCACCAGGAATAATAGTTCCAATATTGAGGTTTTCTGCCATCCAGCATTGGGTTCCGATTTGAACAGTATTATAATATTGGTCATCCCTGACATCAATTATAGGTGTACCACAAGCCCACGACTGGGTTTCTGTTGTAAAAGACCACACAGGTCCCACAATAATGTTCTCATAACTGTCGTGAGCAATGATTTTCCAAAAATATTGTGTATTAATCTGAAGCATTCCTGGATCATATTCAGTATTGATTTGATTCGATGAGACATATGGCGGTGGATTAACTATTCCAAACTGAACATCAAAAGTCAATAGGTCGTAATCAGGATTGGAGCAAGTCCATGATAAAGTAGCATTTAAAGGCTGATTTATAGCACCATCGGTCGGCTGTGGAGAGGATGGCAATGCCCGGATCTTTAATGCATCGGGCAGAAAAACCAAGAGTTTTCAGGGTCGAAACTGTCGCGAGCTCCTAATTCAGAGTAATAGGTCAAGTGGCGTCGCCATGGAATGGCAGATAGAATTCTCTGTAGCTGACCAGAATAAAGAGCTATACAGTGGATCACCAAATTGAAAATTGACAGCTCCAAACCTGAAACCGCCAGCACGCGCCTTAAACCCGCTTGAATTGGTGGCACCTGTATTTGGGCTAAGCCAGTGGTCCAGTACCGGATTCCTTCATTTTTCCACCTACATTAGTACCTATAAAGCCAGTATCTGAGCAACAACAGTACATCAATGCAGACTTCCATTTGGCACCATTCAGCATCCGTAGGTAAATGCCATCCCTGGGGACAAATTCCCTGCCTGTCACCTGGATTGGAATTACTTGATGATGAGTAATCCATTAATTCATCCCATTGATAAGCCCTCCGTAAATTTCGCAGTTTGCCTCAATATTATTTGAACAATATTTTTCAATAATTTTATTATTTGTTTGTTGTGCTAATCCGCCAATCAGATTTCCAATATTTCAGGTTTCTCTGCCATCCAGCATTGGGTTCCAATTTCGACAGTACTATAAACTTGTCCATCCCGCATATCAGTAAAGTCCATAAAACATTCCCAGTTCAGGTAGGTTGGTACTTTTGTGCTCAAACCAAAGTTTGGCTCCCAGTAATCATCTTTATCGTTATTGTCTACCTGACTGTCAAAGTTTAAATCACTTTGGTAATAACCGAGTTCACCTCCTTCGCCATGCCATTCAATCATTTTATCACGCGTAAAAATCCTGCCATTGCCATCACAGTCACCTGCTATCATTCCAAAAACAGAAGTACCAATTAGCTTTTGTCCATCGAGATAAGCTTTGGATAGTTGATTTGTAAAGTCATATGTATAAATACCACTTGCGTTGGTCAGCGCTCCCAATGACATAATTGCAAGGTGGTTACGATGCCAAATCACGACATAAAGATTGGCTGTTACCGAACCACTATAAGTAATCATACTTGCGCCATCTGTTCCAACGATGCTGCCATCTGCTTTAAGGAATGCAGCTTGCCGGTTTATCATTTTATTGGGTGTGGCAGTGGAGGCATTGCCGGTTGTTTCTCTCAGCTCAACCAGCACCCAATCCACGATGTCAGGATTTGGAATAGAGCTGACTTGTTCTATACCAGGATAATTCCATGGTTAAGCATTGTAAGGCTGGCTCAATGGAATCATATTTTGAGTATTCAATGTAGTATTCATCATAGTTCCATTAAATGGCCCTTCAAGAAAAACCTTTAAGTCTAAAGTAATTTGTGCATTTACCTGTAATGCTAATGCTGCCATAAGAGTAGCTGTGAAAATGGTAATTCTTTTCATAGGAAGTATTTCAAATATTTTTTTTGTCAATATAATTGTTGCCTAATATTTATCAGATTGGAGCCCTAAAATTAACAATATTTTAGCAAACAAAGTGTTTTCAGGAAATTATTATGGGTCTATCTATATACCGCTAATTTATACAACCGGGAATTTATCACAGGTTGGTTGCAACAGTTAAACGGTATCATATCTTATACTAACGTTTATGAAAGGAATTGGAATCAATTGATTAAAGAGCTGACAAATCCTTCCGCACCAATTGAAATTAGCTTATTAATCCTTCTCCGGTTCGTTCAGATGAAGTGAACATAAAATATACTAATTTTGAAAAATATTATAGATCATGAATAACTTACTCAAATGAGTGTAGAACTTTTGTCCCGTATTCAATTCGCTTTCACCATTGCATTTCATTACATTTTTCCTCCCCTGAGCATTGGTTTGGGGCTGATCATGGTGGTAATGGAAGGAAGTTACCTGAGAACCGGAAATAGAATTATGAAACGATGGCCCGCTTCTGGACAAAGATTTTTGCTTTAATCTTCGGTATTGGGGTGGCCACAGGCATCGTCATGGAATTTGAATTTGGTACCAACTGGGCAACCTATTCAAAGTATGTCGGCGATGTGTTTGGAAGTGCACTGGCTGCTGAAGGGATTTTTGCTTTTGCCCTGGAGAGCGGTTTCCTCGGTGTTTTATTATTCGGTTGGAACCGGGTAACCCCCAAAGTACATTTCATCGCAACACTTGGTGTTTGGCTGGGAAGCATGTTTTCAGCCATATGGATTGTGGTGGCCAATAGCTGGCAGCAAACACCCACCGGTTATCATATTGTGGGTGAAGGATTGAATGCCCGTGCGGAGATCACTGATTTCTGGGCGATGGTTTTCAATCCTTCCAGCGTCGACCGGCTATTGCATGTTTGGATTGGCGCTTTAATTGCCGGTGCATTTCTTGTGATGAGTGTTCACGCCTGGTATATTCTTAAAAACAGGCATGTTGAGCTTTCCATGAAAGCCTTTAAGATTGCACTGGTTGTTGCTGCTGTATTTTCATTTTCCCAATTGATTACCGGTCACAAATCTGCAGGTGGAGTGGCTAAAAACCAACCTGCTAAACTGGCTGCATTTGAAGGACATTTTGATGGTTCAACGCCTGCTGATTTATATTTGTTTGGTTGGGTAGATCAGCAGAACCAAAAGGTTTATGGTCCTAAAATTCCCGGCGGACTAAGTTACATGGTCCACTTTAATTTTAATGAACCTATTAAAGGACTGAATGATTTTCCGAAGGATGAAATTCCCGCTGCAGATAAATGCCGTATTTCCAGTTTTATCACCTGATGGTTGCACTGGGTTTGTTCTTCATTGCACTTACATTATTCGGGATATTTAAATGGTGGAAAGGAACATTGTTTCAAACCAAATGGTTGTTATGGGTTTTTGTCTTTGCCGTATTTCTGCCTCAATTAGCCAACCAGTTCGGATGGTTTGCTGCTGAAATGGGCCGGCAGCCCTGGGTGGTTTATGGGTTGCTCCGGACCTCCGATGCTTTTTCACAAACTGTAACAGCCAACCAGATAATTTTTTCGCTGGTCATGTTCACCCTGATTTATATCATTTTGTTTTTGCTGTTTATCTATCTGCTCGACAGAAAAATTAAAGCCGGGCCTTATGACCTTCCCATTCAGAGGACCGTCCGGTTCAGCAACAAATTGCAGCACCTTTAATCATGAAAACAACAATGACAACATGGCAACATTGTTAGGTATAGATTATCCCACATGGTGGTTTTTGGTAGTTGGAGCGTTGTTTTCAGGTTATGCCATCCTCGATGGTTTCGATCTTGGTGCCGGAGCTTTGCATTTATTCTTTAAAGAGGAAGAAAGCCGGCGCATTGCCCTGAATGCTGTCGGTCCGGTATGGGATGGCAACGAAGTCTGGCTGGTGATTGGCGGAGGCGCATTGTTTGCCGGATTCCCTGTCTTATATGCTTCTATGTTCTCAGGGATGTACATTCCGTTTATGCTGTTCCTCGCCTTCCTGATATTCAGAGCCGTATCCATTGAATTCCGCAGTAAAGAACAAATGAAGTGGTGGCGCAATCTCTGGGATGTTTCTTATTGTATTTCGAGTGCTATGCTGGCGTTGCTGTTGGGCGTTGTTTTGGGCAATGTGCTCAGGGGGTTGCCATTGGACCCGGATATGAATTTACAGGTCACTGGCTCGGCTTCCTAAATCCTATGCCCTCTGCTGGTTGGGGTAACTACCTTAGCCTTGTTCATGATGCATGGTGCCATTTACCTTTCGATGAAAACAGAAGGAAAACTATTCCTCAATGTTAAACGACTACTCAGGAACTCCATCATCTTTTTTGTGGTCACTTTTATAATCGTAACTATTTATACCCTTGTGGATATTCCGCATCTGTCCGACCGGTTCATGAATTATCCTCTCTGTTCGTGGTTCCTTTGCTTGCATTTTTGAGCATTGCCAATGTTCCAAGGCTAACAACCAAAGGAAATTACCTCATGGCTTTTATCTTTTCAGCACTCACCGTAAGTCTTTTGCTGATCCTGGTGGCCGTCGAGCTTTATCCCGTTTTGATCATTTCCACTCTCGATCCGAATTACAATATTACCATTTACAATGCTGCCTCATCCGACAAAGCCTTAGGGATCATGCTTCACCATCTCTGCCATCGGTGCGCCGCTTGTGATAATTTATACCGTTTGTTTATCGAACCTTCTGGGGAAAAGTGAAACTGGATGAAACGAGCTATTAATTCACTTTTTATTATTTATCTTTACCGGAGTATTTCATGAAATCAGCATGAGCCGACTAAAACGATTTGTAGGTGTTATTCCTTACTGGGCATACCTGCTCGTATTATTTGTCATTTTCATTAATGTGCTTTATCTGGTTTACAAACTGCAAAGACCCGAAAGTGGAGCTGTTTTGAGTTCCGAAAATGGGCAGTGGGTTTATAAACATATAGTTCCAGGGGGTGCGGCTGATAAAGCAGGTATTAGGCCAGGGGATGTATTGATGTCAATCAATTCTTTAACGGCCGAAGAATGGCTGAGAATCCAGAAATGTAAAGCTGGTGATACTGTAACGGTTTCAATCAGCAGAAATGACCAGCCAATGACTTTGCACCTTACTTACACCATCCGAAATGCAGAATTTTTATGGTTTTTCGTAGTGCTTTTTATTATAATGTGTATCTATTCTTTTGCCAGTCTGATTCTTATTTACAAAAAGTCAAATGATCAGACAATCAGGCTGTTTTTTTTCTATATATTGTGTGTTGCTGTGTGTCAAAATGCCATTTTTATTGTGTTTCCAGAGTTTTTGGCCTCAGTTACGGTTGCAGTCTTTACTTTTTGTGCTTGCATTGTTGGCCCTCTCCTTGTGCATTTTCATCTGATTTTTCCAAGGCCTTCAATATTGATTACCCGGTTTCCAAAACTTCCGGCAATATTATATATACCAGCACTCACTTTATTTATCATCTTTTCGGTATACAATCTCTTAAGCAATTTTTACGGCACTGATTCTTATCTCTCTAAAGCACTAATGTGGAACAGGATAATGCTCTACTGGATTACTATAAACTATTTTCTTGCTTTAATTACGGTCATATTTCAATACTATAAGATAAAGGATACGCTGGCACGAAATCAACTACTGATTGTCATTGTTGGCTCAACCTTTGGCTTTATTGCTCCCCTTGCCTTTACTTTCTTTTATAAATCTCTTACCCAAATGGAGCGTTATTTCCCATTTATCTGGGAATCATTTAGTGGAATTGGCACGTTTATCCTCGTTACCTGCATCATCGTCGCTATTTTTCGTTACAGGATATGGGATTTGGAGATTTTTATAAAGAAAGCATTACTCTACATTAGTGCTACAGTGATCATAATACTTTCCTATTTGATTCTGATATTTGTCGTAAATCAATTAGCAATTCACGAAACTTATATTACACGATTTTTGATCCTTGCCTTTTCAGTTATCATTTTTCTGATTTTACGAGATTGGTTCCAGCGATTGGTCGACCGGATTTTTCATCGAGAACCGTATGACTCTGCAACAGTAGTTACCGATTTTGAAGAAAAGCTGGCAGGAATTTACAGGGCTGATGAACTTAAAGCAAAGATCGCACAAAGCCTTGATGAGATATTCCATTTTAAGACCTTCTTGTTAAGCCTTAAAAATAGTCATCTGAAATATCAACCCGCCTATGCAATCGGCTTGGACCATCAGAAATTTAAAGAAGAATTTGAAATCACACCTGAACTCGAAAATAAGCTTCAAAAACCAAAGGTTTTTTCCCCGGGGGAACTTGACCAAAAATCTGCATTTCTTGAAGGCTTAAATGGTGAATTGGTTGTTCCTTTGTTAAAAGAAGATCAACCTTTTGGATTTTTTCTTTGTGGTCACAAGAAATCGGAAAAAACCTATTCACTGCAGGATATCCGGGTTCTTTCCTTAATCGCTAAAAGGGTAATCTCCTTGTTTCATACAGCCAACCTGTACCAGAATGACCTCGACCGGCAACTGATGCTGGAACGCGAACGCACCCGAATTTCACAGGACATGCACGATGACGTGGGAGCCAGCCTTACGCGCATCTCAATTCTCAGCGACCTGGCAAAAAGCAAAACCGAAATCAACGGTGAAACCAGAGAATGGCTTGGGAAGATCAGTGAAACATCGCGTGAAGTCACACAGGAGATGAGCCAGATCATCTGGGCACTGAACCCGAAAAACGATACCCTGGAAGGGCTGGTGGCTTATATTCGCCGGTTTATCAACGAATATCTGGAACCTACAGATCTGACCTGTACTTTTGATTTTCCCCTGGAAATAGCGGTTCATGCATTAAGCGTGGAAGTGCGAAGGAATGTTTACCTTGTGGTAAGAGAAGCAATGCATAATATAGTTAAACATTCCGGCGCAAGCCAGGTATGGATTTCGATGAAAATGAATGAGCATGGGTTTATAATATCGATAAAGGACGATGGTACCGGATTTGATCCCGGCAATCTTGAATTTCCAGGCAACGGATTGATCAACATGAGGAAAAGGATGTACGATATCGGGGGTGATTTTAAAATCACTTCTGCATCGAGCATGGGAACGGAAATAGAAATTGTTATATAATGGAAAGCCCCAATAACTGCACCGTCATTGCGATACCGCCTTTTGGCGGGAGAAGCAATCTGTTAATTTGCAGATTGCTTCGCTCGTGCCTCACTCGCAATGACGATCCATTTTTTATTTTAACGGTACCTTTAAATTTTACAGGTTTGAAAAAGACTGAAAATTAAAATACTACTAATGGGGGATAACAATCTGGTATGGGTTGTTGTAATTTAGCCATTTAAAAAAGCAGTGACTGATCAATATATTATTCTGGAAAAAGAAATTGTGTCAACTTCACAAAATATAAAAGATACCGTCATCCGGATCGCTGTTGTCGAAGATGATAAAACGGTCAGGGATGGATTGCAGATGCTGCTTAACGGTTCTCCTGGGTTCTCCTGTGTGGCTGCCTTTGGTAGCGGGGAAGATGCATTGGCAGGGCTTCCGGAAGCGAAGCCGGATGTCGTGCTGATGGACATCAATTTGCCCGGCATGAGCGGCATAGAATGCATCATTGCACTCAAAGAACAAAACCTTACTATGTTGTTCATCATGCTAACAGTATTCGAAAATTCCGATGCCATATTCCAGTCCCTTTCCGCCGGTGCGAGTGGATATCTTCTCAAGCAGACACCGCCTGCAAAGCTGCTCGAATCGATACAGGATGTTTACCATGGCGGTTCTCCAATGTCGGGGGAGATTGCCCGTAAAGTAGTTCAATCTTTTCAGCATCCTCCGGCCACTGCCAAACAGCTTCCGGGTTTGACAAAAAGGGAAGAGGAAATCCTTTCGTACCTTGTAAAAGGATATTTCTACAAGGAAATTGCCGGGATTTTGTTCATCAGCACCGAAACCGTAAGAACCCACATCCGCAACATTTACGAAAAGCTCCAGGTAAGAACCCGAACCGAAGCCATTTTAAAATACCTGAATAAATAGTCACTTAAAAAATACTACACAATGGTGATTGATTTCGCCATAGACCGCTCCGTAACTTTGCTTCATTAAACAATTTAAAAATTAGGAGGCATTATGAAAACAACATTACTATCAGTATTTTTCTTTTTAGCTGCTTTTGTTTCGCAAGGCCAGTGGAGCTATACTTATTTATCGGAGGGAAAAGAATATATGGGATCAGCAGCAGTCGGTAATAAAATCTATTTTGCCGGAGGTAGCAATGGGTTTGAAGATCTAACAGAAGTCGAGGTATATGATTTGTCAACAGGTGTTTGGGAAACTGCTGGCAATTTATCAGTTGCCAGGGAAATAATTTCCGGAGTATCTTGTGGTTCAAGGATCTTTTTTGCGGGTGGTTTTGATTGGAATATTTCTTACAATACAGTTGATATTTATAATACTGTAACACAGGAGTGGTCAGTAGAACATCTTTCCATTGACAGATTCTCTCTTGCGGCAGTAAGTTATGGAAGCAAGGTCCTTTTTGCGGGTGGGGTTCGGTTTCCTAGCTTGACTTATCAAAGTGTGGTAGATATTTACGATACACTAACGGGAGAATGGACAACCAGTAACCTTTCACAAGCAAGGGAAGCCATAGCGGCGGCTGTTGTTGGCGATAGCGCTTTCTTTGCGGGTGGACTAAATTCAGAAGGAACTTCCAATGTCGTTGATATCTACGACTTTTCCACTAGTACCTGGAGCACTGATACTCTTTCATTGGCCAGAAGTCATGCAAGTGCCACCAACGCAGGAAGCAAAGTGATCATGCAGGGGGCGCTACAGGTATAAATAATCTAACGGATAGAGTTGATATTTATGATGCTTCGACAGAAAACTGGGATACAGCATCACTATCAGTCCCACGAGCAGCTGTTAAAAACGGTGCGACTATTAACGGAAAGGCTTATTTTGTAGGAGGGGGCAAATTTACAGGAAGTGGTTTTAATAATCCACTAAAAATTATTGACATTTATGATCCGGACTCCAATATCTGGACGACGGATGCTTTGAATGAGAAACTTGTGAACCATTCTGTGTTAGGAGTTGGCAATTATTTAGTTGTTGCAGGTGGTAGAAATGATCAGGGAAATGTTGTTTCAACCGTCGAAATATTTTACGATCCTCAAACAGGAATTACAACACAATCTAATGAGGATGTATCAATAACAATTTATCCAAATCCATGTACTAATAATCTTAGCATTTCAGATCCAAAGGGAATAACGGTTGATAATATAGTTATCTACAACCAAACCGGGCAAAAGGTACTGCAAGGGAAACCGGTGAATAATACCATGGATATTTCACAGCTTCAGCCTGGGATGTATATTATTGAGCTGGTAACCGATCAAGGGGAAATCAGAGAAAAACTAATCGTTAAATAAATTACCCCGGTATACTGGATCGGGGAACCATTTTACCAGTTAGTATGCTATGCAGCCAAAATCTTAGCGACAGTCCCGCCCGTGGACTGTCGCTCTTTGAAAGGTAAAAATAACATTTTGTAATTGTGGTTTCAGGAATTAAACCAATAATAAAAAGTCCACTAAAAAATATGCAACCATTACAAATTTACAAGTGTCTGAATGATGTTTATTCCCCGAACATGTTTAGCTTTGCTTAAAATATTTTTACTAAAAAGATTAATTTCATATAAGAGGTTATCATGAAAAAATTTACAGGATTCTCATTTATTTTAATTGGATTGCTGATTGTTTTTAATTCATTTTCACAAACCAACACACAGCAAACTACCGACTATTCCAACTACCCTTACTGGATCGAAATGATGCAGGATCATTCGGTCAATTTTTACGAAGTCCAAAAAGCTTTTAATGCCTACTGGGAAAACAGGGAAATAACCAAAGGCAATGGCTGGAAACAATTCAAGCGCTGGGAATGGTGGCAGGGTCGGCACATTTATCCTGACGGAACCCGGCATGAACCTGACATTGTTTACAAGGAATATCAGACTTATGTCGCCACCCATCCCGATGCAAAAAAATCGGGTGCCGAATGGACTAACCTTGGTCCTTTCACTGTCCCGTCCAAAGGTTATGAAGGACTTGGAAGGATCAATGCCATTGCATTTCACCCTACCGACCCGAATATTGTTTTCATTGGAGCGCCCGCTGGTGGCTGCTGGAGATATGATGCTTCATCAGGAAATTGGACCAGTACAACGGATGGTCTGCCTTCGTTGGGCGTTTCTTCCATCGTCGTTGATTGGAACAATCCAGACCAGATTTTAATCGGCACCGGCGACCGCGATGCTGGCGATGCTGCCGGTTTAGGTGTTTTCAGAAGTCTGGATGGAGGTCTGACATGGCAACAGTCTAACACAGGAATGGGTACAACAACTGTGGGAAGACTTTTGCAGCATCCTGTCAACCATGATGTCATCTATGCCGCTGCAGGTTCAGGAATTTATAAAACATCCAATTCCGGGACTGACTGGACACAGATCAAATCCGGTGGTTTTAAAGATATTGTTTTTAAACCCGGAAATCCGGATATTTTGTATGCCGGTGGAAATGGTAACTTTTACAGGTCGCTTGATGAAGGCTCCACATGGCAGCAGATCACCAATGGTATGCCAGGCGGTAGCAGGTCGGTAATAGCTGTAACACCTAACGACCCGAATTACGTTTATTGCCTCCTTTCAAATGGTGATTCATACAAAGGAATTTACCGTTCGACCGATGGGGGAACTTCATTTACTGAGATGTCAACAACTCCCAATATTATGAGTTGGGGCTGCACCGGAGGTGACGGAGGTCAGGCATGGTACGACCTGGATGTGGCGGTAGATCCCAATAATAAAAACACAGTTTTTGCAGGTGGAGTCAATTGCTTTAAATCTACTGATGGAGGGGTTACATGGCAGATCAGTTCGCATTGGTGGGGCGATTGCAGTGTTCCGGCAGTCCACGCCGATTTGCATGTGCTTGAATACAATTCTTTAAACAACCGTTTATATTCCGGAAATGATGGCGGTATATATTACACTGCAAATGGTGGAACGAACTGGTCAGAAATAACCAGCGGGCTTCCCATCAGCCAGGTTTACAAGATTGGTCAGTCAAAAACCGATAAGGACAAAGTGATCAATGGTTATCAGGACAACGGAACATCTACCTATTATGGGAATCCTAACTGGCAAACGAGTGCCGGGGGCGATGGAATGGAATGTTGTTTCGACCATACCAATCCTGCATATTCTTATGCTACCATTTATTATGGAGACATTTTTCGATTGCTGAACAATAACGGTTCACACCAGGTAGGTGGCAATGGAGCTCACGGCATGGATGAGGAAGGCGGCTGGATTACACCGTTCTGCCTTCACGAAGGAAATTCAGATATCATGTTCGGAGGGTATAAAAATATATGGAGAGCAGAAGGGATTAAAACAAATAATTTTCTTTGGAAAAAGATCACAACGGATGGAACCGCCAATATAAGTGTTGTAGAACACTCCCCTGCAAATTATGACTTATTTTACTATGCCAGAAGCGGACAATTATACCGCAGCGACAATGTGATGAGTAATACTCCGGAATGGATTAACCTTAGTTCATATCTTCCTGGCTCCGGCAATATTTTGGATGTGGAAACACACCCTTTTAACGAGAATGTTGTCGTGGTTACACGCGGCAGCAAAGTATTTTGGTCCGAAAACAAAGGATATTCCTGGACAAATATTAGCGGTACACTTCCTGCTATCAATATGAATTCTCTGGTTTTTTATGAGAATAGCATTAATGGAATTTATGTCGGGTCGGATGCGGGTGTTTATTACAAAGATGCCTCACTCACCGACTGGGTAATGTTCAGTACAGGGCTTCCGGTGGATGCTTCGGTGAACGAAATAGAAATTTATCATAATCCCCTTAATCCTTCGGATGATGTGATCAGGGCAGGAACCTATGGCCGGGGATTATGGTCTTCACCAGTGTGGCATGGAATTCCCCAGGCTGATTTTGAAGCAAGTGAAACAAATGTTTCCGTTGGTTGTGGACTGAATTTCTTTGACCTTTCATCTGGCGTGCCCACTTCCTGGAGTTGGACCTTCGAAGGAGGAACTCCAGCAACTTCTACTCTGAAAAATCCGGCGGACATTGTTTATATGAATGAAGGAACCTACAGCGTTTCGCTTACAGTAACCAATTCTGAAGGAACAGATACCAAAACCCTGACTGGATATATCATAGTGAGTGAATCGGCCGGACCGGTAGTCAATTTTATTGCCAGCGACTCTATTACCTGTTCAGGTGTCACCATTCAGTTTACCGATTTATCGCTCAACTGCCCGGCTGGCTGGACCTGGATGATTGAACCATTCACATATAGTTTTACCAATGGTACGAGTCAAAATTCCCAAAATCCAGAGGTGATATTTAATGCTGCCGGAAGCTATTCGGTTTCTTTGACTGTTACAAATACTACCGGAAGCAGCACACTGGTAAAGGACGATTACATTCATATCGGAGGTTTGAACCTTCCATTTTATGATGATTTTGAATCGGGTAGCTTTGATTCTAAAAGCTGGACCATCGAAAATCCTGATTTTGGTATTACCTGGGACATTGCTACTGTTGAAGGCAATGCACCGGGCGACAAAGCCGCTTATTTTAATTTCTTTGATTATTTGGTGCCACCCGGACCCCGCGACAGGATGATTACACCCATGCTCAATTTTGACGGACTCAGTCAGGTTTACATGGCTTTTAAACATGCCTACGCAAAACGACACGCTACTGTTACGGATTCACTGATTGTTTACCTTTCAAACGATTGCGGAGAAAGCTGGACAAGGCTTTTTGCCGGTGGTGAAAACGGATCAGGCTCTTTTGCAACCCATGAACTGATGAATACCAAATTTGTGCCCCAAACAGAAGATGACTGGTGCGGTTATGGCTGGGGCGCCGATTGCATTTTCCTCGATCTTACGGCATGGGCAGGACAGGAGAATATACAGATTGCTTTTGAAACATACAGCTACTTTGGAAACAGCCTTTATATTGATAATGTTTCCATCGGTTTGCTTACCGACATCGAAACAGCATCATTTGCTGATGCCATTCAGGTTTTTCCCAATCCTTCAAACGGCATTGTAAATGTTTATCTTCCTGCAACTGTTTTAAATGCTAATATATCCATCTATACGGTAGAAGGCATCTGTGTTTATAATTCTTCCGGCTGTAATCATGGACAGTCCATTACTGCTGATCTGAGTAAATTTGGGAAAGGCGTTTATTTCGTAAGGGTGGTGAATGAACAACTGAACGAGGTTAAAAAAGTAATTCTTAGGTAAGTCATATATTTATTGGATTTAAAGCCGGCAACATGTTTTGGTATGCCGGTTTTCTTTTACTTGGTAAACAGCGAAACTATACCTATTTTTGTTTTCGAAAAATGATCATTAAACTTTAGGATAAAATGAAATACCCGGCACATTTAACCATTGCTTTAGTAATTTTTGTTTCCGGCGTTTTCGGACAAAATTACAATACCCACAAAGGTACATCCTCTTATAAATCGGTAATAAATTTCAGTGAAATTGCAGCCTGGGACAAAGAGCACCCACTGAATGAAATTAAAATGAAAGTTCCGAATAAGGAAATGTTTGTTTATCCTGAGTTTTCGATTGACGGAACAAGAAAATGCTTTATAAAGATGAAAGAAAAATCAACTCCTTAGAAAATACATTGGTCAAAGATCCATCACCCTTGCCAACCAAAGACTTTTTAGGATTAAAGGACAATAATAATTCAATTCCGCCTGATGTGAATGGGGCTGCAGGTCCCAATCATCTGATGATAACCCTGAATACGGATGTCAGGATTATGGATAGGGACGGCAACCCCATCTACACTGTGGGAACCGGAAATTTCTGGTATCCAATGCCCGGATCGGGCGATACTTTCGACCCGAAAATTATTTATGATCCTTATGCTGACAGGTGGATATTCCTCATGCCCAGCAGTTCAGATGTTGGTTTGTCGCGGCTGATGGTGGCTGTTTCTGAAAATTCCGATCCAACGGGAAACTGGTACAGGTATGTTTTCGATACCGACCCCAACAATAACCATTGGTTCGATTATCCGAATTTTGGTTTTAATAAAAACTGGATAGTCGTTACGGGTAACATGTTTAGCTCAGGATTCGGTTATAATACTGTATTTGTTTTGGATAAAAACGATCTGTACAATAATGCTCCTGTTGCTGATTATACCAGGTTTGAGATTTATGATGGTTTTACGCTGGTTCCGGCTTTTACCTACGATGAAAATGAAGAAGATATTTACATGGTAAACAATGCAGGAGGTAATATCAATGGAAGTGGATACCTGAACCTTTGGAGGGTCACAGGTGAACCTGGGTTTGAGTGGGTGGAAGATCTCGGTTTGATTGAAATAGCTGATCCCTGGAGCAATGGATCCTATTCCGGCGGCGGAAATTTCGCCCCGCAACTTGGCAGCGATGAAAAGATAAATACGGTTGACGCAAGAATGGAGAATATGATTTACAGGAATGGAAAATTATGGTGCGTTCATCATATTTATCTTCCTGTTGAAAATCCAACAAGATGTGCTGTTCAATGGTTTGAGCTGGGTTTGGATGGCACCATACTGCAGCGTGGAAGGGTTGACGACCCCGATGGAAACATGTTTTATGCCTTTGCTTCAATTGCTGTAAACTCCCGTGAAGATATTCTCATCGGCTATGCAAGTTTTTCGCCCGAACAATATGCCGGTGGCAGTTATTCGTTTAGGTATGCTGATGATCCGCCCAATACACTCAGGGATAGCTACCAGTTTGTGGATGGATTGGCACCCTATTACAAAACCTATGGTGGTACACGAAACCGGTGGGGTGATTATACGGGAACTGTCGTTGACCCGTTGGATGGTTTGGATTTCTGGACATTACAGGAATATGCCGATTTGCCCGGATCGCAGGACCAATGGAGCACATGGTGGGCTTACGTGAATTTAGACAACAAACCCTCTGCTGATTTTGATGTGAATATTGCTTCTGTCCCGACGGGAAGCGGAGTAAACTTCATGGATCAATCGAAATATGAACCGACTCAATGGCTTTGGACTTTTGAAGGAGGAGTTCCTTCCACTTCCACTGATCAGAATCCGCAAAATATAGTTTATCCTGTTTCAGGACTGTTTGATGTTACCCTGATTGCAACTAACTTCTTAGGCTCGGATACGGTTGTAATGCATGATTTTATTAATTCCAATACCACAGTTTTACCCGAAGTCGCCTTTACAGCCAATAAATCTCAGCCCTGTACCATGGATACAGTCATTTTTACTGATGCTTCCATTTATAATGCAATAGGATGGCTATGGACCTTTTATCCCGACTCGGTTACATTTGTGAACGGAACAGACGAAAATTCGCAACATCCCCAGGTTGTTTTTGGCTTGCCTATGCCATATGATGTTACATTAACCGCCTCCAACCTGAATGGACAAAATTCATTGATTAAAACAGATATGATTTACCCCGGTGGATTATATCTTCCTTTTGAGGATGATTTCGAATCCTTGTTTTTTAACAGTAAATCGTGGACAATCGAAAACCCTGACAACAGTAAAACCTGGGAAATAAAAACTGTGGGAGGAAATGAACCCGGAACCAGCGCTGCCTGTGTCAATATTAAAAGCTATAATGGTCTATACGAACGCGACAGGTTGATCAGTCCGCTGATTAATCTCAAAGATTACACTGAAGCAACCCTTGAGTTTCAGTTTGCCTATGCGCAGCGTCTCCCTCAATACACCGACTCGCTTATTGTTTATATTGCCGACGACTGCGGTTACCTATTGCATCGCTTGCTATCGTTGGGTGAGGACAGCCTTCATCAATTTGCAACAGCACCTCCTACACCCTCCAACTTTTTGCCGCAATCTGCTGATGATTGGTGCGGGGCAGATGGAAATCCTCCCTGCATTTCGATTGATCTTACACCCTGGGCAGGTGTTCCTAATCTGAAAATTGTCTTTGAAACATTCAATAGTTTCGGAAACAATATTTTCGTTGATAATGTGATGATCAATGGTGTTCTCAGCAATACAAATGAGGTGAAATCCGGAACGGATGCAATTTCAATTTTCCCTAACCCTTCGGGTGGATCATTCACCTTAAGATTGAACGATATAAACGGACCGGTAAACCTCAAAATTTCCGATTTGTCCGGTCGTATGGTTTATCAATCTTCTTTTAACAGCCCCGAAAATTACAATCAATCAATTGATTTGACCAATAAAGGAAGGGGTATCTATATTATCGAAATTCGCGACAAGACCAATGTTTGGGTCAGGAAGATGGTGGTGAAGTAGGTTGTGGAAAATCAGCCAATCAGCTAAAGGTTGATACAGGATTGACTTGCCGAAGGCATTTGTGAAAATTGACTAAAATTTTGATTGACTAAATTTTCTTAAATTCATTCCGGTCTTCTTTGACGTTAGGCAATTGAAACATTTTTGTCACTTTAAACTTCCTTACCTGTAACATTCATTTTTTTTTCAGGTCATACTAATAAAGGTTTTAAAAATTGGAAGCTGCTTCAAAAAATATTCACCAGGAATTGATTGACAGGTGTCGTAAAAACGACCAGAAAGCGCAGCTTGAAATTTATAAACTTTATTATAAACCGATGTACAACACGAGTCTCAGAATATTGAATCACAATGCCGAAGCGGAAGATGCAATGCAGGAATCTTTCCTTGATGCCTTCAGAAAAATTGAAGAGTACAAAGGTGACGGCAGTTTTGGCGGTTGGCTGAGGCGAATTGTTGTAAACAACTCCATTGATGCCTTAAAAAAGAGAAAAGAGACACTGCCTCTCGATAATATGCAATTCGAAGCCGCAGAAGATACAACCACTTCCGATGAACAGGTAGAATACAGGGTCGAAGAAATTAAAAAAGCCATTCCCTTACTTCCAGAGGAACATCGTGTGGCGCTTTCCCTTTTCCTTTTCGAAGGATATGACCATGAAGAAATAGCGCAAATACTGAATATCTCCAACAACGCTTCCCGTACCCGTTTTTCACGCGCCAAAGGAAAGTTGTTGAAAATTTTAGCCAATCAACGCTCAATCAAAATGTTTCATCCGAATTAATTAAAGCACGTCATGAAACGCATAGAAGATATCATTAAAAACAATAAGGAGGCTTTCAGCGACAATGAACCCCGTGATGGGCACCTGGAAAGGTTCACCGATAAGCTGGCTGAACATCACCTCAAAAAAGAGGGCTGGTTTGAACGGTATGCTATCGCCGTCAGAATTGCCGCAGCGGTGCTGGTTTTTGTTGCCGTCACTACGCTGATCTATACCGACCGTCTGCCCGTGATCAAAAGATTATTCACCCAAAGCATTGCTTCGGCTGAATTGCCTATGGAATTGGTGGAAGCGATGCAATACTACAACGTGCTGACCGATAAAAAAGTGAACCAGATTGATGATTTTGCCAGTTCCTCCGACGAAGCCAAAAGGGTAAAAGAAAAGGCAATGTTTGAATTGAAATCACTTGAAGAGAATACTACAGAATTGGAAAAGGAATATGCTCAAAATCCAAATAACGAACGGATACTAAATGCCTTGCTTCAGAACCAGAGAGAGAAGGCAAGAATTGTTGATAAGATATTAAATACATTAAGCCAGACTAACTAATTAAATTTAAACGTATGAAAACATTAAAATCAAGCCTGCCGATCATCTTGCTGAGTACCCTGATGTACTTTCAGTTGCAGGCGTCCGATGAGTTTACCAAAAAGATAAGCAAATCCTTTGATGTGAATAAGGATGCGACCCTTTCGGTTAAAAACAAATTTGGAAAAGTCCATTGTGAGAATTGGGACAAAAATGCGATCTCCATTGATGTCACCATTACCGTAACGGCTTCAAATCAGGAAAAGGCCAATAAATATTTTGATAAAATAAAGATCAATATTACAGGTAGCAATTCCCTCGTAACAGCTATCACTTCAATGGAAGATAACCTCTTCGACAGAGGCAATAATGATTTAAGCATTGATTATATGATCTATATTCCAAAGACTATCAATGTTGAACTGAACAATAAGTTCGGAGATATTATCATTGCAGAAGTTGGAGGATCAGCCACCATTGACCTCGGTTACGGAACCATTGATGCCAAAAAGCTGTCAGGAAGTACAAACAAGATAGATATTCAGTTTAGCGATGGATACATTGGCTACATCAAGAGTGCAAAAATGGATCTGAAATATTCTGAGCTTAAAATTGATGAGGTCAATGACATGACCGCAGAATCAAAATTCTCAGAATTGAACATCGGGAAAATTGATGTGCTCACTCTCGAAACGGGTTATGATGACGATTTTATCGGATCGGTTCGTAATATTGATATTGAGTCCGATTTCTCAGACGTTGAAATCAGAACCGTTGAGCAAACACTTACCGCAAACTTTGATTATGGTGAACTGAAGGTTAAAGAAGTTGGCAAAAGTTTTAAACTCATTGATATAACAAATAGTTTTTCGGATGCGAAAATTGGATTTATTACGGATTGCAGTTTCAGAATTAATGCTACGGTAAAAATGGGCGATTTTACATATCCACAGGAAAGGGCTAAGCTTTCGGTAGTTGAAATGTCATATACATCAAAAAAGTTTGAGGGTTTGATAGGTGGAAATTCAGATACCCAGTCGAAGGTAATGATCAATTCGCAAAATTCCGGGGTGACGCTTTACTATCGTTAATAAGGGGCAAGCCAAAATTATGCTCAATAAGGCATTTATTAATTCAAGTTTAACTAAAATAATTTAAATCATGAAAACATTAAAAATCAAAAAAATTGCTGGATTTTCGTTAATACTGACTTTCCTGCTGACGATGCAATCGGGTTGTTCTTATGCATTCAACGGAATAAAGGGTAATGGTAATGTTATTAAACAGGAAAGACAAATATCCTCTTTCAATTCGCTGGAGGTTGGCGGAGCTTTCAGGGTTTTTCTCACCCAGGGCGATAAAGAGTCGTTAACTGTTGAGGCGGATGAAAATCTGCTTGAATATATCTCTACAGAAATCAGAGGTAATAGCCTGAAAATTTCTACAACAAAGGATATCAATAATTCAAATGCTCTTAACATTTACCTTACCATCACCAAACTTGAGGAAATGGATATCAGCGGAGCCTGCAAACTGACCTGCGAAACCAAACTCAACCTCAATGATCTTGACCTTGAATGCAGCGGTGCTTCGGATATCGAACTAAAGCTAACGGCTAATCACCTTAGCCTTGAATTTAGCGGCGCCAGCCAGATTGAAATGTTCGGGAATGCAAATGAAGTCAGTCTTGAACTTTCAGGCGCATCCGATCTTGACGCTTTGGAACTGGAGGCGGAAAAATATTCGGCTGACATCAGCGGTGCCTCACATGCGAAAATTTATGTCAAAAGTGAATTATCGGTTGACGTTTCGGGGGCAGCAAGTTTAAAATATAAAGGAGAGCCTAAACTTTTACAAACAGATGTTTCGGGGGCAGGGAGTTTGAAAAAATATTGATAAAAAGCATCACAAATAATTGAAAAGGGTATCCGGTCGAGAATACCCTTTTTTATTTTGGGTGAATCCGATAGATTGTCTAAAATTACAATTGTAAATACGCTAAATTTGTATTCGCAAAATTTTTAAGGCATTAC
The DNA here is from genome assembly GCA_963840975.1 of uncultured Bacteroidales bacterium. Lineage (GTDB taxonomy): Bacteria > Bacteroidota > Bacteroidia > Bacteroidales > JAADJA01 > JAADJA01. The sequence continues at coordinate 55,043 of CAWJBC010000004.1, read as the reverse complement.
AAAAGATCGAATTGATGGCACTTCTAAATTTTATTCCTTACTTATGATATTTAAAATTGCTTTAGTAATCGCTATCTTTCTTCAGCTTTATGCGGCCATCACTGCTGTAAGCCTTATTAAAAGAACAAAGTATAATATTTCTTGGATTGTACTGACAATTGCATTGTTGCTCATGGCAGTAAGGCGTGTTTTTGAACTTGTACCCTTTATTACAGATAAGGAAGGAGTCCTTGTTGCGAATGCCGGCATATGGATAGGCGTATCAATTTCAGTGCTGGTAGCTATCGGCATCATCTTTATTAAAAAAATATTTAAGTATCTTGATCTGAGCGAAAATTTCAGGGCAAAAACGGAAAGCAGGATTCTGAGCACCATTGTAAAAACGGAAGAAAAAGAAAGACTTCGATTTGCCAAAGATCTTCACGACGGATTAGGCCCGCTGCTTTCCTCCATCAAAATGTCCATTTCATCGCTCACCCAAAAACAAACGGATGGCAGTGACAAAAAAATAATCGAGAATATGGGAAATATGGTGAATGAAGCCCTGAACTCCATCAAGGAAATTTCCAATAATTTAAGTCCCCACATTTTGGACAATTTTGGATTATTGTCAGCTGTCAAGACTTTTGCCGAAAATGTAAGTGCATCAAAAACCATAGATATTGATGTTAATTCAAACCTGGGCGACAGGCGATTTGACAGGAACATTGAAGTCATCCTTTATCGCGTCATCTGCGAGCTTATCTCAAATACCGTAAAGCATGCCTCGGCAAAGACAATAAACATCGATCTGTACTTGAAAGAAAATGCACTTACGCTTTACTATTATGACAACGGAATCGGTTTTGACCTGGAAGAAGTGCTAAACAAGGAAAATGAAGGAAGAGGAATTCCCAACATAATGTCCAGGCTCAAATCCATCAACGGAACATTCAATGTCGACCGTGAGGAAAATAAGGGTGTTCATATTAATATTGATATTAAGCTTTCGTAAATGAAGAAATACAACATTATCATAGTGGATGATCACACTTTATTCAGAAAAGGATTGCATTTGCTGCTGGAGAATTTTGAGATGATTGACCGGATTTACGAAGCATCCAACGGACTGGAGTTTCTGGAAATGATAAGAAATAATCCCATTGACATAGCATTTATGGACATTGATATGCCAGTGATGGACGGTGTTAAAGCAACCCTTAGATCGCTTGAGCAGTTCCCGGATTTAAAAATAATTGCCCTTTCAATGTACGGAGATGAGCAGTATTATTACAGGATGATCTCGTCAGGTGTGAAAGGTTTCTTGCTTAAAGATTCGGATATTAATGAGGTAAAAAATGCCATTCAATCCGTGGGAGAAGGAGCAAACTATTTCTCTTCAGATATCCTGTACCGAATTGTAAAGAATTTTAAGCCGGCCATAAACAAGTCGGGCGAACTCACCGAGCGTGAATCGCAGGTGCTCTATTATATCTGCAAGGGATTGTCAAATGCCGAAATAGCCGATGTTTTAAATATTAATAAAAGGACTGTCGATAAACACCGGGAGAATTTACTCAGCAAGACACAGTCGAAAAATACCGCCAGCCTGATTATGTATGCAATCAGAAACAATCTTGTAAACAATTAGCAGCATTAACTTTTCTTCAGTAACTTTTTTCTACGCTTAAAGGCGTATTGGAATAATACGCCTTTTTCATACGGCTAATCCACCCTTTAAAATTGGGTATTTAGGCTGTTTTATCGGACCTGCAACAATTTTAGTTTTGCCAGGAAAAAAATTCATCACCATGAAAAAATTAATATTTGCAGCTAATGCCTTAATCATCGGTTTAATTCTGAACAGTGGTTGTGGTCAGCAGAACAATAAATCAGTAACCAGCGGCGAGCTTCGTGGGACAATAAGTATTTCAGGAGCTTTTGCTTTGTATCCGCTTACTGCGAAATGGGCTGAAGAATTTCAGAAAATTTACCCCCAGGTCAGAATTGATATTTCTGCCGGAGGTGCGGGCAAAGGGATGGCCGATGCCTTATCCGGCATGGTTGACCTTGGGATGTTCTCAAGAGGTATTTCTGAATCGGAAAAATCACAGGGATGCTGGTGGATTGCTGTTACAAAAGACGCGGTATTGCCTACCATCAATGCAGCTAATCCATGGATTAAACAGGTAAGGGAAAAAGGAATTTCACGTGATCAATTTGAAAAAATATTTATTAAAGGAGAAATTGTAAAATGGAAGGATTTATTTAAGGATGGCGAAGACAAGCAAATCAATATTTATACACGTTCAGACGCTTGTGGAGCAGCACAAATGTGGGGTGAATACCTTGGCAGGGATCAGGAAAGCCTGATCGGGGTGGGAGTATTTGGTGATCCCGGGATGGCAGATGCTGTAAAAAATGATATTTACAGCCTGGGATTTAATAATGTGATCTATGTGTATGACTTGAAAACCCGTAAATGCTATGATAAAATGGATGTCATTCCGATTGACTTAAATAGCGATGGATTGATCAGTGCTGATGAGGATATTTATTCTACTATTGATGAAGTAACCATTGCCACAAAAATAGGGAAGTATCCTTCCCCTCCAGCACGTGATCTTTATTTTGTGTCGAAAGGCAAACCTTCAGATAAGGTTATAATTGAGTTTCTGAAATGGATATTGACCGATGGCCAAAAATTCGTTGAAGAAGCAGGTTATGTAAATTTATCAGAGGAAAAAATCAATCAGGAATTGGCAAAATTAACTCCCTAATCCATGCGGTTTTTTGAAATTAGCAGAGGACTTAAAGACAGGTTTCATTTTAGCTGGATGATGATCTGCCTGATGTTCATCATGATTTTACCATTCATTTTGTTTGCCGGACTTCTGATAAAATCAATGTTGATATTGGGCAATCATTCCCTGGTTGATTTGTTGTTTTCCAGCATCTGGCGTCCGATGAAAGGGGAGTTTGGTTTTCTTCCTTTCATTATTAGTTCTATTTGGGTTACCGTTTTATCAATGTTAATTGCGGGCCCGGTTTGCCTGCTTACTTCCATTCACCTTACCCAATATGCAAAAAATTATGTCCTGAGGATCATGCACCCGGTGATTGACATCCTGGCCGGAATTCCATCGGTTATTTTTGGTGTCTGGGGCATATTGATCGTTGTTCCCTTTGTTGGGAATTACCTGGGTCCATTTTTGGGAAAGGATGTTTCCGGATACAGTATCCTGGCAGGAGCAGTGGTTTTATCCATCATGATTATTCCATTTGTACTCAATATTCTGATTGAAATTTTCCGGACTATTCCTGTAGAATTATTTGAAGCTTCCTTGTCTGTTGGGGCAACCAAATGGCAGACAATAAAATTTGTTATGTTGAAAAAGGCCTTACCGGGAATTATCTCCGCATTTGGTTTGGGAATTTCAAGAGCTTTTGGCGAAACAATAGCCGTTTTGATGGTAGTTGGTAATGTGGCAAAAATACCAACAGGAACATTTCAACCTGGCTATCCCTTGCCAGCATTAATAGCAAATAATTATGGAGAAATGCTTTCCATTCCTCAGTACGATTCTGCCCTGATGTTGGCCGCTTTGATATTATTTGTCGTGGTTGTGGTATTTAATTTAGCTTCACGAACTGTAATAATGAGATATGAAAAGGCAGCGTAGATTACCGGATAGAAATATTATCATGAAAGCGGAGGAACGCATGTTCCGGATATTCATGTTTCTTTCGACCGTGCTTATCGCTGTTTCTCTGCTGCTCCTCATTGCCAGCATTCTTGTAAAAGGCTTGCCGGCCATTTCGTGGGAAATGATAAGCCAAACACCCAAAGGAGGTTATTATTTTGGCAAGGAAGGAGGCATATTAAATGCCATAATGGGGTCGCTTTATCTTTCAATTGGAGCGACATTTCTTGCATTCATCATTGGCTTGCCAGTGGCGCTTTTTATAAATATTCACCTTATTAACAGGATAAAACTTGTAAATGCAATCAGATTCTTTCTCGATTTATTGTGGGGTGTGCCTTCCATAGTTTATGGAGCTTTTGGCTTTACTTTGATGATTTACCTTGGCTTGCGCACTTCATTGCTGGCTGGGATAATCACAGTAACCTTATTCATAATTCCGATAATGGTGCGGGGGATGGATGAGGTGTTGAAAACTGTACCGAGAGGACTTTACGAGTCATCTATGTCATTGGGCTCAACCAAATCCGAAACAGCTTATTTCGTATTTTTCAGACAATGTATTCCTGGTGTTATAACAGCTATTTTATTGTCCTTTGGCCGGGCAATTGGTGACGCAGCTTCTGTTCTTTTCACTACTGGATATACCGATTACCTGCCGACTTCGCTTTCACAACCAACAGCCACTCTTCCGTTATCCATTTTTTTCCAGTTGTCTTCCCCAATTGATGAGGTTAAGGCAAGGGCGTATGCCTCAGCAGTTGTATTAACGGTGATAGTTTTAACAATTAGCATATTATCCAGGTATTTTACGAAGCGTTTTCAAAAACTAAAAATTTCAGATTGATATGAAAGATCAGGAAGCGAAAATCAGGATCGTGAACTTAAACATGTCCATCGGAAATAAGCCGATCCTGAAAAATATTAATCTGGAGATACCCAATAATAAGTTAACGGTAATTATTGGACCATCGGGATGTGGCAAAACCACATTAATGAAATGCCTCAACCGTCTTACTGACCTCTATCCGGAAGCCACTGTTGAGGGAAATATTTTCATTGGTGAAGAAGATATTTTACACACAAAGAAGAATGTAAATGATATCAGGAAACAGATGGGTTTATTATCGCAACGCCCTTATCCATTGCCAATGAATATTTATAAAAATGTAAGTTATGGATTAAGGATCAGTGGCCGCCGAAAAAAGAAATATCTTGACAAACGCGTTGAACATTACCTCCGGATGGTCAATCTTTGGGAAGAGGTTAAAGACAGGCTCAGGGAGCCGGCTACAAGTCTTTCAATAGGCCAGCAGCAGCGCTTATGCCTTGCACGTGGACTGGCGGTTGACCCAAAAATTATTCTTGCGGATGAACCCACATCTGCACTTGATCCTATCTCAAGCGAAGCCATCGAAAAGAAATTTATGGAATTAAAATCAAGGTACAGCATTATTATGGTTACCCATATTCTAAGGCAGGCCAGAAGAATTGCAGATCATGTGATCTTTATGTATCTGGGCGAAGTTATTGAGTATGGTACTGCAGAGCAATTCTTCAATGATCCGCATGAAGAAAAAACTAAACAATTTATTAAAGGAGCATTTAATTAAATTCATTATGAAAAAGATACTGTTTGTGATCGGTTTATGCTTAATAGCAATCACCGGATTTGGGCAATTAGAGATAAATGCCGAATTGCGCCCGCGTGCTGAAGTGCGTCATGGTTATAAAATACTTCCGGCAGAAGATGCTGATGCTTCCACCTTTGTCAGCCAGCGCACCCGGCTCAATCTTTTTTACAACCATGAAAAATTCAAAATGGGCTTCAGCCTGCAGGATGTAAGGGTTTGGGGTGATGAGCAGCTTTTTACTTCAACAGGTGTTTATGGCGACAATGCAAGCCTCGACCTGAATGAAGGGTGGATTGAAATTTTCGCAGGTAAATCAAATTCATTTAAAATCGGAAGACAATACTGGGTTTATGAAGATGAAAGATTGTTTTCAAAGAGAAACTGGAACCAGAGTTCGGTTAAATATGATGGCTTGCTTTACAAGTTTGAGCCTGAAAAGATAAAAATTCATGTTGGACTTTCTCTTAATAATAACATTGAAAACCTTATAGGTAACGACTATAATTTGTACAGGGAAGTTACTTATTTCGATACGATCAGTCAATCCAATATTACTGTTAAGGTTCCCCTTGCAAGCAGATTAAAATCTCAAAATTTTCTGTATATCAGTAAAAAAATCAATGACCGGCTAAACGTTTCCTTACAGGCGTTGGCAACGGGTTTTCTAAAACAGGAAACCCCAAATACAATTTATATTAAGGGAACTTATGGCTTGTATGTAAATTACAAACCGGGGAAATTTGCAATGAAAGCCAGTGGTTTTTATCAGAATGGAAAAAATACCAGAGGAGATAAAGTCAGCGCTTATTTTATTAACGTCAGAGGTGATTTAAAGCTGGATCCATTTATAATAAATGCAGGGATTGATTACCATTCGGGACAAAATGCTAAAAATGACAATAGTAATTACCAGGAAAAGGATCATCTTTTTGATCTCTTTTATGGTGGTCGTCATCAATACTATGGCTACATGGATTTATTTGACAATCTGAGTAAATCGTCCGCTGGTGGAGGACTTGTTGATTTGTACGCCGGTATCAAATATATTTTCATCAAAAAATCAACCCTTGCTCTCGATTATCATTACTTCAGTCTTCAGAATTGGGTGCAAGATCCTTATGATGCAAACGCATTTCTTGCTAAACCTTTGGGTTCGGAGTTTGATTTTACCTTTGATGTTCCCATAATTCCCGAAATCAGCATTACCGGTGGTTTTTCAGCCATGCTTCCGTCAACCGGCATGGAAAAATTGCAAGGCTTTCAAAACGGCGGAACCGGATTTGCTTATTGGGGATGGTGCATGATCACTGCAAAACCATTGCTTTTCAGCAATAAGAAATAAGAAAAGAATACAATTCAGATTAGTTGTAATCTTTGTGAATCAACCTTCTATAGTCCTTTATTTAATAAACAATAATTCCCGGTATTTCGGCAATGGCCAGAGTTCATCGTCAATCATTAGTTCCAATTCATCCACATGCGAGCGGATCATCTGGAGGTAAGGCATCACTTTCTGGTTGTAGTCCAGCGCTTGTTTTTCAAGGTCCTCAACGCGGTTGGCTTTTTTCCTTTCGTCCAGCATTTGCGCTACTTTTTCTTTGATTTCTTCCACATGCTCCGAAATCTCTTTGATGGTCTGCAACTGATTGCGCGATAGCTTAACAAAGGTTTTTGAATCGAGTACATCTTTCAATCCTTTCACGTTTTCGATCAGGGTGTTCTGGTATTTTATGGCAATGGGAATGATATGGTTCTTCGCCAGATCTCCAACAATACGCGATTCAATCTGGATTTTCTTGATGTAATTCTCCAACTGGATTTCGTAGCGCGCCCGTAATTCCCTTTCCAATAAAACATTGTGAACTTCAAATAATTTAATGGAACTTTCGGAAATCATTGCCTTAAGCGCCTGAGGAGTTGATTTGATATTTGGTAATCCCCGTTTGGCTGCTTCTTCCTGCCATTCCTGGCTGTAATTATTTCCTTCGAACCGTATTTTTTTCGACTCCTTGATGTATTGCTTTACGATCTGGAAAATGGCTTCATCCTTCCTGACGTTTTTATTTAAAAGTTTATCCACATCGGTCTTAAATTGCTTTAGCTGGTCAGCGACTATGGTGTTAAGCGCTAACATTGGATGAGCGCAATTTGCGGACGAGCCTACCGCCCTGAACTCAAATTTATTACCGGTGAAGGCAAAAGGTGACGTCCTGTTTCTGTCGGTATTGTCAAGCAGGATTTCAGGAATCTTGGGAATATTGATGTTGAGATTGAAACCATCAGCATTCATTTTCCCTTTTTTCGATTGCTTCTCAATTTCGTCCATCGTTTTCGTCATTTGTGAACCGATGAAAACAGAGATAATCGCAGGTGGAGCTTCATGTGCACCCAAACGATGATCATTTCCTGCCGAAGCAATATGCGCACGCAGCACTTCAGCATAACGATCCACAGCTTTCAGTACGATTACCATAAAGGTCAAAAACCGGAAATTTGAAATGGGCGTTTTCCCTGGTGACAGCAGGTTGATTCCTGTATCAGTGGCGATAGACCAGTTGTTGTGTTTGCCGGAGCCGTTCACTCCTTTGTATGGCTTTTCGTGCAGTAAAACCTGGAAATCATGCTTGCGGGCTATTTTTTCCATAAGGTGCATAAGCAACTGGTTATGATCAACAGAAATGTTGGTTTCTTCATACACCGGTGCGCACTCGAACTGGTTTGGAGCTACTTCATTGTGGCGTGTCCTGATCGGGATTCCCAAACGGTGAGCTTCATATTCAAGTTCTGCCATGAAATCAAGAACGCGTTCATGGATGGTTCCAAAATAATGATCGGAAAGTTGCTGATCTTTCGCTGAAGCATGTCCAAAAAGGGTTCTGCCGGTCAGTGATAGGTCGGGACGGGCTTTGTATAGAGCGGCATCCACAAGGAAATACTCCTGCTCCCATCCAAGGGTTGCATAAACTTTATTGATATTTTTATCAAATAATCTGCACACTTCCGTAGCCGTTTTATCCAGTGCAGTCAATGATTTCAGCAAGGGAGTCTTGTAATCCAGAGCCTCACCCGTATAGGAAACAAATATTGTGGGTACGCACAATGTCCTTTCCATGATAAATGCCATGGAGGTCGGGTCCCATGCCGTATAACCTCTTGCCTCAAAGGTATTTCGGATACCGCCGCTTGGGAAACTCGATGCGTCAGGTTCCTGTTGTATCAATTGTTCTCCCTGGAAATTTTCAATGGCTTTCCCGCTTTCAACCGGAATGATAAAAGCATCATGTTTCTCAGCAGTAGTTCCTGTAAGTGGATGAAACCAATGGGTGTAGTGGGTGGCGCCTTTGCTCATTGCCCAGGACTTCATACCTGCTGCAATCTGATCGGCAACTTTACGCTCGATGGTTTCCCCTTTTTCGATTACATCAATCAGCTTTTGGTATGCCTCTCGGGTAAGGAATTCCTGCATTGCGCTCCGGTTAAAAGTAAGCTCGCCATAATAGGCAGATACCTTTTCTTTTGGAAGATTAAGGTCTTTTCTCTTCCTTGTCAACGTTACTTCAAGCGCTTTAAATCTTATATTTGTCATAATTTCCAGATGATTTAGAGGATGTTAGATTTTTAAAAAAGTGCAAAGATAGAAACTGCCGGTCAATTGAATGTTAAAGTTTGGTTAATTTTTTGATCATAAACAATCCGACAAACGTAAGGATGCCGTTTAACAATAGCAATTCAAACCCGAATTTGTAACCATTGAACCAGTTAGCGGAATTAATGCTTATCAAATAGCAAATTACAGGTGACAAAACTGCTATCAAAGGAACCCATTTGTCTCGAACATCGAATTTTGTAAATAATCCAAAGGCGAACAAGCCAAGCAACGGACCATAAGTATAACCTGCTATGGCGAATAGTTTTTCAATAATTGCAGAATTGTTTATCGTATTGTAAATGATGATGATCATTAGCAGGATGATGGCAAAGCCGATATGGATCAGGTATCGAATATGCTGTTTCTTTTTTTCGGACCAATCGGTTCTTTTGTTCATCCCTACGAAATCAATTGAAAAAGCAGTGGTAAGTGATGTCAGTGCACCATCGGCGCTGGGATATGCCGCAGAAATTAATCCGACTACAAAGATAAGTGCCGGTATGGCACCCAGATGGCGGAAGGCAATAAAAGGATAGAGATTATCGGATGTTCCGGGATGAGTGATTTGCTGAACATCAGCATAAAAGTACAATACGGCGCCCAAGAAAAGGAACATGAGGTTAACAAACACCAAAACAAAGCTAAATGTAACCATATTCTTTTGGGCATCCCGCAGGTTTCGGCAACTCAGGTTTTTTTGCATCATTTCCTGATCAAGTCCGGTCATAGCGATACAAATAAAAACCCCGCTGAGAAATTGTTTGAGGTAAAACCTACTATCTCTCCAATCAGTAAAAAACATTTTTGACATGTCGCTCTGTGAAACGGATTTCACCATTTTCATGAAAGGTACATCAAGTTGTTGAAGGATAATGTAGATGGAGAAAACAACCGACAGCAGCATGAATGTTGTTTGAAGTGTATCTGTCCAGACGATGGTGCGGATACCGCCTTTGAAAGTGTAAAGTACGATGAGCGTGATAAAGATAAGGCTGGTGAGCCAGAAAGGAATTCCCAGGTCATCAAATACGAACACCTGAAGTACACTCACCACAAGAAAAATCCGGAAAGATGCCCCGATGGTTCGTGACAACAGAAAGAAAAAGGAACCCGATTTATAAGACCAGAATCCATAACGCTTTTCGAGATAGGAATAGATGGATGTCAGGTTCAGGCGATAGTACAGTGGAAGCAGCACCGTTGCAATAACGATATAGCCCGCCAGGTAACCCAATACCATCACCATGTACGAAAACCCGGTATCTTTCACCCAGCCCGGAACCGACATGAAGGTTACGCCCGAAAGCGATGCGCCTATCATTCCATAAGCAACCACAAACCAGGGCGATGCTTTATTGCCGATAAAAAAAGTACGGCTGTCTGCCTTGCGGGCAGTCAGCCAGGTGACAAAGAAAAGTAAAGCCGTATAAATCAAAAAAGTGATGAAAAGCAGGGTAGGAGTCACAGGCTAAATTTGGTTTTATCGTTTATGAATCAATTCTTTAGCAAAGCTAATTAAATTAGGGTAGGTAAAATCTACCAACTCTATATTTTCCTTTCTCAATTCTTTATCGGTTGATATCAGAGCAGTGAACATGCCTGCATTTCTGCCAAACTGCAAATCGGTCTTTGAATCGCCTGCCATGATTGACTTTTCAAATTGGATGGAAGGAAAATCTATTTTCGCTTTTCTTGCCAGTCCGATATCAGGTTTCCGGAAAACACTGTGTTCTTCTTCCCTAAATGGCGCATGATAAATTTTGTTGATCCTTCCTCCATTGATTTTAATTTCCTGAATCATTTCATCATGGATATGTTCCAGGTCAATCTCGGTCATCAATCCTTTTCCTATTCCCTGCTGGTTGGTTACAACGAATATCTTGTCAAAAACACCTGAAAAAATATGAAGCGCCTCCAATACTCCGGGCAAAAATTCAAACTCTTCCCATTTTTTGATATAACCGCCTTCAACCCTTTTGTTGATCACACCATCCCTGTCTAAAAACAAGCACCATGTGTCATCAATATTCAAACTCTTTAAAGTCATCCTGTGCTTTTTGGTAATCTTCAGGTATTCCGATATCAATAAAATATTGCTTACAGATAGTTCCATAAAACGGGTAAGAACCAACCATTTTTTCGAGGCAATCTGTTTCGATTGAAAACTTCTCAGGAAATTCAACTTTTTCAAAAAACTTTTTGTTGATCAGATAAATCCCGCCATTGATCAATCCTCTTCCAACCCTGGTTCCCTTTTCGTTAAAACTTATTATACGGTAATTTTCATCCCTGTCAACTGTCCCGTAACGTCCTACATTTTCCACCTGACGGAGGACAACCGAAAAATCGGATTGTTTGTACGAATGAAAATCCATAAGTCGAAGGAGATCCATTTTTAATAAGGTATCTCCGTTAAAAACCAGGGACTTTTTACTGAACGTCAAATCAAATGCCTTTTTAATCGCGCCGCCGGTTCCCAACGGTTCGTCTTCAATGCAATAATCAATCTCAATTTCCTTGTATTTTTTACCGAAATGATTGACGATAACTTCATGTTTATAGCCAACCGAAAGGATTACGTGCTCTATTTCATAATGGTTCAGATAATCCATCAAATATTCAAGGAATGGTTTGCCGTTGACTGGCGCCATCGGCTTGGGCAGATCGCCGACCACCTCTTTTAGCCGTGTTCCCAAGCCACCTGCTAATATTATTGCTTCCTGGACAAACAATGTTATATTGTTAAATTGCTAAATAGTTAATTTGTCAGGGGTATTCCACTTTTCCCCGGGCCGACCAAAAATAGTGCTTTCAATCAACTCACAAATAATATGACCGATCAGAATATGACTCTCCTGAATGCGGGGTGTATCCTTTGAAGGAACTTTAATACTGTAATTCGATATTTCATTCATTTTCCCACCTGTTTCTCCTGTCAGCCCCACGGTGATCATCCCAATTTGCTGTGCTGTTTCGAATGCTCTGATTACATTGGGCGAGTTACCCGAAGTTGACAACCCGATCAAAACATCTCCTTTCCTGCCTTTGGCTTTCACCATCCTTGAAAAAACTTCATCAAAGGAATAGTCGTTGGCTACGGCAGTGATGTACGAAGTGTTAACGTGTAAAGCTTCCGAATCGAGGGGTTGGCGGTCGAAATAAAACCTGCCCGAAAGCTCTGCTGCCAGGTGCTGCGCATCGGCGGCACTTCCACCATTGCCGCAAAATAAAACCTTACCTCCATTTTTGAATGAACCTATGCAAACATCCACGATCTTGCCAATGGTTTCCAATAATGTTTCATTAGCTAAAAGCTTAGCTTTAACGTCTATTGACTGTTGAATTGCTTCTTTAATCCTCATTTTGAGTGTGAAAATTGAAGAAACAAAAGTAAATGAATTTCAGTAATTGTTTTTACAAAATGATCAAACCACAATGGGCACTATGTTTTTACACAAAGACTACAATGAGGTTTTTCCTTGAATGATTTATTTTTATTCATCGTGGCCTTTGTGAATCCTTTGTGAACCTTGTGGTTAAGTTTTCAAATCATCATAACTTACAATGTCGCTTAGCGGTTTTCTTTTCTCCTTATGTCTTTCCGGGTCGGGTTGTATGTCCGGGTAACCAAGTGGTAAGAAAACAATTGGCTCCAGATGATCAGGAAGTTGGAAGAGTTCTATCGTTTTCTGTTTATCAAAATTGCAAACCCAGCAGGTCCCAAGACCTCTGTCAACAGCAGCAAGGGTTATGTGGTCGGCGGTGATGGCTATGTCAATTTCCGTGTGGTCTTTTCCATCTGCCCGTTTCCAGCCCTGATTATGATCCCCCAGGATTACAATTACCACCGGCGCTTCTTTGAACCAATCTCGTTGATAAGTTTGATGGATTTTCTCAAGCGCTTCTTTTTCCCTTAAAACCAGAAAATGCCAGGGCTGGTAATTTACGGCTGATGGTGCCACCCGTCCGGCTTCCAGCACATAATTCAGGTCTTCTTCCGAAACCGGAATGGGCTTGTATTTGCGGAGGGAGAAACGGGATTTTGCCAGATTTAAAAAGTTCATGGATGCAAATTATGTTCAATAAAAATAATAAGTTAAATCGTCCAGGTTGTCAATCCCTGGGTGGTAAATTCATAGCGTTTCGATTCGCCACCGAACTTTTTTAATGCTTCTATCACTTTTGAACGGGTATTGTCAGGACAATAAAAGAAAATGAATCCTCCGCCACCGGCTCCGGAAATTTTTCCTCCAGTAGCGCCGTTATCCATGGCTGTCTGGTAGATTTCATCAATCAACGGATTGGTAATCCCTTTAGCCATCAACTTTTTATTTTGCCATCCGTAATCGAGGATTTTGCCGATTTTGTTCAGTTCGCCTTTCAAAATGGCTTCCTTCATCATCGAAGCCTGCTGCTTAAGTTTGTGGGTGGCTTCGATGGTTACCTCATTTTTGTTGATGATATTTCTTGTTTGGTTTTCGATAATCTTTGAAGACAAACGGCTTGTGGCGGTATTGTACAATACCAGGTTAAAAGCTAATTCATTCAGGTAAACGGGTTTTATCCGGAGGGGATTCACAATAACTTTGTCATCTTTAAAAAACTCCATAAAATTCACTCCGCCGAATGTTGCAGCATACTGATCCTGTTTTCCTCCTGCCATGTTCAGGTCAAGTCGTTCTATTTCATAGGCAAGATGTGCAAGATCATATTCGCCCAGCGGTAACTGAAGCCACTCGACAAAAGCGCCCAGGATGGCAACTACCAGTGTAGAAGATGTTCCCAATCCCGAACCAGCAGGTGCATCTACAAAAGTTGTCAACTCAAAAGCCAAAGGTTTTCGGGTGAAATCTTTTACGATGCGGTTATAAATTCCTGTTGCCAGATTGAAGTGATCGTCAATTTCAAGCCTGAGGGTTGATTTATATTCTTTGCGTGTATTTTTATCAACCGAATTCAGGATGATCTTCTTGTCATTCCTGGGTTGAATGGTAGCATACGCATACATGCTGACGGTTGCATTGAGGATGGCGCCTCCGTATAGATCCGAATAGGGAGCCACATCGGTTCCGCCGCCTGCCAATCCAATTCTTAAAGGTGCCTTGCTTCTGATGATCATGCGCTGTTCTTTTTTGTTTCCAAAAGTAGCTTATCCAATGTTTCTATCATCCTTTCCCACGAATATTTTTCTTTTTCGGTTTTTACACCTTCCGTAAACTCAGCCTCTTTATCTTCCTGATAAAACTTTACTATGGCATCGGCAATTTCTATGCTATCAGGATTAATTACATATCCAACTTTCCCGTCTGGCACTATTTCCGCCAATCCACCGACATCGGTCGTTATCATCGGTTTGTTGAAATGAAATGCAATTTGGGTGACGCCGCTCTGTGTTGCATCTTTGTAAGGCTGTACAACAATATCGCAAGCGCTGAAATATTTCGCTACATCACTGTCAGGTATAAAATCATTGGACAAGATCACCTGCTCCTGAATGTTTTTCTCTTTGATAATATCGAAGTAGGGTTTGGCGTTCGTATAGAATTCACCCGCTACAAGCAGTTTTATTTTTAAATTCTTAATCCTTTCATCAGCCATAGCATATAAGAGCAAATCAAGACCTTTGTAATCCCTTATAAAACCAAAGAACAGGATGTATTTCCCTCCTTCATTAAGTTCAAGTGACCTTCGGGCAACTGATTTGGATTGAATTTCCCCAAAATGATCGTAAAGCGGATGTGGACAGAATTGTTTGGGTTTGAGTTTATTGAAACTATCCAGATCATTGAGAACACTTTTCGACATCACAACGAACCCATCCACGCTTTTTACCCAATAACCTGCAAGCATTCTGTCGGCAGGCCTTTTTTCGTGCGGGATGATATTGTCAATGATCGAAATGATCGTAGAGTGTTTGTTTTTTCTGATGATCCTGGCAATGGTGCCCAAACATGGAGCCATAAAAGGAATCCAGAACTTGATGATGACCAGGTCGGGCTTCAGTCGCTTGATTTCGTTGCCAACCATCAACCAATTCAGAGGGTTGATGGAGTTGATTCTGACCCTGATTTTCAAATCTGTCGGTGCAGGATCAGAAGAATATTGTGTTTTTCCCGGAAACAAAAAACCGGGATATTGCAAACTGAAAGTATAAATTATCACCTCATCACCTTTCTGCAAATAAGCCCTGGCAAGCCTTTCGTTATAAGCGCTCAGCCCGCCGCGCAAAGGGTAAGCCGAACCGATGATGACAATATTTTTTTTTTCGGACATAAAAGCTAATGACAGCTTGATTTAAGATGGATCGCCCAGACCAATCCTTTCCTGGATTTTATATACATTCCTGTCATGGGCATTTCTCGAAATCATTTCAGCTAAAAAACCGGTGACAAATAATTGTGAACCGATGATCATCGCCAACAGTCCCAGGTAAAACAAAGGACGTTCTGTCATTTTGTATGCTTCGAAGAAGAACTTTGCGACTGTGAGGTAAATCCCGATTACCATTCCGATAAAAAACAAGAGGGTTCCCATTGCACCGAACAAATGCATCGGTCTTTTCCCGAATTTTGAAATAAATGTGATGGAAAGCAGGTCAAGGTAGCCCTTAATGATCCTTTCCATCCCGAACTTTGTGACCCCGTATTTACGGGCATGGTGCTGAACCACCTTTTCGCCTATGTTCCTGAACCCTGCCCACTTTGCAATTACCGGGATGTAGCGGTGCATCTCTCCGTAGACTTCAATATTCTTAACTACTTCTTTTTTGTAAGCTTTCAATCCGCAATTGAAATCGTGAAGTTTGATTTTTGAAATCCTGCGGGTAGTATAATTAAAGAATTTCGAAGGAAAGGTCTTGCCAAAAGGATCGTTACGCTTTTTCTTCCATCCTGAAACAAGGTCAAAGCCTTCATCTTTTATCATGGCGTACAATTCCGGGATTTCATCTGGACTATCCTGAAGGTCGGCATCCATTGTGATCACAACGTCACCCGAAGCCGCTTCAAAGCCTTTATTTAAAGCGGCTGACTTGCCGTAATTCCTGCGAAATTTGATCCCCTTCAGGCTGGAATTTAATTTTGTAAGATTTTCGATTACTTTCCATGAATTGTCGCTGCTGCCGTCATCCACAAAAATTAACTCATAACTCAGACTTGCCTTTGCGCAAACCCGGTTGATCCAATCCGCAAGTTCGGGTAAAGATTCTTCTTCATTAAAAAGCGGAACAACGATGGTTAGATCCATTTCTGCCTTATTGTTGTTCAACTTCAAGTGATTTGTTTTCCTTTTTGATGAAGATGGAGGCAATAAGTGAAAATACGGCTCCAAAGAACAGGTTGCTCAGAAATGAAATAACGGTCAGCCATACCGGGTTCAACATCTTGGCGGTCATTTTTAATGCCATATCCAACTGTTCATCGGTCATGTCAGGATTTGTTGCAATCATACTTTCCTCAGCCTTTTGGAGCAAAACCGCGGTAACTTCTTCTCCGGCAAAAGACATGAAAACACCGGTATAAATAGCTGCAAGAATCCCCGCGAAAAGAGCGGTGAAAAATCCGACCAAAAAGCTTTGACCAAATGTGATATACCCATTTAAATGCTTATCGCGATAAGAAATCGCTGAGATAACTATTCCACCTAACAACACTGCATACGAGATATAACTGACCCAATTTTCTGTATAAAGGTCAAAAACATAAAACAACAGGGACAATATTATAAGGGCGGCGCCCAAATAAATCCCATACATGATTGCATGTTTCCAGGCAGGGTAATTTTGATTTTCCATAGTGATATTTTTTAAATATTTATGATAGGCAAAGGTAGATATTTTCGGATTCATATAAAATTTCGTTGAAATAGACGTTTCAATCTGAAAATTTGTAATTTCGCCGCGGGTAAGTCTGGTACGACCAGCTCCTGCTGAACTCCCCCAGGACCGGAAGGTAGCAAGGGTAGGCAGTTGAGCGGTGCGATATTCGGGCTTGCCCTTTTTTATTAATAATTGACTAAATTGCCATGATTGCCTAAATTGACTAAAGTTAATGAGGGGTCCTTGGTTTTCTGGACCCGAAAATTATAATTTATCAATCCAATTTTAGTCTGAACCAGTCGTCAGACGACTTGTAAACCCTGAAATACAATCAGAATTTCTGAAGACAGTCACTTATGGGTTAGGCTAATTTAGTCAATCCAAATTTTAGTCATTTTAGTCATTCTCCACTTTTATAAACAAATTCCTGATTTTCCCTTTCCCAAAAGCCCCCGCTTTTCCTCAAAATCAGTCAATTAAAATTTTGTTATGCAAAATACTGAAAAATATTTAGTACTTTGTATTGCATAGTACTAAATATTGTTTTATCTTTGCCGCATGAACATCGAAAAGACAAATGCCCAAATGAGGAAAGGAGTGCTGGAGTTTTGCATCCTTTTAATAATAGCCGAGAGGGAAGTTTATGCCTCCGACATTATCGCAATGCTTAAAGAAGCGAAGCTGATAGTGGTTGAAGGTACACTGTATCCGCTATTAACACGTCTGAAAAATGACGGACTTCTGAGTTATCGCTGGGAAGAATCCAAATCCGGACCTCCCAGAAAATATTATGAAATAACCGCTTCGGGACGCACTTTTTTGGAAGAGATGAAAAAAAGCTGGAACGAATTGGTTGGAGTGGTCAGCAGTCTGTCAGAAAATGAGAATTAATAAAAACAATTTAAACCTAAATAAACAATGAAAAGGACTTTAACAGTAAACATCAGCGGACAGGTATTCAACATTGATGAAGATGCCTACAATGTACTGAATGATTATCTTCAAAGCATTAAACAACATTTTGCAAAAACCAAAGGCGGTGATGAAATATTCACCGATATTGAAGCAAGAATAGCCGAAATGTTGAAAGAAAAGTTGGTTAACAATAAGCAGGTAATCACCATTGAAGATATCAGCCAGGTGATAAAAACCATTGGCGAACCAAGTGAGTTTGGTGGTGATGAATATGAAGAACAGTCAGAAGAAGGACAGAAAACCCATGCAGGTAAATCTCCCAAAAGATTGTACCGCGATCCCGATGATGCAATGCTTGGAGGCGTTTGTTCAGGGTTGGCAGCTTACTTCCATACTGATACCGTTTGGTTCAGGCTGGGATTTACAATTGCCGCCATTGCCGGCTTTGGTGCACCTATTCTCGTTTATCTGGTGCTTTGGGTAGTCGTTCCCCCAGCGAGTACCGCTACTGAACGGCTCGAAATGAAGGGTGAAAAAGTTAACCTCTCCAATATAGGAACTTCAATACGCGAAGAAATTGAAAAAGTAAAAGACAAAATCAACGACTTCGCACACGAAGCCAAGAACACTTACAAAAAAAAAAGTGAAATACACCGGACTAATGTCAGAAATTTAGGTGAAGTTCTGATAATCATCGCCGAAATTTTTGTCAAGGTAATACTTGTTTTTACGGGTATCATACTGTTAATCGTTGGCTTATCTTTGGTTGTCGCTTTTCTTACACTGGTGCTTGGATTTGGTCATCAAATATTTTTCTTTGATTCAGAAATCATCTTTATTCCCTTCAACGACATCTTAAATCTCATTACCGGACAGGCAGATGAAAATGTTTTCATTCAATTAGGGTTAATGCTTTTGTTAGGTATCCCAATTTTGATGATATTGTGGGGTGGCATCAAGCTCATTTTCGGGATTACAAAAACAAAGTATGTAGGTGTTTTATTTTTAAATCTTTGGTTGGTGGGTCTATTTATCTGCCTTTATTTTGGATTCAAATTCGGTAAGAGTTTCCGTTATGCAGGTAATTATGAGGAAAGCCAGCGCACCGAGCTTCGTTCGGATACATTGATAAACATAAGTGTTGCTGAAAACAATTTGGTCGCAAATGTTTATAGGACGAGCGAATTCGTTGAGATTGAAAATGTTAAAATGTATATCAGTAATGACAATGGGGATGTTTTTTATGGTATTCCTCAATTGAGAATTGAAAAAGCAACAGGGACCGACATCAGCCTCCAAACCATAATGATGGCAAAAGGAAAGAGTGTCGCAGAGGCAAATGCAAGAGCAAAACGAACAATATATCATTCTGAAATCAACAACAATTCCCTGATTTTCGATCCCTTCTTTAAACTACCCGAAAATGAATTGTGGAGGGTACAGCAAGTTAACCTTGTCATAGAGGTACCGGTTGGAACCTATCTGCACATTAACTCAGATATGGATAAAGTAGTTGATAAAGACACAGAATTGGGATACGACCTGGCGGGCAAAACCTGGAAAATGACTGAAACAGGTTTGGTTGAAACCAAATACCCTCCGCAATAATTGTATTGTTATACTTTAAGAAGCCACAAATTCGCTACATAAAAATCTGTGAATCTGTGGCTTTTATTATTATTTAAATCAAAACTTTTTAAAAATGCTGACCAATTTTAAACTAATTCAAAATTAATCTTTATCATTGTAGATCAAATTTGCAAGGTGCTGATGGGTGGTGTTGGTGGTAATGAATGACAATCTAATCTGGATTTACAATGAAATCAACTACAGAATCGTGGGGTACTCGTGTAGGACTGATCCTTGCCATGGCAGGAAATGCTGTCGGGCTTGGAAATTTTCTCCGGTTTCCGGTACAAGCTATTCAGAATGGAGGCGGAGCTTTCATCATTCCATACTTTGTATGCTTCCTGTTGCTGGGTATCCCTTTGTTATTCATTGAATGGTCAATAGGCAGGTATGGAGGGCAATTCGGTTATCATACCACACCTTTTACCTTTAAAAAGATGGGGGTACGAAGATTCTGGCTTTACCTCGGCACTTTCGGTATATTTTCCAATATTGCAATAGCAGCCTATTATTGTTACATTGAAAGCTGGACGCTTGCCTACGTATTTCATTCTGTTGGCGGCACTTTCCAAAGTATGGACCAACACCAGGTTGCTGATTTTTTTAATCGCTATACTGACATTTTTGTATCCACCACTGGTATTCCTTTTGAGGCGGTTTTGTTCTTTTTAATTTGTCTTGTAATCAATTCATGGGTGTTGAGCAAAGGTTTGAGTGGCGGAGTCGAAAAAGCGGCAAAAATTATAATGCCATTGCTCATTCTGTTTGGAATTTTTCTTGCCATTAAGGGGATCACACTTATTGCCGGAAAGGAAGGAGCTATATTCGACGGAACAGTGGGGCTTAATTTCCTTTGGACACCCAATTACGATTCGCTTGGAAATCCTAAAGTCTGGCTGGCGGCTGCCGGTCAGATATTTTTTACACTGTCGTTAGGACAAGGGTCGGTTCAGTGTTTTGCTTCTTATGTAAAGAAAAAGGATGACATTGCACTGAATGCAATGTCGGCTGGATGGATGAATGAATTTGTGGAAGTGGTGTTGGGCAGCGCTATTATTATTCCGATATCCATCGGTTATCTTGGCATTGACAAAGTTATTGAACTTACCAATGCTGGTGGATTGGGATTAGGATTCCGAACGATGCCTTTCCTCTTCCAGAACTGGGGACCAATCCTTGCAGCCGTAGCCGGTCTTGCCTTTTTCGGGCTGTTATTTTTTGCAGGCATCACTTCGTCACTTGCAATGGGAACTCCTTATCTGTCATTTTTGCGTGATGAGTTTAACTTTAGCAGAAAAAAGGCCGCCTGGTTCTTTGGAGGATCGGTGTTGATTTTAGGTCTTCCAACTGTATTGTTTTTCCAGCAGGGCGTTCTTGACGAATATGATTACTGGGCGGGAAGCGTGGCGCTTGTTCTCTTTGCTCTTATCGAAACCATCCTCTTTTCGTGGGTTTTCGGAGTCAAAAAAGGGTGGAAAGAACTCATTACAGGTTCTGATATCAAAATTCCCGGCGTTTATAAATTCATTATCAAATGGATCACACCGGTTATGCTGATAATTGTATTTGTCGGCTCCCTCATTCGCCCGGTAAATGATGATTGGGAAAAGATTAGTATCAAAGGCTGGACATTACACAAAGAAAGCATACTGGGTCAAATCATGCAAACAGGTATCGGTCCAAACAAGGATTATTTTGCAAAAGAATTTTACGCAGAACTTGATGGTGTGGTTGATTCAATTTACACCAGGGACTCCAGAAAATATATCAGTATAACAGGCGAAAACGCACAAAACGTCACAGTCAAATATGACGAAAATGACAAGGTTGTGGTTGTAGCAGGTAGCGTAGTTAAGACTGGCGATTCAATTTATACCGGAAATGTCATTAACCGGGTCTTTTTCATTGATTTTTCACGCTTGCTGTTGTTATCAATATTCGTGTTGAATATGGGTTTTATTTATGTTGCTTATAAACGCAGAAAAAGAGAAGGTACAATCTAAAAAACTATTTATGAACAGGACAGCATTAATATTCATGATCATATCAGAAACGGTAATTACCTCAATCATGGTTTACTTTTTTCTGAAGGTTGTGTTCACAAAACCAAAGCCTGAACCCGATTCATATACTGACAATGATGAGGTTGAAAGGTAAATCATCCCCTGTTCAGTCGGAGTTCAGGAAAAGCCTGAACCTATTCGACTCCACGGCGATTGTGATCGGTTCGATGATCGGATCGGGGATTTTTATTGTGAGTGCCGATATGGCACGGACCATCGGTTCTCCCGGTTGGCTAATGATTGGCTGGTTTGTAACCGGTCTGATGACAATTATTGCTGCCGTAAGTTACGGTGAATTAGCCTCAATGATGCCTAAGGCAGGAGGCGTGTATGTTTATTTAAGAGAAGCCTATAATCCTTTAAGCGGCTTTCTTTACGGATGGACGCTGTTCATGGTGATACAAGCCGGGTCAATTGCCGCTGTGGCGATGGCATTTGGCAAATTCCTGGGCGTTATTGTTCCATGGATTTCGGAAGAAAATGTGTGGTTCAACCTGGGATTTCTCAAGTTCCATACGGTTCATATCATAGCCATTTCATCCATTGTTTTCCTTACATGGATGAATACAAGAGGTATCAAAACAGGTAAATACCTTCAGAATTCTTTTACCTACACGAAATTGCTGGTTTTATTTCTGTTTATTGTTGCAGGTTTATTTCTGGCTAAAAGTACCGGTGCCATTGTTGAAAATAAAAAGATTTTCTGGGATGCTGTCCAGATCAATGGCGATCAAAGGGTTTCGCTGACAGGTTTTGCATTGCTTGCGGCACTCGCAACTTCACTTGTCGGTTCATTGTTCACTTATGATGCCTGGTACAACCTGACCTTTACCTCCGGCGAAGTGATCAACCCCAAACGAAATGTACCCCTCGGAATGGCATTGGGGACATTTATTGTTATGGTAATTTATATGCTTACCAACCTGGTTTATATTTACGCTTTGCCCTTACGGGGTTCTGCTGAAGGTATTACTGTTGTGGAGCAGGGAATACAATTTGCCAGCAACGACAGGGTCGGGACGGCTGCCATGAGCGGCATCTTTGGCGAATATTCAGCCGTGATCATGGCGGCTTTTATCGTTTTTTCAACTTTCGGGTGCAACAACGGCTTGATCCTTTCAGGTGCCCGGGTGTATTACGCGATGGCTTTGGATGGGTTGTTTTTCCGTAAAGTGGGAACATTGAACAGCAAGGGTGTACCTGCTGTAGGACTCATCATTCAGGGTATATGGGCTTCGTTATTATGCCTTTCGGGTACATACAGCAACCTTCTCGATTATGTGATTTTTGCCGTACTGATATTTTTTGTGCTTACTATCGGAGGAATTTTTGTGCTGCGATATAAGCGACCCGATGCTGAACGCCCTTATAAAGCTTTTGGCTATCCATTTGTCCCAGGCTTGTATATTTTGATCGCTACTTTTATCCTGGTTATACTGCTGATCTATAAACCAGAATACACGTGGCCGGGACTGATCATTGTGCTGCTGGGTGTACCCGTTTATTATTTGTGGAAGATGAAAAAGTGAGGGAGAAATTAGATTTTATATATTAGACATTAGAAATTAGGCTGATTATTTCACAGAAGATTTTTCTTCTTTCGCTTTACGGTAGTGTTTCCAGAAGAACCATGCGCCGGCAATTACAATAGCGCCAACTATAAACAAGTCAATTGTGTGTCCGTATTTCAGCATAAGATCCCAGCCTGTTTGTCCCCATTTGACTCCTGCCCAGGTTAAAATGGCATTCCACATCCCTGCGCCAATGATCGTGTAAATGGAAAACTTCCAGATGTTCATCCGCCCGAAACCAGCCGGGATGGAAATAAGATGGCGGACAACCGGTATAAACCTGCAAACGAAGATTGTTATATCACCGTGTTTGGCAAAATATTTTTCACCGGCTACCAGCGCTTTTTTGTCGAGGAGGAAATACTTGCCGAATTTGTCAATGAAAGGGCGTCCACCGGAAATACCGATCCAATACGACAGCAACGACCCGACAATACTTCCTAAGGTACTGGCGATGACAACACCGGCAAATGTGAACCTGCCCTGCGAGATCAGCAATCCGGCAGGAGGCAATACGGCTTCGCTGGGTACCGGAAAGATCATGCTTTCCATTGTCATAAGGATGAAAACGCTGACATAGCCAGTAGTCTCATAAAAGCTCATCATGTTTTCGGCTAAGAATTGAGTTACTCCCATAAAATAGTTTTAAGCAGGCAAAAGTAGGTTTTAATCTAAAATCTTACTTAATTTTTTCAAATGACAATTTTACCGTGCAAATCGAAATAAAAGTTTTGTAAGTGCACGGAAGAAATGATCCACTTGGATCATGCTACTATTTTTCAACTAAATGATTCAATATTGTAATACTGCCATTTACCAAAGGCTTTGCTATGAATCAGATTTGGAATATTCTTTATTTGCAAGGGATGTTCAAATTTTGTAGTTAGAATAGGAAATCAATGAGAAATTTTTTTTGTTGACCGGCATTGTAGTGAGGATTTTAAACATTGTAAGGCACTTTTCAAATACCAACCTGGATTGAAACGAATCGGGCAGCTATATTTTTACTTTTATCGTTATCCTGACTTTGGCTGAAACCTTTATCAGTTTTTAGTTGAACTGCTTTCAATGTAGCTTTACAAAATTCTGTTCTCCCCGGACGCAAAATAAATTTCCATACACCATGTTGTTAAAATGTCATATACCTATTGACGTTTACCTAATCAACTGATGGAAATGCTAATCATGCCTTATTAATTCTTTATGAGTATCTTTTTAGACTTTATTCCTGCTTCTGTCGCAACCTTTACAATAAAAAAACCTTCAGAACCGGTTATCTCCAATTCATTTCTTCCTTCCCGCACAACAGAAGAAACAACTTGTTTCCCAAGCATATCGTAAATGCTTAGTTCTCCGTCAAAGCCGTCAGGAGTATTTACAATCACTGTGTTGTGCCATGTCCAGATGTTAACATCATTTAGCGGGTTGGTAAGATCATCCAAACCCATTGGATTCGCAAAATGGATGACAAACCTGTTAATTTCATCTAATATTTCAGAATCAAAAGAATATTCAGCATATTCCCTCAAATTCTGGAAGTGTTGAGTTTTTATATCTTCAAGATATACAGGTAATTCAGGAATGAAGCTCTCCAGTCCGTCTACGGTCAGTGTACATGATCCTCCATCCTTTGGAATAAATTGCAATGGTACAAAATCCCCATTTTCAATGTCAGGTATGGAGCTGACCGCAAGCTTTGTATTCCCAATTGTACTGTAAATCAGAGGGGCGGAGCTGTTTGGAAATATCTTATAGGCGTCATAATCATTATCAAAACCTTCAGTGGCGTTTTTATTTATCGCCAAAACATATTCATCCGAGAAGGAATCTTTTTTAACCTTGATTCTTAAAATGTTTTCCTCAGAGCCGGCATCTTTGTAAAAATCGGTTGTTGCATCTGCCAGCCTTTCAACTTTAGGTATTGTCAAACTATAAGAAGGTTGACTTGCAATGGTGTCGCTCGTTCTTACCCAAAATCCCTGTGTAGCTGCTATGTAACCATTAGTCTGTCCATTGGTACCTATGCCACTGCTAAAATTCCATGTTTTATAATTACCAACGGCAGGATCGAACATGTAAATGGTTGAAGCTACATTATTCAATGCCCATGCCGTATTCCCGTTCCAATCCACCGCACAGGGAAATGGATTTCCCAGCAAATTCCAGCCTGAGTTATTGGTTGCCGGAGTAACTGTTAATGTAACCGGAACATCTGTTTTGCTTGAAGTACCGTTGAGTGTCACATAGTCAGGCGCACCTGTAACAGACCAAACAAAGTACCCTTCTCCCACATTTAAAGGAATGGTAACCGGGTTGAATAAATTATTAAAGTAGTTTGTAGGTTCGTCAAATGAAAATAAATACATTTCAAGGTAGGCTTCAATTATTTCATCGCTAACCGGAGAAGAAACAATATGATATTGGTCCTTAACCAGATATTGCTGTACTTCCAGATTGCCACCACCTGTAAATGCAAGGTTTCCCCTTTCGAGCAATGAGGGTGAAAAAGTCAGGTTATCTTCAAGTGTCAGGTTATCGCCATCTGCGACTTTGAGTGTAGTTCCTCCATCTATAATTACGTTGGTGCCGGGTTTTACCCTGACTCCCTGACCAAATCCAATATTCGTGATCAGCAGTAAGGAGAGAACCGCATATATTATTTTATGTGTTTTCATATTATTGTTTTCTTTTACGTCAATAATCAAACCTCAAATACATGAAATCGGGTATAAAAGTTTACTCGGCCTTCAGTTTATCAATCTCCTTTTTTAACAAGCTATTTTCTGATTCGAGGCTTTCAACTTTTTCATTCAGCTCTTGAATAGCTTTTGTAAGTATGGGAATAATAGCAGAAATATTTACGCTGGTTTTAACTTCTGTCGAAGTATTGTCTTCACCCGGAGCAGGCGGTTGAACAATCTCTTTTATTAAATGCGGACTACTGCTTTTCATCACTTCAGCGTCGAAAACAAATGACAACTCATTGTTATTGTCAACAATTGAAACCGGTTTGAGTTTTTTTACTTCGGCAAGTGCATTGTCAATGGATTGAATACTTTTAGCATGAATAACTGATCCATTTTGATAAATGCTTCCATCAACATTCAATTTCCCATTAAAATATGCCGACCAGTAGTCTCCTGCACCACCATTACTCGCAAAAGAATATATCCCATAATTATCACCAGCGTTGCTCCCACTTGAAGTGGCAAATACGCCAACATTAAAAGCACCACCTCCAATTCCTTTGGAATACAGACCATAATTTAAATTAGTACAATTTCCAGCTTCTGTAAATGTTCCAATATTTTGCCCAGAGGCAATGGTATTGGTTTCAATAGTCTGTCCCTGAAGTCCATAATTAAATTTTGCATTTTTTGCAAAGGCAGAAATTCCAATGTTGTAATTACTGGTATTTGCACCATACGAAAGGCCTTCAAACGCCCTGTTTACTCCGCCGGTCCCATTAATGTAACTATAAACCCCAGCATACTTTTCAGTGCTTGTAGATCCGCCTGTTATGGCAAATACACTACCGTAATTTTTGGAGTCTGTTACACTTTCAACCAAATGAAGCCTGTAATTTGGGGTAATAGTGTTCAGACCAACGTATCCGGTGGTATAGTCAACATATAATGCATTAACTCCACTGCCTTTAACATGTAATATGGAGTTTGCATTAGGCTCGCTGCCATCTTTATTGATTGCAACTTGTGCAAATGTCAGTGTGGCTGTAAGGAAAACTGCAGTTAAGAAAATTATTCTTTTCATAATTATAGATTTAAAGTTATACATAAGGTTAGCTCTGATATTTATTTTTTCTGTTATGATTAAAAAAAATCATAAACCCATTTACCAATTTCTTAAAATCGTGTACAAATATATCAAATTTTTCTAACCCGAATACCCAATTCAATTTCATTCGAATGCTTAATTTAGCAGTCAAATTTTACTGGTTGAACGAATTTCAAAATATCGTCCTCATTGGTGCCGGAAACGTGGCAACTCATCTGGGTTTGGCTATTCAGAAAACCGGCAGGAGAATCATACAGGTTTACAGTCGGACGGAAGAAAATGCAAGGTTGCTATCGGAAAAGCTTTATGCTGATTTCTCAGCCGATTTGAATAATATTCATCCTGGCGCCGATCTCTACATTATTTCAGTGACTGATGATGCCATCGCAGAAATTGCAGGTTCGATTCGTTTGAAAGGGAGCATGATTGTGCATACCTCGGGTTCTGTTTCGATGGAATTTTGAGGAATTGTTCTGAGAATTTTGGTGTTCTTTATCCTTTGCAGACTTTTTCAAAATCCAGAGAAGTGGACTTTTCAACGGTTCCGCTGTGTATTGAAGCCAATTCAGCAGATAACTTGCAATTGCTGGAAAAACTTGCGAAAGACTTATCCCGGAAGGTGGTGGTGGCTGATTCGCAGAAAAGAAAAGTTCTTCATCTTGCAGCGGTGTTTGCCTGTAATTTTCCGAATTTTATGTTTGGCATTGCAGATAAAATCCTGTCAGAAAATAAACTGGATTTTGATTTATTGCGGCCTTTGATTTTGGAAACGGCGATTAAAGTTCAGGAATTGAGACCTGAAAAAGCGCAGACCGGACCAGCCAGAAGAGGCGATATAGAAATCATGAAGAAGCATATTCGCTTACTTAAAGAATATCCCGAATACAGGAAAATCTATGAAATGCTGAGTGACGGGATTAGAAGAAATGTGAACCAGAGAGAAATATGGGAATAGTGAAAGAATGGAATATTGGAAAGGTTTACTTAGTTCTGGCTCTATGCTCTGCACCCATTTTCTAACTACTAAATACTCAAAATGAACAATTATAAGAGTTTATTAAAGAATATAACCACCTTTATCTTCGATTACGACGGAGTTTTGACCGATGGAACCGTAATCCTTCAGGAGGATGGTGAAGCGCTGCGAACAGCCAATGTGAAAGATGGATACGCCTTGCAGTTGGCGGTGAAAAAAGGATTCAATGTGGCAATTATTTCCGGCGGAAGTTCACCAGCCATTGCTCGCAGGTTTCAAATTTTGAAGGTGAATGATATATTTCTGGGTGTTGGAAGTAAGCAGGAAAAGTTTCATGAATATTTAGCGCAAAAAAATATTCAACCGGATCAGGTTCTTTACATGGGCGATGATATCCCCGATTATAAACCGATGAAAGAATCCGGTGTTCCTTGTTGCCCGGCTGATGCTGCGACGGAAATCAAGGCGATATCGAAATATATTTCGGCATACAGTGGTGGAAAAGGCTGTGTACGTGATGTGATAGAGCAAACCCTGAAAGTACAGGAAAAGTGGATGACAGAAGATGGGTTCAGTTGGTAATTAATGAATTGTTGAATTGATGAAGGTCTGAATTGTAAAATCAAATATCTAATATCATACATCATAAATCAAAAATCTCTTGACCGGTTATTTAAAAATAGTACGTCTTCCAAACCTGCTGATCATCATCCTGACTCAGTACCTGCTCAGGATTTGCATCATCGGGACATTTTATGGGCTGAATGCTATCCGTCCGGTTTTCGGATCATTGGATTTTTTGCTGCTGGTTATGTCAACCGTTCTGATTGCAGCCGGCGGATATGTGATAAATGATTATGTTGATGTGGAAGTGGATCAGGTAAACAAGCCCCTTAAAAAAGTAATCGGGCAAAGCATAACGATGAAATCCGCTTATTTGTATTATTGGATACTGACAGTTTTAGGAATTATTATTGGCTTTTATATTTCTTACAAGGTAAAATATTTCATGCTTGGCTTTATCTTCGTAAT
The DNA here is from genome assembly GCA_963840975.1 of uncultured Bacteroidales bacterium. GTDB lineage: Bacteria > Bacteroidota > Bacteroidia > Bacteroidales > JAADJA01 > JAADJA01. The sequence continues at coordinate 26,280 of CAWJBC010000004.1, read as the reverse complement.
CATTGCAATGATGCTTTGGTTTTATTCCACACAATATAAAAAAATGGTCTTTTGGGGCAATTTTGTTATTTCCCTGTTATCGGCAATGGTTGTAATGATCGTATGGTTGTTCGAGTTTTTCGCCCTGCGCGCCAACCCGGTCAACTATGCCGAAGCCATGAAACAATTGGGATTGATCAGCATGGTGATAACGGCTTATGCTCTCTTTGCTTTTTTGGTGACCATGATCAGGGAAATTGTCAAAGATGTCGAAGATATGGAAGGAGACAGGCCGGCAGGAATTAAAACGATGGCTGTGGTTTCGGGAGTAAAAGCATCCAAAAAATTTGCTCTTTTTATTACCCTATTGACCGTCATAATACTTGCCGGTTGTCAGTACTGGCTGTATGGAATGAAACTTATGCTGGTTTTTTGGTATCTATTGATTGTTGTTCAAACCCTATTAGTATATCTTATCTTCAGTATTTTAAAGGCGAAAACGAAAGAGGATTTCCATTTCCTGAGCAATGCTGCAAAGATCATCATGGTGGCCGGGATTTTATCCATGCAATTGTTTTACATCAGTTATTAGTCATGTTGCACGAGAAATTAAAAAATTTTAACATCATACTTGCGTCTCAATCACCAAGACGGAAAATGTTGCTGGAAGGACTTGGCTTGGATTTCGAAATTTTGCCGGTGGATGTGGAGGAAAACTATCCACTTGATTTGAAGCACAAGGAAATTGCCATTTACCTGAGTGAACTGAAAGCGATGGCTTTTGATCTTTCAAAACTTTGTGAGAATTGCCTGATCATTGCTGCCGACACCATTGTTTGGAAGGACAACCAAATTCTTCTGAAACCCAAAGATGACGATGATGCCAAAAAAATTCTCCGAACCCTTTCAGGTAATATACATGAGGTGATCACTGCGGTTACGTTGCGTACACGACTAAAGATGAAAACTTTTCATGTTATTACAAAAGTGAAATTCAATTCGCTGACAGACGATGAAATCCAATATTATGTCAGCCATTTTCATCCTTTGGACAAAGCCGGAGCTTATGGAGCACAGGACTGGATTGGATTTGTCGGTATCGAACGGATTGAGGGATGCTATTTTAATGTCGTAGGTTTGCCGGTTCAGCAACTTTGGAAGGAATTGAAAGATTTTCTCAATTAGCCTATCTTTGCCGAAGTATTACAAATTGTTTGAATTAGAATGAAGAAACCATTGATACTCGTCACCAACGACGATGGAGTATATGCCCCCGGAATCAGGAAACTGATTGAAATAGCCCGCCAGATTGGGAAAGTGGTAGTAGTTGCTCCGGATTCGCCCATGTCGGGCATGTCACATGCAATCACCGTTAAAGTTCCGCTCAGGCTCAGAAAACTTGCCGAAGAAAAAAATTACGTGGAATACAGTTGTAACGGAACGCCCGTTGATGCAATGAAACTTGGCCAAAAGGTGGTGGTAGGCGGCAAACCGGATTTGGTACTTTCCGGTATCAATCATGGATCGAATGCTTCTGTAAATATTATTTATTCAGGAACCATGGCAGCCGTGCTGGAGGCGAGCATTGACGGAATTCCAGCAATCGGTTTTTCACTGCTTGACTATTCTCACAACGCCGATTTCAGCGCAGTGGATGATTACCTTAAGACAATCATCCGTAATGTGCTCAAAAATGGGCTTGCCGAAGGGGTATGTCTGAATGTGAATATTCCGGCTGTGAAAAAGGCAGAGATCAAAGGTATAAAAGTTTGCAGACAAGCCAAAGGCAGATGGGATGAAACATTTGACGAACGGACCGATCCGCACGATAGAAATTACTACTGGCTTACCGGTGTTTTTAAAAACGGAGATGCTGCCAAAGATACCGATTCATGGGCATTGATGAATAATTATATTTCAGTAGTGCCGGTTCATGCGGATTTCACCGCTCAGAATGCCGTAAAAGAGTTAAAGAAATGGAATTTTACTCTGGAGAATTAATCTTTGATACACCTGTATTAAAAGTATTTCTGTAGAATGAGTATGATAATTTAAACGGGTAAACCGATTAAGGTGCAAAGTATTAAAAAAGATAATTATATTTTTGGAGTTCTTATGGGCTTCATCATTCCACTTTTCTTTTTCGGAATGATAATGCTGATTAACTATATTCTGGTTCAAACAGGAATTTTACAGATTACCCTCGACCGGAAAATTCATCTCCTGATCAGTTTGTCAGCTAATCTTTTTTCGATAAGGTATTATTTTGTAAGCCTGAAATACGATAAAACCGGCCGCGGACTACTGCTGGTCACATTTATTCTGATGATTTTGTTCTTTGTTTTTAAGGATAAGGTCTTATGAAGTATTATATAATAGCCGGTGAGGCGTCGGGAGACCTTCATGCCTCCAACCTGATGAAAGCAATCCATAAACTTGATCCTTCTGCAAATTTCAGATGCTGGGGTGGCGACCTGATGAAAGCACAGGGAGGGGAATTGGTGAAACACTACCGCGATCTGGCTTATATGGGTTTTGCTGAAGTAGCTGCCAACATCAGTACGATCATCAGGAATATTAAATTTTGCAAGGAAGATATTCTCAATTACAAGCCTGATGCGCTCATCCTTGTTGACTATCCGGGTTTCAATCTTCGTATTGCTGAATTTGCCTACCTTGCAGGTCTAAAAGTATTCTACTATATTTCTCCGCAGGTTTGGGCATGGAAAAAATCAAGGGTCTTTAAAATCAAAAAATTTGTTGACAGGATGTTTGTGATCCTGCCGTTTGAAAAGGATTTTTATGCCCGCTACGATTGTGAAGTTGACTTTGTGGGACATCCTTTATTGGATATGATCGAAGCCTTACCCGCTAACAATGAAAGTAGGTTCAGGGAGAAACACAAATTATCAGTTAAACCCATTATTGCCCTGTTGCCCGGAAGCCGTAAACAGGAGATCAGCAAAATGCTGCCACTCATGTTGTCGGTTATTCCCCGCTTTCATGATTATCAGTTTGTGGTAGCCGGCGCACCGTCGGTAGAACCTGAAATTTACAATCAACTGATCGGGAGTTCTGCGGTTCAATTGATTTCGGGTGAAACCCACTCCCTTTTGCAAAACTCATTTGCCGCACTTGTTACTTCCGGTACGGCAACACTCGAAACCGCTCTGTTCAATGTACCGGAAGTGGTGTGTTACAAAGGAAGTTTTATTTCCTATCAAATCGCAAAGAGGGTGATTGACCCTAACATCATCAAATACATTTCGCTTGTAAACCTGATCATGGATAAAGAGGTGGTGAAAGAGCTGATTCAAAATGAACTTACTTCCGAAAACCTATCAGCGGAACTGTTGAAGATCACGGCTGATGAAAGCTGCCGGAACGAAATGTTCAAAAACTTCTCCCTTCTCAGGGAAAGACTGGGTGGATCGGGCGCTTCAGAAAAAACAGCCCGGTTGATTTTGGCTTCTTTATAAACGAATCTGTTTGTGACTGAGCCACATAAGTTCAGCATGAGCCAATAAAATTTGCCAAACACATATTTCCCGATCGCAGTATTTTTTTGGATAATTATTAAATTCTATCGGTATTGCTGACTTTGCGAGAACTTTTCCCTGACCTTTTCGTATATATCATTTGTGAACTGTAAGGAAAAATACTACTAATATGTGGTTGTGAATCTTCAAATAGTTTTATTATTTCGCATTTATATAAATTATAAATTTTAAAAAAATGAAAAGATTAGTTTTAATTGTTTTTTTATCAATGGTTATTTTTATGGGTTATTCTCAGCGAATCTATTTTTGCGAAAACTATACCCAGAGCGGTGAACCCATCGGACCATCAACCAAACTAAGCTCACCGGCAAGCGGTGGTTATATCTACGTTCTTTACCAGAATGGAAGCAGTAACATAACGGCTGATAAGTTGTTCATCTACGTTGACAAGTTAGTCTCCGGCGATTATATACCTTTTGATGTAAAGGACTTGCCCGTTGATAAAGCCAAAAACTGGTCGTTTTATGATTATAATTTTGTTACTGTTGGCGATTACCGTGTTACGGTAAAAGACCAGAACCAGAAAGAACTGTCGAAGGAGTACCTTCAAATTGTCCTGAAAGAAGAAACCTCCTCCTCAGATTCATCTGATGACGACTGGCTCGATTACGATGATCCGACGAGTATGTTCTATTACACCTACTCAACCGTTGAAGCTTGCGTTGGTATTGACTCTTATACAGGTACTCCCAATACGGTTTCAAAAAGTTTCTCCATTGACCGCAGCCTTGGAGGAAGAATCTATTTTAAAGTGAGTAACCCCAACAAAGATATTCATACTGATCAATTTATAGTTTATATCAACAAAAATGATGCATCGGGTACATCGCAAACATTCGATACCAAGTACTATACCGTTTCAAGTCCAAGCCGTTCGTGGGAATATTTTACCTACGACTTTTATTCGGAAGGCGATTATACCATCAGCGTTTACACGAAGGATTTCGTGTTTATCAATACCCTGGCGATCAATTGTTCGTACAAGAATTAACACGCAAACAAGCTATTTCAATCATAAGCCCCGAAGCATTATGCACGGGGCTTTTGATTTTTTGGATATTGTTTTGACTGTTGTAAGTATTGCCTGGTATATTACCTTTACTGTAAGGCTGGTCACAAAAGGCAATTCTCCCCGCTAGTGCTTAATGGTCGTGCAGCCTTTTCAATTATGTCCTGTTTTTATTGTTTTTCTTTGTCAAATGTTTTATTAACAGAGATTTTACGTAATCCGGTAGGTCAATTTCACCCTTGTCAGCCTCTTTTTTCAATGCTTCAAAAAAACTTACTTCTTCTCCTTGCCATGTTAATTCAAGTCTTCGTATTTTTTCAAGCGTAATGTGGTCATAATTTTCAGGTCTGCCCCAATAACACTTTAAACAAACTTCTAAGTCCTTATAATCAATCCAATTTTCACAATGCTCACAAGACCACGACTTTGCTCTATTACAGGATGCGCATAGAAGCATATAATCATCATGCTTTTGTTGGAAATTCACGTCATCACCACTAATCTCATAAGGAACTCTATGGTCTATTTGCAAATACCTTTCTTCAAATTTACCATTGCATATGTAGCAATGTCCATTATTGGCATCGAATAATCCTTTTTTGAACTCCTTAGAAAATACTTGTCTTCCTTCAACCCGGTTATTTTGAATTTTCGACAAGTCACCGAATCTATACGCAGCTATTGATTTTCCTTCCGATGATTTTGTATTAAAAGTTTCCAGTGGAATTCCAGCTTCTCTTACATCTCTTGCCGCTCTGGGAGGATGATTATATCCATATGTTTTTTCTAAATCTTCAGTTGTAATAAACCCATGTTTTAAAATATGGTCAATTACAATTTTAGCTCTTTTATTTGTTATTGATTTAGCAAGTTTGAGGAAGTTCTTTGGGTATTTCTTACTCATAAATTATCGAATAATGAAGGCTGTTCTATTAATGAGTTTACTTTCTTTAAGAAATTTATTTCAAGTGCAATATTATCCGAGATATACAATGCTTCAAATGTTCGGTGATTCCTGCTGTGCAATGTAGCGATTGAAGACCGTCCCGCATCAATTTCTACTTTGTGAAGATTTAATTTTTCAGGAAGCTCTTCTCCATAAGTTTTATCTCCAGTTCTGCCATCATAACTAAGAATGAATGGTATATTTCTTTTGTTTAGCTTGTAAAGGGAAATAATAAAATCTTCTCTTGATAAATTTTCTAAATATCTGAATCCTCCATTTTTAGCTGTTCCTTGATAGGGAGGGTCCATATAAATCAAATCCAGTGGTGTAGCAATTTCTAACACTTTTTCGTAATCCATTGAATAAAAAGAGGTTTTATTTCTTAATAGATTCGATACGCTTAAAATATCAAAGCGCATATTTTCTGGTTGTCTCCCTTTTCTCCTTTTATCAGGACTTTGGTTAAAATTTCCTTCGGAATTATACCGAACAGCCGCTTTCACACACTTGGCAAGTAGAAACAACAAATATTTTGGTTCCTGAGTTTCATTAAACTTTTTTCTTATTTCATAATAATATTCTTCTTCGTTGCCAAGTTGTCTTGTCCAAATCTCATGATAATCGCGAATAATTTCTTCAGGGGAATTAACTATTTTATCCAATAGCTTAATCAAAGGTTCATTTATGTCATTTATAACAAAATGATTTGCTCTATAAAAAAATGCTGAAGCAATTGAGATTGCTGCCGAACCAGCAAATGGCTCGATAATCCTATCTATTTTTTTAGGAAAGAATCGCATTATTTCCTCTGCAATATTTCTTTTACTTCCCTGATATGGTATCGGATGTGGTATTTTCACTAACTAAACATTTTTACAAATTTACTCATTTTAATGCTACTCTAAAAATCGCAAAGTGGTTTCTCAAAATGGGGTATACGGATTGGCAGCTTGGTGTTCGGGCGGGTTTTCGGAGCACCCAACTGTCGAACCTGTACTAATTTTATTTATTGCACTAATGCTCAATTTCACATGTCACCACGACTGATGACAAACCATTATTGGGCACTGCTAATTATTATTTAATCCATATACTTTTGTACCCAAATTACTTTTAAATTTTGCCTCAATTTCAATAATCTTTTCTTTATCAATGGTAGTAAGAGTCTCAAACAATATTGAATATTGAAAATTATTATAATTTTTGTTTTTTAGCCCTTTGTTATCGCCATGTCCTGAGTATGCATAATCTTGCCATCGCCCCCAAAATCCAGATACTCCATATGCTGCCCCAATGTATTGTTGTCCATTCGATTTATCTAAAATAAGATACACACCAGAGCGGTTTGCCAAGTAGTCAAACCAGTCTGAATTATCCACCAAATAATCAAATAGTTTTTGTAACTCCTGAAAATTTAAATTAATCTCGTAAAAATTTTTAGGTAATTTTCCAATGCTGTTATCTCTTTTTTGTTTAATCGAATAAATATCAAATTTATCATCTTCAACCCATCTCCCATAATTTGCGGAAGGATTTGTCCATTTTATTGCGAGCCTATTTTTAAACTCACTTAAAAATTCTATTTCTTGCATCTGCGAAAAGAAATATCTATCACGCATTTTTCCCGTTTTTGAGTCCCTTATTTTATCAATTGTGGGAATACCTAATTTATATGTGCCAATAAATTCAGCTACTTTCCCTTCATACCAAAATGATAATATGTATTTGGTGTTTGCAAAAAAAGTATTGTGATGTTCTTTTTGAAAATCATTAAAACCAAATAAATTAAAATGAGGATTAATATCAACTCTTTTAGGGTCAACCTTGTGAAACATTAATTTTGTATTTCTATTTTTCCCTTCTATTATCATATCTTGGGGAATATCACATTGCAGTTTTATTATTTGATTTAGAATTAGCATTGTCTCCTTTCTTTAGTTGTGCCCAACTCGTTTATCATCATTTATTTTTAAAATTATATTACTTACTCAATGGCGCAAGTGTCCGCTTGTGCCACACTCATTCCCCCCTCTACCACTTCCCAGTTCCCTTCCGTCGTTTCATCGCCATTGTAAACCATTAAGAACGTGTTGGATTCTATGACTGGCGCTTAATTTTGCGTCAATGGTGCGCGGTAATTGTCTGTAAGCCATAATTTAAAAGTAACGCCATGACGGCATAATATGCTGAATAATAAAGCCTGTTTATTGCCGAATTCCATTTTTCTTTTTCAGCAAGAATAATAGCGTCTTCAAAAGTATCCTTTGCCCTAATCAATCTGTAATTTATCAAATCTCTCTTTGAACCGGTCATTTTATTCTTATTCCTTCTTTTTGAATATTTTCATAAAGCGGGGTCAGAAGATATTTATTGACCCATTCTGATTTTGAATAAATCAAAGGCGAAATGATTTCACCTGTGTCCAATTCAAGTTCATAGAATTCATCCATGAGTTTTGTTTCCATTTCAAATGGGACTATTGGTGCGTTCAGCAGAATCAGCAAATCCCAATCAGATAAATTTTCGGCATCTCCACGGGCTTGAGAACCGTAAAGGAATATTTCCGCGTCCGGATTATCTTTATTGGCAATGCCAACGATCTTGTCAATTATAATATCTCTCTTGCTCATGTTACAAAAATAACCAATTTTTGGAAAGGCTGATAATTCGTTTTTCTTATTTTCTTACTTTTGCTTTTCTATCATTTCAAAATTTTCATTTAACTCAAATTAAAAATTATGCGCTGGACAGGAAGAAGACAAAGCACAAACGTGGAAGACCGCCGGGGCGTTAGCGGCGGAAGGATTGCCGGGGTTGGAGGAATAGGCGCCCTTATCATCGGCATTATTATTTATTTTATCGGGGGCGATCCTTCAGAGGTTTTTAATGCCCTCCAAACAGGTACTGAGCAGCAAACCGACTATCAGCCAACCGAACATGAAGACAGGCTTGCACAATTTATTTCGGTGGTGCTGGCTGATACGGAAGATGTTTGGGACAGCCTTTTCAGCGCCGGAGGCGACACCTACATAAAACCCAAACTTGTGCTTTTTACCAACCAGGTTCAGTCGGCTTGCGGCAATGCAGGTTCATCTACAGGTCCTTTTTATTGTTCTGCCGATTCAAAGGTTTATATTGACCTTGGTTTCCTCGAAGAGTTGCAACGAAAGCTTGGCGCACAGGGCGATTTTGCACAGGCGTATATCATCGCCCACGAAGTGGGTCACCACGTTCAGAATCTCTTGGGTATTCTGGATCAGGTGCATAAAATGAATGGTCAGGTGAGTGAAGCAGAATATAACGAGCTTACGGTAAGGCTTGAACTTCAGGCCGATTTCCTTGCAGGTGTGTGGGCGCATCATGCCCAGCGAATGAAGAACATACTCGAACAGGGTGATATTGAAGAAGCGATGAATGCCGCCGGAGCCGTTGGTGACGACAGAATACAGATGAAAATGCAGGGTTATGTAGTTCCTGACTCCTTTACCCACGGCACCTCCGAACAACGAATGCGCTGGTTTAAAAAAGGATTCACCACCGGCGACATCAATCAGGGAGATACTTTCAGTGATGATAATTTGTAAGTTTGAATCGAGAAATTTATTACTGCAACCGGGATAAAATTATAAGAAGAAGAATAAGGGAATAAAGGTATAGGTTATAACGGATGTGGAATATAAATGGTAAAGATTTATCGTTTAAATCCTGCCACTAGACCACCTGTCTGTCGCCTGATGTTCTAAAAACAATTTATCAATTAACCAACTGTGACTAATGTAGTTCATTTCCATCCTCATCCTTCTCCTCAGCCTCAGCCTTCGCATTCATTTCAACCCTCGCCTCAAATCAATGAATCCACCGAAAGAAAGATGATGATGAACAACACGAAAGTAGTTGATCTTCATGAAATAAAAACGTGCATTGAATTTTTCTTCGCCCGGCAACAACAACTTTGAAAAGACAACCACCAGCCAGATCACTGCAATGAGCAAGCCAACCCCAATAACGGTCGAATTGACGATTCCGAAAACCGGCAGCATCAAAGCAGCCACCGCCGTCGCCATTGTCCAGATAAAAGTGGTGTTCTTGATTTGTTTATCGGTATAAATGCTTGTTATTGATGGGAAACCTGCCTTTTCATATTCCTTTCCGAACTTGAGCAGTAACAGCCAGAAATGCGGAACCTGCCAGATAAAAAAGAAAAAAGCGATGATCAGTGCCCTCGGGTCGTCAAGCCTGCCGCCTCCTGCCACCCAGCCCACCATTGGCGGAATAGCGCCGATAACCGAGCCTGGAACAACAGCGAAGGCCGTTTTTTTCTTTAAAGGAGTGTAAATAGCATTGTACCATATCAAAGCCAAAACGCCAAGTTGCATCGCAAGGAAACCCGACCCGATATATATCAATCCCGATCCGAATACAATCAGAACGAATGCAAACATTAAAGCGCCTGTGGCTGAAATCCTGCCCGACGGGATGGGACGGTTTTTGGTTCGCTCCATCAATGCATCTCTGTCTCTTTCCTGGTAATGATTCAAAGCCGATGAACCGCAGGCAAGAATGAATATCCCTATCGTAGGCAGAATCAACCCTGCATCAAAATGTCCCGATGCAAGCACATAACCGGTTATCGTTGTCAGCGCCACCGCAAATGTGATCCTGACTTTGCTTAATTCGACCAGTGTATGTAAAAAGGATTTTTTCAATTTATTTCATCTCCTTATTTCAACTTATTTCAATCTATTTCAGTTTATTTCAACGTTTTAATATACTCAATAATGTCGTTCATCTCTTGTTCACTTACCAGATCTTTGTACGATATCATCAGTCCTTTGTTGAACCCTTTTACCACATCGGCATTGGGTTCGAGAATGGATCTCTTAATGTAAGCTTCATCCACCGTAATTTCTCTTTCGGCATCATTGGTGATCACCGTTTCTTTCTTCTCCCAAATCCCCAGGAACGATGGTCCAACAATTTTAGCGCCGGTGAGCGAATGACAACTGATGCAGGCATTCTTTTTCAGCACTGCCAATCCGGGGTGATCAGGAGAAGCAGTAGTGTCGTTATACCACCGGGTATAATCGGTTTCGGGCAAAACGGAAACTTTACCGATCATATATGAATGGCGGTCGCCACAGTATTCAGCACAAAAGATATTGTATTCGCCCTCTTCCTGCCCTATGAACCAAAGTTGATTATCCCTGCCGGGAACCACATCTTCTTTTATCCTGAATGCGGGAATATAAAAGCTGTGGAGTACATCGCGCGATACCATATCAAGTTTCACCGGCTTGTCTTTGGGAACAAACAAAGTATCTGAAAGTTTTCCATTCTCATATTCAAAACTCCACTTCCACATCTGTGCATATACTTTAATTGGAATTGCATCCTTAGGTATTGTTCTCATGGGATGGTAACCCGTCCAGCCATAATAGAACATCACCAACACCAGTATAGTGGGGATAACCGTCCAGATGATCTCTAATTTGTGATTACTTTCAATATTGGTTGGATTAGGGTTTCTTTTCCTATTGTACTTAAATACAAAATAGATCATAACCGCTGTGATGCCAACCAAAAAGAAAACCGAAATACCCAGTATAATGGCAAAAGAAACATCAACACCCTGTACAAAATTTGAAGCGTTCGAAAACATACTTTCTGAATTTATCTTGTTATATAATCAAAAGCCGTAAGACCAATAAATACAATAAACAGAAACATGGTGATGCCCATCAAAATGGTCAACAGCTTGTTGTCGTATTTTAAGTGCATAAAATAGTTGGCTACCACTGTTACCTTGGCTGAGGCAATGATCAGCGCGGTCACCACCGAAAAAGCGATCAGATTGGTTCCCATCACCGAAATCAAAACCGTCATGATGGTCAAAACAATCAGCCCTAACCAGATTCCAAAGAGGTTTTTATAGGAAACAATGTGGTGTTCTGTCGGATCACCGGGTAAATGTCTGCTTTTATTTTTTTCTGCCATATTTTGTTGTTCAAAGTTTAAAGTTCAATGTTCGAAGTTCATCTCGTGTGCCGCGAGACAAGGTTTTCATTTCTCTATAATATTCAACAATTCATTTCTTCCTGCTCCCTGCAATTTAGTGTATCAGATAAAACAAGGGGAAGAGGAAAATCCATATCACATCTACCAGGTGCCAGTACAAGGCTGCATTTTCGAGGAAGATGTAGCTGTCAGGAGTTGTTTCTTTTTTCTTTATTGCCATCAATACAAAACCCAGGATGGCTCCGCCCACTATCACATGTAAGCCGTGCAATCCTGTCATGAAGTAATAGAGGAAAAAGAACAGCTTGCTGCCGGGTTCGAGTTGATTATAATGTTCCATACCCGGAAACAATCCGTGTCCGATTTTTGCCGACCATTCAAAATACTTGATCACAAGGAACACAAGCGCAAAAAATACAGTAGCATAAATCAATTTCACCGCAAGTTTAACATCTCCTTTTTGAATAGCCGTCACCGACATAGCAACTGTCCAGCTACTGGTGAGTAACACAATAGTGTTGATGGTTCCCATCATCACGTTCAGGTTGTAAGATGCGTTTAAAAAAGCATCGGGGTTCAGGTAGCGGTAAATGGTGTAGACCAGGAAAAGTCCGCCAAACAAAAGTAATTCAGTGAAAAGGAACAACCACATGCCCAGCTTGGAGGCTTCGTCATCGCGGTTATGACCTGAATTAACCAATACAAATTCCGACATAATTATTGTTTTTTCTGATTATTTACTGTGATCATAAGGTCCGCCCTCAGAGATTACCGGTTCTTCATCAAAATTATGCAGCGAAGGAGGAGATGCGGTTTGCCATTCAAGGGTTGTTCCACCCCACGGATTTTTCGGTGCTTTTTCGCCTTTCTTTGCCGATTGTATCAGGTTCACGATCATGATGATGATACCCGTAACCAAAATCCATGAACCCACAGTTGAAATAACATTCAGCGTTGTAAACTGTGGCAGGTAATCGTAATACCTTCTGGGCATACCCATAATACCCAAAATTAGCATCGGGAAATAAAGTGCATTGAAACCAATAAACATAAATGTAAAGGCGATGTTAGCGGTTTTTTCACGGTACATTTTCCCGAACATTTTGGGGAACCAGTAATGGAGTGCCCCAAAAAATGCAAATCCTGCGCCTCCAAACATCACATAATGAAAATGACCTACCACAAAATAAGTATCGTGCAGGTGGATATCTGCTGCAAGCGCTCCTACTACAAGCCCGGTCAATCCGCCAATAAGGAATTGAAAAATAAATGCCAGCGAAAAGAGCAATGGGGTTTTGATAAGAATGGAGCCTTTGTATAAGGTTGCCACCCAGTTAAAAACTTTAATGGCGGAGGGAACTGCTACTAAAAATGTAAGAACGGAAAATATTACCCTGGCAGGTCCGCTCATGCCGGATGTAAACATGTGGTGTCCCCACACAAAATACCCGATGAATGCAATGGCCAAACTTGAATAGGCAATGGCTTTATAACCAAATATTGTTCTTTTGGCAAATGTCGGAATCATCTCAGAAATAAGCCCCATAGCAGGCAGCACCATGATGTAAACCGCCGGATGGGAATAGATCCAAAATAAATGCTGATATAAAATTGGATCACCGCCCAAAGCCGGATCAAACAAACCAAGTCCGAAAGTACGTTCGGCAACGATCATCAACAATGTAATCCCGATAATAGGCGTCGCCAATAATTGAATCCATGCCGTGGCATAAAGCGCCCATGAGAATAACGGCATCTGAAACCAGCCCATTTTGGGTGATCGCAACCGGTGAATGGTGACAATGAAATTCAATCCGGTGAGTATGGATGAAAACCCGAGTATAAATGCAGCCAGCACAGCCAGCGTAACGTTGGTTCCGGTCCTTACACTATAAGGGGCATAAAATGTCCAGCCTGTATCGGCGGGACCTTCACCAACAACAAGGGTTGAAAGGGCAAATAAACCGCCTAAAACATATAACCACCATGAAAGCAGATTAATTTTTGGGAAAGCTACATCATCGGTACCGATCATGATAGGAAGAAAGAAGTTCCCGAAAACAGCCGGCACACTGGGGATGAGAAATAGAAATATCATGATTACCCCATGAAGTGTAAAAACCTGGTTGTATGTTTTGGCTTCCATAATGGTTTTGCCGGGTGCGATCAGTTCGAGCCGCATCAGCAAGCCAAGAACCATTGCTACAAGGAAGAAACCGGATATAGCATAAAAATACAATAGCCCGATCCGCTTATGGTCTGTGGAAAAAATCCAGCTTTTCAATCCTTTGGAGGAATCATAAAAACTGACGGGTTGTGCAACTGAAACCGACATATTATTCTGGGTTTAATGATTTATTATTTCTACCTCTTTTTTTACTTAAAAATAATCCCAGCAGGAACGATACTGCGATAAATAAGATCACGGTTCCTGAAACCCTGGTTATATTAATTACATATTTTTTTCCTTCCGGGTCGAAACTGAAGCAATATTTCAGCACTTTGTTGATGGTGGGTCCCGACCTTTCTTCCGAGGCTTCAATCACTGCCATCTTAAGGTCGAATGGCAGGAAATATGTTCCGTGAAGATAGCGGGTAATCTTTCCATGCGGACTTAATACCATTAACGATGCCGGATGAATGAATTCTTCGCCCTGTTTTTTTACCTTAAAGCCAAGGCTGTTTAATAAGTTATTGACGTTAACGCTGTCGCCGGTAAACCATCGCCATCCGGTTTGAACATCTTTGTTCTTAACAAGTTTTGCGTAATTCAATTTTTTATCCTTAGCTAATTTGGGTTTCTCTTCAGGATCGAAACTGATGGTAAAAACCTGGTATTCGGTTCCAAGGTCAAGTTTTGCTTTGCTTATAACATCAGCTACTCCTTCGAGCAAGGGGCTGCAGATTCCCGGACATTCATAATACACCAAAGCAATTACCGTTGGTTTATCAATTTCCTGTTTCAGATCAACAATTGTATAATTTTCATCTGTAAAGATGAGTCCATCGGGAATGGTTTGGTCGAGTTTTTCATAAATCCCAAGCTCGGCAGGTTTTTCCTGGGAATAAAGCTCCGGTGAATTTAAGATAAAATGAATTACAATCAGCAACAACATAGCTACTGATCTTTTCATTAAAGGACTGATAACCTGTAATCTGACTCTTGTTTTCATACAAATAAGTTTGCAAAAGTAGAACTAATCAAAAATAAGTTCATTTGTTATGGCTCAATTAACAAATTTTTAACATTTTGGTTCATTGGATTTGGGTATTCGGTAAAATATTTTTGCTGTGAGTTTATTTAAAGCGATTTTGACGGATAGAAATATCAATGGAAATCCACAATCCCTAAGGTTAAGACCAGGTTGGGGGAATTGGAATAGCGAGGAATTGGAATTGTCGTCTGAAATACAATTTCTAACTCTTCTGCAATACTTCGTAATAGATATACTCTAGGTTAATATCCCTTTTGGTAATCGAGATCAACGAAATGTCCTGAAAGTAGTTAATGATTTCGCTTAAGCTATAATCATCCGGCATCAGCATGGCCAGCTTGTTGCTATAGTTCCTGAATTGCCAGCCATGTTGGTTTATTCTTTCGATAAGTTTTTCGGTATCCGCAGTTTCAACCAAGGCAATCTTTTTTGCAGGCACTAACTTTTTAAGTTCGTCGACCGTTCCTTCAGCATGGATGATTCCATTGTGCAAAATGCCAATCCTGTCGCAGAGATTTTCAGCTTCTTCGAGCAAATGTGTTGTCAGGAGGATTGAGATTTCCTGCTTTTTGAGTTCTTCGATCAGTGTCCACAGTTCATTGCGGATTTCAATGTCAAGGCCGGCTGTGGGCTCATCCAAAATCAGCAAATCGGGGTTATGGATCATAGCTATTGCAAGGTTGATCCTTCTTTTCCATCCTCCGCTAAGTTCACTGACCTTTTTATCGGCATGCTGGTGCAAATCGAAAATATCAAACAATTCGAGGATGCGTTGATTAAGATTTTCAGCATGTAATCCATACAGGCTTCCAAAAAACCGCAGATTTTCGTTAAACGTCAGATTGTTGTATACAGAGATCTCCTGGGGTGCAATTCCTAGTTCATATTTTGTTTGATTGTTAAGGGGTTTATCTTTAAACAATATGTTTCCGCCATCAGCATTTAACAGGTTACAAAGAATTTTGATGGTGGTAGATTTACCCGATCCGTTTTTACCCAAAAGTGCGTATATCTCACCTTTCCTGATGTTCAGGTTTAAATCTTTCAGAACCGGCTGGTCACCATACGACTTTTTCAGGTGTTCTATTTTAAGCATATTAGTTCTTTTTGATTGAATGGAGCAGCCTTTGATAAAAATAAACACCGGCTATCAGCGAAGCCAATGAAAAAAACACCAGAAAAATAAAATAGGTACTGATATCAGAAATATTTGCTCCCTTCGCTGAAACCAGCTTAAGCGCCTGGTTCATGTGAAATACGGGATCGGCTTTTGCAATCAGAAGCAAATAACCAGGTAAAATAGAAACCGGGAAAAAGGTGCCTCCAAGCACTAACAATGGAACCCCAATGGCAGCAACCGGACCATTGACGTCTTCGGTACGTTTGGCAAAGGTAGCGCCAAAAACAAATCCAAGTCCCACAAACGCAATGATACTCATGGTAATAATAACCATTACAAGCCACAGAGAACCATGTATCTTACCTCCAAACAGAAATGCAGTGCCATAGACAACAATGGCTTGAAAATATCCGATCACAATTTGTGCTAAAACGATTCCAAGAAAGTAGGAAATCGGTTTCATGGGCGTAATGAGGATGCGATTCAGTGTCAACCGTTCTCTCTCCCCAACAATCAGCGCTGTTGTGCCCCCAAGGCAACTGAAAAACAATGCAGCACCTATTAAAATCCCTGGCGCCGTGGCATCAAATGATCTGCCCGGATTATCTTTACCTGCATAGATCAAACCGAACAATATAAGCATCAGCATCGGGAAAATCGCCCAGAAAATCAAACTTCGTTTTGTCCGGAGCAGCTCTGTTAGTATCCGTTTGGTTGTGGCCAACATTTGAATGACGATTAGTTTCATTTAGTTGGATTTTATGATTCCAAAAATAATTGTTTTAGTAATGCTGGATTTAATCTTTGATTTTATTTAAATATAATTCTTTACAACAAAAATTCAAACACTTTATTAAGTTCGCCTGCAATATGCTTCAGAATGAAATATAAACTTAATGCCTTGCGCGTTTTAAAGAATAGAATAGCATGAAATAAAAACTTCAAGCCCGGAGGCTTGAAGCTTATCATTGATGTGATTGATAATCACCTTTTATTCAATTGAAATGAGATTTTTGTGTTTGTCGAGCCATTGATTAAAAGAGAGTAACGATGGATTTAGTGTGCGGGTAAAATCAACGTCTCTTGATTTACAGTATTCCGTTTCAAAATCACGTTTGAACTGGAACATGTTTCCCATGTCCTCAGCACCGGGAAATCCAAAGCCCCGATAAACTTCCGGTGGTATTTCATTGTAAACCACTTCCTGACCTAATACCCGGCTAAATCCTTCAGCCATCTGTTTTCCGGTCATGTGCTCGCCGGCTATTCCAACAGTTTTGCCAATGTATTTTGGTCCAGCCTTAAATATTCCCAATGCGCATTTGCCAATGTCGTCTGCTGCAATCCCGGGAAGTTTTTTATCGCCCATGGGCATGGTGATAGCCAATTTACCGTCAGTTCCTCTCTTTGGTCCCAATCCGAAATAAATAAAATTATCCCAGTAAAAAACGGTATTGAAAATAGTCACAGGTAATCCCAGGTCAGTGAAGAAATGGTTGGACTCACCCTTCGCATCAAAATGAGGTACTTTGTACTTTCCCATCAATGTAGGCATGCGGTCGTCGCTTAGTGGAATCCATTTGCGTGTATCGTCAAGTGTGGACCAGATGACATGTTGAACGCCGGCATGCCTGGCTGCATCAGCCATTGCTTTGGCGTTTTCCATTTCTTTTTCAGGAGAAAAATGATTCCAGAAAAAGGTTACACAAAAGGCGCCATATGCACCCTGAAAAGCTTTTTTAAGGCTTTCAATATCATCCACATCCGCTGAAACTACTTCAGCACCCATTTTTACCAGTTCCTTCGCTTTATCACTATTTATATCACGGGTCAATGCCCTTACACTAAATTCATGGTCCGGATCATTCAAAATGGCCCTTACAAGGCTTCCGCCCTGAGCCCCGGTAGCTCCAACAACTGCGATTATTTTTTTATTATTCATAAATTAATAGATTTTAAAGTTATTTGATTAGTTTAAATTGTAATTAAAATTAAACAAGTATAAAGTCGAAATGTTCAGTTGCAGGATGCTTCAGATTTCAAAAGTCCATTATGAAAGTTCAATACTGAACTGCAAAGGGTTTAAGGAAATCCAGGCTTCAATTTCACTGTGAATTTGTAACAATTTAACCTTTAGATAAAAGGGCGACTTTCTGGGGTCAATTATACCAGAAAAGGATGTAGGACAGCATATTAAATCATCAACCTGAAATGGTCAGGATATCGCCGTTTTGAACTACAGAGTACTTTTTGAGTGGGGCAGGCGGGGGGCCGGAAATTACATTGCCATTCGTGTCGAATGTTCCTCCATGGCACGGACAAACAAAATCGTTATTGTTGTGATTGTAGCCAATGCTGCATCCATTATGCGTACATGATTGAGCAATTGCTATAATACCGCTTCCTGTATTTGCTATAATTACGCCATGTGAAGAAACCCAGCCTCCTGAGTTATTCAATGAGGCGTTTGCTGGCTGAGTCAGGTCAAGTTCGAAATTTACGGTGGGTCCCTGTGGCGTTGCTGAAGAACTGTCTTTCTGGCAACTTTCGATGAATGAAACCAGGCCAATACTTAATCCTACCATTGCAGAGGAGGATTTTAAAAATTTTCTTCTGTCCATTTTTTTGATTATTTATCTGTATGTCTTGATTATAGGTTCATTTAAATTAAGCCCTTAATATTGTGAGATAAAACGCAGTTTCGATTTTGTTAAGTATCTGTTTTTAATTGATATTTAATTTTTTAAGAATTTTTAAGGAAATCTATCTTGATGTAAAGCATGAACAAATTAGGCTGGATTCATAAAAAGAGTAACCAAAAGGTATGATCATTTTTGTACAATTATTTGTTCAACAGCGGTCAATAATTTTTATAGGTGCTTTCTTTCATGATGCTCATCAACTATTTATCAGTTAGTTATTTATTCAGGCCTGTATTTTGATCAAGGTAATAACTTAAGTATTCAATTTGTGAAAAAATGACCGATATTGGGTTAAATGACTATGCAATAGCGAATCACATAAATCAGGTTGAAATTCATGACTATCAGCCAGAGTTCAAAAAGGATTTCAAAGACCTGAACCATGAATGGCTGACCCAATACTTTGCTATTGAAGAAGAGGATAAAAGATTACTTGATAACCCTGAAGAAGAAATCCTGGCAAAGGGAGGTAAGATCATTTTTGCTTCCAAATCAGGAGAAATTGTTGGAACTGCAGCTTTAATTCATCTTCAAGAAAGAATCTGTGAACTCACCAAGATGGCCGTTAAACCAACCTTCCAGGGAAAACAGATCGGTCGCCTGCTGTTGAATTCCCTGATTGATTGTGCAAAAGAAAAGAATTATAAAAAGATGATCCTGCTGACAAGCCCAAGGTTGGGCAAAGCTGTCAACCTATACAAATCAGCAGGTTTTCTGGAATCGGAAAAACAATCTTCGTTAAGGCATAATTATAAGCGATGTTCCATACAAATGGAATTAAAATTAGTTGTCGAACCAAATAAAATTTAATCATGAAAACAAAAAATCTACAACAAGTGCGAATGAGCTTTCTCAAGATTTCAGCTCTGTTTCTTTTTTCTCTGGTTGTAACCAGCTCTTCTTTTGGGCAGAAAGATCAACCCGATATTAAATTAACAAATCCCGAAAAAATACAGGTGGTTGACAGCATCTCCAAATTCATGGCCGATAAGTACGTGTTTCCTGACATGGGTAAGAAAATGGGTGAACTGGTGACTATAAATCTGAAAAATGGTGCTTATGATGGAATTACCAATCCCGGGGATTTTGCCGGTAAGCTGACAGAAGACCTGAGAACAGTTAACAACGACAAGCATATCAGTGTGCAGTTTAACCCGGAATACATTGCCATGGTGAAGAAAGCCAATGCCGATGAAAACAACAAAGAACTTGAGGAATATGAGAAGAGAAAGGATGAATACAGCAATTTTAATTTTAAGGAAATGAAAATATTGCCGGGCAATGTAGGTTATCTGAAATTCAATAGTTTTAAAGACGCATCAGTGGCCGGACCAACAGCCATTGCAGCAATGAATTTTCTTGCCCACACCGATGCCCTGATCATAGATCTCACCGATAATGGAGGCGGCAGCCCCTCGCTGATCCAATTGATAACAACTTACTTCTTTGAAGAACCGGAGCATTTGAATTCATTCTATATCAGAGAAGGAGATAAAATGGAGCAATTCTGGACACTGCCCTATGTCCCCGGACCGAAAATGACCAATACGGATATTTACGTACTTACCAGTGGATACACTTTTTCAGGCGCAGAAGAATTCACTTATAACCTGAAAAACCTGAAACGGGCTACTATTGTTGGTGAAACAACGGGCGGAGGCGCTCATCCGGTGGATATGCATATCATCAACGATAATTTCGGTATGTCTATTCCTTTTGGAAGAGCCATCAACCCGATCACCAATACAAACTGGGAAGGAACCGGTGTGGAGCCTGATGTAAAAGTTTCAAAAGACAAAGCGATGGAAACTGCTTACATGCTCGCCCTTGAAAAACGACTGGATAAAGAGGAAAATATTGAAATCCGGAATTCATTGTCATGGACAATTGACGGGATAAAAGCAAAGCAGAACACGGTTAACATTGATGATAAAACCATGAAAGCCTATGTTGGTACTTACGGCCCCAGGAACATTACTCTTGAAGATGGCCAGCTCTATTACCAGCGCGAAAATCGCCCCAAAATGAAGATGGTAGCAATGAAAGAAGATCTTTTTATGTTTGATGACATCGACTATTTCAGGCTGAAATTTATAAAAGAAGGAAACAAAGTTGTTGCACTTGAAGGGAATTATGACAATGGCAGAACCGACAGGAATGAAAAAAACTGATCTGAACAACCTTAACCGTCACCTGGTTATTTGAAAACGAAAAAGAAAAGGGTCCTTCTTATAATGTCTTTCCATTGTTTTGTGGTCATACCAATGAAAGGATAATATGGAAAAATAAATTACTGCTAAGATGTTGAGGTCAGCGTTGCTGAAACTATTGCATCCTGGCGTATTAGTAGTTCGCAAAAGAATGCCGAAGCTTTCTTTATTGCTTTTCAATTCAATTCATCCCACTTTCTGTTGACGTAATTATTGAATGCTTCCAGGTCTTTCTGTGTCATAATTTGGCCATGCCCTCCAATAACTTTATCAATTTCATCTAAACGAACCATCAGCCAATCCATTGCAATTTTCCATCGCTTTAAATCATCCTTATCATCATCACCAAACGATAGCCTTCCTCCGGGGAAAAACAAGTCACCTGTAAATAAGATTTTATCTTCAGGAATATGAATGAGAATGTCGCTTCCTGAGTGTGCACGTCCGAAATACATCATATTGATGGTTGCATCCCCCATAAAAAGAGTTAAAGAATCCTCAAAGGTTAGTGTAGGTTTCGTGAGCACCCGATCGTTAGCCAGGTCGTTCCAGGCGTGCTGGTATCTGAGTGTTTGAGCAAAAGCTTCATTCCTTTCTTCCGAACCGGGTTCCATAGTCTGAAGCGCTTTATCGTATTCATCAGCAATTTTATAATAAGCAGATTTTATCTTTTCCGGATCCTTCCACTCTTTCAACATTTCCGGTGGGCAATTTGCATGTCCGATGATCACGGCATCGGAAAAAACCTGGTTACCTCCTGTATGATCAGAATGGGAATGGGTATTGATCAGGTAGGCAAAATCCGTTCTCTTAAATTCATGTTCAATAATTTTTCGGTATTTAGCCGTCAATGAATTCGAAATCCCCGCATCAATGACAATTATCCCTTTCTGTGTTTCGATGGCTGATACCGCATCAACACCCAGGCGCACAAGGATGGCCCGCTCACCTAATTTTTCAACTTTGATGAATTCATTGGTTTTTTTGCTTAGTGGGTCTGTATTGCATGAAAAAAAGCCGCAAATAAGTAATAGAAGTAAGACGGGCGCTTTTTTGAAAAGCAGAAAACTGAAATGGGTTTTCTTTTCATTTTAGGTTTGTTTGTTTAGCACATTTTCCATTATTCGGTGTATGGTAAAGATAGCAATTTGTTTCATTCTTTTTGTCAACCTGTATGATAGTTTTATAACTAAACTATTAGTTGATAAATTGTTCTGAACTAATAAAAATATCCCTTACAAGAGGGTGTTTCTCTGGTGATATATATTTGGTAAGGAAAGAAGCCTTTTTGTTTCGGATTTACAGCAAATATCGAAAGTTAAGCTTAACAGATAAGCCCTGTGACCGAAAAGTGCTTGGGTAGAACTAACCGAACAAATGTTTTTTAAATAATGTGGATTTCAGAATTTGTTTTTGAATCAATTCTTATTCTGGCAATTATTAACTGATGTTACGCAAACAGATTTTTATTTGAGTTAATTTGAGATTCCTCATATCGCTGCGCTTCATTCGGAATGACAGGTTTTGTATATAGATATGGGTAGCCGCTGTGCCACGAGGCCTCGTGGCACAGCGGCTACCCCCAAAAAACCCAAAGCCATGTCATTCCGATCCGCCAGCCGGCGGAGAGGAATCTCCTTTTTATAACCTAAATTTATGTTCTTGCTTAACATCAGTTATTAAGATTTGGTTAGTATCATCATAAAACGGCTTTATTTATTCCGGCACCTGACTATTTTTGTATTGGTTAATGAACCAATCGTCGTTTTTATCTTTATTGTCAACTGTGCCGTCAAAATTGAAATCTGAATTTAAATAACCATTGCTCCCCGTTTCATTCTTCCAACCGGTTTCATAGTCTAAATTGTTAATAATGCCATCCGGTAAACCATCACCTGATATCATTCCCCATCTATTTGCATTTAGTTTTTTATACCCTATTGAGCCTCCCAAGACTTTATCTTCACCTGTGGTGAAATCATATACCAAATGATTGTTTTCTTTTGAAACCGGAGATGAAGAAATGACTCCCAAATGATTTCTGTGCCATACCGAAACAAAAATATTTTGTTTAAAGGAATTATAGAATTTTAACAAAGAAGAACCGTCAACATCAACTATAGACCCATCCGCCAATAAAAAAGCAGCCTGACGGAAAATAATAGCAGATGCTGTTGCCGCCGATGCCATTTCCGCATCTCTGAAATCAACCAAAACCCAGTCAACAACTGAATTGTTTGGAATGTTGGGTACCGATTCGGTTCCCTGATAATCCCAGGGGGTAACATGGAAGGGCTGGGATAAGGGTAAATATCCGGCTTCATTTATAGTTGTTGTCATTGCTGGATTGCTAAATGGACCTTCCAAAAAAACTTTAAGATTAACAGCAGCAATAGTATCTTCCATAATGTCACAATCATTTGTCCAGGGGTTCAATTCGATGGGATCACCCGGAACAAGCGGCTGTCCTGCCAAACCTGCATAATCGGGGCTGTAACGTATTACCTTGAACACATCATTTAAGTTAGGGAGTACTCCTTGATTTACAGGACCGTTTTTTCCTGTTGGATTTACATATAGCCACACGATGTTGCCATCGGTGTCAACTTCTGTAAGACTCCCGGAAATTCCAGTGCAAATTAATGTATTACCGTTGGGTAGTCTTTGAGCACCTGATATTTTTGGCGAATAAAGTTCACCGGAAGCATACGACCAATCGAATTCTTCAGGACCGAAGCCACCTTCTGAAGGAACTGAATACACGCCCGGACTATCCTGTGGCGGATCAAAAACATTTACAGCAGATGCATTGACCTGATATTGATTATTGAATACAATGATCTTCTTTTCATCACGGGCACCATCAGGAACCCATGTAGCATTATGTTGAAAAAACAGCAACCTGTCGTTAGGTCCGCCTCTGTTATAGGTTTCCGGATTGCCAAAACGGTAAAGCAGATCTCCGCCTTTTCCATAAATACCTCCGCTATGGCTTGCAGCTTCAGAAATGGTTGTACTGTGATCGATTATAAAAACCTCACTCATATTCCTCGAAGAAATAAGAATCTGATCCAGTTCGGTATTATATGCTACGGAGTTTATGTGCATCCAATCAATGTTAGCATTAGGGCCCCCACTCACACTGTAATTAATATCAAGCAATTCAGGGTGCTCAGAAACTATTCCAAAATTATTGACTTCCTCTGTAAATTCCTGCACCAGATGGTCCCATGCGCGCCACTCCCAGACAATGTTGATCGAATTGGATCCAACGGGTTCTACCTCAATTATTTTTTCAGCCCAAAACTCATTCTCAAGCGTTGAAGGATCCCTGCCTGCAGCAATTGCTTCAGCCGGAGTGAAAATATCAGTTGAAACAACCAGAATGTTACCATTGGGCAGCGGTTCGATATCGTGATGAAGATAGAAGTTGTCACTGCTAAAATCATAAGACCAAACGATCTGTCCTTCCCAATCCAATATTTCCAGTCTTCCTCCCAAATCCGGATATGGAACCTTACATGTTCTAAGCAAATTCCCATTTTCTAACAGGTAAACCGAAAGTGCAGGATTATAAGAACTGATCCAGGTATTGACAACCCTTCCACAATTATCAATCAGATAAGTGGTATTGGAATTAATGGGGTTAAACAACGTATAGCCATTAAACGAATTGTTGTCGTTGATAAACAACCCAACTGTTTGATTCTGTGCAAAAGCTAACGATGAAAGTGAAATAACGAAAATGATCATGAATACTTTCATACTTAGCGATGTAAAAATTTTCATTTTTTTAACTTTTAATTAATTCTGGATACCTGTAAAAAATTTAGAAAAAGTTACTGGAGCCTTCACAAATACAATCCCCAATACTTAGCTGGCAAACTTATTAAATAAATCCCGACTTCCGTTTAAGGGTTAAAATTCATCTGAACCCCGGTCATCTGCGCTATAATTGCATCAATGATTTAAGAATCGGCATTTAAAACCAGGTCCATGTAATCGAGTGTAGCCAAATCTTTGGAATTAACTGTGAGGATTGTAAAAAACCTATTGTACATCCAGATACTCCTCAACTAACATGGATTTTGCTCATTTGTTCATCGAATGAATTCAAATATTCAAAAGTGTAGATTATCAATTGTTGGCTATGTTTCAAAAGCGAATAAATTTGCAAATCCATTTTCACTTATTCATTAAGTATTTATGAGAATTTCTTTTACTGTTCTGACCCTTTTAATTTCTTCGTATCATTTGGTCAAAATCAAACCAAAAGAGCTTTGTTTCTTGGAAACAGCTATACTGCCGTAAATAATTTACCGCAGATGGTGGCAGATGTTGCTTTATCTGTTGGTGATACTCTTATATTCGACAGCAATACACCGGGAGGTTATACATTAGAGGCGCATTCCACAAATATTACCTCGCTCAATAAAATCAAAGCCGGAAACTGGGATTATGTGGTGTTGCAGGAGCAAAGCCAGCGGCCTTCACTTCCCATCGAAGAGGTGATGGCTGATGTTTTTCCTTATGCGCATATTTTGGATAGCATCATTAACGCCACCAATTCCTGCGGAGAAACCGTTTTTTACATGACCTGGGGTAGAAAGAACGGCGATGCTTCCAACTGTAATATTTGGCCTCCTGTATGCACATATCAGGGAATGGACAGCCTTCTGAATTTGCGTTACAGAATGATGGCCGACAGCAATGATGCGATTCTTTCACCGGTGGGAGCCGTATGGCATTACATCAGGGACCAATATCCAACCATTGAATTGTATCAGCAGGACGAAAGCCATCCTTCGGTTGCCGGTTCTTATGCCGCTGCCTGCTGCTTTTATGCTGCACTTTTCCGGAAAGATCCCACACAGGTTACTTTCAATCCTTCTTTGCCTCTGTCCGATGCTGCCAATATCAGGACGGCTGCCAAACTAATCGTATATGACAGCCTGATGAAATGGCATATCGGGGAATATGATCCTCTTGCCAATTTTACATACATCATTTCGGGCAATGCGCAGGTTTCGTTTACGAATACTTCCGTAAATGCAACCGACTACCTTTGGGATTTTGGTGATGGTGAAACTTCAACCATGGCTGATCCGGTGCATCTTTATGATACACCTGGCTTGTATGATGTCATGCTGACTGCAACCAAATGCGGCTTGCAGGATACCATGATGCAAACCATCAACATCAAGCTCAACAGGGATAGCAAAGCCACCCGAAAATCATTCATTATCCTGGCGCATTTACCCGGTTCCTGCTTCAACAGCATTGGTTGTCAAAGGCTACACAGCCGTTGATTTGAATTACAGGATATTCAAGTGTGATGGCAACGAAGTTCAATCCGGGAAATTGAATCATACTGAACAACAAATTTCTGTTGCCGCACTTTCCTGTGGATTGTACTTTCTGCAACTGTTTGACGATTCCACATCGCTTGGATTGCAAAAATTCATTAAAAAATAATGTGATCAATTGTGGATTCCTGCCTGCCCGGCCGGTCAGGCGGGCCTGC
>CAWJBC010000003.1:0-186615 GCA_963840975.1 uncultured Bacteroidales bacterium | reverse complement strand
ACAAAAAACCCGGTCGCATTGGCCGGGTTTTTTTGTTTGAGGCGGTAATTGGATTAATGAAGCATAACCTTATTTTTGAAAGTTTTACCTTCAGATTTATCAAAAAAAGTAACCATTAGTATTCCCTGTTGATCCAACAATAATTGATAATTACCAGTGAATGAAATATCTTTTGTTAAAACGTTCTTTCCTAAAATATCAAATACGTTAATTGTCCCTTTGGTCATTGTATTTTTCACATTCGTTAAATAAATATGGTCGTCCGCCGCGAAAATCTGAATTCCGCTGCTATTTGTATACTCATTTGTCCCGAAGGAATTATCAAGGAAGTGCAAATTAAATCTGTTTAAATCATCCAGCACGGTTGCAAAAAATATGTATGAATCCTGCTCCCGTAAATTGATCTTTATGTCAATTTTTTTGTCCTCCAGAATGATTTCAGTTTTTTCTGCGAAGTTCAAAATATCAACTGCGGAAATGGTATAAATTCCATCGGTACCAGCTTTAAAAAATAATGGAATAGTCATGTCCCCGTTTAATTCCGGTAATGAATTCACACTAAGGTTACTTAATTCGTCTGATTGGGTATAAAATTCAGGAGCTTCAGCAAGGCCATCAATTTTGTAACCATCCAAATCACTATCGAATGCCGTTGTAGCGTTTTCGTTGAATTGAATAATTGTTTCATCACTGTATGGGCTTAAATCGGAATAAGTATAGAGTTTCAGAAAGGCATTTTCTATTTCCTTGCCGCTTTTCAGAAATGCCTGATTGTGGTGCAATCTTGCCTCATTATTGACTTCCAGGGATCCGGTTGAGAAATTATTATTAACATGAACAAAGTAACCCTGACCTGATGGAATGATGTTGGTTCCGCCATTGGTTCCACTGCCGTTGATATATGTGGCATATTGTCCGGCGTAAGGATTCCAGAAATAGATGGCATTATCAATATGGTTCTTGTTCCAGCCCTCCGGAGAATTCCAGTCAATTGCACTCGGGTAGGGGTTACCGACAAGATTATATCCTGTACTACCCAGGCCTAATGTGTTAGTTAGATTTCCGCTGTTTTGTACAGCAGTATTCAGGCTGCCAATATAGGTGACCGTTGTTGATCCGGTATAAAAGTCGCTTGCCCATGCTTCATAGCCTTTCATTGGTGTCAGTGGTATGTCAACGGGCACAATGAAATTCCATGATCCGTTTTGTTCGTTGTACCACCTAAGGTAAATGTCATAAAAAATATTTGAAACACCATCAGAAATGGGGGGTGAAACAAAATGCCATTTTTGTGATTCCAGATAACGTTCGATGGAAGCAGAACCTGACCCGGTTATTGTTCCATTATCAATGAAGGAACCATCACCGGTAGCGGTGGATTTAATTATAAGGGAACCATCATTGTTAAAATCATTGTGGGCAGTTAACGTGCCAGCGGTTTCAATTGTGATGCTTGCCGCCGCAGCTATATCGGCTTCTTTGCAATCAGCATTTCCGGTAATCACCGGATAGGGGTTCGGATCCACAACCGGGACAATTGCATCTTTTGTTGTACTGGGAATTCCATTGGTCCAGTTTCCTGAATTAAACCAATCATCATCAATATTTCCCGTCCAGTATGAATTACAAAGTTCGCTTATCTGACCAGGGATGTAATAGGTGGATGCCGGAATATCATTTAAAACAGTATAGGTTAAAGGTGGTCCTCCATATTCGCATGAGGTGCCATCATCATACCAGGTGAGGTCGGTGGTTCCACCGAGGTAAGTAAAGTTCAGGGTAATCAGAGTAGCATTATCAGGCAATGTTATACCAGTAGTGGTCGAAAAACCGGAAATTGTAATATATCCTGCAATGGGATTAGATGCCAGGAGATCCGGAAAGCCAGATGTATTAGTATATGATTGATACGTTAGAACTGATGAATTATATTGCATCGTCAATGAAATTACTCCTATAGTATTAAAATTAAGGACTGTAATAGGAACACTTATTGATGATCCAGGACAGGTTGCCATAAAAGGGGCAATTGTAATAGGGGCATCTCCCTGAAAAGTCAGTGATCCATCAATGTAATAGGTATCTAATGGAAGGTCATTCAATGTAATGGAATTGCCGTTACTCCACTGCCGGTCGTCATATGTATCATCAAATGAGATCAAGGTTGTTCCATAAGAAACCCTGGTAAATGTAAGAACAAAAATAACTGAGTTGTCTGGTAAGGTAAGTCCCGGATAGGTATACCAGCCAAACCTGATTAAACCTGGTGTCGCAATGTTCGTTGCTAATCCCCCTGGTAAAAGTGCTCCTTTGGCCACACTTGTGCAGATTGCGACTGCAGGATCATATAACAACTGCAAATTACAACTCCCAATATCGGTAAAGTCTGTGGCTGTAATGTTTACTGTTGCTGTAGACCCGGTTACGGTAACTGTTCCTATTGTTGAAACAGGTGCATTACCCTGAGCAAAAATTTTGTGCCCATATAGGGCAAAGACAATTAAAACCAGTGGTAAAATCTTTTTCATAATAATTTGATTTAGTTGATCATTTATTTTTTTAGTTGTGTTAATTTCGTTTTTCTATTCCATCTTGACGATCTTTATCAATCCTGTAATCTGGTTGTTATTCGCATCCAACCGGATTCTGGCTAAATATAATCCAGGCAACAATTGTTCTGTATTAATTCTTTCGTTGTATTCGCCAGCATTTACATTTGAATTATGTACAATTATTTTTGATCGTCCAGAACTATCCATAATGTCAATTGACAACTCCCCCTGACCAGGTAATTGAATAATCAATATTATCTCATCCTTAAAAGGATTTGGATAAGCGTAGAAATTTATCACATCTTTTAACGAGGATAGGACAATCCCAGAATATTCATTAACCGAAAGAGTAGCTAGCCCATCCGTTATCGCATCAGGTTCGCAAGCGTTTGAAATAATACAACGATATTTATACCCATTCATTAAGATGGGTGGATCTATGATAGACATTTCGGAGGTAAATATACCTGTGTAATATCCACCATCTATTAAATCATTCCATGAACTGATAAATTCCTGCCAATGATAACTCAGATCGTTCCCTGAAGCAGAAACATTAAAAATTGCTGTTCCTGAGCCAGCATTGACAGTGTCCGGTGAAACAGGCTGACTTGTTATGGTTGGTGGAACATTGATATTGGCTGACCCGTCAACATAAAACAGTTGCTGTGGTAAGTCATTCAATACGATATAAGTGGGCGGAGGCCCGGTATACTCGCATGTTACCCCGTCATCAAAAAAGGAAATCCCTGAAGAACCCTCCAAACCTGTGAAGTGCAGGGTGAACAGGATTTCATTATTGGGCAAAGTAACGCCTGAACTTGTTGAAAATCCGGATGCTGTTATTATTCCCTGATCCGGATTAAATACAGTTAATCCCGGAAATTCAGAATTATTTGTAAATGATTGGTAAGTCAGAACCTCAGAATCAAAGAGCATGGTTAACGATAACGCTCCTATGGTGTTGAAGTTTACGACAGTGACAGGCACATCAACAACCAAGCCTTCACAGGATGTTAGTAAAGGGGCGGTTGTAACCGGTGCATCATCCTGAAAAGTAACCGATCCCGAAAAATAAAAAATTTCCCACGGGAGATCGTTTAGCGTAAACGAATTCCCGTCGCTCCATTGCCGGTCAGGGTAATCCTCATTCCAGGCGATTGAAGTCGTTCCCTGTGTTATTTTTGAAAAATTAAGCAAGAAGATTTCAGTATGATCTGTTAGTGTTACTCCCGGCCACGTATACCAGCCAATGGTGATCACGCCCGGAACATTCAGGTTTGTTGCAAGGCTTCCGGGAAGCAATGTGCCTTTTGTAACCGATGTGCAAACAGCAATTTCCGGATCGTACTGTAGCTGCAGGTTGCAACTGCCGATGTTGTTAATTCCAGTTGCCGTGATAGGAATTGAAACAACCACACCCGTGCTTGCAATATTTTGTACGACAGACACAGGAGCATTTTGGGCAACCATGCTATTAACACTGAAACAAATTAAACCCCACATTAAAGCGCCAATTGATCTCATGATCCTATTGCATTTAAATCGAAATTGGTTCTTGCAAATATAAAAGAAAACAAATTACGAATTACCATACATATTTTTTTAATGATTTTTAATTATAATTTTTATTGAACGTGTTAATAAAGTACCTGAATTCATTAGCCTTAACCGGGCTGTATAAACCCCCGGATTTAATAAATTATTTCCTTCCATCTTAATGATATAATCTCCGGCTGACTGAGTTTCATCAATAAAAGCCATTACTTTATTCCCAACTATATCATAAATTTCGAGCGTAATTCTGCCTTCCACCGGAAGTGTGTAAACAAAACTGGTGGTACCATAAAAAGGATTTGGATGATTGCTGAAAAAGAGTTTTTCGGCTAAAGACATTTCATCTGTCCCCAGGGAAGGCGTTTTAATTATATCAACAACCAGAACGGCATCACTGATTACGTCGAAGCCGGCATCTGCCAATTCATTGAGCGGATCACCGGCAAGTTTGATGCGGATACCATCCTCTCCGGCAGAACCATTGACTTTTACCAACAGTGTAAGCAATGTTTCTCCTGGATTTAAAACTACCGGTGTAAGTGAATTCCACCCTATCCTTAAATCATCGCCGAAAACGTTGTACTGCAAAGGTGTATTGGGATCGTTGGTCAGGAAAACGCCGGTGACATCCATTATATCCGATGGGAAATTAAGGATCATTGAAATGGCTCCTACTTCCATGTCCGCATCTGAATATATTGGTAGACTGAATTCCACATCCTGGTTTACTTCCATCGTTTCTCCATAATTGAGGGTAAGGCTTTCGCTTTTTGATTTAAAACTGCCCGGTACATAGCTGCGGTTAAAATCACCCGTGATGAGTCCGTAGAAATTTTGAGTCAGGGGGGATGTCGCTCCCCCGGGAATTGTGATCGTAGGAAAACCTGACGGACCCGGGTTGACGTTTATCAATTCCCCTGTTTTCCAGAATGACCAGTCAGAACCAAATGCCGGAGTCGGATTTCCTTGTGTGATAAAGTATTGTTGGATAGAACCGGCATCATCAGACCATATATTAGTGCTTCCATCAACATCACCGGCAAGAAATCTAACCTTTTCAATAAAGGAATTGTGGACAGCCCAGTAATTCACCTGGGCAGCGTCGGTAGAGTTGATGCCGGCAATTACCTTGGTTTTTGAAGCAACAACATCATAGGTGCCGGGACAAACAGCAGGAAATTCGAAATAGCCGCTTGTATTGGTTGACGTGCCGTATTTGTAAACTCCTGATTGCTGTAATTCAATAGCGACCAGGTTGAGAGCAGTATTAGCTGAATTGTAATAATTAAAGTATCCGCTGACAATAGCAGTAGGGTTGACTGTAACGGTTACATCAGCACAGGTGCCTGGCGTTGCACATCCGCCTTCTCCGCGAACAAAGTAAGTAGTAGTAACAGATGGCGAAACAATGATGGATGTTCCTGAACCAACTGATGTGCCTCCACATGAACCGGAATACCATTCCCAGTCAATGGCATCATAAAGATTACCAGTAGTGACAGAAAGTGTAGAGTTGTTTCCTGCACATATTGTTGATGGACTTTCACTTATTGTCGGCACATCTGGTTCAATGCACTCTATTTCACCTAATCCAAAATCGCTAAAGGATGTAAATGCTGTAGTATTGGTATAGTTGGGCGAAGTAACATCATAAGCTATAACCGAGCTACCATCTCCCTTTAACATTTTAACCGGGAAAAAAGGTGTAAATCCATCGCCACTAAGGGTTATGGAATAGGAATAATTAGTTGCACCTGATTGAGAAACTGTCCAGTAACGGTCATTAAATAAGGTAATTCCTGAGGGCAGGGTTCCTGGTAATGTTCCTTCAAACTGCTCTGCTGTCAATGTGCTCGGGGCATTGAGGGATAAGAAATTCACTATGACCTGCCTGTAGTTGCCATTTTTGCCAATTGGGAAGGTTTTTGAACCAGTACCAGAGTATATTTGTGCAAGTCTGCCAGAAATATAAGAGGAAGAGCTTCCTCCCGACAGAGCACCATTTAAGCTTAATATACTGGTTCCAGATGTTGTAACAATGCCATTCGTCAAACTCAGGTTATACATTGAAATGTCATTTGCAATGGTTATCCCGGCATTATTGTTTATAGCGATAATACTGTTTGACCCAAAAGACAAAGAACCACTATTGCTAATTATTTGGTTGGAGTTTCCTGCAAGGAAAACAGTTCCAGTTGAAGAAGGATTGAATGCAAGAACTGCGCCTGTCGTTATGGTTATATTCCCTTTAATTGTATGACCAGGATTTCCTGTCATATTAAAGTTCAATGTTCCATTGGTGATGGTCAGGTTATCCATGGTTACAGATGAAGTGCCTGTGGTTGTTAATGTATATGTCGCAGCATCAATTTCAATATTTGAATAATTTCGTCCAGAAAACGATGGAGTGAGATTTGCGGCAACTTTGTACAAACTTCCGCCATTAAAAATCACCACACTGTTTGGTTGAGATGCACCGAACGGGTTACTACCTGCAAAAGCTATATATGTTGATCCATTGTCAAAGATTATAGCATTATAAGGGGTGGTTGTACCAAATGCATTTCCTGTGAATGATGCTCCTGCAGTAAATATTGAACCGTTATTAAATAAAATTCCGCTTGCAGTTTCCGATGTCAGACGATGAGCACCACCTGCGAAGGTCATATTTCCGTTAATGCTGCCTATTGCACCTGATGAAAGTGCCAAGATAAGTGCATTTGTGCCGCTTACATTCAGTTCACATCCTGCAGCCACATCAAGGTCAGTTCCTGTACCTCCGCCGATGGTGAGTATGTTTGAACCCCCTGCCTGGAGGGTGATCTTTGTTGTTGTTCCTGAAACAATTAGTCTTCCGATGGTTTGTGTTGGAACCCCTATAATAGTTTTTGTTGTACCATCGTTGAATAGAAGAATATCATTAATTGTTAATGATAATCGTGCAGGATTCCAATTGGTCGCTATGGACCAGTCAGCATTATCAGAACCAATCCATGTATAGGACGGCCAATTACATATCAAATGAAAGTTAGCATTTGCAAGTGAGCCTCCGCTAAAAGGAATCAATCCGTAAAAATACAATGCCTCGTTGCTAAAAATTTGACCCGATATACTATGGTAACCGGGAGGATAATCCACGATATCTGCAGTAACGAAAAGGTAGGCAGTGCCAACAGGGAAAGAGTAGTTAATTCCCAAGAATAAAATCTCCTCTCCATATCCGGCGCCTGAGCAGCTCACGGCCTTTAGAAGGGCATCAGTCCCTGTAAGTGAAGCATCGTCCGAATACCATAACTTTATACCGTTTGTCGCAATGTCTGCAGCTGGAAGGCCAACACCATGATAATCACCCTGTAAGTAAAAAGCCATATAGGATAGTATAACTGGACCGTTGGCCACATCTACTTGTATTCTATACAAAATATTATTGGTCGTTCCGGGATAGAAATTGTTTGTCCCCGGATCAATACCTGTGAGGGTTATTTGTGGTGGAGTTTTAGAATAACTGAATGAAGTCCCAATACTCGTTGTACCATCATTTAACTGAACCTGAAGGCTGACTCCATCGTTGGAATCTACAGATGAAGGTATGGTAATGTCAAATGTTGTAACACCACTTGAATTCGTAACATTGGTTAGATTAAAGTCCGATACAGATGCATTTCTTCCAATACCATCAATGGTATAAGTTTCATCGGTGGTGGCAATGTTATCAGTAACAATTGCATCATATTTAAAAATATATCCTGGAACCATGTTATTATATTGATCTTTGGCAGTTGCTGTTACTGTTCTTGTGGAATTAAGTGCCAGCGGCAGGTCTATGGTTGCTGTGGAATTGGATGTAGGTGCTCCTGCATTAATCTGTTGGGTAACAGCAGCATCCGAATAACCTGTTGCAACTACAGCAACACTTTTTAAGCCTGAGGTTGTAAGCAAACTGTTGCCGTTTGAAGGCTTTAGCTGCAAGTTTCCCTCTGTTAATTCATAATCTTCTGATGATAATGCTGTTTCTCCAATTTTAACGGCGCTCACAGCAGCCCGCCAGGTTGCATTATCTGTAAATGTGATGTCAATATTGTGATCGACGTCGTTTTGAGTTGCATCAGCAGTAAAGGATGGTGGAGTTAATGAACCAACAGTTGTTCCAGTAAGCTTAATATCATCAATTCTGAATTGTGGTGTTAAGGAGGTCTGTCTAAACTTTATATATAAATTAGATGTTGAGGGTATTGTACCTGTTGGTGTGATTAATATCCAGGCAGCAGTTCCTGTTCCTGTAGGTCTGGAATAATTTAAAGCATTAAAATTAATACCATCTGAACTTACTTCAATAACCAATTCATTATTACCAGCTGTTGTAGATTTGTAATGTCCAAGAGAAAGAGAAATATTATTATAAGCAGATGAATTAATGCCAGAAATTAATAAATATCGTCCAACTACATTAGTTATAAAAACATTACCATTCCCACTTGCCCCATCATATCCATTGCTTGTGGTTGTTAATCGAACATCAGCATCACCGCTATAAATAATTGGTGAGGAGTTTTGCCAACCAGTGTAAATTGAAACTCCGGTAGTTGAGGATGGATTCCCGACATTTTCTGAATAAAATACTGTCTGCATCCATCCCAATTTCGTAACTCCAAATAAAAGAACCGAAAAAAGTAATAATTTTTTCATAAAATAAATTTTTTGATCAACCTGTTGTTATTAATTATTTAATTCTGCCCCCTTACAAGGCAAATTTTATATCTGTTTCATTCCGGCACCTGCGTCTCACTCCCCTCATTCAGATACCAGAAATCATTTTTATCTTTATTATCAATTTGGGCATCCATCGAAAAATCGGAGGGAAAATATCCCCAAATACCGGCATTGGGGTTCCAGTAATTTTGCTTGTCGGTGTCATTGATGAGTCCGTCGGCATTGGCGTCGCCGGCCATCATTCCCCAAATACCACCGGTTAATTCTTTGTGTCCGGAGCTTCCGCCCAAAGCCTGGAATTCGCCGCTTGAGAAATCATAATTACCCATGCCATTGAAAATTGCGACCGGGCTAGCCGAAATTACGGCAAGATGATTACGGTGGTAAACCACCACAAATAAATTGTTTGTTACCGACACATCGAACTCAAGGTTGTTTGTGCCGTCCATGTCTTTTACCGAGCCATCCTTCAGGAGGAATGCAGCCCGTTTTGCGATTGATTTATCAGCCGTGGCCGTTGAGGCGTCACCTGTTGTTTCCCTTAAATCAACCAGTACCCAGTCCGCAACATTTGCCGGTATGAAAGTCACGGTTTCCGACCCGCTGTAATTCCAGGGTGAACCTGAATAGGGCTGTGACAAGGGGATCAGGTTTAAATCTTTAAGAGATGTGGACATTTCATTATTTTCAAAGGCTCCTTCAAGAAAGACTTTTAGTCCGAGCCTTAAGCCCCCCGCGGTCACAGAACCATTGACGTAATAGGAGTTGAAAGGGGCGTCTGTTAAAATGTTGTAAGCCGGGTAACCGGTATATTGACACGAGGTTCCGTTATCCGACCAGGTCAGGTTGGTGGTTCCGCCGTTGTACATGAATTGCAAAGTAAAAAGCGTAGCATTATTTGCCATTGTAAATCCTGAGCCGCCGGCTGGCACAAGACCGGAAGCGTTAATCGTTCCGGGAGTTTCACTGTTGATGGTCAGTCCCGGGAAGCCTGAATCGTTGGTGAACCCCTGGTAACTGAGAACAGAGGATGTGAACAGCATGTTCAATGAAAGGGAACCAATGTTGGTAAATCCGTTCACTTTTACCGGAATACCGATCACCGTGCCCGGCATCGCTTCGATAAACGGCGCTATGGTTACCGGTGCATTATTGGTTAGAAATGTGACGGAGCCATTAAAATAATAAGCATGAAAGCGGAAGATCGTTTAGAGTAAAGGAATTGCCATCGCTCCACTGGCGGTCGCCGTAGCTATCGTTCCAGGTGATGGCAGAAGTACCATAAGCTACCCTCGTAAAAGTTAAGGTTAAAAATCACGGAATTGTCGGGCAGGGTAACTCCGGGCCAGGTGTACCAGCCCAGTGTGATAATACCCGGATTGGTGAGGTTGGTGGCAATTCCGCCGGGCATCGCCGGTCCTTTGGTAGCGGCGGTGCATGTAACTATTGCCGGATTGTACATCCACTGTAAATTGCAGCTTCCGATGTTGTTAATCCCTGTCGCTGTAACAGGGACGGTAACTGATGTCCCATAACTAAAAATTGCCCCGACAGTTGAGACCGGAGCATTCTGGCTTTTGATATGATGCGGGATAAGGAAAGCGAACCCGATGATAAGTGTGACAATGTATTTCATTGTAGTAGTATATTTAGTGTTTCGATCAACCTGTATTGAAGTAAAAAAAGAGAATGTATCAAAAGCCGGATTTTCGTCATTGAGGGCGAAGCGAAGCAATCTGTTAAGATTGTTTATCAGCAGATTGCTTCGTCGTTCCTCCTCGCAATGACGTTTAGTTTTACTTTCGATACATCCTCATCATGATTTAATAATTATTTACTGATAATCTTTATGGTGTGCATCATTACTGTTCCTGCGCTTTCAAGCTTTAGTGTAGCCATATAAACGCCGGGTTGCAATGTATTGCGATCCACCTTCAGCAGGTATTCGCTGGCTGATTGTGTTTCGTCAACTGCGACCATCACCTTGTTGCCCACGATATCATAGACTTCGAGGAGAACCTTTCCGTCTGTGGGTATCGTATAGACAAAGTTAGTTGTTCCGACAAACGGATTGGGATAGTTGCTGAACAATAGGTTATTGGACGACAAGTTCTCACCGGTTCCGAGAGCGGTAGTTTTGATCACATCCACAGTAAGTGCGGCATCGCCTATCACTTCAAATGTTGCATCTGCCAGTTCGTTGAGCGGGTCAGAAGCAAGGCTGAAGTAAATGGGTTCGCCTGATGATCCTGTTGCCTCGAGTACCAGTGTAACCAGACGCTGGCCGGCCTGCAATGAAAGAGGTTCAGTTGAATACCAGCTAATCCTGAGCTCATCACCAGTTACATCGAACAATACCGGAGTATTCGGATCATTGGTCAGATACACATCATTTACTGTGATTACATCCGACGGGAAATTCAGGATGAGCGAGATGGCTCCTACCTGCATATCCATAGCTGCAACCAGCGGAAGTTCAAACGCATCTTCTCCAACTTCTATGGTTTGACCATAGTTAAGGGTAAGGCTTTCGGAGCCTGATTTTCCATCATTTTCCGGAGTAAAGCTTCGGTTAAAGTCGCCGGTTACAAGGCCGTAGAAATTTCTGGTAGCTGTTGTGCCAACAGCAGACAAGGTAACAGTTGGATAAACCGGTGATGTAATCTCAGAAAGGTTTGCATTTATCAAATCTCCTGTATTCCAGAAAGTCCAGGCGGGACGGTTAACCCAGCCAACAGATCCCTGAGTAAGGAAGTATCCCTGAATTCGACCAGCATCAACAGGCATTACTTTGTTATCCATTACTACATCTCCACTATAGTATCGAACCTTTTCGATATAGGAAGGATTGATTGCCCAGAAGTTCACCTGTGCAGCATCGGTTGAATTGATACCGCCAACTGCTTTAAGTGTGCTTGCACGTACTTCATAAGTACCAGGATTAACATTGGTGAATGAATAGATTCCGTCCGGGTCGGTAGTTACAGGACCATATACCTTTGAACCCTGCCACAACTCAACTGCAACATTATTCATCACTGTTAAGCCTGAATTGTAATACTTATAGGTACCTGTCAAAGAAGGTGCGCCGGTGCAAGTGCTCGGAACAGGCTGGAAGCCAGGATCTGCACTATTATCAAAGCCATTAACCAGCCATGGTACATAACTTACGTTACCACTGATCTTTGGAGCAATGAGATTTCCGTCAGCTGTTCCCCACCAGTTACATGTGAAATCTAAAGGAGCAACGCCAGTATATGCAGTTCCATTTACGCCAAGTGAGCTTTGGCCGGTGATTGAATTGGAATTAACAGCAGCAGTAATTTCGCCGCCTGATGCTAAACCGCCATCTGCATCACCATTAAAGAAATTGTAAGTTGCTGTTATATCAATGCTATTAACACCTGCATCCGTATCTTCCAGATACAAACCTGCAGAGCTTGGATTATTAATGGTATTACGTGTAATCAGAGCATCCGAAACACTTCCTAAGCCATACGCATCTAGCGTCGTAACATGAACACCATATTGACCACCATTAACAATATTTGCATCAACGGTTACATTTCCCTGGCAGTTCCAAATCCTGACACCATCTATGTTTGCATTGATTGTGTTATTGTAGGCTGTAGCAGTAATGCCAGAGGCAATTGACCAGTACATCAAACCAACATTTGCAGCTTCCGGTGAAGTGGATGCATTCAGTGTATTATTCCTGATCTGGAACAAAGAGCCATTAGAATAGAATAGATTCTGCAAGATACCTCGTTTGGTGTAGGTGACATTATTATACTCGACAACCGAGTTTCCACTTGATTTAGCTACCCAATAGTTATCGTATTGAACGCCTCTGCTAACACGGGTAATTTTGTTGTAGGTGATATCTGTATAGCAGTTATTTTCCATAACAATTCCCCACCATGGGCTGTTATCCACCCAGTTGTAGGTAAATAATCCTCCTTCAACTGGTGTTCCTCCGCCATTACCATAAATACCTCCATCATTGCAGTTTTGAACAATGTTGTACTTTATCTGCATTCCGCTTTTTCCGCCTGTTCCGGTTGCCCATGTTCCTGAGCCAATACCAAATTGTGTGTTGATGTCGGCCCCATTATGGGCCACACCTCCGGTTAATCCTGGATTATCTCCATCAACGGTAAATCCATTGATCGTTACATTGGCAGCAGTCACGTCAAATACCCTTCCATTTACAGGGTCATTAACAGCAGGCATTACGATGGCTTCAGCAACCCTTGCAGGAACTGCCAAAGTCGGATCATTTCCGGCATTTGGACCATTAAGTGTAACCGTTGTATGAACATTTACATTCTCTACAAAGGTTCCTGCGCTGGCATTCAAAATAGCAAGGGGTGCAGCTTCATCAACAGCATACTGGATGCATCCAAAGACTGCTTCTGGAATTGCCGGGTTCAGGACCTTTTTGTCATAAATATTTCCTAAATTTACATCGCCGGCAGCATCAAGCCACAAATGTATCTTATTGTTGCTGAATGTATTGATTCCATAAGTCACACCCGTTGAAGAAGAGGACATGAGCGCTGCTTCATTACCACTCAAAATGTTACCTGAAACCGTACTGGTGCCAGTCTGGTAAAGAAGGATACCTGAGGCAACCCATGTATGAGGATGTTCAATGGCATTCCAAATATTATTGGTAATTGTATTTCCTGTAATCGAACCAAAAGCACCGAAACCAAATTGGATACCGTTTTGTCCTGTTACATTAGGGATATTCTGACCTGTAACAATATTGTTGGTCACTACACCCTGTGTATTAAGTTCATTTATTACAATACCACCTTTTTGATAATCATCAAATATATTATTATCAAGTGTGACAGTATGTGCAAATGATACATTGTAAGCATGATTCGCGACAAATGCAAGACCTTGTTGCATTCCGCTAAATACAGCATCGCGTATAGCAGTGATTCTTGAATTTTTAAAGGTTCCACTTGCCTCATAGTAATAAACTCCCATGTATCTCGGAATCGATCTTCCACCATCACCATTAACTAAAATTTTCTCTATGTTGATTGTATTTCCGGGTCCATACGCATAAATTATTGGGTGATGATTGGGTTGATTAGCATTACTAACATCTGATAGGATAGAAGGTGCTTTCACAATCGTCTTCGTCCTGTCAACACCTGTAATATCAACTGTTTTTCCAATCAATACCTGTTCCTGGAATGTACCTGCATCCACCCAAATCTTAGTACCATTTACTGCAGTATTTACAGCTTTGGTGATGGTGAGGAATGGTGCATCATCTGTTCCTGCGTTGGCATCGCTACCGATGGCAGTGGTGTAAATGTCATTTGTAAGCAATGGATCAGTATCATTAACATAGAGGTCAGTTGCACCGGTACATGCACCACCGGGCACAAAACCAGGATCATCAATATCTGAACCATCAATTAACCATGGGATGTATGTAACCGGTCCATTTATTTCAGCAGCAACACCGGCTACAGTATTGGTGCCATACCAGTTACAGGTTGCAGCTACATTATTGGCAACGGTTGTAGCGTTGATTGAATAACCTGAATTTCCAGTGATACTGTTCTCATTCACTATCCCTGTTACCTTGCCTGACGAAACTTCCTCAAGCTTCACTCCATCGGTCCCACCGGTTATGAAGCAATTGGTGATAGTTGCCTGAATATTAGCGTGAGTGGCACTGCTTGGGCTATCCAGCAATCGGATGCCTATACCACTTGCATTGATACTTACACCGTCTATTGTAGCATAAGCACCATAGCCTGCATCGCTTGAATAGCCTTCAAAGTTATTCAAGAAAATACCAGTAATAACACCGTTGATGCTGCCGCCACTGATGTTCGCAGAAGCATTGTTCTGCACATTCCACACATTGATACCTTCCTTACCTGTTGTGAACAAAGTTATGCCGCTACCATCAATTGAGTTATTACTAAATGTGCTAGATCCCATATTGTTACCAAGGGATGCAATCAGCATACCTCGCCACGGACGAGTTGTAATAGAAGCCTGTGTTGCATTATCCAAGCCGGTGATTATGTTATTGGAAACCGTAAAAGGTGAATAATTATGCAAATTAAAAAAGATACCAATATAGCGAGTCTGAATCATATTATTGTCTATAACCTGAAATTGCGGGTCGCCAATATGGGCTGTTTGAAAATTGCCCGTTTGAATCCCAATTCTTACATTCGTCATCACATTGTCAACTATACGGGTATACTGACCATTATATATTAAGACGCCTCCTCCCCAACTGTAATTATCAAATGAAGAGTTATAGTGTCCCATATCTTTGATAAGGTTAGCGCTAACCAAATGACCAGAAGTAGTTGGCGCGCTGTAAGATGCACCAAAAATGGTCACTCCAAAATAGGTAAGATTCTGAATGATATTATGTGAAACAGTGAGGTTATTGACATTGTTAACATAAACAGTAACAGCTTCAGCTGCGTCAAGATCAGCACCATTTGTCCCAAGATTTCCACTTGTTAGTAATGGATTATCGCCATCAATCGTAAACCCATCAATGGATACGTTACTGGTCTGCACCATAAAAATTTCTCCACTTGCAGAAGACGTTTCAGGCACAACAATGGCTTCTGCCACACGACTTCCGCTATTTCCGGCCAAACCAAAATTAGGTCCGCGAATGTCAAGAGACTTGTTCACCGTTATGTTTTCTGCATAGGTGCCTGCATCAGCTACCAAAGTGTGTCCATTTGAGGTTATTGTTGCATTAATTGCCCCCTGAATAGTTGCATAATCAAAATAGGTGTCAATGTTATGCACCGGGCCATAGTAATAAGTGCCCACAAGTACTGCACCCAGTTCATCTGTAATGGTAACAGTATAATTTCCATACCCATCAGTTGGAGTAATGGTTGCTCCAGTTGCTGTTTGAGAAACAGGTCCTGTCCATGAGTAGGTATATGGATCATCACCCCCGGCAACAACAGCTGTAATGGTTTGGGAAGGTGTATATGCCCGTGTAAATGTTACACTCATGTCTGTGACCCAACCATTAATGTAATGTTCTGAGGAAAGATCATCATCATAAGGAAATTGGATCAGAGCATTTTGATACTCACAACTAATTTCGTCATTATCATACCAGGTTAAAAGTGATGTACCACCTATAACTGTAAAATTTACATTTATGAGAACAGCATCGTCTGGAAGAGATACGCCAGTTCCTAAATTTCCAATCCAAGTAAAAATTATTTTATTACCTATAATATTGGCATCCATGTCTGAAATTTCTGATAAGTCCTCATTTT
Source organism: uncultured Bacteroidales bacterium (assembly GCA_963840975.1). Lineage (GTDB taxonomy): Bacteria > Bacteroidota > Bacteroidia > Bacteroidales > JAADJA01 > JAADJA01. The sequence goes on along the minus strand of CAWJBC010000003.1, from coordinate 170,492 downwards.
CAATAAATCCTGTATAAGATAGAACAGAAGTATTAAAGAGAAGTGATAGCGAAATTGCATCAACGTATTTAAAGTTTTTAACAGTAATTGGTACAGTTACAGCGCTGGTAGAAGCCACAATTTTGCCAGCGTAAGTAATAGGACCATCTGAAGGTATACCAATATTATCCCAATAAGCATCGTAAGTTGCATCAGAGGAATTGTCATAAGCTGTTCCAAGTGTATTATCGTTAAAGTTATAAGCTTGCATGATAACATTACCAAAGTAAGTTGTCCCACCAATATCTGAATCCGAAGCAACTAATACACTATTGACATAAAATTTAAAACTTGCTCCATCAAAAATAATAGCAAAATTGTTCCAAGAATTGTAATTAATATTGCTGGTAATATTAATCCATCCAGATTCAGTCCAATACCTTAATACAGGCGTTAATCCATCTACATTGGCAAAACCAATAATGGGATACCTTACAACAGAGTTGGTATTATCAAAGGCTGTTGCCCACATATCAGATTTCCTATGTTTAGTTGCCCAATCTGCAGGAATGTAAAGACTCCCATAAAGAGAAGTTGTCGAAGTTGAAAGATCAAACTTTCGACCTTGGGTATTATAAAACGCTCCACTATAGCTTCCCTGCCTTAATTGGGCACCATCATTCAGATCGATTCCAATTCTTAACTTATTTTCAGTGCCCACAGGATAGCTCTCAAATGCTGCTGGCGGATACCTGTCAGGGTACCATGCATCTGCAACTTGCGTTGGTGAAAGGGAAATTGGGCTACTAAACGTTTCAATGTCCGTCAATTGCGCCCATGTGCTCGTTGCAGCAAATAGTGCTGCAATCAAAAACGGTAATAATTTTTTCATGTTGTTTAATTTAAGTTAATAAAATGTTGATTTATAATACAATCCCGTCCCCGCTAAGGGGACGGGATTGCTGTTTTTAATTTATTATTTACTTATGATCTTAATGGTTTTACTCATGGTTGCTTCCGTTCCCTGCAGCCTTAAGGTAGCAGTATATGAACCCAACTGGAGTGAATGGAGATTGACTTTCACCTTGTATTCTCCCGCTGTCTGTGTTTCATCCACAAGTGTTCTTACTTTATTGCCCACCAGGTCATAGATGTCAAGGATTACCTTTCCATCGTCAGGCAGGATGTAATTAATGGTCGTGATTTCATTGAACGGGTTAGGATAGTTGCTCATGGTGAGATCATCCGATGTGATGTAAGGATTGTAGATACCCAGTCCGGCAGCTTTCACGATGTCAACCGTCAGGACCGCGGGGTTGATTACCTGGTACTGTCCGTTAGCCAGTTCGTTGAGCGGATCGGCAGCAAGGCTGAAGTACATGGTTTCCATGCTCAGCGGTGCAGCAGATTTCAGCTGCAATGTGATTAGCGCTTCGCCGTTGTTCAGATTGATTGGTGCCATAGAGAACCAGCTTATCCTGAGTTCATCACCGTAAATTACATGGTCAACCGGAAGGGCAGGATTATCGGTAAGATAAACTCCCAACACTTCGAGCTGATCAGAAGGATAGTTAAGTATCAGAGAAACAGCCCCAACCTGCATATCCATCGCTGTGCGGATGGGCAGTTCAAATTCGGTGCTGCTTTCCACTTCCATGGTATTGGCATAGTTCAGTGCCAGGCTTTCGCTTTCAGCCTTTGCCCCGCCAGGAACAAAGCTCTGGTTAAAGTCACCGGTTACCATGCCCCAGAAGTTTTGCGTAATAGGCGCACTTGCAGGAGGAACGGTAAGGGTCAATACTGTCACAGGTGGGTTATTTGCTGAAACCATGTCGTTGGTTTTCCAGAATGACCACTTGCTGCGTGGAAAGGGCGTAGGATTTGGTAATGACAGGAAATATTGCTGGATCGAGGTTGCATCATTTCCAGAATCCTATTGTTATTCGTAACATCACCGGCAAAGAAAAGGGCCTTTTCAATTGGATAAAAACTTACCGGCCAAGCATTCACCAATGCAGCATCTGTTGTATTGATACCACCGACGGGTTTCACTGTGGTAAATACAACATCGTAAGTTCCCGGGCATACATTGGCAAACGAATATGCTCCAGAAGTAGTGGTTGTGGTAGTATGAATAATTGTTGTGCCCTGTTTCAGGTCAACAATTACATTGTTCATCACCGTATTGGCACCGTTGTAATACTTAACTGTACCGGTGATCGGGATGGCAGCGGGCTCGGAAACAGTAAGGTTACCAGTAACCGGACCACATGCATTCACATCAGTTACGCTCCATGGATAGTTAATGCCTGCAAGGATACCCGTAAATATACCAGTACCATTGGTAACACCATTGAACGTATAACTGTACGGGGGTGTTCCACCGCCAGCAGTCATTGTAACCGTTGCGGTTCCGCCAAAACATGTAATTGGAGATGTGACAGTCGCGCCACCTGTAAGCACTGGAGGTTCAGTTACAGACAATGTACCAGTAACCGGACCGCAGGAATTTGCATCCGTTACACTCCAGGCATAATCCAAACCAGCAACCACGCTGAATGTTTGGGTAGTATTGACAGTTGTAACAGATGAACCATTAAATGTATAGGTATAAGGAGTTGTTCCTCCACCTGCAGTCATTGTGATTGTTGCATTTCCGCCATTACACAGTATCGGTGAAGTTTCAGAAGCACCGCCTGAAAGCAATGCAGGTTCTGTAACATCCAGGGTACCTGTAACCGGACCGCAGGAATTTGCATCCGTTACACTCCAGGCATAACCCAAACCAGCAACCACGCTGAATGTTTGGGTAGTATTGACAGTTGTAACAGATGAACCATTAAATGTATAGGTATAAGGAGTTGTTCCTCCACCTGCAGTCATTGTGATTGTTGCATTTCCGCCATTACACAGTATCGGTGAAGTTTCAGAAGCACCGCCTGAAAGCAATGCAGGTTCTGTAACATCCAGGGTACCTGTAACCGGACCGCAGGAATTTGCATCCGTTACACTCCAGGCATAACCCAAACCAGCAACCACACTGAATGTCTGGGTAGTATTGACAGTTGTAACAGATGAACCATTAAATGTATAGGTATAAGGAGTTGTTCCTCCACCTGCAGTCATTGTGATTGTTGCATTTCCGCCATTACACAGTATCGGTGAAGTTTCAGAAGCACCGCCTGAAAGCAATGCAGGTTCTGTAACATCCAGGGTACCAGTAACCGGACCGCAGGAATTTGCATCCGTTACACTCCAGGCATAACCCAAACCAGCAACCACGCTGAATGTTTGGGTAGTATTGACAGTTGTAACAGATGAACCATTAAATGTATAGGTATAAGGAGTTGTTCCTCCACCTGCAGTCATTGTGATTGTTGCATTTCCGCCATTACACAGTATCGGTGAAGTTTCAGAAGCACCGCCTGAAAGCAATGCAGGTTCTGTAACATCCAGGGTACCTGTAACCGGACCGCAGGAATTTGCATCCGTTACACTCCAGGCATAACCCAAACCAGCAACCACACTGAATGTCTGGGTAGTATTGACAGTTGTAACAGATGAACCATTAAATGTATAGGTATAAGGAGTTGTTCCTCCACCTGCAGTCATTGTGATTGTTGCATTTCCGCCATTACACAGTATCGGTGAAGTTTCAGAAGCACCGCCTGAAAGCAATGCAGGTTCTGTAACATCCAGGGTACCAGTAACCGGACCGCAGGAATTTGCATCCGTTACACTCCATGCATAACCCAAACCAGCAACCACGCTGAATGTTTGGGTAGTATTGACAGTTGTAACAGATGAACCATTAAATGTATAGGTATAAGGAGTTGTTCCTCCACCTGCAGTCATTGTGATTGTTGCATTTCCGCCATTACACAGTATCGGTGAAGTTTCAGAAGCACCGCCTGAAAGCAATGCAGGTTCTGTAACATCCAGGGTACCTGTAACCGGACCGCAGGAATTTGCATCCGTTACACTCCAGGCATAACCCAAACCAGCAACCACGCTGAATGTTTGGGTAGTATTGACAGTTGTAACAGATGAACCATTAAATGTATAGGTATAAGGAGTTGTTCCTCCACCTGCAGTCATTGTGATTGTTGCATTTCCGCCATTACACAGTATCGGTGAAGTTTCAGAAGCACCGCCTGAAAGCAATGCAGGTTCTGTAACATCCAGGGTACCAGTAACCGGACCGCAGGAATTTGCATCCGTTACACTCCAGGCATAACCCAAACCAGCAACCACGCTGAATGTTTGGGTAGTATTGACAGTTGTAACAGATGAACCATTAAATGTATAGGTATAAGGAGTTGTTCCTCCACCTGCAGTCATTGTGATTGTTGCATTTCCGCCATTACACAGTATCGGTGAAGTTTCAGAAGCACCGCCGGTAAGCAAGGTTGGCTGAGTAACATCTAATAAACCAATTTCCGAAACACATGAGTACACATCCGAAATGTACCATTCATAGCCAGTTCCTGCCTCAATGCCGGTGAATATTCCTGTTGTATTGTTAACCCCGTTGAAGGTATATTCAAATGGAGCTGTGCCAACAGTTGCTGTAATGGTAACAGTGCCAGAACCACCGTTGCATCCAATAGGAGTAGTGATTGCAATTGTACCAGCGGGAGTTGGATAAACAGTGAAGGTAAAGCTTTGAGGAGTTCCTGCGCATCCATTGGCTGTCGGTGTAACAGTGATTGTTGCAACGAGATTTATGGCTCCATCATTTTGAGCGGTAAAGGTCGGGATATCACCCGAACCACTTGCAACCAGGCCGATATCGGGCGTGTCATTGACCCATTCAAAGACAGTTCCGGTAACGCTTCCTGAGAAAACAACCGCTGTCGTTGTAGATTGGTTACAGAGTGCCTGATCCAAAGGATCAACAACATCCGGAGTTGGATACACTGTGATGTCAAAGCTTTGCTGTGTTCCTGCGCATCCGTTTGCCCATGGTGTAACGGTAATGGTTGCCGTTACAATGGCGCTGGTATTGTTGACAGCTGTGAACGAAGCAATATCACCTGTTCCGCTTGCAGCCAGACCAATGGATGGAAGACTATTTATCCATTCGTAAGTTGTGCCGCTAACAGGACCGTTAAATACCACTTCTGCTGTAGGTGCACCGTTGCAGACTGCCTGATCAGCAGGATCGGTCATGGTTGGTGTCGGGAATACGGTAATGGTGTATAATTCCTGCCATGCGCCAACACATCCTGAAGGTGAGGTAGGTCTTACACTGATCATTCCTGAAATGGGTGCATTAGTGGTATTGGTCGCTGTAAATGAAGGGATAATTCCATTTCCGCTGTCTGTCAAACCAATATCAGTATTGCTGTTTATCCATTCGAATGTGCAGTCCTCAACAGTTGCATTAAGCGTGGTTGCAAGCGTGGTTGCATCGTTGCAATATTCCTGATTTGCAACCGGTACCATGTAAGGTACGGTGTTGAAATCAAATAATACATCGAAGAACGATGATACACAACCATTTTCATCCGTTACAGAGCCATTAAAAGTATAATGATCCTGTGGATAATCGCCGGATACGCGCAGGGTTTGAGCACCATTGCCAATTTGGTATTGCAGTCCGTCAATGAGCTGATAATCTGAACCTGTATAATTAATGTAGAACATGGGTTGTGCACCGCTGATGATGTTCCACATCACACCCTGCCATCCACCAGCTCCTGATACCACACCTTTGTCAGCCCAGTAAGCGAAGAATTCGGTTGGGTTGTCCATAGCAGCAAGATAGAAGGCATTCTGGTCGAATGATGTAGTCAACAGTGGGCTGACTGGTCCATCAAGGCCATCAATATCAAGGTAGTAATATTCATTTGCTTCATCAATGCAAAGATTGAATCCTGTTGCAAAATCACCGGCCACCGCTGTCCATGATGCATCATCAATGGATGAAAGTAAAGTCACATCCGTAACTTCAGGTATGGTATTTAAGTCAAAGAATACATCAAAAAATGATTCACAACCATTGATATCAGCAACAGAGCCACTGAAGGTATAACTATCCTGTGGATAATTGCCCGATATACGTAATGTTTGTGCACCCTGCCCAATTAGGTATTGTAAACCGTCAATGAGCTGGTAGTCTGTTCCGGTGTAATTAATATAGAACATCGGTTCATCACCATTGATGATATCCCACATAACTCCCTGCCATCCGGTTGCGCCGGAATTTACGCCCTTTGCATCCCAATATTCAAAGAAGGCAGTTTCGTCACCCATGCAGTCAGGTAGAAAGCATTCTGTTCAAATGCTGTACTTGACAGAGCAGGATTACTGATAAGTGTATTGACATCAACGTAGAAGAATTCGATACCCGGATCAATGCAAAGGCTGTAGCCATCTCCAAGATTACCACTGACAGCATCCCAGCTGAATTCATCTGTGGATGATTGTAAGGTAACCTCGGTAACTTCCGTTTGCGGATTCACTGTCAAGACAAAAGTAGTCGGGTCTCCGGTAATGTCATCCAGGGACAGATCACCACTGTTGTCTGCATCATAATAAGGTGTAATAACAAAGGTGATAGTCTTGTTAGATCCGGTGTGATTCTCAGGTGATATGGTCTGAGGGCGGCAACTAACTAAACCTGAGCATAAGTCACATCCAAGTAGCCGAAGGAATATTGGGTAAGTCAGAAGTATAAATTGACGAATCCTCAAGTGCCACATGCTGTTGCAAGCTCAGAAGTCAGGGTCGGTAGCGGTTGTCGTGATTTCAATACCCGAACAAATGGTATGGGTATAACTTTCGCCTGATACCATCACCTGGCTATATCCCGGAGCTGTAACCGTACCTGAAATTTCAGGTGTTGGTTGTACCGTCAGCACATATGTAATTGTCAGCTCCGTTCATAATCTCCGGTTGTCCAGCGTCACCATTCGTATTAACATCATAATAAGGGATTGAACCTACAAAGGTGATGTTCTTTGCAATCCGTCATGATTTTCAGGAGTGATAAGAGTTGGCGGAGTAACCAGAGCCATTGGAACATTAAAGGTCTGAGTTGGAGGCAACGTGGAGATGGTCGTTGTATAAACCATATTAACCCACAATGCACCGCAGGATGAAGGATCAATGGAAGTTGAAGTTGCATCACTTGTTGTAACTTCTTCACCTGAACAGATGGTCATGGCATAACTATTACCACCGGACATTACAATGTCTCCGTCAGGTCCAGTTACAGTTGCTGCAACAACAGGTGCTATGACCTCAGTAACTTGTCCGGGGATATAATAAGTAATCGTCGGATCATCGCAGAAAGGTAAATAGCCCGGAGCAAATGCAGCATACTCGCAATAAGCATCATCTGAATCATTCCATGTAAGTGCTGTATTTCCACCAAGGTAAGTAAAGTCATGGTGAACAATGTTGAACCGTCAGGTAACGTGAGAGGTGTATCGCCTGGATTTAAAAACTTAGAGACAACAATATTCCCAACTCCACCAACGATATTGTTGGAATACTGTAATCCCAGTGTATCCGCACTGGAAACATATGTTAAAGCCAGTGGATCGTAATTCAGTACCAGTGAAATCGCACCTACTCCTGCAAAATCAGTAACTGTAACAGGTATCTGAATGTTTGAACCCGGGCAGGCTGCTAAAACGCTTCCGGCAGTCGTTATCGGTCCGATAAATACTGCTGCGCTGCCTGTCATATCAAGGATACAGCCATTCTCTGAGTTTTCAGCTTTAACCGTATAGATCGTGTTTTCTGCTGAGGCTATTGTCCAGGTTAACGGAGTTAACGGATCGCCGGTCCCGGTTTGTTCGGAACCTTCAACCAATACGTTGTTAGCATATAAGCTGTATATAACATCATATCCTGAACCCAATTGGGAGCCTGACAGTGTGATGGTTGTCGTTCCTCCAATACACAACGATGTTGTTCCGCTAACTTCGTAAGCAATTAGCTGGTAAATCAAATGCTCCATTGCATCGTTGTTCTGCCATGGATTGTAACCACATTATTGGAAACTGCATCACCTGTTCCGCATGGATTGTCGGTATAGGTTGGTCCGGTATTGGAACCCCACCAGTTATCTTCAGCGTCAATAACAATATTGTCATCATAAGGATATGGTACAAAACTGCCACCTTCCATTCCGCCTGGATTATCCACATACTCAACACCATAGGCGCTATTCCCGCTGATATTGTTGTTATTGATACTGTTGCCACTTGACAATGCTTCATGACCGGCAGTGTGTGGTTGATACTGTGTCCAACCGCTTTTTATCCAGATTCCCTTATTGCTGGAAGTAATTGTGTTACCAGTAATTAGATTATTGGGACTTGCCGTAAGTTGAATCCCCTCAGCAATATTGCCCGTTATGGTATTGCCGGTAACAGTGTTGCTACCACTTTTCCAGAAGAAAATACCATCGTTCCCATTAGAATTAATGGTATTCTTAAGTATGGTATTCAAATTGCAACCCCATCCGAAATAGACTCCGTCACCCTCATTGTCTGAGAAGTTATTTGGAGTTTCAGTTGCATGTCCAATAGTATTCCCGGTTGAGAATGTTGGTGATGAAGGACTAGGTATCTCCACAATATCTAATATGATACCATAACCATATTGACCGGAAAAGGCATTTGTACTCGTAACATTATTTGATTTAATTGTATTGTTTGAGGAACCAAGCAAACCAATACCCGCAATGTTGTTATTATTGAGGGTATTATTTTGAAGAGTGTTGCCGTTCGATAATTGAAGGGCAATCCCGAAACCATTATTATTACTTACATTATTGTTTTTTACAGTACATCCTGTCACACCAGTCAATACGATGCCACCATCTGTCAATGGGAGTGCTCCCCGAGTTTCGGACTGTAAAGCCGTCAAATGTAACTCCATTGGCAACTATTGTTACTACCACGCCTGACCCGCCACCATCAATTATAGGCGAAGATGAGTTTTTAACCGTCAGGTTGTCTTTATTAATAACAATGTTTTCATAGAAAATGCCATCACCAACCATAATTATCTCTCCTCCTGTGCCTGCATCATCAATTGCATCCTGAATGGTGCAATAATAAGCAACCGGCGATTTTGAGATATTGCTGACCGGAAGATCAGCAGATGTGCCCGTGCAACCTGCATCAGTGCACCATGGCATGAAGTCCACATTTCCAACTACTGCATTTCCTTCACCACAGGTGTTGAATACCGTATGGAAAGGTCCAGTAGCAAAACCCCAGTAGTTGTTTTCAGCTATGAGGAGAGATGTTTTATCATATTTCAAACCCAGGCCATGAGTAGCATCAACTAAATAGCCATTGCCGGAGATATTATTACCGGAAATTTCTCCAATTGTTCCGGCAGTGGATTCGATAATGATACCGCCAAAAGCATTGTTGGTGATGGTATTGCCTGTGCATGAAGCAAGATCTGCGCCATCTTTCACACGGATACCGACTTCGTTTCCGGAAATGGTGGCGAGGTTGTTAACTACATCAGCAGATGCATCTTCTCCTTCAATCAGAACGCCTGTTCCTGAACCGGAAATGGTGCTGTTTGTAAGTTTCGCATAAACAAATGCACTGGCGCCGCTGGTGTTGAGTGGGTTGTCTTTAAGATAAACACCTGCCAGTGCCGCATTCTCGATTGTCAGTCCATCTAACAAGGCACTTGTTGTTCCTGCATTGCTACCACCAACTGTCGGGTAACCATCCCAATTGTTAATCCAAATACCATAATCAACATCTGAAACAGAGCCACCCTGAACGGTAATTCCATTAGTTGCAGTGGTAGTATTGTTCCACATATGGTATCCATTTGTTTGTTGAGTTACTGTACCGCCTATTATTGTATTACCGCTAATTGTTGGATTGATGCTACCACCTAGTGATGTAAGCCAAATCCCGTCCCATCTGGTTCCGGAAACATTATCTTCAACATTAATAGTATTATCCTTAATTGTTAAAGAAGTAGCTGTTCCATAAGCCAGGTTATACCAGATACCCGAACGTGAGGCAGAAACGTTATTATTTTTCCATTCAACCAAACCTGTTGATTCTGGCTGATTGGCGTTTTCTGCGTAAATACCCACGGACGTGTTTTGGATAACATTGTTAGTTACATTGGCATAATAATTCCATAGAGTAACAACAGCCCTGGCATTAGGCATATCTTTAAACAAGTTCCTGGTGACTAGGTTTTGAGAAGATGGCGCACCACTCTGCACCCATCCAATGTATCCCATAACATTATAACCTTTTACAATATTATTTGTAAACAAATGGCCTCCTGCTCCTGATACATAGGCATATATACCGTAATCGCAAGTACCTAGACCGTCAAGTGTGAAACCATCAATAGTAACTCCTGCAACATCTAAATATACATTATACCATTCGACCGGTTGTATGATAGCTTCGGGATCACGGAGATCGGTATTAGGATTTTTTCCTGCATTAGGGCCCAGCAGGGTAAGGTCTTTATAAATGTAAATGCTTTCTATATACGTTCCTGCTGCCACCTCAATCACATCACCATCAACAGTAGCTGCATCATCAATCGCAGCCTGTATGGTCATATAGCTTCTGTCAGGATCATTGGTAGTATTCACAACTGGTCCTATCCCAGAGCAATTCATAGGGCTTGCCGAGGTAGAGAATGGCAGGAATTGCACATCTCCTGAAACAGAGGCTGCAACGGTAGCTGGATTTGTGGTACCCCACCAGTTACAGGTGGCATCTACAGTTGATGTTGTAACATTGTAAACACCATAATCACTGTTGCCTGAAATTGAATTGTTGTTGATCAAAATTTCACCAACGTTTACCAGATTAACTGGCAAATAGACACCGTAAGCAAGATTGTCAATAAAATTGTCAGTGATGGCTGTTTTGGGTGCATGTGCATATCCATGCACATATCTGATGCCGTAAGCCTCTAAAGTAGTTGTTCCTTTCTCAATCGTATTACCTGAAAAGGCTAATTCTCCATAACTGTTACCATTAATGGCAAACCCGTACCATATATCAGTCGGTTCACCGTACCAATCTGCTCCCGGAGTATATCCGGAAGGAAACAGGATACCAGAAAGTGTGTTGCCACTGAACAGCCAATCAGCATTGGCGCTAGTGGAATTATTATACCAGAGCCCATTTCTGCTCGCTTTGAACTTATTGCCTGAAACGGTTCCTGTAACTGACGTAGTATTTGGGTGGCCATAAGGTTGAATCTGACAACCGCCCAACACATGTTCAACCACATTGCCGGAAACGCTTCCATAGACCCCCTGTAAATAAATACCCGTATTAGGAGCTGCTCCATAAGTACTATAATCAAAATAAAAATCTGGATTTGAAATATAGTTATCCGAAATATCAGCCCCAATTGGCCAGGTTGGAATCCAATTAGTACCATCGTAATATTGATAATAATAACGTATAGCAATTGATTCAAAGTTTTTGAGTATATTATCATTGATGGAAACATTTTCGGCACCAGCAACAAAAATAAGTTCGGTTGAGTTGCCCGAATAAGAGTCAACACCATTAAACTCAAAACCATTGATTGATACACCTGTTACAGTTGATCCACCACCATCACCATCGATATAAACCAGATACCAAGAGGTATTAGATGGGGGGAACTGGATGGTCGCTTCAGGATTACGGGATTCAGTGTTCGGGTCGATACCATAATTCGGACCCTGGATATCAAGCTCTTTGTAAATGTATAATACTTCGGGGTACGTTCCTGCTTCAACAGTAATTATATGACCATCCAAAGTCAATGGATCATCAATGGCCGTTTGAATCTGCATGTAACCTAAACCGGTAATTGTGTTAACGACCGGAGCGGCTGGAATAGAAACACCTTGAGTGAGAAAGTTGACTTCGCCATTATGCAAAAAAGTAACTGTAACATAAAGGGTTTTTCCATAAACCGGTGCTAACCAGCCATTATTCACAGCGCCCCCGGTATTTGGGTTAGTACTGGTGCTGTAACCGCCAATAGGCACAATAAACCTGTTGTTGGCAAACGACGGATACCGGAGTGAGGTCGAGGTATTGTTCAGGTATTCGTCCCAGTATTTGTTTTTAACCAGCGGATTTCCACCTGCGGTTTGCAAATAAACCTTATTGACGCCTTCCATGTAATAATATTCTGTAATAATGTCGTCACCAATTTCAAGGGCGGCTGCTTTAATTTCAACAGGGTTTCCTCCAGTGATGGCTGCTTGCAAGGAAGCATATTTAGCGGCAATCGCTGCCGGATCGGTTAAACCAGGAATTGGGTAAATGACCGATGAATTTCCGGCAACATCAAAGGTTACCACCACATTTTCTGCCGCTTCAGTGTAACTTAAATTTAAATTAGCAGGTGTGGCGTTATCCCCATTACAACTGCTTCCAGTACCAATAGTGGGGGTTGTCAGGTATTCAATAAAATCAGTACCAGCCCCTTCTTTGTTGAATACTTTACCTGTGAAGTAGGTGTATTCTGCAACGATTTCACCATAGTTGGCTGTACCTAACCAGTTGCATGAAATCTCTGCTGTACCTCCATCAGTCATAGGTACATAGTTAGCAACGGCATAACCATTATGGGTTGCAGATGAACCAAATGTAAATGTTTCAGACTGGAAACTATTGTCCTGAACCATAACGGTTCCAACATAACGATTGGTCTCAAATTTCAATGCGTTTAGATCATAACCGCCACCGGCTCTGTTGGCCAGTTTGTAGCCTGTCAGGTTTGCTACTGTATTGCCTTCAACGACAGCATTTTCAGTGTTACCTTCAAGTCCAATACCGGTAGATATGAAACCTTTTAAGTTGGTGATGGTATTGTCAATAATTTGAGCGTTTAGAATTTTACCATCCGTTGTTGTGTAATTAGCCGATCCAGTGTTCAGTTGAATACCATAGGCTATTTTGCCTGTTGGCCAGTTTCCAGTGTTTACCTCAACATAATCAATGGTATTTCTTTCAATAAATAAATCGGTGAGTACCCCTGTTGATGTTGATTGTAATATACCAATTGCGGAGGCGCTGGAGCCCGTTAAGGATGAGCTTCCAATATAACTAAAGCAGTTATCAGAAATGTTAACATTTGAAGTGGCTGTGGCATTAGCAACCTGATATACAACTGAGTGAACATATCCGCTTGTGAGCGAACTTCCAACATGGTGTATATTATTAAAAATAACATTCAGGTTGGATGTATTACTTCCATTTATTGCATATGTATTAGATGGTGCTGTAATCTCAAAACCATTTATGGTTACGCCGTCAGCAATAACACTAAAAGGAAGTCCGTTGGTGGGAGCAATTATTGATTCTGCTGCTACACGGTTCTCACATTCTACATCAGCGTTGGCACCTTTGAGTAACAAGGCTTTGTTGATGACGATATTTTCATAGAAAGTACCGTTGCCTACTTGGATCACATTGTTCGGATCGGCATCATTGATCGCACCCTGGATTGTTGTGTAAAATAAATTCTTGTTCAAGTTATGTATTGCAACCGATTCATCCGGAAGTATTTTGAAATTAAGATTGATGTCATCAAGCACTACCTGTGTAACGAAGTTATCTTTGGAGATGATAGATTCTACTTTCACAACCCCGTTCACTTCAAGCATGTTTCCTCCTGCTGAGTTGATGGAGATGGAGTAAACCTCAATCCTGCCAGCATAACCTGCATCAAAGTCCGCTGCTGTTCCGCCCGCCAGATCTGTAACCCAGAATGGAGATGCCGGAATAGCTGCGTTTGTTACGTATGGTAAAGGTCCAAAACCGTTGACGGTGATCAAGATGCTCACGGTACTTCCTGCAGGAATCGGATCACCTGACAGGGTCATGCGGGAGTTGATCGTGTAGGGCTCTGCTACAATCACTGGAGGAATACTCGAGGGGAAGGTAGCGGTCAGATCGGCTATGGTGCCGGATGTGGAGCTTAGTATAGTGTTTGTCTGAACCCAAGCCAATGCGGCGGCTTCATCCGGTGCAATGGGTGCATTTAGTGTAATTTCATCCAGAACCACTTCGGTAGTAAAATTATCCTTTGATATAACAGATTCAATATCCACAATAGCATTAAGCGCTAGTGGGTTGCCTCCGGCACTGTTGATGGAGATGGAGTAAACCTCAATCCTGCCAGCATAACCTGCATCAAAGTCCGCTGCTGTTCCGCCCGCCAGATCTGTAACCCAGAATGGAGATGCCGGAATAGCTGCGTTTGTTACGTATGGTAAAGGTCCAAAACCGTTGACGGTGATCAAGATGCTCACGGTACTTCCTGCAGGAATCGGATCACCTGACAGGGTCATGCGGGAGTTGATCGTGTAGGGCTCTGCTACAATCACTGGAGGAATACTCGAGGGGAAGGTAGCGGTCAGATCGGCTATGGTGCCGGATGTGGAGCTTAGTATAGTGTTTGTCTGAACCCAAGCCAATGCGGCGGCTTCATCCGGTGCAATGGGTGCATTTAGTGTAATTTCATCCAGAACCACTTCGGTAGTAAAATTATCCTTTGATATAACAGATTCAATATCCACAATAGCATTAAGCGCTAGTGGGTTGCCTCCGGCACTGTTGATGGAGATGGAGTAAACCTCAATCCTGCCAGCATAACCTGCATCAAAGTCCGCTGCTGTTCCGCCCGCCAGATCTGTAACCCAGAATGGAGATGCCGGAATAGCTGCGTTTGTTACGTATGGTAAAGGTCCAAAACCGTTGACGGTGATCAAGATGCTCACGGTACTTCCTGCAGGAATCGGATCACCTGACAGGGTCATGCGGGAGTTGATCGTGTAGGGCTCTGCTACAATCACTGGAGGAATACTCGAGGGGAAGGTAGCGGTCAGATCGGCTATGGTGCCGGATGTAGAGCTTAGTAAGGTGTTGTTTACCACATAATCCATGAAATCAACCGTTACATTATCACTAACCTCTGCGCAAGGTGCAGCGGAGTTCGTAGTATAGGTAAGTATTATGGACCCGGCTGCTATTTCGGCAGCAGTAGGAGTATAGACATCCATGGCCCAAGTACCATTGCCTCCGGACCAGTCAGCGCCACTGGCACCGGTATAAGAATAACCGGACATAGTTACGCTGGTCGCACCAACCGCGGCCACCTGATCGGGCCCGGCGTTGATGGTAGGTAAGGCATTAATGGTGATATTTTTCTGGGTTTCCATTGCTGCTGAACAATTATTACCATCTTTATAGTTAACAGCTACCTGCCCGGAATTACCAGCACCCCATAATATGGTAATTGTATTATCAGTGCTAGCGCCTCCTGAAGAAAGAGTGCCACCTGTATAGCTCCAAACATAATTGGTCATGCCAGATTCAGTAATATATGTTTCTGTGGAACCCGAACATACAGGATCGTTGCCGGATATAGTTATTATGGGTAATGCGTTAATGGTTATATTCTTTTGGATTGCTGTTGCTGCTGAACAACCATTACCATTCTGATAATTAACAGTTACCTGCCCGGAAGCACCAGTACCCCATAATATTGTCAATGTATTATCAGT
Source organism: uncultured Bacteroidales bacterium (assembly GCA_963840975.1). Lineage (GTDB taxonomy): Bacteria > Bacteroidota > Bacteroidia > Bacteroidales > JAADJA01 > JAADJA01. Next base: position 154,969 of record CAWJBC010000003.1, on the reverse strand, counting down.
GCTACCACCTCCTGAAGAAAGAGTACCTCCTGAATAGTTCCAAACATAATTTGTCATTCCAGATTCGGTAGTATATGTTTCTGTAGATCCCGAACAAACAAGATCAGTACCTGCAATTGTGGGTGTTGGCAAAGCCTTAACACTAACATCATAAACCGTCGGATTAACTGGTGTACATCCGTTTCCATCAGTATAGGTTATACTAACACTTCCGCTTCCAATGTTTTGATCCCAGGTTACTGATATTGTATTAGAAGTTGATGAACCTGTGCCGTTGGTAACAACCCAGGTATAACCCGTCATACCACTTTCGGTTGTATATTGCTTTGTAGAATTTAAACAAGGAGCTGTTTCGCCAGTTACAACAGGTACTGGATTAGCCCAAATATAAAATTCTGGATATAGTTGTGCCCAGGTTCCATCTGGCTCAGAAGGAGGAGAGACAATTCCATCCTTTTTAAATACTCGGTAAGTTCCAATATCCTGTTGATTAAGGAATAAAAAGTTCCAGGTTGAACTCACTGCTACCTCCTTATATTCATAGCTACTTCCATTATATAAATATAATGCGAAAGTTGTTGTTGGATATTTAGCAGGAGCAACTCCGATGACCAAATCATCACCGTAACACACGCTTGTTCCAGTCACTACCTGGCTTTTTGCCAGATCAGGACTACCCAGCAATAAAATCAAAAAAGCAACAAAGAATGGAATCTTTGTCCTTTTTAGAAAATTCTTTAAAATTGCGTAATCGTTTTTCATGATACTTAATTTTTTAATTAATAAATTATTAGTTCAATTTCATTGTTTTTGAATATATTTTGATTTCAAAAGTTAGAGGCAATGTTGAGGGTGGTGGTAAATCAAAACCGGTTGTATTTTCGGGATCCCCTGCGAATGGCTGTCCAGGTTGATCTGTAAGGAAAAGCCCATTCAGGTCGTTTTTCATTAGGTGAGACAATGTGAACTTATATCCTTTAGGAAAGGTGTTGAAGCTCACACTTTGGGATCCCGAAAATTCAGTACCGGTATTTCTGTTGATCCTTCCGGAATATCCTGTTTCCGAATGATCTTTAAAGTTCTTTTCTTTCTTGTCGCTGAAAAAAGGGTCAGCAGCCAAAAACTCATCCTTGAAAAAAGAATAGGCTGGAGCTGCTTGCCTTGTTGCGGACGAATATTTAATATGTAAATCTCTGGCGTTCAAACTATTTGTAAAAGGTCATTTATTTGGGTTAATTATTAAGCATGAATTTCACATTTTAAGGTGTTAAGTCGGACTTAGTTTCAGCATTAACTGACTTTTCAATTCAGAAAGTTGCAGCGGTTCATGGATCACGGAATAATTCACCTTATTAAATATGGAAAGTATATCGTCAAAGGCTTTATTGGCAATAACAACCACTTTAATATGAGGATAATAATCGTTCAGATATTTAAGGATGGCTGCATCATTAATGTTTTTCAGGCTCACCACGGCTTTATCAAACCGGTGTTTACTTAGCTGAGCTATTGAATCTTCGGTGTTATGAGAAAGATATACTTTGTTACCGTTTCCCTCGGTAAATTCTTTGATCTCCTTATCAGTAGCTGTTTCTCTTATTTGTATAAGTATATTCATCGCTTTGAGTGATTAGCGTTTAACATGATTTCTGGGACGGACACCTATTCCAATTCTGTGCCGTACTTAAAATGCGGATAATCAGGTAGTAATAAAATGGGTTTTATCGGTCATCTGACCATAAAAAAACAGTATTAAAATGCCGGAATAGGGGAGAAGTCAGTAATATCAGCCGGTAAGAATGAAAATTGAATTTTTTGCCCGGAAGCGGGCAATTGCCCGGAAGCGGGCATATTTTGTGAACAGGGGGCGGTTAATATCTCATTCGTCATTGCGAGAAACTTCGGTTTAGCCTTGAGCGATAGCGTTTCGAAGCAATCTGTATTCGTTTTCCTTAATCAGATTGCTTCGCGCCTGCCCTTTGGCCAGCCTTTATGGCTCGCACTGACGATAGTCTGCAACCGTCATTGCGAAGGAGGTACGACTGAAGCAATCTGATTCGTTGGTCTTGATCAGATTGCTTCGCTACGCTCGCAATGACGGTAAGAAAAGAGAAATCAGTCCGGATTGATATTTAACTTTTTCAACTTTCTGTCGAGAGCCTGCCTTGAAATATTGAGCAATTCTGCTGCCTTGGATTTATTATTTTTCGATTTTCGGAGCGCTTTGGTAATGGATTCTCTTTCCATTTGATTTAAGTGGAGGATTTCGCTGACCATACCGGATTGTTCTTTTTTGCGTGGTAATACATTGAGTATCCCAAAACAATTCTCCCTTAATACATCGCCATCGCATAGTATAACTGCCCTTTCGATAATATTTTTAAGTTCCCTCACATTTCCCGGGAAATCATATTCCATGAGGTTAGTTATGACCGACTGTTCCACCTTTCGGATGGATTTCCCAAGTTTTTTTGTCATGTCGGCTAAAAAGTAATCGAATAATTGCGGTATATCTTCTTTCCTTTCACGCAGGGGTGGAATGTCAATTCTGAAAAGATTGAGGCGGTGGAAAAGATCATTTCGAAACAGCTTATCCGCAACCATTTTTTCAAGATCCTGGTTGGTGGCGGCAATCACCCTTAAGTCAACCTTTTTTTCGTTGTACTCTCCGATCCTTGAAATCTTTTTATCTTCTATCACCCTTAACAGTTTAGCCTGCATATTGTATTTCAGGTCGCCGATTTCATCCAAAAATAAAGTTCCTTTATCGGCTATCTCAAATAATCCTTTTTGATTATGTTTAGCATCGGTGAAGGAGCCTTTATTGTGCCCGAAGAATTCGCTTTCAAATAGTTCTTCAGGTATGGTGGAGCAATTGATGGGCAGGAACCGGTGGTCTTTCCGGGGGCTGAGGTGGTGAATGGCTTTGGCAAGGAGTTCCTTTCCGGTGCCGCTCTCTCCCGAAATCAGGACGGTAGTATCAGGAACAACTGCAATTTTTGAAATAAGCCGATGAATGTTCTTAATAGCTTTGCTTTCGCCTACCAGTACAATCTCTCCATTCAAAATGTCGTTGTGAATTTTATCGTATTCGTCCAGAAGTATTCGTGTGGTTCTTAACTTCAAAAGCCTTTCAAGCACCTCCTTCATCTCAACAAGTTTGAAAGGTTTTTTCAGAAAATCAAGCGCCCCGTATCGCATTGCCTGTACCACGTCGTCCATTTCGCCAAATCCTGTCATCATTACCACATCCATATCCGGATGTTTCTTCCTGATTTTCTGGAGCAGGGTCAATCCGTCCATTTCGGGAAGACGGATATCAAAAACCGCTATATCAATATGATGGGTATTGAGGATTTCCAGGGTTTGCGATGGTAATCCCGCCTTGAATACCCTGAAGCCCTCATCGGACAGGTACTCACTTATTTCTTCTCTAAATCCTTGTTCATCATCCAGTACAAGGATGTTGTACATTTGGTTCATTCCGTAAATTTGGTTTAAAATACGGACCAAATTTAATCATTTTCGGGAAATCGAGGAAAAGTTATCCGGAATTTTGTATATTTTCTTTCCATGCTGTTCACAATGATATCTCCATGCATATTTTTAATGATGCCCCATACGATGGATAACCCAAGCCCTGTGCCGAAACCTTCGGGTTTGGTTGTGAAAAACGGATCAAAAATATTGGTTAGATTACTGAATTTTATCCCCACCCCATTATCTTCTATCCTCAGGATGATTTTTTTATCTGTTGCGTCTGTTTTTATCAGAATTTCCTTTTTGAATTCGGTTTCGTTGACATATACGCCCTTTTCGTCCAGTGCATATTTTGAATTGGAAAGCAGATTTAAAATCACCTGTTCGATTTTCAGGTTGCTGCCAACCGTAAAACCCAGGTTCTCCTTAAGCTCAGTCCGTATAGTGATATTGTGATTCCGGTATTGTGTTCCGATCATTGAAAGTGCCTTACCTATCACCTTATTGATATTGACTTTGTCAAGAACAAATGAATCCTGCTCACGAGAAAAAGTACGAATGTGATCCATAATATCTCTGATCCTTTTGATATTTTCATCAATGGATTGGAACTTTGATTCAAGGTACTGGGGTGTAAGCTTTTTAGATGCCATTTTTAGTTTTAGGTTTTCAAAGGTAAGCGACATTACACCCAATGGCTGGTTAATCTCATGGGCAATTCCGGCGGATAATTCACCCAGCGATTCAAGTTTGGACTTCTGGATCAGCATTGAATTCTGGATTTCCTGCTTCCTGAGCGCTTCATTGATTTTTACCTCCAGGTTCTGGTTGATAAGCCTGATTTCTTTATTGGCTTCTTCAAGTTTGGCTTGTGCCTGTCTGATTTCCGAAATGTCTTCAATGGTTCCGTTAAACCGGAGAGGTTGTCCCGTTTTGTTGAAAATAGTATTTACGCTGACAAGCCCCCAAAAAACGCTGGTGTCCTTGCGCTTTAAACGAATCTCTTTGTCTTTTAAGAATCCATTAACCCTTGAAATTTGAATATTTTCTTCACGTTGGTTTTCTTTAAAATACAAATCTTTAACGGGTACTTTCATTATTTCCTCTACGGAATCATAGCCAAAGATTCGTGCTACAGCAGGATTTGCATACAACAACTTACCTTCAATGCTGGAGGAAAAAATACCAAGCGGAATATTTTCCTGAAGTGTACGGTACTTTTCTTCACTTTTTCGGATTTCTTTTTCCTTTAAAACCAACTCTTGTATTTTATTCTTCAGCTCAAAAGTCTTTTCTTCAACTTTACTTTCCAGAAATGATTGAGATTCTTTCAACTTTTCCTGACTCTGGGCATATAAAATCAAATTTACAATTCGTTGGGCAATGGATTCAATTCCCTTTTTATCTTCATCCTTTAATTCTTCAATTGATCTTGATGCCAGGTTGAGGCTGCCCACTAATTCTCCTGTCGCCCAATCAATCAGAGGGATGATAACAAAAAGAAGAATTTTATCTTCTTCGGCTAACCTCCATGCCTCTTCATTAATTTCGTTAGGCTTAATATAATAATTGATATTGGCTTGCAACATTTTTATCTGATCCGAATGGTTTTTATATAATTCAACCCCCCTTACAAACCTTTCTGATAATCCTTGGTGGCTAATTAGATTTACCTCAACTTTCTGCTTATTGTAAAGATATATACCTCCGCCATCAACCCAGTATAGCTTTAAAAGGTAATCAAGTATCATGTCAAGGGAATGTTTTATCCCTTTTTCAAGTGATGCGAGGTAATCAATCGTATATTGGACATTCAACAAATCTTCCACCCTTTTCAGGTGTGTTATATCTACAATGGTTGTAATAGTACCCGGAGACGAATCATTTCCAAAAGAAAAAACGTTTTTATAAATCATGACATTCACCACAGTACCCTCAGGTTTCAGATGTGAGTGTTCTTGTCCATCAACTTTATTTCCGGAAAGGAGGTCCCTATCAAATTGCTGTATTTTATTAGCAAAGCTTTTTTCAAAAAAATCGAAAACGGTCTTTTCTTTCAGTTCTGACGATTTTATTCCAAAAAACTGCTCGAATGCGGGATTGCATTGCAGGTATTTGCCCTCATGATCTTTTATAACAACTGGATTTGGGATTGAATCAAGCAAAGCTGAAAAAACGGTTTTGTTTTCGTTCATCCATTTTTGTTGATGCAGAAGTTCATGTTGGGTTTTAATATGATTCTGAATTTCGATAGATAATTGTTTGGTTCGTTTTTTCAGAAGCATTGGATCATACTCATCGGAATCATGAATCAAAGAGTTTCTCTTATTCTTTTTTGTGGCTGATCTAAGCTCGCCAAGCCATAGGAGTTGTTTTACCTTATTGATCAGAAGAAATTTATCAATGGGTAAGGTCAAAATATCAAAACTGCCAGATTTTAATTTTTCAAATGGAATCTTTTTCTGAAGCCCCGAAGCCAATAGATAAATAATCGGAACCGAACCGTTTTGGCTAAGGCTTTTATGTAATTTATCTATACCTGAAAGATTATCTTGATCGTGATTTATTTGGACTATGATTAATCCGATTCCTTCTTGCCTGCTAAACATTTTGGCTTCTTCAGTTTTATCAGTAAAAACAAGCTCAGACTTAATACTGCTGCCTAAAAAGTTTCTCAGTATCAATTGGTTTTTTTTATTCGCTATAATTATTATGGCTGAACCGTATTTTTTCATAATTTAGATAAGATGGAAAATTAAGCAAGAGTAAAATTAAATTTTATAACCGAATAACTGACATATTATAAAAAAATAAGAAACTGGCTTCAGTAAAAGCCAGCCTTCGGTTTATAAGCTATAACGCAAAGAATAATGAGATAACAATCAAGAATACTCTCTTCTATCAATAGTTTTATAATTGAATTTCTCAACCTTTTCACTTTAATTTCTTTCCGGGTAAATCCTTATCTATTTTACAATATGCGAAGACCTGCCGGCATTTTGACCCCACGATTCAGATTTGTCGAATTCATTTACCTGCCCATCCATATTGAAATCGCCTGATAAATATCCGAAATCGCCATTTTGTGCTTCCCAGATTTCGTTCTTGTCTGAATTATTTACTTCCTCATTTGTAAAACCATCTCCTGCCATCATTCCCCATATCCCTGGTGCAATTTCTTTGTGTCCGTTTATTTCACCAAATACCTGTCCCATTCCGGAAGTGAAGTTATATGAGTATTCCCCGTTTTCCATTGTCAAAGGATTGGCAGATAATATGCCCAAATGGTTCCTGTGCCATACGACTGCATAAGCATTTTCTGTTATCGTGACGTCAATCCGCATTGGTGAGATTCCATCCGTTTTCACGATAGTACCATTATTTAAAATAAATCCGGCTTGTCGGGCAATAACGGTTGATGGAGTTGCCGTGGAGGCATTACCGGCTGTTTCCCTGAGTTCAACCAGTACCCAATCAACTACATTGCTGTTGGGAATCATGTCAACACTTTCAGCACCGTCGTAATTCCAGGGAGATATGTTATAAGGCTGGTTTAAGGGTAAAATGAGGTTAAGTGAAGGAATCATCTCCAGTCCGTTAAAGGGTCCTTCGAGAAAGGCATGTAAGTTCACATTGAAACCTGTTGAAATAACCGAATCAGGCTGTACAATGGCCGTCATTACGCTTAATTGCCCCTGATGGAGCCGTGTCCATATCGGTCTGACCACGTTATTGTGGGCGCTGACATTGTTATAATCACCAAAGAAAATATTGGATGTCGGAATAAATGGCTCTTCACTAACTTTAAAATTGATAAAAGTCTCTCCGCCATCGGACGATGCAGCCATATAAACATCGGTTTGGTTGTCAGAATAATTTCGCCTGTCGTACCATACAAACCAAAGATAGCCCGTCACCTGGTCCACAGTCATCCAGGTAAAGAATTGTTGTTTTCCCGGAAGATCATCGTTCACGCGGAAAAGATTGCTCCAGGTATTTCCTCCATCGGTGGATTTTGAAATCCAAACATCCGTGTCATTTTCCCCGTTTCTCTGATCCGTCCAGTTGATATAAATATTTCCCCGGTAGGGTCCATTGCTCAGATCACAAACAGTAATGGGTAAACCATTGCACCGGCTGATACCGGGAATATTGTAATCCCAGCCACCGGGAAAATCAGAAACAAAAATATCCTGATTCAGCCATGTTTCACCCTGATCCAACGACCGGTCAAAAACCAATCCTGCGGGTCCTGCCCAGGCTACATAGATCTCACCATTTGGTCCAACAGCAGGAACTGCCCCTTCAACAGTATTGTCACTGTCAATGCAATCACCGTCAATTTCATTGATTTTGATTGCCGGACTCCAGCTTTCACCTTCATCCGTTGACTTGGAGAACCTGATGATACTTTTGTTGTTCTGATTTGAACTTCCATAAACATCAAATTGGGTCCAGGTCACATAAATATTATTGTTAGTCCAGTCCACAATCGCCCATTCCTTGTCCTGGGCTTTTGAACCATTTAATCCCATATAAGTGCCTTCATTCCATGTGGCGCCACCATCTGTTGATTTCTGGCAAACGATCCTGTCAATCCAGTTGCCCGCAGGTGGATAGGATAGGTGAAAAAAATAAAAATTCCCAGCCGTATCCACAATACAGCAGGGATCACCCCACACGCCATTTTGTTGCGAAACAAGTGTTCCTGTGGCCCAGGAAAATCCACCGTCAACTGAACGATATACGTTATTTATATTTGCCCCGCCTATTAGCTGATTGGTATTTTTTGGATTAATATAAATCGTAGGTTCTTCAGGCGAATTAGAAGAACTGATTGTGATATTCTGATGCTGGGCTATGTTTATGTTAAAACCAATAAACACAAAACCAATTAGACTAATTACCTTTTTCATAATTATATTTTTACAAATTTAAAAATAAAAAAGGACTCTATACGGCGGAAGAATTAAGGAATGTAAATTTTATACAACCCTGTCAGAAAGGAAAAGGTTTTTATGGATTAATAAAAATTTCGAGGTTTAATTTACCAGTAACAGGCAAGTATTGAATTGTTCCAGGGAACATTACTAATTACAATCATGGGAGGCTTGATGATTTTTAAAATCACTACTCTCATAAAGGTTCTTCCTTTTTTGCTTTGATGATTTTGAGAATTAATTTGACCGGGTCCCGCTATGAGCAACACGGGCTTTATTTCTTAGGGGAGTACTTTTAAAGCTGTTGATATAATAGGTGAAACCTATACTCAGGTAACTGTAATAGTCAAAATCGTTATTTTTCACCAGGTTATCCAGTTTGTCGTTTTGAGCATGATGAAGTGACATTTCAGCGGTTAATGCAAAGTTTTCACCGATATGGTAATGAATCCCGGCACCATAGAAATAAACAAACTCAGGTACACCTGTTTCGTGAATATAGGAAGTTGAAGATTCACCTTTAAGTTCATAGGTGGTTGATTTAAACAAAAACTGACCAAATCCTGCATGCGCCTCAATTCCAAATTGTAACTGTCGCTGAGGAAATATCAGGTGGAGAAAATCCATCTTTGCCTGAATATTGTACTCTAATAAATTGGTTTTGAATGAAATATTTTTATTATTTCCCCCCTGTAAATTCCCATAAATTAATTCGCCCGAAACTCCAAAGAGTTTACTAAAGTGTTTGGTTACCATTAATCCGAACGCAGGGCCACTCTCATAGGTAAGCTTACGCGAAATATCTGAATCGTGATAGCTTAAATCACCAAAATAGGAGGTCATTCCTGCATTTACATTAACGGACCAATGGTCCCGGAAACCATTGGCTTTCAAACCTCCCCAATCCTGCGAATACAAACCTGTGGGTACTATCAGAGCAATTGCAAAATAAATTATCTTCTTCTTCATTACGATAAACATTAAACCCACACCTTTTAAGGGTGGATTTCAGTAACAATTATTGACACCTTTTGTTCACTCTAATTATAAAAAAAATAAACATAAATATCAATTAAATTCTTAGAATCAAAGATATACTTAAAGTTTTAGCATGGTGGTGTTATATCCTGTTAAATCTTATTAAGGAAAAGATGTACTATCCAATAGAAAATGGTTGTATTATAATTTGAGTCTGTTTAAAATTCAGTGAAAAATTTAACTCTACCATTTTGCCAGGAAATCACCAGGACAGGAAGAGTACACAAAGTGCGGAAAATGAATAATTTCTTAGTGAAACTCTGTGTTATAACTATTTATTACACTGAGAACCACTGAGGATTTCACTGAGGTTCACAGAGAAAATTTGGTTTATTCGCTCCGAAAAGTGATTTATCGTCATTGCGAGCGTAGCGAAGCAATCTTTTGTTGCTGGAAATCAACAGATTGCTTCGGGCTTGCCCTCGCTGACCGTTTGTCTTTTCGGAGTGACTCTGTATTTTAACTCCGTGATACAAATCAAGAGTTTAACATTATTAAACAGTCTCTAAAACAAATAAAAAAATCCCGGACGCTATGCCGGGATTCTGAATTGGATAAAAATCATGGAAATAGAGTCAGGCGCCTTCCTTTTCAGGTTTATTTTGTCCGACGATACAAATCCATCGTAAGTTTGAATATTAGTTCGGTACCTGCGATTGATAACTTGTATTGATCAGCCATTTATCATTTTTATCTACTGTTGTTCACCTGACCGTTCATATCAAAGTCGGCGGGCAGATAACCTGTTCTCCCAACACTAATTCCCCAAACTGCCGTTTTATCGGTTGTATTGACCAACTTATCACCATTTCCATCACCTGCCACCATACCCCAGATTCCCGTAGTTAACTGTTTCTGAGCAAGAGGACCGCCATAAGCTTTCGTAAAACTTGTGGTGAAGTCGTAAGTGTAGATTCCTCCTGTTTGTGTCACTGCATTGGCTGACATGATCCCGAGATGATTTCGGTGCCATATAACCACAAAAAGATTCTGGGTGACATTGGCATTAATTTGTAGTGCTCCTGAACCGTTCAAATCAACGATATTTCCGTTTTTCAACAACAAAGCCTGCTTTGAGGGCAATCCTTGTTCCGGATGTTGCGGTTGAAGCTCCTCCGGATGTTTGCCTGAGTTCTACCAAAACCCAATCTGTGACATTTGCATTTGGAATTCCGGCGACCAATTCCGAACCTGTATAAAACCAGGGGGATACACCATAAGGCTGCTGTAATGGAATATTTCCAGAACTGTTCAGTAAGCTATTCATTTCGGTTGCAAAAAACGGTCCTTCCAGCATTACTTTCAGACTGAGTGAAATCAATGGTGCAGCCACAGTTACAGTCACCTGATCAGATGAGGAACAGGAATTATTATCTGTTACCGTTAAGGTATAAGTAATCGTACTTGCTGGTGTGGAAACAGGATTGGCAATCGAAGGATTGTTTAGTCCTGTTGAAGGAGTCCAGAGATAAGTGTACGGAGTTGTACCTCCTGTAGCTGAACCATTCAATTGCGTATTACCTCCGGGATTTATAATTACATCATTTCCTGCATTGGCTATTAGCGCATTCGCGGCAATAGAAATGCTCCCATTTACATAAAATGAAGTAATTAAAGTTCCACCTAAATCACTGTATTCGCAGTTGCCCGGAATCTGTGTATCCCACGAAAGTGTGGTTGACTGTCCGGCGTTTCCCTTAAATTTATATTCAATCAGGGTTGATGAACCAATATCTGCAGGATTGGTCGAAGCCCAGCTTAATTTAATCTGTGTCCCCGTATTATTGACAATCAACAATCCTGTTGACAGTTCCGCATGTGCCGACTGATAGCCATCAAAGGTAAGTTTTGCGGGATCATAGCTCAATGCAAGGGATATCCCTCCGACATTATTGCAGTTGGAAACATTAACCGGAATGGTAAGGTTCCCCGAACAGGAATTGCTGATACTCCCAGCCGAAGTGGTAATTGCAGCAGCCGTAACCGTTAATGATGCAGTTCCTGAATAAACGTAAGGCGTGCAGGTTCCTGTAACATAACAACGATAAAGGTAAGCGTTCAGGCTTAGGTTTGCCGGATTGATGGTCATGGTAGCTGTTGTAACACCAGAATAAGGCGAAGTGTTCGTCAGGTTCGACCAGTTGGCACCTCCATTGGTGCTCACCTGCCATTGATACCCTAAACCGGTTCCCGTAGCGGTGACTGAGAAGGTTGTACTTCCACCCGAATAAATGGTTTTGTCCGCCGGATTATTTGTGATAACCGGTGGTTGGTAAACCGTAACGTTTCCATTTGTCCAGGTTGAGAAAACGATTAAGCCATTCACATCACTGTACTCACAGTTTCCCGGAGTTTGTGTATCCCATGTTAATGCGCTGGTTCCGGTTACACCATTGAACTTCAATTCCAGCAAAACCGCTCCATTTGTAATGGTGGCTGCGGTTGTCCTCGACCAGGTGATGTAAACCTTGCCTCCTGCAGTCCCTGCTGAGAAATATCCACCATTCAGGGTCGTATTCAGGTTTTGATAACCATTATAAGTCAGAACGGAGGAATTGAAGCCGATCACCATCGAAAATGCACTGATCCCGTTGAAGTCAGTCACATTCACCGGAACGATGATCTGTCCGGGACATCCCGAAACAGATTGACAAACCGTAATAATATTGGGCAAAACGGTCAATAACGCACCATTGGAATAAGCTATCGGTGTGCAGGTTCCACTAACCCTGCACCTGTAAAGATAACCGCTTAAAGCCAACTGCGCACTGGTAATAGTCATTGTCGGTGTGGTCACATTTGAATAATAACCGCCATTTACCAGGTCTGAATAGGATGATCCTCCATTTGTACTTACCTGCCATAAGTAGGTTAGTCCTGAGCCTGAAGCCGTAATCCCGAAACTGGTATTCTGCCCTTTTGCAATGGTTTTATTGACAGGTTGATTCACAATGGTTGGAATTTCGAATACAGTTAGTGCTCCGTTCACAAAGACAGAGGTGATCAGATTTCCGTTTAAATCACTGTATTCGCAATTTCCGGATGTTTCAGTATCCCAGGTCAGATTGCTGCTTCCTGTTAATCCCGAAAACAGGATTTTGATCAGTGCAGTATCGGGCAGAATAAAAGTTACCGGCGATGTCGTCGACCAACTCATATAAACCTTACCGTCCGCTGCATTGCAAACAAAGTTTCCGGGAGGCAGTGAAGCATTTAATTCCTGATACCCTGAATAGGTCAACACTGAACTGTTGTAGCTGAAAGTGAGAGAAAATGCAGCCACATTAGTAAAATTGGATGTCAATATTGGAATAGCAATGGTTCCCGGACAAACATTTTGAACATCAAAAGATGAAATCAATGGTTCAACTATTGTCAGCATCGCTGCATCGGAAACGGCGGGCGGAGAGCATGTACCACCAACTTCACAACGATATTAAGACTATCCATCGTAAGTCAACTGGGTGTTATAGACGGTTAGGCTTGCAGTAGTTACACCACCATAAAGGCTGCTATTGCTCAACTCTAACCAGTTTGCACCACCATTGTAGCTGCCATACCATTGGTATTGAATTCCGGTTGCTATAGCCCCTGTGGTGAAAGATGCGTTCTGGTATTCCAAAACCGACATATCTGTTGGCTGCGTATTAATCAGCGGTGGCTGATTGATGGTTGCAGTGCCATTAACATAGGTTGAAGGAAGAATATTTCCGTTTGCGTCACTGTATTCACAATTGCCCGGTGTGCCCGTATCCCAGTTAAGACTGGTAGATCCGGGTATGGCTGTAAACCGCAGTTGCATCAATGTGCCTGCGCCGATATTGGCTACCGTGGTTGAAGCCCAGCTGATGATCACTGTGCTTCCGGTTGAATTTACGATCAGGAACCCGGTTGCAAGGGTGCTGTTCAGGTTCTGGTACCCGAGATAAGTTAAAACCGTATTTGAATAGTTTAACATCAGAGATATAGCGCCGACTCCATTGCAATTGGTCACATTGACGGGAACCACGATTTCCCCGGGACAGCTTGTAACTGTCCCGGCCGTGGTGGTTATCTGGGCATGAACAATGCCCGGCCCCAGGATAATGAATAACAGTGGTATTAATTTTCTGATTAGTGTTTTCATACGTCAAAATATTATTTGGATACCACCATTTTTATCATTTTCGAATATTCCCGGTCATTGTTTTTAATTACAGTTTTTAACATATAAATACCCGATTCAAGGGATTCGGCATTCAGTTCAATCTGGTGATTTCCTTCCGTTAAGTCAACTTCCGACAGGTTTAATACGAGATTCCCCATCATATCATACAAAGCCAAAGAAACATTGCCTTCCTCCAGCATCGAGATGGAGATGGTGGTTTTATTGCTGAATGGATTAGGATAAGCTTTCAGACTGATTTGTGCCGAAGGGTTATCTATTCCTGTCATCAAGGATTGGATAACCGGGATGGAAATGGTTACGTCGTCAATTACATTAGCCATGCCGTCTGCCAGTTCGCAGTCTTCAAACAAGGAGAGTTCAATACCTGCTGTTAATCCTGTGAGGTCTTTCGATTTCATTTTGATGATCAACAGCACTTCGTCTCCATTCACATTCAGTGAACTCAGATCGCACCATGCAATTCTGAATAAGCCGTCTTCCGCATTGAAGACAATATTTGTATTGCCATCAGGGAGTTCTGCTCCAATTACCTCCAAGAATTCTTCGGGATAATAGAAACCCAGTGATATAGCGCCAACCTGTGCAGGTTGCTTAATTTTCACTTCCAGATCAAATTCGGTGAATGAAGGAACAAGTTGTGTGCCTTCATAAACAAGGAACAATGATTCAACCGATTTGGCAGTGGGAGCGTAGCTTGCATCCACATCACCAAAACAAATCATATCAAAATTGTTTGTAACCTAGGTTGCCGTTAACAACAACAGAACTGCTGTTGTAGAGGTAATTACCAGCCGGAAATGAAGTGATAAGTCCGGTATAACGTCTCATTACAAACAACACATCCGTTCCGTTAACGGTATGGCTGTAATTGACATCAGCGGCAGCAAGCTTCATTCCTGATAATGAATTAATTTGCGCAAAGTGGTTCAAAATACCCAGAGCATCTGTCGAATTCACGCCACCCCAGGGATTACTTGGGGTAATCGTCATGGTGTAATTCCCTGATGGGATAGAACTGAAAGCATAGACCCCGGAGGTATTGGTAGTAGTAGTTGCAATGGTTGTTCCCCCAAAGTTCTTGATTACCATTGAAGCATTTTTCATCGGATTGGCGCCTGTATTGGCATATTTTACTGTCCCACCTAACACCATGGTTGCCGTAGGAATAGAAGGTAACTGAGCGAAATTTCCAAAGTAAACAATACCTTTTGCCGTATTATCATACTTATCGTATATCCGGGCAGCGATCATTGCCGAATCAGCAGTTCCCCAATAATTATAGCGGGCATTTATGTTATAGGTTGTATTGTTGTATACTTCAAATGGGCCATTGCCAAAAAAGTTATTTGTATACAGCGCATCATTTCCTATAACAGGATGGCTTGATCCGTCGAGGTATATTCCATGTCCACCATTATCTGTAACTGTAGTGTTTTTAATATCCCCTATAGTTGCATCATAAAGCTTTAACCCTTCACCAATGGCATCTGTAAGTCTGCAATTTTCAAATGTGGCGGGCTGAACTGTTGATTCGCAATACATATTGTAATTATTACCTTTATCAATGTTGCAGTATTTCATGGAAGATGTTGAACCATAGGCATCGCTGTAATTATGAAAATAAATACCTTCCCATCCGCCTGCAATATCATTGTAGGGTTTAAATACAATAATACTGTCTGGATTACCTGCTGCATATAAATCACCGCCATTGGAAGTGAACCCTACCTGAAGTTTAGTTCCCGGATTAAATTCAAGTGTTACTCCGGGTTCAATTGTCAGTTTCCTATGTTCAGTATATCTACCAAGTAAAATATCCGATAAAACATGATAATGTATCCCATCATTATATAAAATCCTGTCAGAAGAATATTGACCACCGGACAATGCAATATAATTTGGATTATTTCCTATATATGAATTTCCTTCTAAATGAGAATTGCAATCCCAGGTTAAATAATTTATGGGGTAAGCGCCATTATTTATAAACTGGCAATCATGAACTTCGGGTGATGAACTTGTTTCAAGCAGGCCATTATTGACTGAATTTTGGAAGGTGCAATTTTCAAAGAATGGTTCAGTGGTTTCATTACAATACACATTATAATCATTTCCCTGTTCGATGATGCAATATTTCATGGAGGAGCTTGATCCATAAACATCACTATAGGGATGGAAATAGATCCCATCCCAACCACCGGGGGTATTATTAAATGCTTTGAAAATAATTGGGCTTCCCGCAGTTCCTTCAGCAAACAGGTTACCACCATTACTGGTTGTGGCTACCTGAAGCTGTGTTCCGGGTTGAAATTCTATAGTTACCCCAGGTTCAATAGTAAGCGTTCTGTAAACCGTATATCTGCCTATTATAATATCATTCAGCGCCAGATAATGCAAACCGTTATCATAAAGGAATGTCCTGTCTTCTTCATATTGCCCACCTTCCAAAACGATCATATCCACTATGTTTCCACTCATAGAATTCATGGAGTGGATAGGAGATGCCTGCCAATTTGTAAAGTAAAGCGGGTAACGGTTGTTATTTTCAAAATCACAATTTTGAATGGTACCATAACTGTTGTAGTAGCGAGCTCCATCAACAAGCCCATCCCTGATAATACTATTGCTGATTTGTACATGTGAAGTATTATGAGCATAATAATTATAATCATTTCCTTTTTCAATTACACAGTAATCAAGGACTGAAGGAGCCGTCGTATATTCATCAGAGTAATCATGGAAATAAATTCCATTCCAACCTCCGGATGTGCCATCGTAAGAAGTAAAAGTTATTACACTATCAGCCGTACCAATTGAATAAAGTTCTCCTCCGTTACTTGTCGTTCCTACTTGTAATTGTGCACCGCTAACTACTTTAATAGTATTGCCCGGTTCAATGGTTAATCTTACCGTATTGGTATATTGCTGAATGGTAACTGTTCCCAATAATAAATAATCATACATTACAGAATTCCAAACCTTGTTTCCGCTTGTTACCGCACCGCCATCTATTGCGATTCCATTATAAGTATTTCCTGTCATCGTGGGTGATCCATTCGGAGGGAGGATTGTGAAATTTGGAGATGGATAACGCATTCCATAACCATTGTTTGAAATTGTGGAAGTACTATACGTAGGTTCAGAAGCTGAAGTTGTCAGAAAAACTCCTGCTTCGGTATTATAGCTTATGGTCGTTCCAACGAAGGTTGGATTGGAATTTTCAAGATAAGCGCCATTTTCCATATTAGCTCTTACCAGGCAGTTGTTCAGGTTTATATGTGCCGAATTGAGCCTTATGCCATTCCCATCGGCATACCGGATATTGCATCGGGTAAGCAAGGGTTCATTTGTTTGATTGCAATACAGATTGGCATTGTTGCTGCCGTAGCCGGCATTACCAATAACAGTGTAAGTGAATTGTGAGGAAACACCGTTATCGCTGTTGGGGTCAAAATAAATACCATCCCATAAACCTTTCTCATTTGTGAAATACATAAACTTTACGGAGTCCACTGCTGAACCACTGCATATCACATTTGCCTGGCTGACAGTCAATCCGGTTTGAGGAAGGAAAAGAACAGTTGCTCCAGCTTCAAAGGTGTGTGTCCCGGCAGTAAATGTTATATCACTTGTTGCCCAGTAGGGACTTTGCGCCTTGGTAAAAGTGGTAATTGCATTCAGGTTTCCGGCAAGTTGTGTTCCGGGCGTGGTCAGTGTCATATCGCTGAAAGTGGAATTAAAGGTAGTTGAACCTGTAAGTATCACTTTATACTGTAGGTATCGTTTGGTTTGATTAACAGTTATGAGTGAAGTAGTAGTTAGCGCTGTCCAGTCTCCCCATATTTTATCAATTCCAGCAACCCGATAACCCACCTGGCAATTTGCCGGAGCGGTGTATGAGGCTGTAAATGCAATTGAATTGATCAGCCTATCTGCGCCAAGTTCATAAAATGGGTTGGAAGTAAATACACCGTGATTCACATAATTGGTTGTCAATGTCAGGTTTGCATATCGAACATTATGAATAGGCGTGCCCGAAAGATTCGTTCCACCTGCATAATAAACAATGCCATTTCCTGCAAATGCAGCTCCGTCTTTAGTTTGATCGTACATTAAATTAGGGGAAGGAATCCATGTCCAGGTAGTCGCATCAGCATTAGCATAATAGACAGTATTATTAACTGTCCCACTATGTTCACCGGCAAGAACCATAATCAACCCATTGGCAACAACAGATGAATGGTTACTGATACTTACAGGCAGAATTGTCTGTGTGGTCCAGGAACCGGTTGCACCGTTTACTCCGGGAGTTGCCTGGTAAACAGTATTCGCTTTGGTTCCTCCATTGGCATAACCTCCAATGACATAAAGGACGCTGTTGTAGGTTACCATACTGTGTTTATTGCGAACAGCCGGAAGAACTGTACCTGTTGAGAAAACTCCTAATGTATTATCAGCAAGGACTTTTGAATAGTAAACTGTATTGAGTGCAGAAGTTTCTGTCAATACATTCGTACCACCGGCTACATAAATATAACCATTTAAATACACAGCAGTATGTCCCCATCTCGCAGCAGGGAGCGTTACCGATGAAGTTTGCCATGCTCCAATACTTCCGTCACTGTTTATAACAGCGAAATAAATTGTGTTATAAACCTGTGTAGCATCCCTTCCACCAATCACATAAATAGTATTGGTTCCGATAACCACTGCTGCATCCTTAAGTGCAACCGGAATGGAAGCCAGTGTGGTCCATCCGCTGATTCCTCCACTTTGGATCGTAGCGCGGTAAACTGCTGATGGAATATGTTACATCATTCCAACCGCCAACCACATAGACATACTGGTTGTTCCATGTGGCAGCCTTATGCCCCGAAAGGGTTTGTGGTAGAACGGTTGTGGTAAGCCATGTCCCAACATCGCTGGCTGCGAATTGCAGGGAAACATTGTTACTGCCGACCAATACGTTGTTTAAAACCCCTTTGTTAAAATCGGCATCCGTCGTTTGCGAAAATTGAACCTGGGCCATCAAGCTGTAATTTGTCCCATGAATACCAGGGAAATAAATCCCGTAAGCAGTCTTTTTGTATAAGTCCTGCTTAATTGTAATTTGTTTTTCATACGTTTTAATTTTAAATAGTTAATTGATTCATTATTTAAATTTCAATTTTATTCAGATAATTTAACAACAGGTTTTCTTTGGCTGCATCAACCGGTACGCTGGTTCCATTACTCAATTGGATACTTGTACTTTTCCCTCTAATCAGTTTGGAGAAATAATCCAGGTTGACAATGTAATTTTTATGAACCCTAAGAAAATTACTTCCCTTTAGTTTTATTAGAAAAGAATCAAGGTTACTTTTGGTTTCGATGGCAGATTTATTCATGAGGTATAAAATGGTCTTTTGGTCGCCGGCTTCCAAATGAGTAATATCACTTGTGTGGACGATATCAATATGCTGGTTTGAGCTGATGGCGAGTTTTTCATCATTCCTGCCATGAGTGGTGAGTTCTTCATAAAGACCTTTTGCATTCGACTGAATATTTTCGAGTGTATTGCTGTAGCGGATGTGATCTTTGTTGGCTTCCAGAAAATCTGCAAGTTCCTTTTCACATTTTTTGTCGTCTATGATGATGATCCGTTCCATTTTAAAAAACCGGTATGATCAATTAAAATGTAAAGTTAATTTGAGGTTGAGTGAGAATGGGTGGCAAATTATTATTCGCCGGGAATGAATTATTATTCGCGAAAATAGGGAAGTAAAGAGTAAGGTTCTCCATACTTCTCTTTAAGGTAAGGCTTCAGGGCGGATGGACAAACACTTCTTTATCAGTATTGTATCTTCAACATAGGTCCCGGGGCAACCACTATAGAATCACCATTTTGGGATATGAACAATCCATTATGATGGTATTGAAAAGATGTTCAACACTCCCATTTTCACAACCGGAATTGTTGTTCACATTCATATAAATGATCTGTGCGAATGAAAAGGAAGCAAGATAAAAGTAAAAAAACGTTTTATAGCTGTTATTTTTGAATGATGAGTTTTTGAGTATTTGATTTATCATCATAAATAATACTGCAGAAATAAATACCAGGTTTGATATCCCTTACATCAAGGACATAGATTGGGGTGCAACCGTTTCTAATCTTCATTTCTTTGATTAGATTACCGAAAACATCATAAAGCAGGATTTGGTAGTTCTGGATGTCTTTTAGGTTCATATTTATAAATATTTCATCTTTCGCAGGATTGGGATATAGTGTCAATAAAACCGGTTCAATTCCTTTATGAACTGACATCACACTCATTGAAACTGTCCATTCTTTTGTTACCTGGCCGTTTTCAGATGTAACTGTATACGTTACCGGATTGGTAAAATCCTGCAAAGCGCCACCCGGCGGATCGACTGAAGCACCTGCCGAAAGGAAAATTTCCGGGATCATCTGCGTCAGGTCAGTGCCGGCTGCGACATTTACATGAATGGTTTGGTCCGTTTGATTAACTGTTGCCGGTTCCACCTGCTGATCGACCACGAAATCCAGGATATCAGCCTGACCGGCCGGAAAACCTTCCAGGATGCCATATCGGTATAATGATCCGTTATTTCCAATGGCCCAGGCATGGTGCGCATCGCTCGCGAAAATATCCGTAAGCCATGCATCAGCAATATGGTCAACACTGAAATGAACTGTATCAGCATTTCCCTGAGAAGTTAATAGAATATCTCCCCCTGTGGTTACCGCCCACACAGAGTCAAGTCCGAATGTAAAAACGCCCTGAATGCTTTGTAAGGTATCTTCATAAAAATGTTGAAACATTCCGTTTCTGAGGCGTAACATTTCACCCCCATAGCTTAACCAGGCCTGGGTTGGCGTGTTGAACTGGATATCCCCGAAACATGGAAAGTATTGCGCCCCACCATAGAATGTCCACTCGTTGTTTTCATAGATCATCTTCCGGCCAAAACAACTTACCGTCCATCCATAATCATTGGAGCCAAATGAAATAGCATCCCAGTCAGTGTAAGTGTTGAACTGCGATTCGAGCCCAGTTGCCGTAATCCTTGATAAATAGCCTTCCACCCCACCGCACCATCCCATGGAGCCATCCGGTGAGAACCCGATACTGCGAATCTGGGATGGTGCCACAGCAAAGAAATTCCAGTTCTGGCCGCCGTCTGTGGTTTTGCAAAGTAATCCGCTCACACCACCTGTGTAGCCTACCTCTGATGAAAGCATATAAATGGCATGGCACTCTGCCAACGGCGATTGAATGTCCCAGGTTTCTCCACCATCGGTAGTATGGTAGATTTCGGCATAATTACAGCTGTTGGTGATCCAACCCTCATTTCCGATAAACCAAATATCCGACAAACAGCCTCCGGCTGCGCCGCCATAAGGGAAGAGCTTTTCACTGATATCCATCCAACCATAAGCCCGAATATAGGTAGAAATGAAATTGCAGGTTTCATTGCTGCTTTCAATCGTTACGGTGCAGGAAGCAGGATAAAAAGAGGCATATTTATGGGTAGGGGTCACCGTGTAAATTCCATCAGGCAGGTAATTGAATTCAAATTCACCGTTCAGGTTCGACCGGATAAATCCGCTGATCGGTCCTGATAATAGCAATTCTGCTCTTGGATAAGGATTGCCATCAAGGGTGATGGTTCCGCTGATGGACGAGGTTGGCAAGGGTGTATTATCTGTTCGCACAGGCCAGACATGCCAGTCTCTCGTTTTTTCATAAACCAGTTTATTGCCGCCACCCATCATCCCATCAGTGAGCCAGACTACCCAGGCCTGATCCGTTTCATCGGCCCGTGTTGTGGAGGTCCAGTAGGCATATTCGAAATTATAGCCGGTCATATTTGAAAATGGAAATCTTTCCGGAATTGCTGGTTGTTTGCGGCTGAAGTCCACCAGGCTGGTCATTTCATTCCGGTTGGGCATGCGCCAGTCATTGTGACCTAAATAATTTTCGGAATTGAGCAAAGCCACATAATCTATTGCGTGCTGCCAGTTGATGGCCCCGTCAACCCATTGATTGGTATCGAATTCTGGGTTTCGCGTCAGCATTAAATTGGCATCCTTTGCCCACATTAATCCTGCAAGCCGGTCGCTCACGGTTCCATTGTCATTGTCAACCAGCCGGGGTGTAGGCCATGCCGTGCCTTCCTTTAAAAACCCATCATCATCCGGGAAAAAAGTATAGCGCTGGCCTGTTACCGGAAGTTCAACCTGACCCGGATTACTAGTGCTTCTTACCGGAAGACAATAATATTTCCAGTAATTGGCCCCGGTAATATCCGGATCCTTCGCAAACTCCTGGGTTTCTCCTGCTGGGTTAATGATATTGGAATGCGCATAATGTTCTTGCAACAGGACTCCAATTGCCAGGCTTCGCAAATTTTCGGAGGTAGTTGAACTCCAGTAAAGATCCTGCAGATTTGCGAATGGAAAACCGCTCGGAAAGACAGTATCAGGGATACCAAGGTTAACCAGCGATCGGAGTTCAACGAGATTGGGCAATCGCCAGCCGTTATAGCCCAGGTAATTCTCATCATTCAGTAATTGCATATAATCCAGTGCTGTCTTCCAGTCAACATCACCATCGCCGGGTGTACGATCCTGGTCGAAGTCGGGATCTTTGGTGGCGATCAGGTTGGCATCTTTCATCCACATTAAACCTGTAAACAAGTCCATGACAGAACCGTCACCATTGTCGGTAAATCGGTTGGCAGGAATTGGTAGCCCCACTTGCAAATCACCATCATCTCCGGGATAATAACTGATGGTTTGCCCCGTAGCCGGGAGTTGGATAATGCCTTGTTGAGAAAGAGCAAAAGAGTTGAGGCAAAAGGCAAAAATTAAAAGTGAAAGAAACTTCTTCATGATGGTTATTTTTGAATAATAATTTTTTGCGCGGTTGACTGATTACCAGCAAGAATGCGCAGGAAATAAATTCCATTTGGTAAATCGCTTACATTGAATTCCATACTTTCAGAAATGAAATTACCGCCAAATGATTTCATCACTTTACCAAACAAATCAATAATTTCCACTCCACCTGCATTAGATAATACCCATGAACCTATATTTCCCACATGCACGTTTGTAACTGAGAACTTTCCACTTGTTGGATTCGGAAAAATCTGAAAACCCGATGATGAAGACTCTGTAATGGTTGTTATCTGCGTATACCTTAGCAGGGTGTTGTACCCGCCGGCGGCATAGCCATTATTCAGCGCAGTGAAGTAAACTATCCAGAGGTCAAGATCGGGCCGGGGATGACTTTGTGGCGTGAATACCACATTGCTCCACCAGTTGGCACCATTGAGTGAATCCCTGTCAAACTGCGAGGCATTTTCGGAATAATAGATCTGCCCGCAGCACCCCACTGCCCAGACATGGTCATCATCTAACGCAAAGATATTGTTCATAGGACTGTCGGTGTATTGCAGGTGTACCCAGGGGATGTTCTTTCCGACACATCCTGCTAGCACTCCCTGATTTTTGTCTTTCACACCTTCATACCCACAGCCCCAACCCAGGTTGTTATCAATAAATGAGATTGAATTATATGTAGCTGATGTAATGGGTTGGTCTGTTAGGATACCGTCTTCGTAACATTCAACACTGGTATTGCCACTGATCCAGATACGTTCATTCGAAGGGGCGCTGATGGATACCCACCAGCCAGGTCCGCCCAGATTGATGGGGTTGACCCCGCCGGGATTGACCCGGTGCATAAAAGTTGCATCATAAGTACAAAGGTAGCCGGTATCAGTTCCGGGAACAAATGATATGTTCGTGATGTTACCACCTGTAACTCCCTGAACACTCCAGTTTTCGCCACCATCAGTTGTCATAAAGATCAATCCGTGATCTGTACCGGCCCAGCCTAAGCTCTCATTTACCATATGGATAACGGTACAGGCCCGAAAGATCATCTGTACTTCCCAGGAATCTCCACCATCAATGGTATGGAGGATGGCCGCGCTATCCTGTTCCCAAGGATGCCAGGTTGAAACCCATCCCTCATTGTCGTTGATAAAGGAGATATCGGAGAAGCTTGCATAGATCGTATCTGCACCATTATTGATGATAGTGGTATCGAAGGGGTAGTCGGGGAGGTTCGCGCTGATATTAATCCAGCCATAATTTTGACCAAAAGACTGGTTAAATATAAAGGTTAAAACGACGAATAGCATTATCAGGAAGTTTTTCATAGAAGAAGACTTATTAAAATCGGTGCTAATTTAATTACTGTAAAGTTGTTTAGACAAGTAAATTATTATTCGCCGGGAATGAATTATTATTCGTAGTGGATTTGAGAATTTAAACTACATTTTTTCAAACAACCCGAAAAGTTCTTCTTTTTTTCTTGAGGATACAGGAACGATCGAATCATCTTTCATCACAAGGTGACCTCCTTCCATTTTATCATAACGCAAAATATGGTCAAGATTTACAAGATGTGATTGATGGGGTCTGAAAAATCCTGATGGCTCCAACATTTCAGCATAGTCTTTCAAAGTCTTTGAAACCAAAAGTTTCTCCCCGTTTTCGAGATAGAATGTGGTGTAATTTATATCCGCTTCACAACGGATAATATTTTTAATTTGAATGATATGTATACTTTCAGCAGTTTTCAAAACCACTTTCCGTATTTTTTCAAGATTGGACAGGAAGGTGCTTAGTTTAATTTCAGTTTCTTCATGGTGTTTTGATTCCCATGCTTTTTCAACTGCAAACAACAGGTCACCTGCGGTAATTGGTTTTAAGATGTAATCAATAGCGCTGAATTTAAATGCCTTTAATGCATATTCTTCATGTGCGGTAATAAAAATGACTTTGAAATAGATTTTATCAAATTTCTTTAATAAATCAAACCCGGTACCATCCGTAAGGCTGATATCAAGCAAAACAAGGTCGGGATGTTTTTCGAGTATCAGTTCATAACCTGATTCAACGCTTTCAGCTTCGCCCACTATCCGTATATCGGTATTGCTTAATCCGAGAATGGTCGTAATGGTTTCGCGGGCTTTTTTTTCATCGTCAATCACAATAACTGAAATCATAAGTGTTTGTTTTATAGGGTTCTTAATCCAAATAAATCTCAATCAACGATTTGATAAGGTAGCGAAAACTTTACCAGTGTGCCTGTAGGTAGCTGCTTTTCATCTTTTAAATCAATCAGTTCGAGCTGGTAGTTCTTTCTCGATCGTTTGCTCAATAATTCGAGCCGCTCCCGTGTTATGGATGTCGCCATGGCTTTGTACTTTTTATTCATGGCTAACTCGCGCGCTTTTTCCCTCCCGATTCCATTATCTTCAACTGTGAATAATAAATTTTCGCCGTTCATATAATAATTGATCGCAATGCAACCGCCCTCGGTTTTGTATCTCAATCCGTGTTCAATAGCATTTTCAATGAAGGGTTGGGCTAACATGGGCGGAACTTTTACAACTGCAGGATCAATTCCGCTTTCAATCTCAATGGAGTGTCCGAATTTATCATTGAAACGCAACGCCTGCAATTCAAGATAAATATTCAACATTTTAATTTCATTTTCCAATAGAACGAACTCAACCCTTGAATTTTCGAGCGTCATCCTGATGAGGTCGGCGAATTTTGCAAGAAAATCACCTGCCTGAACAGGATCGTTTTTGTAAATGTAGCTTTGAATAGCCATCAGGGAATTAAAGATAAAGTGCGGATTCATTTGCGACCGCAATAGTTTCTGTTCAAGCTCTACTGAATGATGTTTGGCTTTCAGCCTGCTGATGCGGATCAAGATATATCCGATTAATACAAGCAATAAAATTATCCCCATCGAAGTGAAGATCAGTCGGGTTCTTCGGCTCAGGGTCAGCATTTGAACATGATTTTTCTCTGTGAGCAGAGCAACTTGCTGCTCTTTTTTTTCCAGTTCATATTTCGCCTCAATCTCCTTTATTGCCCGGTATTTATCATTGCTGAACAGGCTGTCTTTTATGGCAGAATATTGTTTAAAATAACTGAGTGCAGATGCGGTATTGTCCATTCCTTTCTCAGCTTCCGACAAATACAGATATGCGTTTTTGATATTTTGCAGATCCCTGTTGTTGAGGGCTATGTCAAGGCTGTTTTTTGCATACTCAAAACCTTTTCTAAATTCTTTTTGCCGGATGAATACATTGGATAGGTAACCCAATATTTCAGAAAGGTTCGACATGTCTTCTTCCTTTTTGGCAAGGACGAGCGATTTATTATAAAATTCAACAGATTTAATTAGTTCTCCTTCCTTTTCATAGGTAAGACCGATGTATTTATAGCAATCGCACAGGGTATGTCCGAACCCTTGTTCAATATGTATTTTTAATGAATTTTCATAATATTCGCGGGCTAGTGTATAGTTACCCCGGTTGGAATATATATTCCCGATGTTTATCAGGCATTCGGCAATTCTTTTAAAGTCATTTGTTTCATACGAGAGCTGAAGCGACCTGCTATGGTATTCCAGCGCCAGATTGTAATCTTTTTGGTCTTCATAAATGTTGCCAATATTCATTAACCCGATAGCTATCCTCCTTTTTTCATGGGTTTTTTCAAACACGTCAAGGGCTTTCAGATGGTATTCCAGTGCTTTACGGTAATTTCCTATCCGCCGGTAAACATTGCCGGCATTCGTATAACAGCCTGCTATCCAGGCTGTGTCTTTCAATTCAATCGCCATTTGCAAAGCTTTTTCGTAATAAGGCATTGCTTCAAGGTATTTTCCCTGGTTTTTATATACGATTCCGATGGCTCCGCAACATTCCGAGATCAATCCCTTATCTCCCATTGATTCGGCAATATTCAGCGCTTTGTGAGCATATTCGAGGGATTCGGTGTATTGCCCCTGGAAAAATTTTTCAATTCCAATCTCATTTAGCGCCCTGAAATGAAAATGTTGAAAAGCGGCAATTACTTTTTCATCTGCCCGCTTTAAAACCTCTTCCGGTTGCTTATAAAAATCCTCAATGATGTGAAGTGCTTTTTGATAATAATGGATCAGAGAGTCGGAAGGACCTTCAAGGAAAAGGTTGCCCATACTAAAGAGGAGACTGATCCGCGTTGTATCATGTTCAGCGTTGTTGTATCCGGTCAGCAGACTATCAATTGACGAAGCGGATGTTGCCGCCTGCGTTTTCATTCCTGAAAATGAAATAATCAGACTAAGGACTAATGCAAATCTTGTTGAGGAAGCCATAAGGTTTCATTCACTCAACAAAAGTAAGAAAATGATTTAATTTTCCTGACAGGAAATAATAGTTGAGTCCACTCCGAAAAGCCAAAAAAGGGAGAATGCCACGAAAACTCTAAATCACGAAAACCCACAAAAGACGGAAAATCAATAAACTAATTTTAGTGAAATTTAGTGCTTTTGTGCTTTAGTGGCAAAAAATTACTTTTCGGAGTGGACTCATAGTTTAAAGGAAAATGTATGCAATACTGCTCAAGGAATGTATGATGTTTTGTTAAAATTGCTGATCCAGGTTTGGTTTTTATCCCTGTTGTCAATATTCCCATTCAGGTTAAAGTCGCCCGAACGATATCCTTTTGCACCTGAGTAAGGACTCCAGTACGCCGACTTGTCAGCATTATTGATAATTCCATCCATATTTCCATCGCCGCTTAACATACCCCAAACTCCGGGAGCAATCTGTTTCTGGCTGTTTAAACCATTAGCTTTTCCGGAACCATCGGTAAAGTCATATTGGTATTCATTGTTGCTTTCTGTTAGTGGGAGAGAGGAAATGATTCCCAGGTGATTTCTTTGGCGAAGAACGATAAAAAGTCCCTGATTAATTGAACCGGTAAACGGAACGGGAGAAAATCCGTCAAGGTCAACAATTTTCCCATCATTCAGAATAAATGCTGCTTTGCGTATTACAACAGTATTGGCTGTTGCTGATTGAACGGTGGCTGCATCCCTTACCTCAAGAAGTACCCAGTCAACGACATTATTGCCCGGAATAGCAGCTACGGACTCACTGCCCGAATAATTTAACGGCGGAATATTAAAGGGTTGGTTCAATGGAAGAAATCCCTGAAGATTGAGGTCGGTGTTCATTTCGGTACCATTGAAGTTTCCTTCCATGAATGCTTTGATATTGAGTGACCGTGTGCCGGGCTGCCATCCTCTTAATCTTGCCATCATCCACCACACTGCATTTCCTTTTTGGATGGCGGACAAACCATTGACATGACCGCATTCATCTCCGCTATAAGCGCTATGCTCCATGGGTATCGTATCGTTGTTATAAACATAATAATTCATCTCGCCATTGTACCAGCAATCAATATCTTCAAAGTCAAAAAGTATTTTATTGTTATCAGCGCAATATTGCCTTATTTGGTCGCATCTCTGATGCCTGTTAAGCCCGGTTTCAGGATCAAAAATTCCACCTGACTGTGCATTACCGGTGAAATAAATGAAGGTCACATTCGGAAACTGCAGTTCGAAGTCAGCCATAGCATCAAAATATTCCTCAACTCCAGCGGCTGAAATGGTATCAAGCTGGGTACACCACATCCACCCTGAAACATTAATCGTGGGATTGCTGCTGAGGGTTGAAATTGTATAATCAATACCCGGCTCCCGCCAGTAACCTTCCGGAACGATGTATTTATAGCCGTCATTACCATTGTAAATGCAGAGCGCTCCGGAAACATTCGGTAAAAAGGGCGGGTCAAACGGATCATATATGTCACCGCCAATGGCTACACTATAAAGGTTATTTGAAATATTTAGCTGATCAAGTCCACAAAGCAGTTGTTCGCCATGAGATGTATGAGCATAGTGAAACCTGATATTTTCCTGCACATCATCAATGACTTCACCAGGTATTTGACTTAAATCGGTACAATTATGATCAATCAGGATTCCCTGTCCGTGAATTGGGACGGCAAGTATGATAAATAAGGCAGATATAAGTATGGTTGATGCTTTCATAAGCTAAACAATCGTTTTATGAGTAAAAAATTAAACATGAGGAGCAAAGATATTCATTTAGTTAAATGTAACAAACTTTAAAAGATAAAGTTCATCAAATTTATGAGCTTTAAATGCGCAATACAATTAGCCGTTACACCTTATCATCGTCAACAGTTGCCCATCTTAATTGATGTTGATTATCCACTTGAATCAATTAAAAAACTAAATCCTTTTGTATTGCCTTTCGGATTAGCCGGCACTACAGACCATCCCAAAAATCAGGAAAGCACTCAGATTCTTTTGTAATAAAATACCCGGAATAATGACTGGACAACCTTATTTTTAGTTTTAATGTCTGATAAGTTTATATTCATAATCACTTTAAAATTTTGAAAAAATGAAACTGAAAATCTTTCTATCAATCCTGATGTTGTTGGCATTGAGCGGGGTTAATTCCCAGACACTTGTATCCACTGATCCACAGCTAAAAAATGCAGTTTTGGAAGAATATACCGGCATTCATTGTACCTATTGCCCCGATGGGCATGCAATTGCAGCGGCATTATTGGAAAACAATCCGGGACGTGCAGTAATTATTGCCGTTCATCAGGGATCATTTGCAGTTCCCGGAACCGGAGAACCTGATTACCGGACACCATGGGGCGATGCCCTGGCAAACCAAACCAACCTTACCGGATATCCCAGTGGAACCGTAAACCGTCATGTATTTATTGGTAGTTCAACCGGTATGGGACGAGGTGACTGGACTTCTTCGGCAAATGCCATTATGCAGGAAACTTCGCCGGTAAATGTTGGGATAGAAACAGAGTATGACAATGTAACACATGAATTAACAATTCACGTTGAACTATTTTATACTTCTGATGCCGTGCAGTCGTCAAACTTCATTAATGTAGCCCTTATTCAAAGCCATATATTCGGTCCACAGACCGGCGGCGGTGCTGGCAATAACTACGAACACATGCACATGTTAAGGGATTTGATTACCGGTCAGTGGGGCGAAGAAGTTACACCAACAACAGCCGGATCATTTATTGAAAGAACATATACTTATACAGTCCCTGAAAACTTCAATAACATCCCCGTTGTTATCGAAGATTGCGATATTGCAGTATATGTTACAGAAACGCATCAGGAAATTCTTTCGGGTGATGTTGTTTCAGCTATTGACGGTACAAATTTATTTATCGGAAATGTACTTGTTACGGACGATTTTAATATTAGTGCCGGAACATCGGGCGAAACAACCAGCTTCAATCTTGAAACCAGGAGTAATTTAGTTGGAACTGAAAACTTTATTTTTACTCTCGAATCCGAAAATGCTCCAGCAGATTGGAATGCCGTTTTTACAATTGACGGAAATACATATTCAGGAACAACAACCATAGCCTTGATAGAAGATACGCCTGTAAACATAATCATTGAAATAACTCCCGGAAGTACTGGCAGACTTGCACAGTATACCATGAAAATGGAATCAGAATCGAACCCAAACGCTCCAGTTAAAAGTTGCAAATTCTCATTGATTTCAGGAATTACCGACATGGTTGTTACCGGAACGAGCGGCCCGGAAGCCGTCGAGTTTGAACATGTTTATACTGACGGACTTGAAGCATCGGGATGCACCAGTTATACTGCCGCCCCGGCTGATCTTTTTGTTAGTGGAATGAATGCCGATGTTTTTGGTGATGTAAACAATGTTTACTATAATGTTTCATGGACATTTCCTGCCTTGACCCTTGATCAAATTGCTGCTGCCGAAACCTTTATGGATAATGGGGGTAACTTTTTAATCGGTGGTCAGGATATTGGCTGGGATTTTATGAGCGGAGCCGCAGGATCTCATGGCTCACCCGAAGCAACGGTTTTTTATGAAGACTATCTATTTTCTGATTATATTGACGATGGAAGCTCCACAAATAACCAGTTGAGAGCAAATGAGGATGATGATATTTATGGCGCCATTCCTCAATCTGCGGTAGTGGATGTTTTTGGTGGCAATATGTATCCTGAAGTTATATCTGCACTTGACGGAGCCGTAAATGTATTCTATTATGATGCGGCCCAAACAAAAGCTGCGGTAGTGAAAGCTGACAATGGTAACTATAAAATGATATATTTTGGGATTGGTCTTGAAATGATAGGAGATGCAGATGTAAAAAATCAAATTATTGCTGTTACCAGGGATTGGTTCGATGGAGTCATTTCATCTGTTGAGTTTAACAATATCATGAAGGATTTGAAGTTGGGACAAAACTTTCCGAATCCTGCACAGGGCTTGACTTACATTACAATTGAGGAAATGGAATCAGATGCAGTCTTTCAGCTACTCGATATTAATGGCAAAACTGTGATGGAACAAAATGTACCGGTTGGAAGCAGTCAGTTGGAATTAGATCTTTCAGGCTTAAACTCCGGAACTTATCTGTATCAATTGATCAGTGGTGATAAAAATAGTGAGATTAAAAAGTTGATAGTGAACTAAAATAACAACTTTCAGCAGGAAGATAATTCAAAAAGCCCCGTTATACAATTTCGGGGCTTTTTGATTTGGATATTATTCGCGAAGAGGTCTGTCGTTATACTCAGTTTTAGGGGTTTTGTTTCTTAGTCATGTTGGGCATGTTTTGAGGAATCCGAATATTTCAAGGATTTAACCCCAGGGTATTTGCTTTCGGATTAGCAGACGCTAATGGCCATCCCTAAAATCCGAAAGAGCAGCGTTTATGCGGTTGTGCGTGTGTGAAGAAACCCTGACGTGAATGTTTCAAGGATTTCAAATCCAGGTATATTTGCTTTCGGATTAGCCTGCGTTGCTGGCATTCCCTAAAATCCGAAAGAGCAGGGTTTCAAGGATTTCAAATCCAGGATTACTTGCTTTCGGATTAGCCTGCGCTGCAAGCCATCCCTAAAATCCGAAAGAGCAGAGGTATTTGCTTTCGGATTAGCCTGCGCTAACAGCAATCCCTAAAATCCGAAAGAGCAGCGTTGTGCGCGTGTGAAGAAATCCTGACGTGACTGTTTTAGGGATTTCAAATCCTTTTGTATTGGCTTTCGGATTAGCCGGTGCTGCAAGCAATCCCCAAGATTCGAAAGAGCAGAGGATATAGCCATTGTTTGAAATTGCTATTTTTTATTACCCAGATAAATTTCAATAAACCATAACCTGAAAAGAGGGTCAATAAATTCAATTTTGTCTCCCCACAGGTCAATGATTTCGCTGTTCTCAAGTGAAGATTTAATACGGGTGATATTTCCCTGTGATCCAAGGTCGTAAGTAGTTAAGGTTTCTTTTGAAGAAAATTTTGTTACACCTTCCGCCAGGGCTTTCAAGAAATTGATTTGTTTGTTGGTGAGGTTGTCCAGTTCCCGTTGAAACATGAGTGTGTTTTGAATCAGCAATTCATGAAGGGTAAATGTAATTATTTCTGCACTGCACTTCTTTTGGGTGTTCTGCCAAACATTTTTGGCAAACAACTGGACGAAATAAGGATGATTCTCCATGAGGGCTGCTATTTGCTTTGATAAATCTTTTGTAAGGGACTTTCCGGTTGCAGAAAACTGCTGCATGATATATTCAATCCAATACGGCTCAGGAATTTTGTTCAGAAACCGGGTTTCCCCGAATTTGTAAAACGGCATGGATTTATTTTCAAAAATTTCAGCCAGCATGTGTCTTTTACTGCCATACAAACAATAAGCAACCTCCTGATGTTTTTGCCAAATTGATCTCAACTTTTTTTGAAAAGCCAACGATTGGTCAAAATGGGTAATATTTTGAAATTCATCAATACAAACTACTATCCTTATTTTTTTTGCGGTTGAAATACGCTTTGGTAATTCCAATATTTCTTCCTGCGATTTTTTCAGTTCTTTCCAGTCGAAGGTAATTTTGAAATCATGAATCGGATCCAAACCCATGTTAAACCGCGGGATCAGGCTCGAAAAGAACTTTTTTCCATTTTTAATCCATTCTTCCCATTTGGTCGAAGTTACCTTGATTAGTTTGGTTGCAAAGTCTTCATAAAACTCTTCCTCACTTCGAATGTTGAACAGATCAATAAAACAGAAATGCAGTTCCGGAGATTCGGTTTTAAGCTGCTCTGCAGCCTGGTTGACCAATGAGGATTTTCCCCATCGCCGGGGCGATATGAGTATGGTATTGATCCTGCTTTTAAAATTGAGTTTAAGATTTTCCAGGTCCTTATCCCGGTTAATGAAATTTTTCCCTTCAGCTAATTTGCCGAAAATAAATGGTGCTTCCATCGTTTATATTTTGTCGCAAATGTATAAAACATATTTGTATAATACAAAATTGTTTTATACAAAAATGTTTTGCAAATTAATTTTATTAAAAGCAATCCGGAAGTGAATATTTCAATGATTTCAAATAATGGTATATTTGTGCTCGTCCGGATTTGTGTGAAAGCATGAGTGTTAGATAATCCGGACGTGAATGTTCCGAGGATTTCAAATCCTGATTTACTTGCTTTCGGATTAGCCTGCGTTGCTGGCATTCCCTAAAATCCGAAAGAGCAGGGAGTCCGAAAGAGCAAGGAATGACTGCTCGTCCAGATTTGTGTGAAAGCATGAGTATTAGATAATCCGGACGTGAATGTTCCGAGGATTTCAAATCCTTATTTACTTGCTTTCGGATTAGCCTGCGCTGCTGGCATTCCCTAAAATCCGAAAGAGCAGGGCTGAAATGATATAGCTTCAATAAAAAATAAAACCAGCCTTTCAATGTTGAAAAGCCGGTTTAAATTTTCAGATTTAGCAATCCATAAAGATTGGTTGACTATGGTACCTGACAAACCTTATTCAAATTCGGTAGCCAGTAGTCATTCTTATCGGGGTTGTTCACCTGTCCGTTTCGGTTGAAGTCAGCATTCAGATAGCCTTTTTTCCCAACATTGGATGTCCAGACTGCTGTTTTGTCGGTGTTATTGATTGTATTGCTGGCATCACCATCACCTGAATACATTCCCCATTTACCAACAACAAGCTGTTTATGCCCATTGCCTCCGCCATACACTTTTCCAATACCGGTTGTATAGTCATACGAATAAATTCCTCCTACCAGTGTAAGCGCCGTTGCCGACATGATGCCCAGATGGTTCTTATGCCAAACAATGGCAAAAAGATTATTGGTAATCGTGACATTGAAGATCAGGTCGCTCACTCCGTCCATTGCTGTTATTGAACCATCGTTAAGGACGAACCCAGCCTGCCGCGCTATACGCGTCCCGACAGTTGCTGAAGCGGCACTTACCGCATCCCTGAGTTCAACCAATACCCAATCTACAACGTTTGCATTCGGGATGACTGCAACGCTCTCCGTACCTGTGTAACTCCAGGGAGCCATGTTGTAAGGTTGCGCCAGCGGAAGCAAACTGCCGGAATTAAGATTCGTATTCATGTTGGTTCCGTTAAAAGGACCTTCGAGGTAGGCATTCAGATTCAGAACAATGCCGGTAGCGCCTGTGATGCTGCCATTTGCTGTTCTCGGCAGCGGAATCCCCTCATTCAGCATGATGTTGTTGATGTTAACGTAA
This sequence comes from uncultured Bacteroidales bacterium, assembly GCA_963840975.1. GTDB lineage: Bacteria > Bacteroidota > Bacteroidia > Bacteroidales > JAADJA01 > JAADJA01. The sequence continues at coordinate 120,798 of CAWJBC010000003.1, read as the reverse complement.
GCCACTTCTCCGGGTGTCAGGTCGGGGTTTAACTGAAACTGAATTTTAAACATAACGCCTGCACTATTGAAACTGGTGGTTCCTGCCAGGGCAAATGTGATTTGATTACCCGAAACAATTTTGACTGCACTCCAACCATTCGACATGGTTCCGGTGGTGACAATATCAATCGCAGTCAATTCAGGAATTTTATAACTTATGGTTCCTTGAATTGAAAACACCGATTGTCCGGGTGGAAGGTTCGACATCATTACCGGTAAATCATAAGTAGTGTTTACCTGCGCAGTTGAGGCTGGTATTGTTACCCATGTATCATAAACCGTAATGCTCCCGCTCGACCCGGTAGCGCCCACATTATCGGTGGCGGTTACCTGTATCACACCGCTTTTCAGGACCGTCAGTAATCCTGTTGCATTGATTGTTGCAACGGTATTGTCCGAAGAAGTCCATGAATATGGAGCTATTCCTCCCGAGGCTGTAAACTGTTGTGTAGCAGGATAAACCAGCGTTGCTGTATTCGGCGTTACAGTGATGGTTGAAAAATTAATGGTAGAGAAATAACCATTCACGGTTTTTGCCAAAATGGTTTCGTTGAATATAGCTTCAGTAAAATTCAGGGATGAGCCTCCGGTGTTTAAAGATGACACATTGAATTGCAGATAAACCAATGTTCCGGATCCTGTGAGGGCGGTGGTTCCTGCAAAAGCCATCGTCACACTACCCGGCACACTGGTATTCAAAACAATATTTGAATATCCGCTGAGAAGGGTTCCTGTTGTATTGTATCCGACTGGGGTAAGGATGTTCTGATTGAAGGATATTTTGATATTCCCGCCAATAATACCCAAACCGTTAAGCGCTGTTGTGGTTATTGGAATTTCAACCATAGTTCCCTGCAGCGCACTGGTGGTTGGCAAAGTAAGTTTCATTGCCCTTATCTCAATGTCACTGTCGGTTTGGTCAATGATTCCTCCGTTATCCTGAACGTTCACCCTGGTAAAACCGGCAGCTGTTGCCGTCAATAATCCCGTTGTACTGATGGTTGCCACAGCCGGATTGGTTACGCTCCAGGTGTAGGGCGCTGCTCCCCCGCTTACAGTAAACTGCTGGGTTTCACCAACTGAAAGCAAAGCAGTATTGGGTGAAACCGTAATAAAAGGAGCAGGGTTTATTGTTATACTTCCATTTACAAAGGTCATCACCGGTATCCCTTCATTGAAGAAATTGGATGCGGTTCCGCCATTAAACGCAACGGAAGCTGTACCGGAAGCTATGGATTGAAAGCGTATGTAAAACAAAATTCCGGTCCCTGTTAAGGGTGTTGTTCCTGCATGGGCAAATATTAACGTTCCGGGTGTTGAACTATTAACTGTTGGATTTCCCCAGCCGGAAACCATCGTACCGGCTATGATTGTTGAAGTATAGCTTAAATAAGCGCTGGTGTAAGTTATCCTCAATTGGAAAGACACCACATTTAAGCCTGTCAACGAATTGTCAACATAAACAGGAACATCAATCGAATTTCCGACAACGGACGTCAGTGCAGGAATGCGCATTTGGATGGTTTGCGACCGGACAATGAATCCGGTCAGAACCAGGCTGAACAATAAAATATATTTGATCTTTTTCATGATTGTAAGTTTTAAGGATTAATAGTAATTGCGATCTGTCATTGCGAGGGAGGCACGACCGAAGCAATCTGTTTTTGATTTCTGATTAACAGATTGATCGGTCCCGCTATTGAGTGACTCGCAATGACGCGCTGATTTTATTATTTTGATAGGACTCATTTATCAACCTTATTTTACAATCTGAATTTTTTGAACACCGGTTTTCTTGCCTGCAACCATCCTTATGAAGTAAGTTCCGTTTGGTAAGTCTGCCCCATTGCGACTATTGCAATTCCAGATGATTTTGTAAGATTCTGCGGCATGTTTGCCATTCACAATTTCAGCTACTGTTTGTCCGAATAGATCATAAACGGTGATGAACACATTGTCACCTTCGTTTTCTACTGTGTAGTCAATTGTAAGTTCATCCGTAACCGGATTCGGGTAACAAGCCAGCATATTTTTATCAACTGTTATATTATCTTCAAAGCCGGTAGCAATACCATTGATGATAACACTTCCATTTGTAATATTTGCAGTCAGGTTGGATTCATTCGCCATGAAAAACGTACCTTCTATCGGAACGGTTACAGATGGAGTATCGTCTTTGACCTTAAAATGGATACCGGCGATGGTAAGATCGTAATTCAAGGCTTCAATTCCTGCAAATGAAATGCGGATGATACCTTTTGCGTCATCAATGTCCGACAGCAAAGTCATCCCAGCCATCTGGTTAATGATCTCAATGACTTCAAGATATTCCGGATCGTAATTCAATGTTACCTGTCCGGCAAATACTCCGTCAACATTGGTCATTTGCAATGGAAGTTCAAATTCTTCACCTGCCGATACCGTTTGATTTCCTATTACCAATTCCGCAGCTGAAGTATATGCAGGTAATGGACTAAGCAATTCCGCAGGGAAGTAATTAATCAGCCCAACAACATATTGAAGGATAAGAGATGCGTCAAGGGCAGTAATTCCGGCTGCACCGCTAACATCTGCAACAACCTGTTGCTTGGCATTTAAGAATGGCACCAAAACATGCTGCAAAACCAGGGATGCATCATAAGCCTGAAGGATGCCGTTCAAACTGACATCTCCCATCAGTGGATTAATTACCCCGCTTGTTCCAAATGGAAGGTAATCAACAGAATTGGTAACCGGTTCACCTGTTCCGCCTGGATTTCCTGAATGAGTAGGTCCTGTATTGCTTCCCCACCAGCAGTTTTCAGCATTAATAACAAAAGACTGGTTTACATTATTTACAGCCATAGAGGTGATGTTATAGAAATCACAATTGTTGATAAGCGGATTGGATGCGGCTGATGCATATACTCCGTTATAATTATTACTAAAAGAGCAATTCAGAATAGAAGGGCTTGCACTTATTGTCCTGACACCTGCTGAATTACTGGTATAGTTTGCATAACGGAAAATACAGTTTGCAAAACGGGTTTGCAGGTCAAGGGAAACATCATTAATTATTATCCCCTGCCACGGATAGTAACTGGCAGGTGTAGCTGTTCCGTCAGAATTTGAATCACCCCCATGGAAGTCGTCATAAATACTTGTAAAGACAATGTTTCCAGCATTTGTGGCAGTTCCTTCCGCGATCAATCCATTGTTCACAGTCATGCTTCCATAGTTCCAGAACTTACATACAACACCAGGTGCTATTGTCAGTGTAACCCCTGTTCCAATTGTGTAATTACTGAAAAAATACGGAATATTAACCACACCGCCAAAAGCTCTTTTTGGCAGGGTAACGTCTTGTGTAAGGGTTTCGTCATTCACACGAATACATTTGTAAGTTGTTCCAGAAATTATATTGCCGGTTGTTGATGCCGGGTAAGAAACTAGCGAAATACTCATGGGTGAATAGTAAAGATTGTCGAAGGTGTTATTATTAATAACGGGTGTACAAACTCCCGAATTGGTAATTCCATAATTCAAATAATTGAATGTACAGTTAGTAATAGAAGGTGAGGCGCTGTTCAAACGTATGGCATCGGTGGTATAACGCATGATAGCGTAATTAATGGTGCTCGCATCATCGCTTACATCGTTAAACTGGATGTAAGGTCCACCGGTGGTGGGTGAGGTCGCTGACCCGTTTTGTTGGGTATCTGCTGGATTGCCATATCCATCATCACGATAATCGGTAAATACGACTTTACTTCCCAAAGTCCCCGAAACCGTTAATTTTCCATTAATTACTATACCTTCGGTAGATTGTGTTTTGAAAACAGTTCCGGCAGGCACAGTAATTGTGGTTCCCGAATTTATTGTAAATCCATTTAATAAATAGGTGATATTGGTATAGCCTCCGAAACTTCTTTGTGGAATAGTGGCTGTTTGGGAATAAGTTTCTGATTGAATGCCTATTGCTAAAAAGCCAAAACCTGTTACAGTAATGTTGGTAAAAGTTGGATTTGAGAACATTGCCATATATACAGGAGTGTAAGTATAATTATACATCTGGCAGTTGGTTATTGCCGGATTTGCTGATCCATAAATTCCCAAAGCAGTTCCGCTTCCCTGCTGAAATACAGAATTATCAATCTGGGCATAAGCATCTTTAATCCTTACAGCGCCATGATAAGTATCCGTTCCAAAAGGTGCATAATATCCTCCCCCGGTATACCTTACTTCACAATAAATTAATTTATTGCTTGCATCAATGGATTCGGGATAAAAAATCAGGCCGTACCAATCAGAATTTGCAGGTATAGTGGCGTTCCCATCATTGTTGGTGTCGCCTCCCGAAGAATCGTCTTTGAAAGAGGTAAAGATTATTTTCTGGCTGACAATTCCGGTTGCGTTCAGTCCACCCTGAACCGAAATTCCGGTAAATCCGGCATACCTGAATTTGATGATGATTCCCTGTTCAAGTGTTAATACCGCGCCGGAAGCAACAGTTAAATTTCCAACAATATAAGGAATGTTTGTATATCCGGCGACATTACGTTTTACAAGGGTGGCATTGGAAGAAAGCGTTCCTTCGATGATCTTAATGCCATTTGAGCCATTGGCGCTGAATGTAATATTTGTAAAGGTTGGATTAGAAGTAAGTGACATTGCAATCGGGTCATACAAACAATTTTGTATTGTAACAGTGTTGAATGAAGGTGCTGAATTCCCATCTATCCACAACCCATAATCGGATTGGTCAATCAGTGTTGTATTAATGACAGGGGAGGCATTTAGTGTATATAATACTCCGCTCGAACCCCCGTACTTCAAATCTGTGTAAGTAAAGGCGCAGTAAAGGTCATTACTTGTATCTCTGAATTGTACATTGTACCAGTTACTGCGGGCTGGCGTTGTTGCATTCCCATCACCATTAGTGTCCATTGGATTTCCGGCATTATCATCATAAAGGGAGGTCATCACAACATGTTCAGCGAGGGTGCCGTTGCACTTGAATCCGCCATCAATGTACCATCTTTTATTTAATGATTTAATTACCACCCCGGCTGCAATATCTAAGTTGGTACCATTTACCACAGTAATATCCTCCAATAATACGTAAGTAATATTGTTATAGCCGGCTACATTTCTTTTGGTAATGGTTCCGTTAACAACCACATTGTTTCCAATTAATCCTAATGCATTCATTCCGACATTGGTAAATGTATTTCCAATAAACGTAGCGTTTGAGGAAGCCGCAATGGCAAATGGCGTTCCGGTAATATTGATCATAGCATTGTTTGAAATAATCGGGTTTGATGCCTGGTAACTGCAAATTCCATAGGTAAGCTCCCTGAATTCGCAATTTGAAATCGTGGGTCCTGCCGGCGATGGTACGGTTGCATTAATTGTGGCCACAGCGCTTGCATAAATATAATGATTTTGACCGCCATTAGGATAATAATAGTTCCAAGCAGTGGCATATTTCATGCGTACGTAGTCCATAATGGATGTAGGGTCGTAACCATTTGCAAAAATGATGGCACCCATATCTCCAAGTGCAGGGGTGGTTATTGTTCCGTCTTTGTTAGTATCTCCGGGATTTCCAAAATTATCATCCTTTACTGATGTAAGTGTGATCCATTCTGCGCCGGTTGCATCTGCCACAAGTTTTCCTTCAACTATTATCCTGTAGGTTTGTGTGGGCGATTTAATAACGATTCCCGGCTGGATAGTAAGTATTCTTCCAGCGGGCACGGTTATTCCGGCAAGCATTACATAAGTAATGTTGTTGACCGTTGTGAAGTTGCGTTTGATGATATTGGCATTTGCAGTCAATGTTCCGCCCAAAAGGCCGATGGCATCGTACTGATTGTCCGAAAATGACAATACATTATTGGTAAAGGTGGGGTTAGCTTCGAATGACATTGCAATGGGCGTGAGTTCACTCGACCCGATGGTATTGTTGGTGAATGTAGGATTAGAAACATTCTGAAAATAGGCGCCGAAATAGTTCTGTTGCAACTCGCAAAGATCAATAGTAGGTCCTGCATCGTACAAACTGATTCCTCCAATATTTCCCGATCCGGCATAACGCAGTTGACACCTTCGCATTACACTCGCATCATTGCTTTCATCGTAAAAACGTACACCTATCCAATTTCTGCTTGCAGGTGCTGTGCTGCTCCCATCGTTGTTGGTGTCTCCGCCCCAGTTATCATCCCGTTCGGATGTGAAAAAAATATTTTGTCCGACATTTGCAATGGCAGTTAAAGTGCCGCGCACATCAAGTCCGATTCCATTCCGAAATTTAATAATGTCCTGTGAACCAATCACCATAGTAGCACCATTGGGTATTGTATAATTATTATAAAAATAATAAGGAACAGTTGCCGTGGGCAAAGTCCATGTTCCGGTATGTGAGTTATGATTTACATAAAAGGCATTTACCGTATTGGATGTGAAATCACAGGTTCCGGCAATAGTAAATGTTGCAGCCCCGGCATAATAAACCGGCCAGGTATTATTAATGATATTGCAACTGGTCAACCCTACCTGTGCTCCGGTTGTAAAATAAATCCCATATTTACTGCGGATAATGCTCATATTATTCAGGGTGGAAACCGAACCGCTGGTTGTAGAAAGTCCATGACCGTATGAAGTATTGTAGCCTAACATATCTATCAAACCGCCCGTCATGTTTAGTGTTCCGCTGCTATAAATGCCATAGTATAAGTTGAATTCTATGTTGGTACTTGTGAGTGTTGCCGTACCGCTATAAATGTAAAACTGTTGGGCGTAACGCATAAAACAACTTGAAAGGTTAGCTGTACCCGCAAAAGACGCATTCCCAATCTGAATATATAGCCAATCTCCCGGTGCCTGAACTCCCTGGTTGGAGGTAAAAGTAGCAGTGTTGGCGTTTAATGTTCCTAACACCGTCATCCTGCGTCCGCTGTTGAATTTTACCTGAACATTTGGATCAACTGTGAGAGTAACGCCATTGTTAACGGTGATATCACCAGTTACAATGTACGGGCTTCCAGCGAGATTCCAAGTAGTATTGGCAGCAATGGTTCCTGTAACATCAGTTGCAGAGGCTATTCCATAAACAGCCATCACGAAAATGATTGTAAAAAGTGTTTTCATAAGAGTTAGATTAGTTGTTGTTGATTTTAACATTTCATTTATATACAAAGATAATATCAAAAATTTTGAAGTATTCAAAAAAATGTGTTAAATATTTGTTAAATAGTGGATTAGTAGATAAGCGGGATAAAAAAGACTGATCGGCTTTTTGGTTAAGAGACGATCAGCAATTATGAATTCTGCCAGCCAACTTATTAATTAACCGACGGCACATGGATATTTGCGAAGATGTGAAAGGGTGTTACTACTCCAGGAAGTTCTTTCCAATTATTCCTTCTGCTAAAAAAAACCCGCACCTTATCATGTAACGGCAGCACTTTGCTCAAATCACCTTTTGTTACTGGCTTCTTGTGGATACTTTAGTGCCATGCTATTTAATTTTCAATCATTTTAAAACATACTTCAATGAAAGGCATAATACTTTTTTTTCTTTCAACATTTATTTTGCTCCTGGAATCGAACGCACAGGTCAATGCGTATGCATTTGAGCAAAAAAACCTTAGCTATAGTGAAATCACGGGAGGAACGATGCTTTGGTCGGGTACTTTTGACAATGAAATATCAGATGCTATCCCCATTCCTTCAATTGTTTTCGATGGAACGGCGCATACTTCCATTTATGTGACTGTTAATGGTTTTGTAACCTTTGGTTTGGCTCCATCCGGAACAAATTATACGCCTCTTAGTAATTCCGCTACTTACTTTGGCGCCATAGCAGCTTTTGGGAGGGATCTTATTCAGTCCGAAACCGGTACTCCGGAAATAAGATACCAGCAGGTTGGCAATGAATTCGTGATCCAGTGGAAAGATGTCCGGAGGAAAACCATCGCCGGAGAACTGATCAGTTTTCAGGTACGATTGAATTCATCTAACAATGAAGTTAAAGTAGTGTATGGCGGAACCATAACACCAGGTTCTAACACAACTTATCCACAAGTTGGTTTAAGAGGGCCGGATAATACGTATCCGGTAAATGTCAACAACAGGACAATTGCTTCCGGAGGAGGAAACTGGATCAACTCGACACCAGGAACTGCAGGTTCCAGTACTATGTATTTCAATTCTGCAACTCCTGCCACTGTGCCTTCATCAGGGTTAACTTACCGCTGGAAGCCATTGTTTAACCCCGTAAATTTAAATTCCACAGCCATAAGCACCAGCCAGATCAATCTGAACTGGGCAAAGAACGCTGCTAACAATAATGTGCTGGTGGCCTTTAACACCACGAATACTTTTGGCACTCCTATAAATGGGACAACCTATTCTGCCGGAAATCCGATGGCAGGTGGCGGAACTGTTTTATATAATGGAAGCAACATTAGTTTCAACCATAACGCTCTGAGCGCAGGAACTGTTTATTATTACAAAGCATGGTCGGTGGATGGAGTGCTGGATTACTCAAACGGATTAACCGCTGAAACCCGGACATCCATGACCATACCTTACATTCAGGACTATAATGCTTCTTCTTCTCTTCCCGCAGGATGGGGTGGAGATATGTCAATAATAACTGCACACGGAACCCCAAACTCAACCATAAGAGGATTGAGTAAACGCCTGTACAGCTCGCTTTCATTCGCTTCCGGAATTGCCCCGTTATTAGGACCCATCACCTCAACAACCCATTTAAGTTTTCATTATCGCATTGTTGATGAGGTAGGGTATCCTTTGACAGGAACTGTACTTGTGGCCAACGAAAAAATTGAAATTCTGATTTCGGCTGACGATGGTGTTACCTATACCTCGGTTCACACCATTGATCAAAGCAACCATACGGTAACCAATGCCTTTATCAACAAGGTCATCAATCTTGGACCTTTCAGCGGACAATACCTGAAAATAAAATTCGACTGCGCGCGGATTAGTGGAGATTTTTATGTTGATATTGACAACTTTTTGCTGGAGGATGGAACAAACATGTCGTATACAACCGCCACCACCGAACAACCCAATACCGGTATTGCAGCTATCAACAGCACGAACAATGATGTCATCCGGCTGAATGTGATCACACAAAAAAGCTCAAATCCTTATTCCGTTACATCCATAACTTTCAATACAACCGGCTCGACCAACGCCACCAATGATATTTTGGCTGCGAAGGTTTTTTATACTTCAACCCCTGATTTCAATACATCCATCCAATTCGGAACTACTGTGTCGAGCCCCACAGGGACTTTTAATATCACCGGGACAAAAGCGCTGACATCAGGGAATAATTACTTTTGGCTGGCTTATGATATCAAACCGGCTGCAACACTCAATAATGTTGTGGATGCACAATGCACACAGTTTATTACATCCGAATCCGGAACCCCGAAAATTCCTGTAGCAACCAATCCGACGGGAAGCAGAAAAATCGGTAACCTGATCAGCGGTGTAAAAGCCATTCCGGGGAATTATGCTACCATCGCTGCAGCGGTCACGGAATTGAATAATAGTGTTATTGGATCAGGTGGGGTTACATTCAATGTTGCTGCAGGGTACACAGAAAACATTACGACGCCCGTAATTTTAACCACTACGGGTACTTCATCAAGTCCAATTATCTTCCAGAAAAGCGGAACAGGTAACAATCCGCTGGTCACCCGAACGGATGCAGGCTCAGTCACCACTTCAACCATTGGAAACCACGGTGACGGTGTGATAATTTTTGAAGGTTCGGATTATGTTACCTTCAATCGCATAGATGTTGCAGCCTCCCAGCAGGGTATAGAGTATGGATATTATTTGCGTAAGGCTTCCATTACGGATGGGTGTAAAAATTCTTCCATCACCAACTCAACAGTTACCATGACCAAGGGAACCAGTCGCTTTGTGGTCGGGATTTGTGCCGCCAACAACAGTTCTTCCGCCTCCAACATTACCCTTGAATCAACCGGAGGTATTCATGAAAACAATACGTTGACAGGCAATACCATTGGCAATGTTTTTTCAGGCATGTTATTTAAAGGGGATGACCCCGTTGGATTGCAGGATAAAAATTTCATCGTTGGAGGTTTAGGCTCTGGAAATATCATTCAAAACTTTGCCGGCAACATGGCCAATGACGCCTATGGGATTTATCTCGAAAATGTGAACAATTTTGTTGTAAACCACAACACGATCAATAATGCAGCCGGTGGAGGAGCAGATTTTACTGCTATTGGCTATGGTATTTATAATATAACCACAACCACATCCGCATTTACGGCAGAATATAACCTTATTACCCTGGCATCGCAGAGCGCAACCCATGCTCTTTATGGGATCAGGAACCGGAGCAACGGAGAACTTCAAATTAACAATAATACTCTTTCATTTTCAAATAGTGTAGCCTCCACAGGAGCCTGCTATTTCATTTCAAATGATCCTTCTTCAAATTCAGGCTCAAATATTACAATCAAAAATAATAATTTTGCAGGAACCTTAAATACCATCGGAGCTTTTTATTTGATCAACAATGTAAACTCTCAGCAAAGCCCTGCAGTTTCATATATTCAGAACAATTCGATTTCCGGGGCACTCACTCGCACAGCCGCCTCCGGCTCAATTTATTTGTATTACAACAATGGCTCACCTACCGGAACTGAAATCATTTCAGACAATAGTTTCCAGAATATCAGTCAATCAGGGAGTTCAACATTTTATGGAATATTTTCATACTCCAATGCGGTGCATACTCACCAGGTTTATAACAACACCATTGCCGGTATCACCAACGGAACGGGAGGCTTCACAGCAATTGACCTGGGCACTTCGGGCAACAGAAATATTTATGGAAACGAAATCAACAATGTTTCTACAGGAGGAACGATTGATTTAGTAAAGCTTGGTTCAGGCAATTCAATATGTAATATTTATAAAAACCTGATTACGAATATAAGCACAACATCAACCACTTCAACCCTGGGGTTTTTTAATGCCATATTGATTCCATACGGAACGGGAGTTTACGTTTATAATAATTTCATTTCTGATTTAAAAGCTCCGTTTTCTATCAGTCCGGATGCCATCAGGGCAATTTCAATAACGAGTACCCAAAGCAATTCGAGTATAGGTTTGTATTACAATACGGTTTACCTCAATGCGTCCTCGTCCGGAACCAATTTCGGAACGACTGCCGTGTATCAAGCCTCCGGCAGCGAAACAACGGCTTTACTTGATATGCGGAATAATATTCTGATAAACGAATCAACCCGCACCGGCACCGGAAGAATCTGTCGTTCTGAGAAGAAGCAATTCAGGTCTGTTAAACTTTGCAACAGGTTCGGACAACAATATTCTTTATGCCGGAACACCAAGTGCATGGAACTGCCTTTATTATGCTGCCAGCGGTTATCAAACCCTTGCAGAATACCAGTTGCATGTAGCGCCCAGGGAAGCCAATTCCCATTCAGAAGATCCACCGTTTGTCAATGTAAGTACTCAGCCTTATGATTTACACCTGCAAACGACGGTGCCAACGCTGGCTGAAGGAGCCGGACAACCAATCACAAGCCCCGTTGCCATTACCACTGATTTCGATGGGAATACCCGTCAGTCTTCACCTGATATAGGTGCTGACGAGTTTGCAGGAATTTCAGCTTTCGTGTTAAATCCTGCTTCTTTTACCGCAGTACCGGCAAGTTCGCAGGCAAACAAGCTGACTTTTACAACCAATGCCGGCAACAATAATGTCGTCATTGTGGTCAATACAAGCGGAACTTTTACCCCGCCGGCAGAAACACCGGTTGCAGGTAATCCACTGGCAGGGGGAACTGTGATTTATATCGGCAAGATTTCTCCTTATAACCATTCCGGGCTTACACCCGGAACTACATATTACTACAAGGCGTTTTCATACGACGGGGCGAGCTATTCTTTAGGTATTACGGCTAATTCAACGCCTGTGGTTCTTCCCATCACTGGATTGACAGCCATTCCACCCGGTCAAACACAGATTAATCTGAACTGGACGAAGAATGCTGCAAATCATGATGTTCTTATTGCGACACATAGTGCTTCATCCATTGGAAATCCTGTAAACGGGACGAATTATAATGTCGGCGATCCGCTTCCTTCGGGAGGAATGGTATTATATAAAGGATCTGCAAGCGGTTTTGCACATACGGGATTGACAACCTGGTCGCAGCATTTTTACAGGTGCTGGTCGGTGGATGCTTTTAATTACTATTCCTCCTCCACTAATGTGAATGCGGTTACCTATTCAGCACCCATAACCAATTTCCCTTATTTACAGAATTTTGAAAGTGTATGGAGTCATTCTCCGGCGGCACCTGAAGGCTGGCATGTAATTGGCGTGGATGGATTTACATGGGAACAAAATGGTCTTTTTCCATCCCCCTATTTTCATACAGCCGATGGAAGTGGTAATGGTAATGACTGGCTGATTTCACCTCCGCTTACCATCAACGGCATGATGAATCCAAGATTGGTTTGGTGGGATAAGGTGAGCAATGCTGCCAATAATAACTCTTATAAGATTATGTTATCAACTACCGGTAATCAGGTTTCAAATTTTACGGTGGAACTCGGTGATTTCAATTGCACCAATACCGCATGGACCAAGCATACCATTGATTTAACAGCTTATAACGGACAGAATATATGGATCGCATTTTACCAGTATTATTCTGCATCACAATATTCCGGTTTTGATATTGATTTAGTCTATATTGAGGGGATTCTTCCGGGTGCAGCTGCGCTGGTATCTCCGGGTAACGGATACCGTACTTTTATCAATCCAATTCTAAAATGGTCAGCACCTGTTGGATCAGAGCCGATACTGGGTTACAAGGTTTATTTCGGGACCAATCCCAACCCTTCGACCCTGATATATAACGGCACCGGGCTGTCTTATCAGCAGAGTGGGCTTGCAAACAATGCAACTTATTACTGGAAAGTTGTGCCTTATACCGCTGCGGGTGATGCAACCAATGTACCTGTATGGTCATTCCTGACAGTTACATCAACTCAACTCGCGCAGAGTTTTGAGGATGAATTTTTCCCACCCGTAAGCTGGAGTATGGATTATGGATGGTATGGAGATGCTACTTCGTATTACCATGGACTGCAATCGGCGAGGAGGTACACTACCACCTCAATTGTTAAACTGGTCACGCCAAAAGTTTCTATTGCTGCGGGCAATAAGCTTGAATTTTACTCCGGAACGGCCTCATCCCCCAACCAGCTGATACAGGTTTTGTATTCTGCCGATAAAGTAAACTGGACAAATTTAGGGAATGCACTATCAATTATTCCGGGGACATGGACCCGATATGAAACTGACCTGAGCAGCCTTGCAGGTAGCAATTACTACCTTGCAATTGGCGCTTATTATGTCACAGGAGGTCTTCAGGCTTATGTTTATATTGACCATGTTATCGGTCCGCAAATTGTTCCGGTGCTCCCAATAGCCGCTACCAATCCTGGACCAGCAGATGATAATGACTGGATATTTACATCGCCCTTGCTTTCGTGGCAACCGGGCATAGCAGGTGGTATTCCAACAGGTTATAAACTTTATTTGGGAACTGACGGAGACGGAACCACAACTCCAACGAATGTTATTAATGGCTTACTTTTAACATCCCTGAACCATCAGGTTACTGGTGTTTTAAATAATGAAACTACTTACTATTGGAAGATCGTACCAACCAACAGTTTGGGTGATGCGGTCAATTGCCCGATCTGGAGGTTCACGATTGTTCCTGTAAATGGCGTCCCGATTGGTCAGGGAACAGAAGATTGGTTGGATTTACCAATCAATGCAAACTATGGCTATAATTATTCGCAAACCATTTATTTGCAATCCGAAATTAATATTGCCAACAAACGGATTTCCAAAATTTATTACTACTGGACTGGACTAGAGGCTGCTGAGTCGAGCAAGGATTGGGTAATTTATATGGGTCATACCACCAACACCGGATTTAACACCGGAAATGACTGGATACCTGTTTCGCAAATGCTTGAGGTATTTAATGGCGAAGTAATTTTACCGAATGTGGCTGGTTGGGTTGAAATTATATTGGATAATCCGTTTAATTACAATAATGTAAATAACCTTGTGATAGCAGTAGACGAAAACACGCCCGACTATGACGACGGTGATTTTTATGGAACCGAAACTACTGAAAACAGAGGTCTGGCTTATTCAGATGATTATAGTGATTTCGACCCGGAGTTTCCCTATGAAGGTTATGTTGTAACAGGATTTTCCAATATCCGGCTTCAACTCGAAAACCTTCCCCCAGGTCCGGAATTTATGGTCACTCCAACTTCAAAAGATTTTGGTTCTTACCCGGTGCAAACAGCCTCTGATCCGCAAACTTTCACTATGCGGAACAATGGAACCGGTATCCTGCAAATTAATTCTGTGCAGAAATCAGGTACCGATGTAGGCCAGTTCATTCTTACTGATAATAATACTTATCCTGTATCGCTTGCTATGAATCAATCCATAACGGTGAATGTGGTTTTCCTGCCAACCAGCATAGGAAGTAAAAGTGCAAGCCTCCAGATAACAGATAACCTTACAGGAAAAACTGTTCACCAGGTTCCCCTTTCGGGTACTGGAGAAGCTATTGTGAACGATCTGCCATTTTACGAAACATGGGAAGATAATTCCCCGACTGTTGATCTTTGGAGTAATATTGCAGAAGTTGGAACTACGCAGTGGTATTTCGGTGCAGGAAATAACGGAAGTATTTTATCAGCATATGAAGGAATTACAAACCCCTACTTCGCTGGAAACATCGGCGACATTACAAAATATGTCAGCCCCCAGATTAGTATTGCAGGTGCTTCAAATCCAACCTTATCGTTCTGGTTTGCACAGGAAGCAAATCTAGGTGCCTACAATGAATTTAAGGTTTATTACCGTTTGGGATATGAAGAACCCTGGACAGAACTGTATTACAACAGCTCGAATGTCCCGGTTTGGACTCAGGTGACACTGAGCCTTCCTGATCCGGTTGATAGTTATCAGATTGCATTTGAAGCGAAGGATAACGGAGGATATAATACTATTGTGGATTATGTTTCGATTATTGATCAGGGAACTGGCGGGATACTTGTGAATATTAAAACCTATCTCGAGGGTGCTTATAATGGAGGTGCAACCATGAATACTTCCCTTACAACCCTTCTTCCTTTGAGTCAGCCTTTCCATCCTTCATTGCCTTACTTTGGTAATCCGAATCCCGTCTGGCTTTATAGTGGAACTGAAAGTGTTGCCTCAATGCCTGCAAGCGTAGTGGACTGGGTACTTGTTGAAGCACGTGATGCTGCCAACGCTGCAACCGCAACTGCTGCAACTTCCGTGGGTAAAAAAGCAGGATTGCTGTTAAGCAATGGTAATTTAGTTGGAATAGATTTACAACCTTTAAGTTTTCCAGTAAGCATCAACAATAACCTGTTCATAGTGGTTTATCACCGAAATCATCTTGCCATTATGTCTTCAGCCGGTTTAACCGAAAGCGAAGGTGCCTATTCATGGGACTTTACCACGGCGCTGGGTAAGGCGTATAATAATGGACAGAAAGCGCTGGGCAGTTATTTTGGAATGGTTGGCGGTGATGGAGATGGAAACAACCAGGTGCTGTCTCAGGATAAAACCGGTGTTTGGAACATTCAGGCTGGTAAGGCAGGTTATCTGGGTAGTGACTATAAACTGAACGGACAAATCCAGAACCAGGATAAGGATGACATCTGGTACCCAAACAGGAATCAAGTTTCAGCGATTCCTTAAGATAAGGAGAAGAGGCTGCCTTTTTCTGACAGCCTCCAACTCATTACAATGCGAAGTGCATTCTTTCATCGTATAGACAGGTGTTCCCCTTATCTGGATGGTTTAAGATATAATAAACAATTTATCATAGTTTGTTTTTTTATTAAAATGAGATTTTCTTTAGTTAGGCACCTTGGAGGTTGTACCTAAATTGCCATACCAGAAATCATTCTTATCCTGGTTGTTAACCTGGCTGTTAAGGTTGAAGTCAGTTGTTTTGTATCCCCTTTTTCCTGTATCACCAGTCCACAACTGTTTGTCCGTAGTATTGATTGCCTTATTGCCATCAGCATCTCCGGCGAACATGCCATAAACGGTACCGTTCAGGCTTTTCTGTCCGTTCAGATACGCCATTCCCACGGCAGTTGTAAAATTATAAGTATAAACATCGTTGGATTCAGTCAATGCAAAGGCTGACATCATGCCAAGGTGGTTTCTATGCCATACAACAACAAATAATTGTTGAATTATTGAATTGTTGAATTGGAGATTTGAGAATCCATCCAACCCGACCACAGAACCATTCCTTAAAACAAATGCGGCTTTTCGGGCGATGATTGTAGCTGATGTAGCAGAAGGGGCGTTGGCAGCATCCCTTAGCTCAATTAAAATCCAATCCACTACATTGGAGTTGGGTATTGAGCTAACGCTTTCGGTTCCCTGATAATTCCAGGGCGCAGAGTTATAGGGTTGCGATAAAGGAAGCAACAATTGTGAATTCAGGGTTGAATTCATATCCGTTCCGTTAAAAGGACCCTGCAGGAAGGCTTTCAGGTCAACATAAATCCGGAGCGTAATGTCCGGTTGCTGAAAACCCTGGGTTAAAATAATACTGCCATTGCTGTAAGTTTCTGTCGCAATTTCACCTAAGGTCCAACTTAGTGAAATTCCTGCACCTTCAAAATAATCGCCGGAACTGGCAACCACACTTCTTTCGATGGATTGGGAAACACATGTGAATATCCCCCAAAATAGCATTGATAGTATACAGATTGTTGTTTTCATAGCATTCAAATTTATTAATTGTTTATTTTTTATAAAACACTTTTTCATCGTTATTTATTTTCAGCTTGATTTTTTTCCAATACTTCAATTCTTGTTTTTAGTGTTTCAATGATCTTTTGGTGTTCTTTTACAGCCTCAACCAAAAGTGCACTTACTTCGGCATAATTGATCCCTTTGTAGCCATCCGTTTGGTTAGTGAAAACCAATTCGGGAATAACCTTTTCAAATTCCTGGGCAATAAAACCGATGCTCTTACCCTGTCCGGGATCTGCTTTCCAGGTGAATGAAACACCTTGCAATTGGGTAATTTTTTTGAGACTTCCTTGCAAGGGTTCAATATTTTCCTTAAGCCTGACATCTGAGCTACCGGTAATCAATGTACCGTCATAAGTTTGGTAAACTGCATTCTGAACAGTTCCCGTAGTCACTGACCTGAACCGGCCTGTACCATTTACATCAATCATCTGGCTTGGATTTGTCGCCCCAATCCCTACCTTACCACTTTCATTGATCACTAAATCAATATTAGCACTGGCAGGGGCGCCATGTCCCATCACAAAAAGGTCTTGATTTACACCACCCCCCCAATCACTATTTGTACTTCCCATAAAAAAACTGGCACCATTTGTTCCAATGTTGTTTAACCGAAGCATGGCATCGTAGGTTCCAGTACCTTCAATCTGAAGCTTTGCATTGGAAGGAGTTGCCGTTCCTAATCCCAAACTGCCGGAGTTAATAAAACTGTTCCCGTCTCCATAAAAGAAAACGGTATTGTTATTTAATCCATCATATAAATATAAAGCACCGGAATTGTTGCTTGTGTGACGAAACTTGGCTAGCGTATTGTCGGTATTGCTTAGAATTTTCAGCACATCCCCGGCCCCGGATGTTTTAATAACCAATTTGTTATCAGGAGTTGAAGTTCCAATTCCGGTATTACCGGAAACATACAGATCACCATAAAAATATCCACCCCATCCACCAGGGCTGTAACCTCGAACAGCTACTCCTCCATATGCATTATATCCGTACAATCCCCAGCTGCCGGCTGAAGATCCCTCACCCAGAACACCGGCAGTTCCCGATCCTGCTGATTTTCCATAAATTCCATAACTATTTGCACTAGTAGCGTAAATAGCAATATTACTTTCCCCATCTACCACAAGTTTGTAAGAAGGAGCAGTTGTGCCAATTCCTACATTCCCACTCACGGTTGATAATAAGTTATTTCCGGCTTTAATCCATCCCTCAACGTTTTTTGCATATAAAGCATAAGGAACGCTTTGCAATTGTGAAGATCCGAGTGAAATCCAGGAAGACCCTCCGGCAGGATCACACTCCACCTTGAGGTACCTTTCACCTGCTCCCCAATCAATGGTGCTGAAATTACCAATAGTGGGAGTACCTTCACCAATCAGTAAATTTGCCAGACCGAATGGGTTGGTCGTTGTATTATGGGTTTCCATATAAAGAACAGTACCTTCCGGGCTGCCATCCCGGATGCTGATCCTGAAACTTACCGGCTGGTCGGTGATTAGTTCTCCTGAAACATTCCTTACAACTACCTGGTATTTGAAGGCCTGGGGGGGCTGAGCAAAAATTGTTGACACAATCGTCAGTATCATCGTCATAAATAATGTTATTCTACTTTTCATTTCCTGTTTATTAAATTGTACGATTTTCAATTTACCTATTCATTGTATACTTTTACTTGGGTTTCCCCATCAGATTCAAGGCTATTGTCCGGTATCCCAGCGGTGCAAGGCCCTAGAAAGGCTTTGAATTTCGATCCATTGGCAACCCGGAAACCCGGCGTGAGAGTGATTTGGTTACCAGCCTTATAATATCCTTCCTGACCTATTCCCTGATCAAAAACACGGTAGCTGGTTATGAAATCATTCGCCTGATAATAGCTGTAACCTACTGGCGCATTTCCTCCTAATGTCCAGCTATTATCGCAGTTGGTAAATGTTGGTGACCTCCACAACCCCCTTCCAAAAGTACCTGCGTAAACGTAATTGAAGGTTTCATTTATCTCTAGATCGAAAACAGGAACCGTTGGCAACCAGTTTGAAAAGGGCAACCAGTCACCCAAATTGTTATTCCTGTAAAAGACACCCACATCGGTACCAATATAAAGGGCATCATCGGGATTTCCTTCCGTATCTTCATAAGCAATGCAGTTCGTAATAATGTTAGGTAACGACCCGGTGATGTTTGTCCAGCTTAAACCTGCGTTTGTACTGCGGTATACTTTTTCGCCACTGTTGAATCCAACCAGGGTTACAAATACATCAAGGGAGTTGTTTGGATTTACGGCAATAAAACTGATGCCTATTCCAGGCAAGCCACCACTAATATTGGACCAAGAGATACCGGCATCATCTGTTCTATAAATTACAGATCCAACCGAGGCATAAACCCGGTTTGTATTACTTGCCGCTATGTCCATAGCGCCTCTTCCATCAATGCCCATATTGGACCATGAGGAACCGCCATTTGTACTTTTATAAACATCGTTATAACCGGCATAAATGATATTGGGATTCGAGGGGTTCATTATGATGGGTGTTACCCAGGAGCCTATTGCATCATCATTTGGTTTTATACCGGTAGAAGAGACCCCGCCGTTAATGGATTTGTGCAAACCTCCATTTTGGGCGCAGAAATACATGATGTTTGGATTGGTATAATCAATCATACAATCCATTCCATCTGCGCCAAGTACATGGGTCATGTAACTGGATCCCGTCCATTTGTTTGTACCATTATCCTGTGTACCACCAATGATCAGATTAAGGGTAGGTTCATAACCTGCAATACGATAAAACTGAGTGTTGGATATTCCCGCCGTAAGGTCAGTCCAGTTTAACCCAAAATCAGTCGTTTTAAAAATACCTCCATCACTGCCGCAATACAAGTGGTTATTTAGTGGATTTATCTCCAGGGCATGAATATCGGCATGGGTATAACCAATCGCGTTTAGCGGATTACTCCAGAAGGATGTGATTGTCCATGAAAATCCATAATCGCTCGAAGTCCAGGTATTTATACCTCCAATCATTATATCAGCATAATCAGTTCTTGATACAACCATAGCCAGGTCGTAAGTGGTTTGATGCAGACTATCTAAACCATTAGAACTGGGACCTATGATATTCGGATAATTTGTTTTCTGCTCGAAATTCAAGCCACTATCGTACGAACGATAAACACCCACAAAAGTAAAATTGCCAAATGCAGGGCCGCATAACAGGTAAACATAGGCTGGATTATTAGGTGTAACTCCGATTTGAATGCGTGTAGCATTGGTGGGAACACCAGAAAATATTTGATTCCAGGAATCGCCTGAGTTCGATGATCGGTAAAATCTTGAACCCCTGGTTGCATACATGACTTCAGGAGAGCCCGGTTTAAATGCTATATCATAATACCCCCCCGAAGCCACTAACGTCCAGTTTACTCCTGCATCTGTAGTTTTATAAATACCACCACTAGTTGCTGCAAACAGAATGTTAGAATTGGTTGGGTGAATCCTGAGTTTATATCCCCTCCTTCCAGCCAGTTTGTCAAAAGTAAGTCCGGTTGATGTCCACGAATTACCACCATCATTGGTAACCAGAACACCTATGCTGTTTGTATTACCGCCATCTCCATCACCCGTAAGGATATAAATTTTATTAGGGTTAGTAGGATGGACAACTATGCCTGAAACACCGATGCTGGGCAATCCATTGCAAAGATTTGTCCAGGAACCTCCATCATTGGTTGTTTTCCACATCCCACCCGCTGGAGCGCCTACATAAAATGTACTTGAGCTGGTTGGATGGAAGGCGATACAATTGATCCGCCCGATTCCCGGATTCCAGCCTGCACCATTTTGATAACTTGTGGGGCCCATAAATACCCATGACCCATTTGTAACATCCGTTGGATCCGGGTCTTTGAATTGCGGATGTGCCTCAAGGTATTGTTGATACTCTTCCCAATTAAACAACGTGTGATTGGTAACTTTTCCATTCGGAGTGAGCCTTCTTTCATTCAGGTATTCCCAGCGTTTCCATTGATTATATCCCGAACCCCTTCCCAGGTCACGTCCGACAAAATAGGTTTCAGCTTTTTGCTGTATAGTGGCAAAGTCATCGCTTTCCGCATTAATCCATATATCTGATGCAGAATACTGCGCTGTGAGAATAAAACCAGAAGAAAGGAAAAATATCGTGAAAAGTATTTTTAGCTTTTTCATATTTGTAAATTTGTGTGAAATCTAAAACTGTATCTTCAATAATTGCGATCAATCCGATTCGGGTTTTTGTAACGCTTCCCTTATCTGGTCAATTTCAACTTTCATTTCATTGATTTTCTTTTCTTGCTCAATTGTATAAAGTGTCAGTTCTTCCACTTTCTGAACAAGACGTTTTTGCATGTCTCCCAATTGAATTCCATGTGCTTCAACATCCTTTGCTGATGGAAAGCCCGGCAGGTGCCTGGTAGCCTTAATTTCTGATTCAAGATCTTCGAGGCTGGTCAATTTATATTTTTCATCAAAAACATAATCGGGCCATGATCCCGATAGTTCAACCAACACCTCTTCGCAGGCGACTTTTCCGGCTACAGAAAGTTTATAGCCAGAGGCAAGGGTTGTGGTGCCTATCCCAACATTTCCAGCACTTTCAATAAATACCCTTGTAGTACCATCCGTTTGTAAATGCATGTCAGCCCAACCACCACCTGCGTTTGCATTAATTTTAAATCCATTCCCACCACCTTCATGGATTAATTCACCATAAACTGCACCGTATGAGGGGTCTTCACCTATTCGGATACGATCCTCGACATGCAAAGGTGCATTAGGCGAAGTAGTCCCAATTCCCAAATAACCAAGGCTGTTAATAGTAAGGTCAATATTCGCACTGGCAGGTGCTCCATGACCCATAACAAAAAGGTTTTGATTTACTCCTCCACCCCAGGCGTCATTGGTTGAACCCATAAAAAAACTGGCGCCATTTGTGCCTGTATTGTTCAATTTTACCATGGCATCATAGGTGCCGGTACCTTCAATCTGTAATTTTGCATTTGATACACTGGCTGTCCCAAGTCCGAGGCTACCACCATTGATAAAACTTGTACCTAATCCATAGAGGAAAACAGAATTGTTATTTGATCCATCGTATAAATACAAAGCGCCGGAATTGTTGCCGGTGTGCCTGAGCTTAGCGACCGTGTTATCAGTATTGTCGAGGATTTTTAATACATCCCCAGCGGCAGATGTTTTAATTGCCAGGCGGGTATCTGGGGTGTTCGTTCCAATTCCTATATTCCCACTGTTGTAATAGATATTTGAGCCATTCAGTCCCCAGTATGCATCAGCAGAGCGGGCAGTGTAAAGTGCATAAGGGACTGAAGATAATTCAGATGTGCCCAATAAATTATAGATACTTCCATCTTTTTTATCAACTTGCATAAATTTTGCGCCTGAACTCCAGTCTATTCCGGAAAAGGTACCTATTACCGGTGTTCCTGTTCCGATATTCAGATTAACCATTCCGAATTGGTTTGTCGTTTCAAGGAAAGTTTCCTGGTATGCTATGGTGCCGCCTGGACTTCCATTTCTGATACTGATTCTGATATCAACCGGTTGGTTGGATATGATTTCTCCTGTAGCATCCCTCACCACTGCCTGGTATTTAAAGGCTTGGGGCGGTTGGCAGAATACACTTGCTGATATCAAAAGGATCAGCAACAATGAAGTAAATAAGTTTTTCATAATAACTTGTTTTTTTGATTTATATTTAGCCTGCAATTCGAAATAATGAAACCATAAAATTAATTCCGTACCAGGTCACACGAAAGCACAAATGTTGCAATCTTTAACACAGATGTTGCATGGTAAGAATTGAAGTTTTCGGGCATCCACATTAAATCCTGTGTAATTCGTATTTTTGGATTTTTGTTGAAAAATTCATCTTTATGAACCATTCTGAATCTGCAAAACATTTACCCAATTGGCGTTCAAAAATGCATGAGATCATCTTTGAATCCGAAACCCCTGTAGGTAAAGCTTTTGATATCGGCTTACTGATTTTTATTGTGTTAAGTGTTTTGGTTGTTATAATTGACAGCGTTCCTTCCATCAATCACAAATATGGTCGTTATCTTTATGAAGCCGAATGGTTTTTTACTATTGTTTTTTCGATTGAGTATATCCTCAGGATAATTTCGACCAGGCGTCCATCAAAATATATCTTCAGTTTTTACGGAATCATTGATTTATTAGCGATCCTGCCCACCTATCTTAGTCTGATTTTTGCCGGATCTCAATATCTGATAGTCATCAGGATGTTCAGGTTGCTGAGGGTGTTTCGTGTGCTTAAGTTAGCACGTTATGTAGGTGCGTCGGCGGTGTTAGCCATTGCTTTGAGAAACAGCCGGCATAAAATCATCGTTTTTCTGGAAGTGGTGATCACACTTGTAGTAATCATGGGTTCATTGATGTATCTGATCGAAGGGCAGGAGAATGGGTTCAAAAGCATTCCGCAAAGTATCTACTGGGCTATCGTTACGCTTACCACTGTCGGATATGGTGATATTGCGCCCCAAACAGTACTCGGTCAAACCCTGGCTTCTGTAATAATGATCATCGGATACGCTATTATTGCTGTCCCAACCGGGATAATAACCGTTGAAATGGCTAAAACAAGCAAAACAAACTCACAGGTTTGCAAAAGTTGCCAATTCGACCGGCATGATGACGATGCCAGGTTTTGTAAAAGTTGTGGAGAAAAACTGGATTGATTATTAAATCGGGATGGCAGGTCATAGCAGATATCACAAGTTTCTTCTATTTCCTGAATACATTAACGCTTTCGCTTCTTTATAATTTAGATTTTCTGTTCAATGATCTATGTTCTTTTCAAGTCTCAAAAATTAGTGTTTTTTATCACTTATCGAGTCCAGTTATTTGGGGGGCTAACTTAAAATAAAATCTGGAAAAGAGAGTATTTATTTATCTTTGGAATTGATAATCAGAAAATATGACAAAAGAAACCGCAATAAAATTATTTCAAGACCAAAAGGTAAGAGTTCTTTGGGATAACAAAGTAGAGAAATGGTATTTTTCCATTATTGATGTTATAGGGGTTTTGACAGGTACCGAAAGACCTCGAAAATATTGGTCTGATTTAAAAAGTAAATTAAAATCAGTGGGAAGTGAAGTGTCCGAAAAAATCGGACAGTTGAAAATGAAATCTCCAGACAGCAAATTGAGGGCAACGGATGTTGCTGATACAGAGCTAATATTGCGGCTAATACAATCAATCCCATCTCCCAAAGCAGAGCCTTTTAAATTATGGTTAGCCAAAGTTGGATATGAAAGAATTGAAGAAACTGAAGACCCTGAAAAAGCATTTGACAGGGCAATGGAAACCTATCTAAAAAAAGGTTATTCTGTAAATTAAATCAAAGGATAAAAAGTATTGAGGTCAGAAAGGAATTGACTGACGAGTGGGAAGCAAGAGGTGTTAATAAAGGAATAGATTACGCAATTTTGACAGACGAAATAACGAAAGCTTGGACGGGAATGACTACTCGTGAATACAAGTATTTTAAAGACTTGAAATAAGAGAATTTGCGGGACAACATGACCAATTTAGAGTTAGTATTGAATATGTTAGCCGAAGCATCAACGACCGAAATTTCAAAAGAGAAAACCCCAAAAACTTTTACAGAAAATAAACATGTAGCACGTAAGGGCGGTAAAGTAGCCGATGCAGCCCGAAAACAATTGGAAAATACAACAGGGAAAAAATAATCTCTCCATTAAACGCAAAAGAACTTGGGGAAAAAAATGCGGATAAACAAATTGAAGAATAAACAACGAAAAGCTAACAAAGTGCAAATTTAGTGCGGGTTGCAGTGGGTAATCCAACCGCAGTTCGTTGTTACAACACCGCCAATTCGTCCGCCGTCTGGCGGATTGACGGTAAAATGAAATAATGTATAAACGAATTAGCTACTTATGGGCTTGAAAGTGAACCGCTCCGAAATCCCGCACTACACTTGCACCAACCGATTTATGTAATAGTCCAGGCTTTTTGAAATGGCTTTTGCATGATGGACTATAACATAAATCTGCTCGGTATAAACCGAAGAAGGAAATTCAAAACCGCCTTTCATGCCAGACTATTTTGAATTTCACTTTGGTATAACTTAGTTTTACCGCTTTGCCTTGGATCGGAAAAGCTTATAACCTGAAATTTTTTAGCCAGTTGCTTTACTTTTGCTGATAATGCTCTGCTTTTAATCAGGTTTTACAAATTCGGAATTTAATTCCGTATTTGTAAAAATTCGTAAAATTGGACTTCAAACTGCAACTTAAATCGCTGTTGTCAGATTAAATTGAGAGATTCTTCGAGAACGCTCAGAATGAAAATGACGTTGCAGATGTTTTGGGGGAAGGGGCTTGCAGGCGGCGGAGCCGCCTGCAAGCCCCTTCCTAAAATACAACACTTTGTCATTCTGAACAGAAAGAAGTGAAGTGAAGAATCTCAAGCCTATTATTTCATTTTCATCGGACATAAAGAATTTGACCTGTTTAATGCAGGGCTAAAGCCAATTATAACTGGATTCTTTGGAACCCCAGACTTTGACATCGTCATCCTCCATAGGAGTCCTTTGGACCTTCGGGAAAGTCTGGGGTTAAGCAAACTTGGGATATATACAGGGCATTAGTCCTGAATTTATAATTTGTGAATAATGCAGTTTAACAATTGACATATTATTAGATCCTTCCTTGTTCTTTGTAGTCTTTTGGGGTTACACCAAACTGTTTTTGAAAACACTTTGAGAAATAAGACAAATTGTTAAAGCCAACAGCATAAACAGTTTCGGCTATGGTTCCATGATGTTGTTCGAGGAGTTGAGCGGCTCTCTTTAAGCGGATAAAACGGATGAATTCGGTGGCTGACTGACCTGTCAGGGCTTTGAGTTTTCGGTGCAACTGCGATCGGCTGAGGTGGATTTCTTCTATCAGGTAATCCACATTCAGATCAGGATCAGCCATGTTTTTTTCAATTTTTGAAATCAATTTTTCGATGAACTTTTCATCAACTGAAGTAATAGCAATGTCCTTAGGTTCTAATCTGACCGACTTACTGAACCGCTCAATCAGCTTTTTCCTCTGCTCTACCAGGTTTTGCGTGCGGGTTTGTAGTTCCTGCCTGTTAAATGGTTTAGCAAGATAGTCATCAGCCCCTGTTTCCAGCCCCCTGATCCGGTCTTCAACGGATGCCAGCGCAGTAAGCAGAATAACCGGAATGTGACTGGTGCGTTCATCTGTTTTAATCCGTTTGCATAGCTCCAATCCGTCCATTTCAGGCATCATCAGGTCGGAAACAATAATATCGGGAATTGTATTCGTTGCCATATCCAATCCGGTTTTGCCATTGCCTGCTTCCGAAATTTCATAATGGTCGTTAAAACAATCGCGGATATAACTTCGCATGTCAGGATTGTCTTCGATGATAAGGATTTGCACCTTATCTTCATTTTTATGATCCGGAAATTCTTCTGTAGGAATCATTCCTTTTATAGGCAAAACATCCGATCCCGACTCTAATAAACCGGAATTGTATGAAACGATAGGCTCATTTCTATGTTCAACGATTTCATCCGGCGAATAGCTATTCTTATCTATTGGCAGAAAAACCGTAAAAACGCTGCCTTTTTCAGATTCACTTTCCACCTGCAATATACCATGATGTAATTCCGCTAATTCTTTTGAAAGGGCTAATCCTAATCCGGTTCCTTCAAAGTTCCTGTTCAGTTTTGTATCCACCTGGTAAAACCTGTCGAATATTTTATTCAGGTTTTCTTTGGCAATACCTGGTCCTGTATCGTGCACAGTAATGCAAATAACTTTACCGTTTATTTTTTTAATTTTTTGAGGAAGGAGTTGTTTAGCTTCATTCAAAATAATTGAAAGTTCAAAGTTTACGGTTCCCTTTTCCGGTGTGAATTTGAAAGCATTCGAGAGCAGGTTATACACTATTTTTTCGAGTTTATCTTGATCGAAAAAAGCCTGGATACTGTTATCCGGGAAGCGGAATATAAATTCGATGTTGCGCTTCTCGGCAAGCGATTGAAAAGACATGACCATTCCTTTCAGCGCCTGTGTAATGTCACTATTCGTAACTTCCAGTTTCATTTTTCCTGATTCGAGTTTTGAAATCTCCAACAACTGATTATCCAGAAATAATAGCCGGGTGGCATTGCGGTGCATCATCCCGATCATATCCCTGTCTTCTTTTTTTGCGCTGCTCATAAGTTTTTCAAGAGGACCCAGCAGCAGGGTCAACGGTGTGCGAAATTCATGGGAGATATTGGCGAAGAAGCGCGACTTTGTCAAATTCAGGTCGTTCAATGTTGTGTTTAACTTTTTTTTGTTCCGGTAACCCCAGTACAAAAAGATCAAAACCACCAATACCAGCGCAGTAAAACCGATCATCATATTTCGTTGAAGTTTTTGTGTCTCAATCTTTAACTCCTGCTTCTCTTTTTCAGCGTTTAATAAAGCAATTTCCTTCTCTTTTTTCTCGATTTCAAATTTGGACTCCATTTTGGTGATCTGCCCTACTACATCCTGATTCTGAAGGCTGTCGCTGTATATTTTATACAGTTTTTGATAATCATAAGCCTTTTCAAAATGCCTTAACTGAGCGTAAGCCTCAGATAAAATCAGAAAGGCTTCGGTTTGCGTCCTTTTAAGATTATATAGCTTTGTAATTTCGATCCCTTTGTCAGCAAATTCAACAGCTTTTGCAGGTTTACCAGCCTGAAGGTGGTCGTTGGCGAGATTGACAAAGCACATAGCAATTCCAGTTTTGTCGTCCATCTCCACATATTTGGCAAGGGCACGGTTGTGATAATCAATAGCTTCGGTAAGGTTTTTTTGCCCGGCGCTTACCAAACCCAGGTTGTTGTAAGAAGAAGCGATACCGACAACATCATTGATTTCAGATTTCAATTCAAGCGATTTGAGATAGTTTTCTTTTGCCCTTGCAAATTGTTTCATATCCAGATAAACATTCCCGATGTTGTTGTAGTTAACCGACATTCCAAGTTTAAAACCCAATTCCAGGTTCATTTCAAGCGATTTTTGATGATATTCGAGGGCTTTTTCATATTGCTTTTGCGAATTATATATTCCTGCAAGCAAACTATAAATTCGGGACAATTTTTCTTTGTTGCCAACTGCCACAACCAACTTTCTCGCTTCCTCCAGATAATCAAGGGCTTTTTCATAATTGTTCTGCCTGTTGTAAATGTCTCCCAAATCGTTGTAGCAGCCAATGATTCCGAGGGTGTCTTGCGCTTTTTGAAAGTACAATATCGCATTTTGCAGCAGTTGGGTAGCCTCAACATAATTGTTCTGTACTTTTTTGATAATTCCTATCTGGTAGGTGGCTGTTGCGATGCCCGAAAGATAACTGATGGATTCTGCAAGTTGGAGTGATTGTTCAGCAAATTCCATCGCTTTCTCCGTATTTGTTCGCCGGTATTCCCAAAAAAGTTTTTGAAGCAGGTTAACTTTTACAGAATCAACAGAAGCTGATTTTATCAATTTTGATAATGAATCAACTTTCGCCATATCCTGCGAAAAAGCTACGAAAGCAATGATGTTAAATCCTAAAAGCAACAGAATTGGTTTGTGTAACAACTTGCTCATTTTGCAGGGAAATATTAGTTTACTAAGATAAAGTAAATTTCCAAAAGAATCAAAATAAAAAAAAGTCCAATTTCCTTTATTAAAAATGGGCTGTCGTAATATGTATACCTGCCAGATGATGTTATCTCCTTTGCAATGGCAGGCAGGTTATTTGCGAAGATGTCGTAATGTTTAGGTTCAAAGTTTGAGTCCACTCCGAAAAGTAATTTGTCGTCATTGCAAGCGTAGCGAAGCAATCTTTTGTTGTTGGAAATCAACAGATTGCTTCGGGCTTCGCCCTCGCAATGACGACCTGTTTGTCTTTTCGGAGTGGACTCAAGTTTGAAGTTTCAGGTCAACTCCGAAAAATCATAAAAGGTTACTTTACTGCAAATGCACAATAGGCTTCATAAAGCCGGATACCAGCAAATCTGTGTGGATTTCTATGTGATCTATCTTCCTATGGGGTTCAAAAAGACAATGATACCGAAGTGATTTATGTAATAGTCAAAGCAATTGGCAACATCACTGGCAAATGATTCCGTTGGCAAATAATCAAATACAGATTATTGGACAATGTATAATCTTTATGAAAAAAAGAGGTTACAACCTTATCAACGATATTTCCTGTGTTCAAAATAACTGCAACCTGCCTCACAGATCGTATGTTTTCTCACAGCAGAAACTGGAATCGGGAAGGTTTGAGAATCAACGCTTATTTCCTGATGAATTGCCTTGAAATCGTCCTATTCCCTGTTTCTATCTTTATAAAATAGATGCCTTGAATCAATTCTGAAATATTTAATTGATAGAAATTATCATTTATATCTTTCTGTATCAAAACCTGGCCATTGTAGTTATAAAGCTTGATCGAAGATATCGGTTTATCTGAATTTAGAAACACAGTATTATCAGCAGGATTTGGAAATAGATTTACTTTTGCTGATTCAAACTCATTCGTAGCTGTTAACAATACCTCCTGGATAATTGTGGCATCCGATTCCCCCTCATCATAAACTGCCCTTAAATAATAAGAATGAAGACCGTTTCCGGGAGATTCAATTATATACGAAGTCTCAGAAGTATTTGCCAATAAGTTAAAATCACCTCCGTTAAACGAGTAATATATATTATATCCTAATAGTCCTTTACCGACTGGTGCATCCCAGGTTAATTGAATGTTTTCAAAAGCCACATTTAAAGTAAAATTCAATGGCGGCAATAGCTGTAGCTCCCCAAATTCTTCAATCAAAAAGTCGTCAACATAATATTTTGGGGTACCCTTCCCTTTGCCTGCCCAGGCATAAAAATTAACTCCTCCAAGCTGGTTGAGCGAACCCTGTCCGAACGATCCAATGCTCCATTGCCATCCATGAACAGAATTACCATCAAGTTTATATTCTGCCCAGTCGTTATTCAGGTCAATAATTACCTCATTGTACATCCAGGTATCGTATGAATAGGTAAAAGATGCTGCACCTTCACCTCCGCCATCAATGGAGCCTACCCCATTTTCGTTAAAAAACACCTGCATTCCCCACTCGCTGCTTGCTCCGTTAAAAAGCTGTAATGTATTAAAATAGCCAAGGAAGCCTGCCGGAACATTTATTTGAAAACTAATCTTATATAATCCTTCAGTATAGTTATCAATTAATTTTACCACATCATTTACACCTTGTATAATTACTGCATTTGAACCTTCGAAGGTTACTACCGATGAAATATAACAATCTTCAGTTGAACAGGGAGTATTGCTCCAGGTTGTCCAATCAGTTGAATTTTGACAAGCCAATTGTCCTCCTGAGGTGTATGCTTCAAAGTTATCTTCATACACTGTGGTAATGCCGCCACCAATAAAAATGGAAACCGATCCGGATGGGAATGATTCCCCTTCATCATAAACAGCGCAAATATAGTAGGTATAACTTCCCTGCACCGGATTCATGTCCATATATTCGGTGTTGCCGGTATATTCTATTATTGTATTATTCCGATAGATGTTGTAGCCAAGCAGAGCTTTCCCGGCCGGGGCATCCCAGGCAAGTGAAACATCATCATTTATTATTTCACCGGTAAAGTTTTCCGGCCCGGCAAGTGTTGCTGATCCTTCGGGATAAACATAAAACATTGCAGCCTGTCCCTGGTTAAACGGAGTCCCTCCCGGATTTAGATTATTCAGATAAAAATATCCGTTGGCATACCCGCTCCAACCCCAGTTGAAATGAAAATAATCGTTCCCCTGGTAGCCATCACAAACAAAAGCATGTCCGCCGGCACTTCCCGAACCACTATAGTACACAGGTCTGTTCAGGTTTAGTTCGTTTTTGATTTTACTAGTAAATGTTTCAATCGGGAAACTGTTTTTTGGCAATAATTGGGCATTCGGAGAGTATCCAAAATATTCTACCAGTGCATCCCTGGCATCGGAACTAAATGCACCTGACCCACTGGGTGAGTATTGCATATCAACCGAAACTCCCAAATGGTATAGAAGTGTTGCCACTGATAAATTACTTGAATTTACCTGGTTTGGCATAGCGGACCAGTTGTAGGTTGTAGCACCAAAGTCAGCTGATTGTATGCCGTAACCCGCACAATTATAGGAATGAGATCCTGTTCCCTGAGCCGGATAGTTATGATATTTCATTACCTGACTCATAGCAGTTGCGACACAACCCGCCCAAACATGCCCGCCCGGACCACCGGCATCTGCGGGGCAAAGTTGATTGTAATAAGTTCCCTGATCCCATAGTGTTGTTAGTAATGGATCTACACTCTCAAAATTCTTGGGGATGGGTTTGGCTTCCAGTAAATTGCTCCAGGATGTTGAAATGTTTTCATCGGCCTGAAGTGAATTATCCCGTGCATAAACAATTTGATCAGTATAGTTATCCATCCAATAATTAAAATTGGCAGCAATTAAACTCTTCTGATTTTCATAACTGCCATTAAACGCATAACCTAATATGGGATAAACATTGTCCTCTGCCGAAACAATCACAAATCCTTCATTGTCGCCTACATTAAATACATAAAAAACAGCATTTCCATTTACAGTCCTTGTAAAGGCTAATTCCAATGAAATACTGCTGTACTCAATACCTTGCGAATAATTGGAAAAGTGATTTTTTGCCGCCTTTGCTGCACTTTCAGGATTTACAATTTCTGCTTTGAGAAAAGAAAAACTGCTGATAAATAACAAAAGAAAAAGTGAAATTTTTTTCATAGAAAATTTTTTAAGAGAATGTGCTTTTAACTACCACTGACAAATTTAAGGTAACGAGAAGTTGCAAATATAAGATAAACATTAAAAGAACAATATGTTGTTACGGGATTTTCCTTATTTGGTTATGTCATTGTACCTAAAAGCACCGTTAATCCATTTCTCCATAGGATTCGTTACAACAACCAGATTTCGCAACCAATACTCCATTTAGCATTTATTTTGCCTTATTTGGGCCTGATAAAATAAAACCCCATTTTCCTCAAAAAATAAAGGAAAACGGGGTCATTGGGATCCCCGATATTCGGGATTTGCGAAGATGTATTTAGTTCAATATTTCAAGTTCGAAGTTTATTCAGGCAACATTTCAAATTTTCCATAATTGCCGAACCAAACATCATTCTTATCTTTATTATCAACCTGCATGTCCATATTTGCATCACCCTGGAAATAACCAGATTGACCAGTCTGCGGATACCAGATTTCTGTTCCATCAAGTTCGTTAATGGTTCCATCAACATTGGCATCGCCACCAATCATTCCCCATTTCCCATTTCCCAGGTCGCTTTGATTATCACCATAAACCTGACCGGCAGAAGTTGTAAAATCATAGGTGTAAATCCCACCTGATTCTGCTAATGAATATTGGGACATAGCCGGCAGGTGATTCCGGTGCCATATCACAACAAACAATTGGTTGGTGATTTGTATATCGAATGCAGGTACTGAACTTCCATCAAGCCCGACGATGCTTCCGTCTTTCAATAGGAAGAATGCCCCTCCGCCAATGGCTGTTTCTGCTGTAGCAGAATTAACATCCGTTGCATCACGTAACTCAATGCCAATCCAATCAACAATATCTGTATTGGGGATTTCAGGAACTTCTTCCGGCCCATCATACCCTATGAAAGTTAAGGTTTGCTGGAGCGGGATGATAGCATTCAGGTCAGTATTCATATCGGTTCCATTGTAAGGGCCTTCAAGGAAGACCGTAACATCAACCTGTATCGTTGCCGGATGCGAAATGGGAATATAATAATTATTCCCATTGTTGTTATCCCAGGTGTCATCATAAAAATTCAGAACAAAATTAACAGCATCTACTGTTTGAACCGGATTGTTGAATGGAAGCAGTGTGATGGTGATCATCCCATTTTCATCCGGACCAGTAAATGGTGATTGAATGGCAGGGCCTCCTTCAAATAGGAATGAACCAGCCGGCCAGTATGAAATATCGGGCGTTTGCCAGCCCCAGCCATTGTTTTCAATACCCCAGTGCAAATTGCCACCTACCGAAACAGGTCCGGCAGTAATTGTAATGGCATCGTTTTCTGTCGGGAATTCAGGTTCCCAGGTAACCTGGTAGGGCACAAGATGCTCAATGTTGATGTGGTAATCTGCCCCATTATTGTTATCCCAGGTGTTGTTTTCGAAATAAATAACAAAGGCGAGCCTGTCAACAATTTGAGCAGGATCGTTGAAAGGACCAATTTGCAGGGTGTAAGTATTATTGGCATCAGGACCGTTGAATGGTGATTGAATTGCCGGATCAACAAATATACTTCCTGCGGGCCAGTAAACATTGTCGGGTGTTTGCCACATAAAATTCGCATCATTCACACCCCAATGCAACCAGGGCGTTGCCGCCGGGTTGGTAATCGTGATGGTGATCATGTCATTTTCTGTGGGATTGGCTGGATCCCAGGCAATGGAATAGCCGACTCCAAAACCGTTGTATTTCCACATACCACCTTCAGTTGCATCCACATTGTTAGCCCCAAAAAATCCGGTGGTTGGACTTACCCAATCTGTTTCCGACAATAGAACTCCATGGGTTTCGGGGAAATATTGCCAGGTGAGGCCGTTATCGAGGGTATAGCTTGCACCTGCATCCGAACCGTTATTGCCCGTATTTACGTAAGTCCCAAGGGTGCCCGGAATGTATTCCAGATCAGTAGGGTGTATATCCCCTGTAAAGAAAATCTGGTTCCATGAAGCACCTCCATCCATCGTCCCATAGCTTTCCCAATTATATTGGGAAAGCAGCAATCCTTCATTTTGATTTTTAAACTCCACTATGCAATAACTATTCAATGGGGATTGAACGGTTGTCCAGTTAAGTCCCATATCAATGGATTTATAAATACGTCCTTTATTTGTTGGAAACCAAATGGTGTTTCCAACAACGCTAAATAAATCTGATTGACCATATTCATCTGCGATGGGATCAGGAATGTTACTTTGGGCAACTCGCACCCATGAGTTCCCTCCATCAGCAGTTGTATAAACTTCATAGTAGCCTCCACTGGGATCGCCCATACAAACCCCGTTATTTACATCCCAGAAATAAACTGAATTTGGGAATCCTCCCGTACTTTGATCAAATAATGCAGAAGCCTGATGATTCCATGTAGCCCCACCATCGGAAGTATGATAAATACCTTGTGGATTTTCACCCCAATACCGATAAGACGATACCCAGGCATTGTTAGCATCCACAGCGCAAATACTTCCTGTTTGAAGGCCATCATGGTTGGTTATAATCCCACTTTGCCAGGTAGCTCCACCATCGGTTGTCCGGGTAAATTCATTTACAAGCGTTTGGTTTTTACCATCTTTGGCTGTCGCCCAAACTACGTTTTCATTTACAACAGACATGCTATTGACAAATGAATAGCGTTTGGTAAACCCGGTAGCCTGATTTTCAAAATCAATAATTTCATTGTAAATCAAATCGCCATAATCCCTGGGGTAAATGCCATATTCAAACCCATTATCATCCGCACGGTTAACACAAATTCCGGTAATAGAAACCGTGTTTTCCGGTGCTCTTTGGAAAACCAGATTAGAATTATTATGCAACCTGAAATGAGTGGTTCCTGTAATGTCAATAATGTCATAATCAGTTCCACCAAACAAGCTGTTCCCGCCATATGGAAAGTCTACGCCATTGATCCTGACAACTTCAGCTTCGTAATCTTCACCTAAGCCGCTAATGCTTACCAGTTGTGGCTCCGGCATGGGGTTATTATTTGACATGATATGGTAATAGCTGGTGTTGATCAATTCGAACAAACCATTGAATTCCGTTGTTTCTCCCTGGATTAATAGTAAATCTCCCATTCGCAGGTCAGAAACATTTGGACCGTAGATTCCTGCTCCCGCAGTTTGATCCTGGATAAAATGTAGGTTCCCGTACTCATTGCCACATGTAACAATACCTTCAATGGTCACGATGGTTCCCAGTGGCTCCAAACGCGCCTGGGCAATGGTCATCGGAATGGGATCATCAACGTATATATAATCATATTTCACGATCGTATCTGTTTCAACTCCTTTTGAAACTACCAGAGAAACTGTATAAACCCCAGGCAACCCAAATGTCCAGAATGGGTTCTGGTCGTAAGAGTCAGTATTTCCATCGGAATCAAAATCCCATTGCCATGTTTCGGGTTCATTCATTGAGAAATCAAAAAACTGAACATCAAGTGGCGCATTTCCGTAAATCAGGTCAGAAGTAAAATCAGCTAATAAATAAGTGTCATAAGGCCAGTTGGTTTGTATCCATAACGGATCATTGTTATCTGTACCCTCTGTTGACCCAAGCGTTGCACTATAACCGTGGCCTGAAAAGTCATATCCGGTTTGGCCGGCAACATCATTTAACCTGTAGTAAGCCAATAGGTCTGTTTCACTTCCGTTAAGGTAATTGGTCATATTAGCCCGAATTTCAGATTGTGATAAGGCTGTTGACCAAATCCTGACTTCATCAATAGAGCCTGAAAAACAGCGATCCATAGCATTGCTGCGGGTTCCGAAAAACATTGTTGAAATTTGCGGATTGTTATCAAATTGTGAATAACCAGCCTGAACACCATTTATGAATAGATTGACCTGGTCACCGGCTTTGGTTACTGCTAAATGGTTCCATTGGTTTAAATATATCAATCCTGGTTCTGAATTTACGTAGTTCCAGTTTTCGTTATTATATTCACCAAAAACAATGATACCTTCAGGATCCATTCTGAACTGGACACTATGGTCACCGATGAAATAAATGATCTCTTGTATGTAAGATAGATCCACAGGGTTTATCCAGGCTTCAATGGTCAGGTCATCGGGATAAATGAAATTTGGAACTTCCACAAAATCATCCACCCCGTCAAAACCCAAAGCATAAGAACGCAAATGCTGGTTGGGTGTAATGTTGATATAATCTGTTCTAATCAGTGAATCTGTGGCTACTCCATTTGAAGCTTTAAGTTTTACAGAATACAATCCGCCATCAAAATACATATGTTCCGGGTTTTGATCATAAGTATTTACGATACCATCATTTTCAAAATCCCATTCCCAGTAGTTGGCAGCAAACAAAGTTGAATCGGTAAACTGAACAGCCAAAGGTGCTTCCCCCCAAAGGGTATCGGCTCCAAAGTTAACTTCAAAAGGAGGATTGGATGGATCGTACCAGGGATTGAACATCACCTCGCCATAAGAGGCATTTTCATCATCATCATAAATATGGGCATCTATTCCTGATTCGGTGTAATAGCCCCAGTCGTTGTAATATGCATTGATCACCTGATAAGTTCCATTGAAAAGCTGAAAATTTCCTCCGTTATTATTGGCAAATGTATTTAGCCCTGCATTTGCCAGATTATCTTCTCCGAGATTGGGAACAAGCGAACCGGAAATATATACCCCATAAGTATCATTATCAAGGAAGTTGTTACCCCTAACATACATTGTAGTGTTATCAGCTTGTAACCCTGCATTATCGCTGTATTGAATAAGGCTGTTGGTAAAGTACCCGGCATCGGAATAAGAGTAATAAACAGCATATCCGTACGTAGCCCCGGCATACAGCACTTTACAATAATCCATGTTACCGATACCCTGGTTGTTTGCACCGCTTCCGTACATATAAATGTGTTGCCAGTTACCTTTGGCGGGAGTAGTTGCATCTCCATCTCCGTTGAGGTCGCCTCCATAGGTATCATCATACAGAGAAGTAAAAACGATATTCTGAGAAGCTAGTCCCAATGGCATTTAAGGTTCCATAAATCATTAATGATCCACTCCAGTTTTTAATGACTTCCCCCGCCGGGATGGTCAGGATGTGATTGGCTGTTTGTGTTGTAGTGCCGATCAAAACATAAGGAAACCCGCAAACACTTTGCGAAAGGGCAAGGTTCTGGTCAATGGTTCCGCTGATGCCGAAAGCATTGATCGTATTGCCACTGCCGGTATTGCCTGTATAGGTTTTAATATTGATAGTATTCAGATTGGCAGCATAACCAGCATTGTTGTTGAACTGACAGT
This sequence comes from uncultured Bacteroidales bacterium, assembly GCA_963840975.1. Taxonomy (GTDB): domain Bacteria; phylum Bacteroidota; class Bacteroidia; order Bacteroidales; family JAADJA01; genus JAADJA01. Next base: position 83,599 of record CAWJBC010000003.1, on the reverse strand, counting down.
TATTGATCTGCAACTCACCACCGCTATTGCTAAAGATACCATGACTTCCGTTATTGTTAAAAATGCAATTATCCAGGTTCAGTGTTGCACCGGTCGCATAAACTCCGTAGGTATCGCAATTAAGGAAGGAATTGTTTGTCACGGTCAGTGTATCGTAATCGGCTTGTAAACCTGCATAATCGCTGTACTGGATGAGGCTGTTGGTAAAGTACCCGTCATCGGAATAAGAGTAATAAACCGCATAACCATAAGAAGCCCCGGCATACAGCACTTTACAATAATCCATGTTTCCGATTCCCTGGTTATTTGCACCGCTTCCGTACATATAAATGTGTTGCCAGTTACCTTTGGCCGGAGAGGTGGCATTACCGTCCCCGTTCAGGTCGCCGCCGTGGGTGTCATCATAGAGGGAAGTAAAAATGATGTTCTGCGATGCTGTGCCGATGGCATTCAATGTTCCATTAATCGTTAAACTACCGTTTAAGCTTTTAATGACTTCCCCTGCCGGGATGGTCAGGATGTGATTGGCTGTTTGTGTTGTAGTGCCGATCAAAACATAAGGAAACCCGCAAACACTTTGCGAAAGGGCAAGGTTCTGGTCAATGGTTCCGCTGATGCCGAAAGCATTGATCGTATTGCCACTGCCGGTATTGCCTGTATAGGTTTTAATATTGATAGTATTCAGATTGGCAGCATAACCAGCATTGTTGTTGAACTGACAGTTATTGATCTGCAACTCACCACCGCTATTGCTTAAGATACCATGACTTCCGTTATTGTTAAAAATGCAATTATCCAGGTTCAGCGTAGCATCGGTTGCATAGACTCCGTAGGTATCGCAATTGAGGAAGGAATTGTTTGTCACGGTCAGTGTATCGTAATCGGCCTTCAATCCTGCATAATCGCTGTACTGTATAAGGCTGTTGGTAAAGTACCCATCATCGGAATAAGAGTAATAAACCGCATAACCATAGGTAGCCCCGGCATACAGTACCTTACAATAATCCATGTTCCCGATTCCCTGGTTAGTCGAGCCGTTTCCATAAAAGTAGATGTGTTGCCAGTTACCTTTGGCCGGAGAGGTGGCATTACCGTCCCCGTTCAGGTCGCCGCCGTGGGTGTCATCATAGAGGGAAGTAAAAATGATGTTCTGCGATGCTGTGCCGATGGCATTCAATGTTCCATTAATCGTTAAACTACCGTTTAAGCTTTTAATGACTTCCCCTGCCGGGATGGTCAGGATGTGATTGGCTGTTTGTGTTGTAGTGCCGATCAAAACATAAGGAAACCCGCAAACACTTTGCGAAAGGGCAAGGTTCTGGTCAATGGTTCCGCTGATGCCGAAAGCATTGATCGTATTGCCACTGCCGGTATTGCCTGTATAGGTTTTAATATTGATAGTATTCAGATTGGCAGCATAACCAGCATTGTTGTTGAACTGACAGTTATTGATCTGCAATTCACCGCCGCTATTGCTAAAGATACCATGACTTCCGTTATTGTTAAAAATGCAATTATCCAGGTTCAGTGTTGCACCGGTCGCATAAACTCCGTAGGTATCGCAATTAAGGAAGGAATTATTTGTTACGGTCAGTGTATCGTAATCGGCTTGTAAACCTGCATAATCGCTGTACTGGATGAGGCTGTTGGTAAAGTACCCGTCATCGGAATAAGAGTAATAAACCGCATAACCATAAGAAGCCCCGGCATACAGCACTTTACAATAATCCATGTTTCCGATTCCCTGGTTATTTGCACCGCTTCCGTACATATAAATGTGTTGCCAGTTACCTTTGGCGGGAGTAGTTGCATCTCCATCTCCGTTGAGGTCGCCTCCATAGGAATCATCATACAGAGAAGTAAAAACGATATTCTGAGAACTAGTCCCAATGGCATTTAAGGTTCCATAAATCATTAATGATCCACTCCAGTTTTTAATGACTTCCCCTGCCGGGATGGTTAAGATGTGGTTTGTTGTTAAGGTCGTAGCCCCGATCAAGACATAAGGAAAACCGCAAATACTTTGCGAAAGGGCAAGGTTCTGGTCAATGGTTCCGCTGATGCCGAAAGCATTGATCGTATTGCCACTGCCGGTATTGCCTGTATAGGTTTTAATATTGATAGTATTCAGATTGGCAGCATAACCAGCATTGTTGTTGAACTGACAGTTATTGATCTGCAATTCACCGCCGCTATTGCTAAAGATACCATGACTTCCGTTATTGTTAAAAATGCAATTATCCAGGTTCAGTGTTGCACCGGTCGCATAAACTCCGTAGGTATCGCAATTAAGGAAGGAATTATTTGTTACGGTCAGTGTATCGTAATCGGCTTGTAAACCTGCATAATCGCTGTACTGGATGAGGCTGTTGGTAAAGTACCCGTCATCGGAATAAGAGTAATAAACCGCATAACCATAAGAAGCCCCGGCATACAGCACTTTACAATAATCCATGTTTCCGATTCCCTGGTTATTTGCACCGCTTCCGTACATATAAATGTGTTGCCAGTTACCTTTGGCGGGAGTAGTTGCATCTCCATCTCCGTTGAGGTCGCCTCCATAGGAATCATCATACAGAGAAGTAAAAACGATATTCTGAGAACTAGTCCCAATGGCATTTAAGGTTCCATAAATCATTAATGATCCACTCCAGTTTTTAATGACTTCCCCTGCCGGGATGGTTAAGATGTGGTTTGTTGTTAAGTGTCGTAGCCCCGATCAAGACATAAGGAAAACCGCAAATACTTTGAGCCAGGGTGAAGTTCTGGTCAATTGTTCCGCTAATGCCGAAAGCATTGATGGTATTGCCGCTTCCTGTATTGCCGGTGTAAGATTGAATATTAACATTGCTCAGAAAAGCAGCATAACCGCCATTGTCAGTAAACAGGCAGTTATCAATGTACAATTCACCAGAAGAAGCATAAATACCATGGCTATTGTTACTTGCAAAATCACTACCCTCAAAATGGACATTGCTTGAATTTGTCCTGACACCGTAATTGCTGCTATATGCCGCGGAGCTATTCGTAAAATATCGGAGATTCAGCATAATAAAAATAGACATTTCCATAGCTTCCGTAACCACCATACCTTACATGACAATAATTGAACGATGCTATTCCATCATTGTCATTCTGGCCATTGATGGTGATATATCCCCAGTCTCCCGGGTTAGGATTGCCATCAGAGCCGGCTATAATCTCACCAACATTATTATCATCACGGGAGGTAAAAAATATATTGGATGATGAGTTACCATTAGCGATCAAAGTCCCGTAAACTGTTAATCGTGTTCCTGGTGCAAATTTCACCCGTGTTCCGTTCTGGATCTCAAGTGTTGTCCCATCATCTACGATTAAATCACCTGTAACATAATAGGTGCCGGTGTGCCAGTATTCACCTGAAACGTTTCCGCTTTTTGTTTCATAGGCTTTTGCCTGATTAAAAAATAAAATCCCCACAAGGATTAATACGGAATAAAGTAAAAGTTTTTTCATTACCATTTGTTTTATAAATTAGACACTCAATTTACTATTTTTTGACAAAGGAAACAGAGATATAAAGCCTTTGGGTAAGTTGCACCATAAACCTTTTGCTTTGATACCTCGTGTTTCCTTGTTTGATAGCTAACCAAAATTTGAAACCCCTTTTTGATTTCGAAAAATTGTTTTTTTATTTTTAAAGTCTATGGTGCTAAACATATTGCATGTAAAACTAAAGGTCATCAAAAGATTTACCAAAAAAAATTTGTACGGATTCATGAATCCATACGTATTGAGGAATCTAGATGCTTTTCTTTAAGGTTCAGGATGAGGAATTTATTAGCTTAAAAATAGGATCATTTTTTCAAAACGGTTTTCCGGTAAAAAGAAGGCGTAAGACCAGTCACGGATTTAAAAGCATTGTTGAATACCGATTTTGATTTAAACCCCGATTGATTTCCGATGCTTTCTATGGTCAGATTATCGTTCATCGGATCTGAAAATAGTCTGCAGGCTTCTTTTATCCTGTAATCATTGATCAGGCTGTTGAAATTGTTGTTGAATTGCTTATTGATCACTTCGGAAATATAATGGGCATTGGTTTCGAGTTCTTTTGCCACATCAGTGATGTTCAGATCTTCACGAAGGTATGCCTTTTCTTTTTTTAAGTAAGCAATCAGATTTTGATAAAGTTGCTGTTGCTTTGTATCTGTTAATGAATAGATGCTTGGCTCACCGGAGATTTTTCCCTCATCGTATTGGAATTGGCCATTCGTATTACCATTGTGCTTCAGAAGTTCCATATTTTGCGATACCAGTTTCTTATAGGCTCTGTTTTTGGAGCGATATTGCCTGTAAAGAAAGATTGACAAGAGCGATATGATAATGATACCGGCTACAAGAAGGAAAGAATAACGCTTATAATCTTTTGTCCGGATGGTTTCGATTTCTTTTTGCTTGTTCAGCAGGATGATTTCCTGGTCTTTTTTGTCAACTTCATATTTTGCATGCATATCCGCCAGCGCTCTTTGATTGTTTTCATTGAAAAGGCTGTCTTTTAATGCGGCATATTTTGTAAAATAATCATAGGCTTCTTCATACCTGCCCTGGGTCTTATATAAACCGGCAAAAGATTCAAGGATGCTCAGGGTCAGATTTTTTGATCTTGTTTCGGAAGCAATTGTTAATCCCTTTTTTAGAACATCTTCTGCAGTTTTATAATTGCCTGACTTCATGTAAACATTGCCAAGATTTTTATAATTCATGCCTTTGTTGTATTGCTGGCTCAACGAATCATTTATGGCAAGTGATTTTTTAAAATAGTTTTCAGCTTCAGTGTATTGTTTCATTTCAAAATATACAGTTCCGAGGTTATTGAACCGGATGGCTATGTTGCTTTTAATCCCTGTTTCCCGATCAATGGCGAGCGCCTGCTGATAAAAATCCAATGCTTGTTTGAATTCCCTGCGTGCCTGGCTTACCTTCCCAAGGTTGTTGAGAATAATAGAAACATCATTTTTTGTTCCTTTTGCCTTGTATATCTGCCATGCATGGCGGTAATATTCTTCAGCCAGATCGTATTGATGCCAATCGAAGTAGAGAGAGCCAATATTTTGGTGATCAATAGCAATGCCCCTTTCGGTTCCATGGATTTTATCGAAATCCAAAAGCATCCTGTAATAATAAAGGGCGGAATCGTAGTTTGCCAGGTATTTGTAAGCCAGTCCAATGCCATTCCAGGCAACAGGAAGGGAAGATTTGTCTTCAATCGTTGTAATGATGGAAATTGAATTATTGAAATATTCAATGGCCGTAAAATAATTTCCAAGTTGGTGATGGCTGTTACCAATGTTAATATAAACATGAGCAAGATCATCCTTATGAATTTCATCGTCAAGGTAGTTGGTTGATTCAAGATAATACTCAATTGCCTGCTTGAAATTTCCGTATTCATTGGAAATCCATCCAAGATTATTTAAGGTATAGCTGGTATTGTAATCGTCTTTTATTTGTTTAAAAATAGGTATTGCAAGCGTGTAGAAATAAATCGCTGAATCGGCCTGATACTCGATAACGAACGCTTCTGCAATGTTGAACAGGGCAACCCCTTTCTCCCTTATGTTTTTTTCTGATTCTGCATTTTCCAGTGCCTGTCTTGCATAGCGCATACTAAGTTCATGTGAATCTTCAAGTGTGGCTTCTGACAGTTGATTATAAATAGAGGATTTGGATTTGGTTTGTTTCAGTTCCTTAAGCAGGCTATCAACCCTGTTTTGAGTGAAAGCAAAAGATTGCAAACAGAAAAATAAAAATATTGCAATTATTGCCTTAGTTCCAATATGATTCACCAATTTCAAGTTTGAATTATAAGATTGGTAAAAATAAAATTTTCTCAATAGAAACCAAAAACATTGATTGCTTTATGTTTTTTTAATTTTAACCGTTGCAAAGTCGCTTACTGGGAAGACAATTTCAAGCACGGTGATAAAGGACTTGTTGTATTCCTGAAATCTCTTTTTGGCAGAAAGATTTGTACTGGATTATAGAGGAACCTGGCTGGATCTACCATTATTGATAATCCAAAAATCATTTTTATCCTGGTTATCTCCCTGCCCATTAAAATCTCCATCAGACTGAAGGTAACCAAATTTACCGGCAACAGTGCTCCAGGGATTGGTTTTGTCGTTAGCATTTATGGAACCATCAGCATTGAAATCACCGGCATACATTCCATATTGACTACCACCGAGATTTTTTTGTGCACTGATCCCATAAGCCTGCCCGGATCCGGTTGTAAAATCGTATGCATACATTCCGCCCGATAATGCGACCGGGATTGCTGACATGATGCCTAAATGGTTCCGGTGAAATACAGCAATGTACAGGTTATTGCTGATGTTTTCATTTAAATAAAGAGGCATTCCACCATAAGGTGAAATAATACTGCCGTTTTTCAGGAGCAATGCTGCTTTCTTTGCCTTACTTGTAGCCGGAGTAGCTGCGCTGGCTGTAATTGCATCCCGGAAATCAACCAGCACCCAATCTACAACATCCGGATTTGTAAATGAAAGCACCCCTTCGGTTCCAGTGTGGTTCCAGGGAGATATTGTATAGGGATTGTTTAGGCTTAGGATGTTTAGATTATTCAGTTGAGTGCTCATTTCAGTACCATTAAATGGCCCTTCAAGTAAAGCACTTAATTCAACCGGTGTCCCGGCACATTCTACATTGAAATTGTCCCAATAACTTGATTGGTTCCCTGAGCAGAATAATCCAGCCTTTCCTGATGTAAAAGTGTTATCCGTTACACTGAATATTTGAATTCCATTGATGATGAGAACAAGTTTTCCATTAATCGAGTAAATGTCGATATGATTCCATGTGTTCATTGCATAACCAATAGCATCCGAAGCTAAAATGGTTTCGGTTCCATTGACCCATTTGACAAGCAGGCGATAATTACCCTCCAGGTTCCAGTAAAACATATACATGTTCAGCTCATCCTGCCAATTAAATACAAGTCCGATATGATCGTTGTCGGATGACATCATGTCGCACGATAAAATATAATTTTCCCACATCAAACTTCCGGTCATTGCAAAGCAGCCACCCAATAAATTTCCGGTGACATAATAGTTTGTTGTCTGCCTTATATTTCCGCTTGCTTCGGACCAGGTGCCATTTTTTGTAATCCAAAGCGGATTGATGATATTATCGTTAAAATCGTCCTGAAATTTCAGACACTGGTCATTGGGTAAAATCTCGATGTATCCTGTTTTTATTTCATTATCAGATCCGAAATGATTGCTAACAGCGAGGCCGACATTAAATAATCCACTGGTTAAATAAGTATGAACAGGATGTTGTTCGGTGCTATTCATGCCATCTCCAAAATCCCAGTTCCAGGTAGTGGGTCCCTGTATGGATAAATCGTTAAATTGTATCGGATTACCGACAAATTCGATTTGTTTATTGGCACTGAAATTGGCTACAGTCGGCAGATTTGTTATACAGAAATTATCCAGCCAAACTATTTCAGTACCGTTGATGTATTCAACAACTATTTCGAAATTATTTACATAGTTCATCAGATCGTTCCATGTACCTGAAACCATGGTCCAGTAAGCCTGATCAACCGGAAAAACGAAAGTTTTCCAGCGATTGAGCGCTAAAGAAATGGAATTATCCATTGGAAATTGTGCAACACCGCCGGGTCCTGATATTTTTAAAAAATAACTGCTTAAGGTAGGAGCAACTGTAAAGTCAGTTATTTTTAAATCTACCCTGATATCAGCAATGTGATTGTCTAAACTATTCCAATCGCCTAAGTATTTGGGTGGAGGATAGGCGGTGGAAGTACCCGTGCCATCTGTAATTCTGATGTAGTGACCAGGATTTCCACCCGTTGTCTGGTTAGTTACTCCAGCGGTAAAACCAAATGACCAACCATCGAAACCTGTGGTTTCAAAATCGGAGCATATAACAGGTTCGACAGGGATTACAACAGGAGTTAATGAAAGCTGTATGTTGTCTATCCTGTCATATTCATCACCGTTAATATATTCCACCCTGACGACAAGTTCATTCACCTGTTCCAATAAAAGGTTCCAGTTTCCTGAAACCATGGTCCAATTGGATGGATCCAGATAGGCAGTGTAAGTATTCCAGACATCCAAAGGTGGCTGAATGTTCGCAAATGCAGTGGCTTCACCACCCGGACCTTTGATTTTAAAAACATAGGTTCCAACGGCATAAGAGCCGCTTATTTGATGAACAAATACATCTGCTGATACAAAATCCGATGTAGTCGCTGATGACCAATTACCAAGAAATTTTACCGGAGCAAATGCATTGTTCCAGTCACCCGTGGCATCATCATCCACACGAAAACAACCACCCGGATTACCTGTTCCGGCTTCCCAATAATAATCACCGTCACCTTCCGAATGCCAGTTGTCGGTAATGATATCGAAAGTGGAAATCACTTGCGTAAAGCCTGATGAGGCTACAATGAGCAAAACGAAAGTCAACAATAATTTATAGTTCATATTTTAAAGGTTATATTTGACCATAAAATTAACAAAAGTTTAGATTAATTGTCAAAATAAACTTCAGGAAGTTATTAAAAGCAAAAATCCTGACTTAGAGTAGGACGAGGCTGTTAAACTTACAAGTAATGATTTTCATTGGTAAAAGAAATAAGCCCCGCCATCGGCAGGGCTTATTCGGATATTAATTGCGAAGATGTAAATTGCTGTCTTTTCCTTAATTAATGGTTATTCCGGCACCTGGCTGTTAAACCCTTCATCCTCGTTGGGCCACCAGTAGTTGTTTTTATCGATGTTGTTCACCTGTGTATCCATGTTAAAATCACCTGAGAAATATCCATTTTTTGCAGCTTGCGGTGTCCAAACATTGGTTTTATCGGATGAGAGGATATGCCCATCTGCATTTCCATCACCGGCCACCATCACTGCAACTCCGGCTTCCCATTGTTTATATCCGTCAGAATCACCGTACGCTTGTGTTGTTCCGGTGGTAAAATCATAAGTATAGGTGTCTCCTGTTTTTGCCAATGGAATCGCCGAAAGAATACCCAAATGGTTCCGGTGCCAGATGACGACGAACAATTGTTGAGTAATTGAATTGCTGAATTGAAGAAGCGAAGTTCCATCCATGCCTACAATTGTTCCGTCTTTTTTGAGGAATGCCGCCTTTCGGGCAATGCGGGTCCCTGTTGTAGCTTGTGAAGCAGAGGATGCATCCCGAACTTCAACCAAAATCCAATCAACGACATTGGGAGGTATTGATGTTACAGTTTCAGTTCCTGAATAATTCCAGGGAGAACCGTTGTAAGGCTGGCTGAGCGGCAGAAACCCTCCGGCACTCAATCCGATATTCATTCCTGAACCAAAGAAGGGTCCTTCAAGCCAAACTTTTATACTCAGGTTAAAAAACAAAGGTGCATACGTGTATTCATCTGCTCCGATATCCGGGTGGATTGGATCACGGCCTTCTCCGTCAATATCCCTGATAACTTCAGCTAATGGATAACCCATACCATTCAGTTCAGGGCTGTTGGAGTGAAGGTCGGTATTTGAAAGAAAAACTGGATCAACAAGAAGTGTATGTTCATCGAAACCGGTTTCATCGTACCACTCATTCAGGGTTTCTATCTCATAGCTGTTCTTGAAATAAAACAGGCTGTTTCCAGAGGTTTTAAAATTATTGTAATCGGAAGAAGTAAATAGGGTATGGTTGTAAGCATATTCATTGTATGTAATACAAAATCCATCTATTTGGTTTGAAAGGATATTGCACATCATTGAATTATCGTAATCCATTGCACTGTTTTGGCAATCAAGCAGCATACATGTGCTGAAATCCCCTGGAATGCCAAATAAGTGAAAACTATTATTATAAATTTTGGTTTTCTTGCAATTATATACATACAGTCCATAATTGTTGGTAAAATTGCCCTGAATCGAAATGAAATTATTTGCCACAATTCCAGGATTGCTTTCAAGCATGTTCACATTATTTAACATAATGCCCCAAACGGCAAGGTCTGATGGCTTCATAATAATATGATTGGCCGAAACATCAAGTCCGTTACGTGTATTCTCCATGTAAATACCCTTACTCAGTGCAAGGGTACTTTCCTGTGATGTTATCTGATTGCCTGAAATGACAGGGTGGTCAATGTTGATAAGGGATATACCATCTTCCGCAAATCCCTCAATGCGATTGTACTCAATTTCAATTGCACTCAGGTAGCCCGAATTCAGGTTCATCCCTGACATATTAATCCCCATGCTGCCATTCCTGATGATGTTGTTGCCAATGTAAATGTCAGTACTGTTTGAATTATCACCATGGATTACAGCATTGTCTGTTCCGGGATGTGAATTATCAGTAAAACCGTTAATCAGACAATTGAAGATATGGATGTTACTGCAAAGACCAGTGAATTCAATAACCCTTCCGTATGTAGACTGGAAATTAGAGAAACCGGTGGTTGATATTTTCAAATTTTTGAAAGTAATGTAGTTGCTGTTGTTAAACCGAATGGTATAATTTTCGGTAGGGGTCGGGCTGAAAATAATTTCCGAAGTATCCGATGAAGCCGGATCCGTTTGAAAGACTATGGTTTTCTGGGCACTTGTGCCAGAAATGCCTGGGAAACTGAGTTGTTCGATATATACACCAGGATCAATATTAAAGGTCACCGGGTCGGATATGCCACGGGTTTCCAATGCTAATAATGCTTTGCCAATGTCGTAAAAATCCCCTGTATTTGGTCCAATGGTGTAGGTTCCGTGCAAGGCATCCGTAAAAATGAAAGGTTGATCATCCCAAACAATGTAATCATCATTGAAATTGGTTTCACAATTGTTCCAGTCCCACGACATAAAGCAGGAAACATACCACGTTCCATAAGGCACGGGGCCATAGGGTATAGTGTCGAGATCAACAGAAAAGCTGACATTGTAATACTCGTTTACATCCAATGATGGAATATCCACATAACCAATAATGAAACTAGGGCTTCCAAATGGAGGAGCATCTTCCAGGGCAAAAGCGATCTGGCCCGGATTAAGAAATGGGAAAGGGCCTTCATTGTAAACCCTTGATGTTAGTTCGAGGGTGCTTCCATGAAAATAAACGTTCCTGTAGGCGACATCTTCTCTAAGATTGCCGCACTCATTGGCATAGCCAATATCCATTCCTGCTTCACTTTCCCTTGAACCGTAGATGTTCTGAGCTGCCTTTACAGAATAAAAGTAGTTGGTTCCTAACACAGCTGTAAAATCTTCGAAGAAATAACTTGTTGAAGTGCTCCAGTCGGTCAGTGTGTCCATATCTGGATTTCCCACTTCATTTCTGAAAATGCGGTAAGCGCTCCCGCCATTAACAGCTTGCCAGGTGACTTCTACCTTATTGTTATAAACTCCCTTTGTGGCTGAGACTGTGGGCGCATCAATCAAACCCCAACCCGAGTTGCTGGAAGATGGCTGACTTATGGTAACAGTGGTATCATTCGCCACTTTAACCCAGTAATAGTGATTTCTGCCGGGAGTCAGCGTGGTATCGAGAAAATGGTTGCCCCAGAACCAGTTACCGATGGGTTGCGCAAATATAAAATTGGCACTCAATCCTCTGTACACATGGTAGTATGATCCACCCTGCACATAGCTCCAGGTAATGTTGACGGCTTCGAGCAAAGTTCCATCTGTAGCCTGTACATTGGCAGGAGGGACATAATTCATCCAGCCCGTATCCACGAGGCTGTAACCTGTGGATACTGTACCCTGCTGATCGGCGGAGGCTTTTACCCAATAGTACATGATGATTCCGCGTATCTGGTTATTGTAATTGAAGGTAGTATCGGTTTGCCAGCCTGTGCAGGCAGTACTGGTTTCGGGGTCATTGGTAAGGCTCCAGAAAGCCTTGTAATAATTTGCCCCGGGAATGCTGTTCCAGCTCAAGGATACATAATCGGTATAGGTTCCGTCGGATGCCATAAGTGTGGGTGCCTCAGCAAAAGCCACCCAGCCGGTATTGACAGTACTAAAATCGGAGGCTCTTGTTCCTGAGGTAGATCGTGCTGCTTTAACCCAGTAATAATAAGTGGTTCCTGCAACAGCCGTCTGATCATAATAGAAAGTGCTGGTGATCCAGAAAGTCCCACTTATATTAATTGCTGAAGCTGAAGAATTCACCGTATTTCTGTAAACCCTGTAATGGGTTGCATTTTCAGGGGGTGTCCAGGTAATGGCTATCTTATTGTTATAGATTCCATCGGAAGCCAGCACATTGGAAGGAGGGGTCAGTTGGCGCCAACCATCATTCGATTGGCTGAATCCGCTGGGACGCAAGCCCAGGTTATTGCCCGAAGCCTTGATCCAATAGTAAACATTGATTCCCCGCGGCGCATCATAATCATTATAATAGTTATTCTGTAACCAATCATTACCCGATATTTTGATAGCAGTCGCTGAGTTGTTTTCAGTACTCCTGTAAACGGTGTAAAGCCAGGGGCCATTTGGTGGGGCTGTCCATGTAATATTAATACGGTCGGAATAAGTCCCGTCGGAAGCCTGGACATTGGCAGGAGGGTCGGGCGGATTTGGAATTGTTACTTGCTGGGTTGCCGTGTAAGCATTGTTTAACTCACTGATCTCATTCAGTTCTTCCTGGTTGTCGAGCAATGCGCCAAAATAATATGTTCCGGAAGTAATTTCGGGCGTGATTAGCCCTAGATCAATGAACTGACTGTTGCCCTGGTCAATGATCATTGGGGCTGTAGCTGGTTTACTTTGTTCGCCAATCAAAATATCGTATTTGGTGATATATTCATTGAAGGAAAGATAATATCCGATATGAAACGGATCGGTATAGGCAATTTGTGATTGGTTCTGGTAACCCACAATCACCTGGACCTGGGTTCCTGAAACCTGAGAACTGCCGCTTGTTACCAAAAGGTCAGGCTTGGGAGAGGGGTAAATATCGGTTTTCCAAATGCCCCTGCCAAAAGTTGCAGCAAAGAGTTGGGGCGGATCGGTATGATAGTTTATTTCCAATTCAAACACGTTTGTGGTTGGTAAATCGGATTTATAAACCACCCAATCGGGCATTTCAGCATCCTTGTAAAAAACGCCGGTAGCCGTTCCGACATACAAACCTTCGTTACTGTTTTTTTGGTATACGATACATAACTTGGACACCCACGGAAGACCGCCTGTCATATTTTCCCAGTAATTTGTAGAAATTTTGTGTTTGTAAATCACATCGGTGATCGTAAAATAAACGATGTCGGGATCGGTTGGGTGAGCTTCTATCCATGTGACCCTGTGATTATAGGGTTTTGTGACCTCCGTCCACACCGGTGATGAACTATAGGCATTCATTGTCTTGAATATGCGTGAACCGCCCTCGTCAGTAACAAAGATTCTATTTCCATCAACGGGTGACTGTTCGATAACATCAATCACTTTACCACTGAGTTGTCCGGCTGAAATATTTGTCCATGAAACACTGGAAGGGCTTGATGTATTTACGTTATTGCTCCTCCATACATCCTTAAACCCGGCAAACATGATGTTGGAAGTAAATTGATCCAATACAAATGCAGAATACCAGGATCCTGACTGCGTTATTCCGTTTGCTCCTTCGGCAGCTATTGTAGAAAAACTGTTTCCTCCATCCATTGATCTACCTATGTGCCCGTTTTGCGATGAAGCATACATGATGGACGCATTGTCGGGATCAATGGCACAGTTCATTCCATCACCGCTAAACCTATGCAACCAGGGGTTACTGCTTGTTACATAGGACCCACAATCCTGCATACCACAAATCATTAAATCGGGATTGTTTTCAGCCGTGCCCATCCTGTAGACCTGAGAAATCGCCAATCCGTTGCTGATTGTTGTTACTGTATGATTTCCGCCCCCTACCCACATTTTATATACACCACCATCATTCCCGATAAAAAGATAGTCATCGGTCTGGGGTGAAAACTCGAACACATGCTGGTCGGCATGGATTTGTCCGGCATTGGCAATCATGCTCCAGGATGTGCCTCCATTGGTAGATTTAAATACGTTGATCATTCCGGCATATAAAATACTTGCATTGTTCGGATCGGCGGCAAGATCCAGATTATATCCTCCCTGACCCTCAGCACTTAGCCCAGTAGAATTGGTTTCGATGAAGCTTTCCCCAGAATTATCTGAATGATAATACCTATGAAACTTGGAGTCTTTGGTAGCGAATGCGCACAGTTTATTCGGGTCGGCAGGAGTTACAGCAAGTACAATCCGGTGTGCTTCGGTGGTTTGAACTGCATTCCAAACAAGGCCGTAATTGGTCGAGCGGTAAATGGTTCCGCCACTGGCTGCATAAATGTAATACGGATTTCCTGGTTTAAAAACGAGGTCCTTTACCGGTCCGGGAGTGGTGAAAACCTTTAACCAGTTTTCGCCGCCATTGGAAGTAACATAGATCCCATCATTGGCTGCTGCAATCAGTGTATTATGATTGTCGGGGTACATCAATAGTTTGCAAACAATCTTATCACCCATGCCCACTTTTTTTTGCGTCCAGGTCAGCCCGCCATCAATGGATTTATAAACACCAAGTCCCCAGCTTGCCCAACCATCGCGGTCACCGGTACCGAAGTAGATGATGTTGGGATCGGTATAATCAATGGCAATATCTGATACACCCATGGTATTTATATTGTCGGTATTGAGATTGCTCCAACTATTGCCACCATTGGTTGATTTCCATAGGCCCCCGATAGGTGCACCCGCATAAAGGATATCAGGATTGGTGGGGTGAAATGCTAGTGCTGATATCCTGCCCATTCCCGGACATTGATTTGAATAGTATTGTTGCGGAAAGATGGTAGGTCCGACCAGATCCCAGTTGCCTACAATGTTTTCTCCTGGATTTTGCTGGGTAAATTTATTATACTCTTCCATAAAATATCCCGGAGCATACAGATATCCATCTGTTTTAACATAGGGTAGCACGGAATTCTGCCAGCGCTTGAATAACTTATACCCACTGTTTTTGGTAGGTGTTTTCCCTTCCCAGTACTGATCAAATTCAGTAACCAGTGCAAAATAATTCACATTCGGATCGCTCATTTTGCTGAGCCAGTAATCGGCGCAGCTTTTGTCATAATCGTTTCTGACCAATTGCCCCTGCATCAATTCAGGAACCATTAAAATACAAACAAACAGGAATAAACGAAGAATTTTCATAGGATTATTTCATTTAAATGGTGAATATTTTAACCTCATGGTGCTAAAATATTCAGGAGTATTAGAATACAAAAGGTGATTTGAGTAAAGTGCCGCAATAGGCTGATAGGATGCGGATTTTATTTAGTAAATGAAATTATGGGAAGAAGTAAGAACGCGATTTTTCTGTTAGTACAATGCATCAAGCAATTCATCCTTTTTGTTACGCGAAACCCTGATCTGTTCGCCATTGCTTAACAGTACTTCCCCGCCTTCGCCACGGATGTATTCTTTGATATGGTTGATATTCACCACAAAGGAGTGATGAATACGGAGAAATGGTGGATGCGGTAGTGAATTTTCAACATCCTTCAATGTACGGCTGACCATGATCTTTTTTTGATGGGTAAGATGGATGTTGGTGTAATTGCCATCCGATTCGCAAAACAGTATCGAATCGTATTCGATCATGGCTATTTTCCCATCCACAGGCAGAGCGAGTTTGCTCTTTTTAAATCCGGGAAGTCCGGCGCTGTGCAAAATTTCGTCAATGCGGTTCAAATGAATGTTCTTTTCGAGTTTCATTTTAACTTTATCCACTGCTTTTATCAGTTCTTCCGGTTCAATGGGCTTGAGCAGGTAGTCAATTGCATTTACTTTGAATGCTTTGATAGCATAAGCATCAAAAGCCGTAGTAAATACGATATCGAATTCTTTGAAATGAAGATATTGCAGCATTTCAAACCCGTTCATCCGTGGCATGGCAATATCAAGAAAAACCAAATCGGGTTTTAATGTATCAATAAGGGTAATCCCTTTTTCGGGCGAATCGGCCAATCCTGTCACCAAAACACAAGGGCAATATTTTCTTACCAAAATATCAGTGGTCTCAAGGCTATGTTGTTCATCGTCAATAATTACTGCTTTTATCTGCATGACTGTGAAATTTATATCTCGTAATAAATGGTTACCCGCGTACCTGATGGAACTCCTTCATTGTCAAAGAGGTCAGTGATCTTAAAATCTGACTTCTTTCCCCTGATGTTCCTTAATATGGCGAACCTCTCTTTTGTAATTTGTAATCCGTACGATTTGGTTTCGCTCATATTGTTTTCATTCCTTATCAGGGCGGCTTTTTTTCTTCCAACCCCATTGTCTTCTATGATGATATTCAAAAGATCATCGGTTCGCGAAATGGATAAGCTAAGTTTCCGGTCACCTTCCTTGGGCATCAATCCGTGCCAAATTGCATTTTCAATAAAAGGCTGGAGGGTCATGGGCTGGATCAAAATATCATCAGGATTTAAGCCTTCACTCAAATCCTTTTTAAAACTAAAGTTCTTATTGAACCGCATCTGTTCAAATTCGATGTAGATACCAAGCGTTTCCAGCTCCTCTTGCAGGGTGATCATATTTTGACGCGAATTTCGCAGGATGAGCCTCAAAAGTTTTGAAAACTTGGTGATGTAATCCGAAGCATTTTCAAATTCCTCCTTCAGAATATAATAACGGATGGAGTTAAGGCTATTGAACAAAAAGTGTGGGTTCATTTGTGCTCGAAGTGCTTTCATCTCAAGCTGGTTGATCATTTTATCATAACCCGATTTTATCTCCTCCTGCTTCCTGATCTGCTTCAGCCGATATTTATATAGCCCGATCAGCAATGCCAGTGTCAGGATTATCAGGACGATGTAAAACCAGATGGCTTTCCAAAAAGGGGTTTTGATATGAAGGGCCAAAGAAATTTCAGAATAATGATCATTCCCGTCTGACGCCCTTAACCTGAAAGTATAATTTCCTCCGGGCAAATTGGTATAGCTCACATATTTCCGATTCCCTGCTGAAATCCACTGTTCGTCCATTCCTTCAAGGGTATAACTGAATTCAGTCTCATTGGGATTAAAAAAATTGATTGCACCGTACTCGATGGAAAAAAAGTTTTCCTGGTGTTTGAGGTGGATTTTTTGACCTGAATTCATTGAGATTCCCAGGTCAACCTCCTTATCAAAAATCTTGAAGGTTTTCAGGTAAGGTGTGATGGACTGATTGAATTTTTCAATACTGTCAGGGTAAAAATGATATATTCCGCCCAATGCACTGATGAAAATTTCGTTATCATTTGATTTTGTTGACCTGAAAAGGTTGGTTAAGCCATACTTTTCATCATAAACGACTACTGTTCCCGAGGAAGGAGTTATTTGATTCAATCCTTTGTCAGTCAATACCCAAACTTCGCCGTTGTTATCTGGAATTATATCTTTGACCAGATTTCCAGCCAGCCCATTATTTTCGGTGTATGCGCTAATAAAAGCATAGGGCTTATCCGGTTTGATGACGATAATCCCGTTATTTTCCGTTCCCAGCCATATATATCCGTCGGGAGTTTCTGCTATAACTCTGATAACTTCAGATTTAACAGGAGCATCCGGAAAATCTTCGGCAAAGGAAAGGTTTACAAATTTTTCCAACACCGGGTCAAAATAACCGAATTCGGTCATTCCATACCATATCCTCCCTTTGCTATCGGGGAATAAAGAGAAGATAAAATTTTGAAAATAAATATTCCCTGCGATTTCATCGGGGTAGTAATAATTCTTGAAAACTTTGTTTCTTGTATCAAGCCTGAAAATACCGTTAAATTTGGTGCCCAGCCACAACTCACCTGTAGCCGATTCGCACCCGCTGATGAAAAACGGGAAATCGGAATTGGGAGGACTCCGAAATTCGCGCGGTTTAAAATCGCTATAAAATTTTATTTTTTGTGTTTTTTCATCCCACCGATAGAGGTCGTAAGATTCGAGGAGCCATGTGGTTTCTGTTCCATTTATAATTTTTGGAAAGTAGTTTTCAGCCAAATCAAAAACCGGATTATATGAAAACTCGTTGAAATTCTCCGTTTGCATATTCAGTTTAATGAAATTACCATAAGGTGAAAGTGTTGTTAAATAAACGATGTCTTCATGTTCACTATTTAGGGCGATACTTCTTAAATCATGCGGAATACTTATTTTGTTAAATTGGTGGGCATCCAAACATGAAGAATATAGCCCCAAAGAGTAAGATGCTATCCAAATAAACCCGTTTTCATCGGTGAGGATATTCGAGGGGTTAAAATTAAGCACATCTCCACTCACCGGGTCTGTCAGAAAACGAAATTTTCCGGTCATGATATTGAATACAGCAACACCTTTGTGTTCGGCCAGTACCCAAATTTCATTTTGACTTTTCCACCTCAGTTTGTTTATGTTGTTCCGGAATCCGTTGATAGGTTCGGTTGGTTCATACTTGATTATTTCAAATTTCCCGGTTACAGGATCGAGGTGGCACAATCCGCCACCCCATGTACCCAGCCATAGTTTCCCATTATTATCAACCAATAAATCACGAATAGCATTTTCTTTTGAAGTAAATAACGAAGGGTTGTTTGCATTTTCTTTATACAAAGGAATATGGCGCCAGGATTTTTCATTGATATCGAATTTTAGCACACCAAGCTGGCTTCCAAACCAAATAATATTAGGTTCAACCGGGTCAACCTGATAACATATTAAGGTGTTTATGAACCGGCTGGGTTCAGCTTTGATTTGGGAGGATGGGAGATAACTGGAGAATTTGCCGGTTTTCCGGTCAAAAATATCAATTCCGAATGCATCAGGTCCTGCAATAATGTTACCCAAACGGTCTTCAAAAAGATATTTGATTTTGTCCTTCGAAAGGCTTGCACTGTCCTGGGGATTATGGGAGTAATGCGTGTACTTTGCCTCTCCGGGCATAAATGAACTGATCCCTCTACCGGTTCCAACCCACAGTCGGTTTTCATGGTCCTGAATGATGGTTTTAATATCGTTATCGCAAATCGAATTGGGGTTTGATGCGTCATGCCTTAAAGTAAGGATTTCACTTCCATCGAAGCGACACAATCCATTTGTTGTGCCAATCCACACAAATCCATCATTGTCTTTTAAGATTCCTTTGACTTCATTAGAGGGCAGACCATTTTCAATGTTCAAAGAGTTAAAAATGTATTGGCACCGGATGACATTTATGCTGCCATTCATCAAAATTATTGTGGCAATGATTACCACATTGATTAATATATGATTCTTTATGGTCAAATAGCAAAATTAAAGATCATAACAAAGAAAAGCAATCCCGCTAAATAATGAAAGGGTTTTTTATTATCTGACTGAAAAATGAGTTTAAAGTGCGGATTCTTCTTATTTGATTTCCAATTGCTCAAATTTTTTAGATGCCAATTTTTTCAAGTTTAAAATTATCTCTATTATTTTTGTTATAGTTTGTCAGTGTTATGCTGACCTTTCTGAATGAAAATACGAAACTTACCCGCAGGCATTATTCCATTCTGCTGATGTCGTGGGTTGGGTGGTTTTTCGATTTTTAGGATCTTGGTTCTATATAATTTCCTAATGGCTTTCATTAAAAATGAACTCAATTTGACAGATGTTGAAATATTCCGGGTACTGATTTATGCCTTATTGCAACAGCCAATAGAAGAGTTCCGACAACAATTTTATTTGCCCAATTAATAGGCTTGTTAATTTGGACACTCCCTGAAACAACGGGAAGACATAATAAAGTGAAATGATTTCTATTATTGTTTATTCAGGAATCTGGCTTTCGGCATTTAAGTTTAATAACCAAAGATCATTTTTACTTTGGTTATCTACCTGCCCGTCCATATTTCCATCCCCCATAAGATAACCTGAAGTTCCTGTCTGTGGCACCCATATAGAAGATTTATCAGTTTCATTAATGATTCCATCAGCGTTTAGATCGCCGGCAATCATTGCAAAGATTCCCGGGGTAATTTCCTTTTGGGCAGAAATCCCACCATAAGCCTGATCAGCCCCGGATGTAAAATCATAGGAATAGACGCCATCAAATTCCGCCGGGGATGCTGATGATATAACACCCAAATGATTCCGGTGCCAAACTACAACATACATATTTTCCGAAATTGTATTTTTGAAAATAAGATTACTGCTGCCATCTAAACCAACGACTGAGCCGTCTTTAAGAAGGAAGCCGCAAGCTTTCCCAATGGTTGTTGATGGAATGGCGGAGCCAGCATCAATAGCGTCCCTGATTTCTATCAGCACCCAATCCACAATATCTGTATTGGGAATTGCGACGACAGATTCTGTACCTGGGTAGTTCCAGGGAGAAACATTAAAGGGCTGATTGAGCGGGAGGTAGTTTCCGGCGTTTAGTTCTGTATTCATTTCATTTCCGCTAAAACCTCCCTCAAGAAAAACTTTGAGATTAAGATAAACCGGATATCTAAAATAAAGTTTGAACCGCTGAATGTTATCATTGGGATTTGCCGTAAAGCTGTAAACGGGGTTGGCTTTCAAATCGGTAAGCACGTTGTTTTTTGTATCATCAAGGTAGATGGATACATCGGGTGAAAAACTATTTAATTCAGTGGCAGTGATGGAATAATTTGTACTTACCCCAACTTTAAAACCCAGTTGAACCACTAGATTAATTAGTATTTCAGGCAAGGCATTGATGGCAAGGTTACTTCCCGGTATTATTGAATAAAGCTGAGGCGCTGAGTTGCTTCCGGGTAATTTATAGGCGTCATACTGTGGGTCGAAACCCGTGGTTGCTTCGGGAATAAAAACTACGATGGTCTGATCGCTGTATCCGTTACCCGCGGCTGTAAGCTTTAGCAAATCCACAAATTTCCCTGAATCAATCGTAATACTTTCCTGGCTATAAGATTTTTCATAGGATAAAACAAAAAGCAGCAGATAAGCTAAACAAGTTGTAAAAAGTCTGACTTTGATAGGGTTGTCCATGTTTCGGGTGTTTGTGGAATTTTGAAAAAATGAAATATCTTTTGGAGTGTAAAATTAAATTAATTCATCGAATAAAATATAAATATTAAGGATTGTTTATCAAGTAACTTGTTTTAAAAATGGATATGGAATTGTTTTGTAAATTAAAGGGCAAAGAAACTTCTCGCTGAAAAGATATCAATAACTTTTCATCGAAATCTTTTCAAGGGGCGTTGATTTTCCATCTTTTTCGCATGATGGACAATACCTGTGCTTACTGGTGTAGTCGAGTCCGCATGAAGGGCACCGGTAATGGACAATTTTCAGCGTGTCTTTTTCAGATGAACTCAATACATAAATCAATCCAATGATGGGTGTAAAAAAAAGGCTGATAAAAAATGACTTTGTCCCGCCACAGGTTCTCCCGGACCCAATTTTTGCAACTGAAATTACCACAAAAAGATAGACAATTCCAGTAATAAATAAAAACTCGCTATTGAAAAAACCCGAACCTGTCATTAGCATTAAATTCTAATACCTAAATTGACCGTAAAATAATAATTTTAGTTGTTTGGTTATAAAAACTGAAATACTAATTCTAAAAACTACATCATCATTTACCCGCTATATCCAATTACCTTTACATTTGATGTTTGCAAAACCGAAACACTCAAGCTTTTCGCGGGAAAAAAATTTGTGGGCCCACCTGGGCTCGAACCAGGGACCACCTGATTATGAGTCAGGTGCTCTAACCGACTGAGCTATAGGCCCAAAAATATTTTTAAAAAAATTTCCATATTTTTGGAAATCGGTCTGCAAATGTACTATTTTGTATAAGAATTTCAAAAATATGAAATAAAATTTTAGAAGATGAAAGTTCAATCAAATAATGAATCTAAAATTCATAATATTATATTCGATTTTGGGGGAGTAATTTTAAACATCAGTCACAAAAATCTGGAAGATGCTTTCCATAATCTCGGTATTGATAACTTCGATTACCTCTTTAGTCAGGCGGTTCAAAACGAACTTTTCCAAAAATTTGAAAAGGGAGAAATCTTACCCCTCGAATTCAGGAATGAAGTGAGAAAAATGACTGGAATTGAGGTTGAGGATGATGTTTTAGATTATACATGGAACCGGATAATTGGCGATTACCCGCGTCACCGAATTCATCTGTTGAAGCAAATTCGACCTAATTATAAATTGTTTCTTTTCAGCAATACAAATGTGATCCATTACACCTATTACATCCAAAAATTCAGAAATGAATTTGGTTATGAATTTTCATCCTTGTTCGACAATGCCTATTGGTCGTTCAGGATGGGAAAGCGAAAGCCGGATGCTGCTTCATTTCAAGCAATACTTAACCAGGAAAAGCTAGTTCCTGATGAAACACTTTTTATTGATGATTCTGCTCAAAACATAGCAGCCGCCGCCCAATTGGGTTTATTAACCTTCCATCTCAAGGAGGGTATGGATGTCTCAGATATTTTCGGTAGATCCTGGCTCATTAAAGATCAGTTACAACTTATACCAAAGTGAAATTCAAAATAGTCTGGCATGAAGGGCGGTTTTGAATTTCCTACTTTGGTTAATACCGAGCGGATTTATGTTATAGTCCATCATGCAAAAGCTATTTCAAAGAGCTTGGAATATTACATAAATCACTTCGGTATTAAATTTAGCGGAAAGGATTAATCTTTATTTTTGCAACATGACTTCTTCAACATGATCGAATTACTTCCGAAATTATCTGAAAAAACTGTTTGGTTCAAATTTGGAACGCTACTTTTGCTAATTGCCGTATCATTGGTTTTGCTTATGGCGATTGGCTTTTTAATTGCCATTCCTCTTTTTGGCATTGATCTGATCAGCGATTATACGGCTATAGGTGATTTATCCAACCCATCGGTAATAGAATTTCTGAAGTTTTTTCAGGTGATCAATCAGATTGGTGTCTTTGTATTACCGGCAATTGCTTTCGCATACCTTGAACAAAGGAACGTTGGAAATTACCTAATGATTAAACAAAAGCCGCCATTTATACCCGTATTAATTTCAATTCTTTTAATCATGGCAGCAATACCGGCGATTAACTGGATGGTAAGTATAAATGAGCAAATGCAGTTTCCTTCTTTTATGAAAAATATTGAGGCCTGGATGAGGGATAGTGAGGACAATGCCAATCTGCTTACCCAGGCGTTTTTAAACGTTGATACAGTTGGCGGATTGATCATAAACCTTTTTATCATTGCCTTTCTGGCGGCTGTTGGAGAAGAGTTCCTTTTCAGGGGGGTTGTGCTGCGAATCCTGTTCGACTGGCTTAAAAATCCTCATCTTGCTGTACTGTTGTCATCCATTTTATTCAGTGCTTTGCATCTTCAGTTTTTTGGATTTCTGCCCCGAACTGCCTTAGGGGTTTTGTTTGGTTATATTTTCTTGTGGACTGGCTCACTCTGGGTTCCGGTCATACTTCATTTTGTTTTTAACGGAACCACTGTGGTGGTAGCTTACCTTTATCAAAAAGGGTTAATTTCGACGGATATAGAATCTTTTGGTGCAACCGGTAACGCCTGGATAATTTCAGCAAGTTTTATCCTTACATTGATATTAATGGGAGTGATATACAATAAAAGAGTAACACCTTTTCCAGCTAATAACTGATGTTACGCAAGAACATAAATTTAGTTTATAAAAAGGAGATTCCTCTCCGCCGGCTGGCGGATCGGAATGACATGGCATTGGGTTTTTTGGGGGTGGCCGCTGTGCCACGAGGCCTCGTGGCACAGCGGCCACCCATATCTATATACAAAACCTGTCATTCTGAATGAACCGAAGCGAAATGAGGAATCTCAAATTAACTCAAATAAAAATCTGTTTGCGTAGCATCAGTTAATAATACAATTGGTCAAAACGATGGATATAAACAATAAAAAACCCGAGACAAACTAAATTGTTCCGGGTTTTAAAATATTTTGTGCTTGTTTTTAACTAAAACATTAACGAGTACATTCCTGTTTATCAGTTGTTTTTTGCCTTGCCTTTACCCGCTGAATAGTTAATTTTAAAAGCCCCAATTTGTCTAAGTTCCTGCTTTACATCCGATACAATTCCCATTCGGGTATCCCTGTCAATTTTCATAGAAGTTGTCAAAAGCTTTCTGTCAACTTCGTCTCTTGATTCTCTTTCGCGTGTGATGAATTCCTGGATGTCAGAAATAGTGGCAAACTGGTCGTTCAATTGAATACGTGAATCAGTCCCAAGTGTTTTCTTGATCGGTTCACCGATGTAAATAAAACTAACAAGTGATTTTTTTTCAAGTTTTTGTACTTCGGTAACCTGAGGTACACGCACCCTGACAATTAAGGTTGTTTCCCTGATCGTAGTAATTACCATAAAAAAGAACAGGAACATAAAAATGATATCCGACATCGAACCTGTATTAATAGCAGGTAATCCTTTTGATCCTTTTTTCTTAAATCGTGCCATATTATTGTCCTCCAATATTTTCAGGTTCTGCTTCCGAAATGGTCACCGGATAGGCTTTCTTAATGGCTTCAATGTAATCCTCATTGGTCAAAGCTGAAAATTTTGCACCAAACTTATCCATTGACAATTTATCCCTGAGTTCATTGATAGCCGCAGTAAGCTCATTCTGCACCTGCATATACATATCGTAAGAAGTTCCCCTATCATTTTTCAACGAAATGATTGCATTTTTCGCGATAAAAAGTTCGCCCAAATAAGGAATATTTTTAATTTCTTTTTCTGGTAGATCCGGGCTGTTTGAAGGGTTTTCCAGAAACTCAATAGCTTGCATTCTCAGCAAAGAAATATCACTGGGTCTGTTTTCGACCAATAACTTGTTATATTGGTTAACGAGAACCGTAAAGATATTCCGTTCCTTAATTTCAGGAGGTTCCACAGTGGGATCAAGCGGAGGGGGCAGCTTACGGGTAATCCCCATGTCCGTATTGATCGAAGAAGTCAAAAGAAAGAAGGTCAGAAGCAGAAACGAAATATCCGCCATTGAACCTGTATTGAGTTGAGGCATTTTCCTAGCCATATCGCAAAAATTTAATTTATTTAATCAACTTGCCAATTTCGGCATACAGAGTGATCAGAACGATTGCAATAAATGCAAAATAGGTTGTAAATAAACCTGCTCCTATTAATTTTGAAACTTTTGGTCCAATTTCTTTAGCTTCATAAATTGGTCCCTGATCAGCAGGTGAAATCAAATAAGCCAAAATAAAGATCACTGCAACCGCCCCAATCCCAATCAGCCCTTGTTTGGCTTTTTTGAAATTAGAAAAGGTAAAATACATTGGAATAATGATAATAGATAAAAACGCGAAAGCTAATAAGATATAGGCTATATAAAGTCCGATTTCAATGAAGTTATTCATAATTTTCTATTTTTTAGTATTCTTAAACTTTACTAATAGATCAATAAAAGAAATGGTAACATCTTCCATTGAATTAACAATACTTTCAACTTTGGTGATAAGATAATTGTAAAGAACCTGTAAAATAATGGCAACAATAAGACCAAATACAGTTGTCAAAAGGGCGACTTTCATACCACCGGCTACAATGGTTGGCGAAATATCACCAGCTGCTTCAATCGAATCGAAAGCCGAAACCATCCCAACAACCGTTCCGAGGAATCCAAGCATGGGAGCCAGTGCAATAAATAAAGTGATCCATGAAAGGTTTTTTTCAAGCCTTGCCATGAGCACACCTCCATAAGAAATAATTGATTTTTCAACAACATCAAGACCTTCATTGTACCGGTCGAGTCCCTGGTAAAATATACTTGCTACCGGACCGCGCGTGTCGCGGCAAATGTCTTTTGCCGCAGCAATCCCATTTGACTCCAGGGCTGTTTCAACTTTGTTCAGCAACTTCATGGTGTTGGTGGTCGAGAGATTAAGATATAAAATTCTTTCAATGGATAAAGCCATACCTATAATTAAACAAATCAAGATAGGAGCCATCCAGCCTGCACCTCCGTCAATGAACTTCTGTTTTAAAACCTGGTGGAATGATTGTGACTTCTGATCGCTTTTAGTGACAGTAGTCGCTGTGGTTGATTTTTGAACAGATTGATCACCCTGAGCGCCAGTTTGCGCGATGCTTAAATTTTGTAAACCGAGGATCAACAGTCCTGCAATGGTCAATAATGCTATTACTTTTTTCATAATTAATGTTTATTGATTCGTAATTTATTTTAATTATATATTTTATAGTTATCCAATTTCCTGCGGAGAGAGAGGGATTCGAACCCTCGGTTCCGATTCTCTCGAAACACACACTTTCCAGGCGTGCACCTTAAACCACTCGGTCATCTCTCCTGATAAATATTCAAGGTTCATTTTGTACCCTCAATTTAGCGGGCTAAAGTACAAAAAAATTCATTCTGTAAAATTATGATCAAATATTTTTAATATTCCAAAGATATTTCTCCAACGCACGATTTTTCAAGATATTGCTTTATTTCAATCCGGCTGCTGAAGTTGGCCAGAAGGTACATTAACTTGGTTACGGCTGCTTCTGTGGTCATATCTCCACCACTTATTACACCTATTTCTTTTAACCGAATACTCGTTTCATATTTCCCCATTATCACCGAACCGGATTCACACTGGCTTATGTTAAGCACGATCAATCCTTTCTGTATTGCTGCTTCAAGCGGTTTTAACAACCATTCTTCGTTTGGTGCATTGCCGGTGCCGTAAGTCTCAATCACAAGGGCTTTTAATCCTTCAATGCCTGTCATTGAGTGGATGGTTTGTTTGGTTATTCCGGGAAAAAGTTTCAGAATAGCAACATTTTGATCCAGTTCTTTGTATACTTTGAGCTTTTTGAAGTTGGGCTTTTGTATTGCATTGATATTGTACTTAATGGTAGTTCCTACTTCTGCCAAAGGCGGATAGTTGGGCGTACGGAAAGCCCCGAAATGTTCCGCATTGGTTTTGTGGGTGCGGTTACCGCGATAAAGCCTGTTTTCAAAATAAATACATACTTCAGGAACCATAGGAGTGTCGTCATCTTTTGCAGCGGCAATTTCAACCGAAGTGATAAAATTTTCACGGCCATCCGACCGAACCATACCAAGTGGAAGTTGGGAACCGGTAAGAATAACCGGTTTGTTCAAATTCTGAAGCATAAAACTTAATGCCGATGCCGTATATGCCATCGTGTCGGATCCGTGCAGGACAACAAAACCATCATAGTTTTCATATTTATCCTGAATCACATCAACAATCATCTTCCAGTAAAAAGGATTCATATTGGAAGAGTCAACGATGGGATCAAAACAATACGATTCAATGTTAAAATCAAAAAGCTTTAGCGTAGGAACATGGTCATAAAGATTACTAAAATTATAGGGTTTTAATGCTCCCGTTGCTTTGTCCATTACCATTCCGATGGTTCCACCGGTATAAAGTAGCAATATGGAAGGTCTTGCATTCATCTAATCCTTAATCTTAAAAAGCCGTAGCGCATTAGAAGTCGTAATTTCCGCAACATCCTCAATTCTCAAATTTTTTATTTCAGCAATTTTTTCTGCAATGATTCGGATATAGGCGCTTTCGTTTCTTTTGCCTCGATAGGGAACCGGAGAAAGATAAGGAGCATCGGTTTCAAGTACTATATGGTCAAGATTTAATTCATCCACTACTTTATCCAACCCGGAGTTCTTAAAAGTAATAACTCCACCAATACCTAACAAAAATCCCAGGGATATAATCTTTTCTGCCTGATCAAGGTTACCCGTAAAGCAATGAAAAATGCCGGTAAGATTTTTTGCAGCATGTTTTTCAAGAATTGTAAAAAGTTCATTAAACGAGTCACGCGAATGGATGACGATGGGAAGTTTATGTTTTTTTGCCAGATTGATTTGGTGGATGAAAGTAAGTTCCTGTTCTTTATTATGTGCTTTATCCCAGTAAAGATCAATCCCGGTTTCACCGATGGCATAAAACTTTTGTTTCTCGAGCCATTGATCCACAATCTTCAATTCATCTTCATAATTATCTTTTACTGAAGTGGGATGTAAGCCCATCATCGGAAAGCAATTTTCGGGAAAAGCATTGCATAGTTCAAGCATACCATTCACCGAACCACTGTCAATGTTAGGAAGCAGCATTTTGGTTATTCCTGATTTAACAGCTCGTTCAACCATCTCCCGGCGGTCGGCATCGAATTCTTCGAGGTATAAATGTGTATGCGTGTCAATCAAAAACATGGTGCAAAAGTATAGTAATTGTTATATTGTTAAAATGATAAATTGTTAAATTGCTAAGAGACTGTTTAAAAATGTTAAACTCATGATTTATTAATCCACGAAAGCACACTCCCGTACATGCGAACTCTTCAGTAGTTCTCAGTGTAATAAAAAAGTTTATAACACGGAGTTGCACAGAGAAGTCACAGAGCAGCACAGAGACAAAACTTTAAATTAAAATAAACCAAATTTTCTCTGTGAACCTCAGTGAAATCCTCAGTGGTTCTCATTGTAATAAAAATGTCCTAACACTGAGTTGTATTAAGAAATTATTCATTTCCCGCACTTTGTGTTTTCTTCGTGTCCTGGTAACTTAGTGGCAAAATGGTAAAGTTAAATTTTTCATGGAATATTAATCAGGCTCTAAACTTGTTAAATTGGTTAAGTTTATGGACTACCATTCTATCATTCCAACCTTTCAAAAATGACGGCTTACGAATTTACCATATTTTTGAAAAAAATTTGTGTTGAAAAAGTTTCTGGTTATTCGGTTCAGCTCCATTGGAGATATAATCCTTACCACACCAGTGGTGAGATGCATGAAGCAACAACTTAACGGAGCGGAGATCCATTTCCTGACAAAAACACAATACATGCCACTGCTCGAAGCAAATCCTTATATTGATAAACTCTATTCGATCAATGAAAAGATTGATGAAGTAATTTCTGATCTAAAGAAAGAGAACTACGATCAGGTATTTGACCTGCATAAAAACTTCCGTTCAAAAGGAGTTATTCTAAAATTAAGGAAACCTTCAACCTCGTTCAATAAAATCAACATCAAAAAATGGATGCTGGTCAGGCTGAGAATAAACCGGTTACCAAATCTGCACATTGTGGACAGGTGCTTCGAAGCAGTTGAAAAGTTTGGCGTTAAAAATGATTTTCAGGGTCTCGACTATTTCATCCCGGAAAGTGATGAAGTTGACCGGAAAATTCTGCCTGAATTTCACCAAATGGGCTATATCGGTTGGGTGATTGGTGCTAAATTCAACACCAAAATTTATCCCGAAGAAAAGATCATTGAAGTTTGCAGAAAGACTGATAAACCTATCGTCCTTTTGGGTGGGACTGAAGATGCAGAAAAAGGGGATCGAATTGAAAAAGAGGTTGGACCTAATATTTTTAATGCCTGTGGAAGGTTCAATATTAACCAGTCTGCTTCGCTGGTTAAACAATCCGAAAAAATCATCACCAACGACACCGGCCTGATGCACATTGCAGCAGCTTTCAAAAAAGAGATCATCAGTTTGTGGGGAAATACCATCCCGGAATTTGGGATGTATCCTTATATGCCAGGAAATGAAAACATGTCCCACATTTTAGAGATCAAAGGTCTTTCGTGCCGTCCATGCAGTAAACTTGGGTTTAAGGAATGCCCAAAAAAGCATTTTGATTGTATGAATAAAATTGATGTGAATGAGTTAATACGTTTGATGGGAGGTTGAGTTTAGGTTTGAAGTTTCAGGTTTCATCTCGCCGAAGGCGAGACAGGTTCCAAGTTCTTTGTTGTAATTTCTTTTGCCAACTGCTCTCGCTGAAAGCGAGACCAACTTTCCCTGGTTTCTTCCCTCCCTACTTCCCCGGCTTGATCATTAACTTTAGTTTCAACCCTCCCGAACCAAATTTAATATCACCGGAAGTCAACGTACTCACCGGATATTTAATATAAGGATTCAGAGTGATGTCGAGTGTCTTATTTATTCGATAATCCATTCCGACTGAGAAATTAATCAGTTTTGCAAAATCAAAAGTCTTCAATTCCGACCCGGAAAAATCTTCCGTAGTTGCATTATCTATATCATTTGTTCCATAAGGGCTGGGTCCGTCTGACAGTATAGCAAAAGTATAAGAGTAGTTTTCCGACAAATAAAGCAAACTTGAAAACCCAAGCTCAACAAAATAATTGGAGGCATTACGCTTTATAACCTGATATTGGAAATTAATAGGAATATCCAGCCCGGTTAAATTCATCTCCGATGGCTTAACTTCAGGATCTGCCTCAATCAGATTGCTGAAAGTTGTTAACATATCGGCGCCAGGATCAACAATATTTTGGTTGTCTTCAAACTTCATGTTATACACCGAAACAAGTAACCCCGGGTTAAATGAAAATCTTCGTTTTATGGGTATGTCAACCGTAACACCACCCCCATAGTTTATGTCGGGTGTAATATCTTCGGACGAAAAATTTGTAAAAGAGGCAAATTCAGCCCCCAGCCTTACTTTCTCCTTTGTGGCATTTTTATTTTCATAAATATCCGGTGACGGGTCAAGTTGGGCAATTGGCGTTTGAACAACCTGGTTGTCCTGCTGAATCAGGGAATCATCATTCTTTATATTGTTTTCAGCAATGACGACTATGGAATCCTTTGTTGATGGCTTTGAAGAATCTATGTTGTTATTTTGCGATATCATCAATTCTGAAGTATGTTTTTCATTTGAAACTACGATTTCTGCAACCTGATCTGATTGGGATTGAATTTTGTTTTCAATTAATTGCTGACCCCCATTTCCGAAATTTTTATTTTCAATTTTTTCTGCCAAATTTTCCTGAACTACAGAATTATTTGAATCAAAGGTTTGATTTGGAACTTTATCTATTGCCTCTCTTTGTTCTTGTGTCGTTTCAACAAGGGTTTCATTTTTGACTAATAGTGATTCCTTATCAAGCAAACCATCCCACAAAAAGTAGGAACCTAAAGCCACAAGCAACAAAACAACCGATGCCCTTGCCATAATCCAGAACAGTGGAAGAGCAGATCGTTTTTCAGGAAGTTTGTCTTTCAGCAATTCCCAGTCCTGCGGATTGTATTCCGCCTCATGCGAATCAAAGGTATCCCTGATCTTATTAACCAGCTTATGTTCGAATTTTTCTTTCATTATTTCTTTCAAAATGGCGCTCAACCAATATTCTCAATTTTTTTTTCGCCCTTGTTAAATAAGACCTTGAGGTACTTTCGCTCAACCCCGTTTTAGTGGCTATTTCCTGGTGTGTGAAGCCCTCAATTTCGTAAAGGTTAAAAACCAAACGGTAAGGCTCGGGCAATTCATCCAGTATTTTTTTTAAATCGCTATAATTAAATGTGTCAATTACATCAATATTAAACCCTTCGTTTTCCGCCTCCTCAATTTCAAGCATCGGGCTAAACCTTGCATTCTTTCGGTAATAATCAATGGCTGTGTTCACGATTATTTTTCTTAGCCAGGGCTTAAAAGGTAAATCTTTATTAAAGTGTTTGATGTTCTTAAAGACTTTCAAAAAACTATCATTTACAATTTCAGAAGCATCGGTTTTGGTATAGGCATAACGCAGGCAAATTCCCATCGCAAAACCATAGAAATGCTTATACAATGCCTCCTGGTGCTTTAGTTTGCCGGACTTGCAGTTTTTAATGATCCCGGCTTCCATATTTCATAATAGTTACATTAGATTTTAATTGATAAAGTTACTAAAATCTGCAATATCGAATTCATTTGAATAAACCTTGCAATTGGTTGTGTCCAAACGCAAATTAAATGTAGCAAAGCGATATTTCCCTTTGTCAAGCCAATTGCTGTAAATGGTATCCCGAAAGGTTTCATTGGGTTTATAAACAATAAAAGATCCATCAAACGGACATGGCGGTCCTCCCATACTCTTCCATTCATCATCTTCAAACCTTTCCAAATAATACAACCTGCACCAATTTACCCCGATATAAGATGATGTATTATTATGAAATTTTATAACGATGTCTTCCAAGTCATGATACTCATTTTTATCAGTTGAAAACTCAATTTTTTTTAGAGCTGCGGTTTGAACCTCTTCCTCTTTGTTGCATGAAATCATTGCAACAAGGACGATTAGTATCAATATGATATGACTTGTTTTCATCTGTTCATTTTTTTATTAAATCGGTCAGATAGAATACCCACAAAGAAATCACCAGAAAATAGGGTGGATTATTTTTACTTTGTGCATCCTTAGTGTTTTTGTGTCTTAGTGGCATATTGTTAAAAATGAATATTGACAGACAACTGCCCCAAAGGTCCAAATCTGGTCTTCATCCCCGAATTTTTCGTTTCAGACACTTCGGGTGATTCACTGTTCTCATAAGTAGTTTTGCCATCATAAAACTCTACAATGAATTTAAACTCCGTCGAAACCGACAAAGGCCCGGCAATATAATATTTCACTCCGAGCAAAGGGCTGGCTCCATAACCGGTATTGACAGATTTGCTTTTGGATGTTTGCCTGTAAATACCGTTGTAATAAACACTTTCCGAATTGAGCTTTTCATGGTTAACAAATCCTTCCGCTCCGTAAAAAATATGTGCTTTTCCAAATTTCAGTAACCATTCGTAGCCAAGATGGAAATTTGCTGACAGGTAATTATACTCATTGCTGTTGTCATTTCCCGAATATTCTGACCGGTCGCTGTTCGAGCCAAAAGAAAGCTTAGTCCGGATGCCGGAATTTTTAAAATAGTGTTTGTACCCAAGACCAATTTTGGTTGTAACAATGTCGTAATAACTGGAATTGTAATACGGGACAAACATTTGGTTGTCCCAATAATAATAAGGATAATATATGACAGGGGTTTTTGCAAAAATATCGTCCACAACGATATTAAATTCATTGTTCTTTACTTTGGGGGTTTCTTTTTCCTGTGCTTGGGAATACAAACATATAAAACTCAGGATTAAAACGAATGCTAAGGTTTTGTTTTGTATCTTCATAATAAGTGTTTATTAACCGATACGACAGGAATTAGTAAAACGCTGCAATTCGTCTGTGAAAAATTAATTTAAGGAGAATGGAATTTTTGCTTTTGGCAGTTAGCTATTGGCTATTAGTCCCACCTACTAACAAATATTACAAGAAATGCGATTGACAACATCAAATCTAAAACTTTGAACTTGAAACTTCGAACTTGAATCTTGAAACTTCCTAAAACCTTATAAACGGATTGTTCACCTTTTCATAACCAATAGTTGTATCCTCTCCATGACCTGCATAAACTGTAAAGTCATCGTCGAGGGTGAAAAGTTTGGTATGAATGCTATCCATTAACAGGTCGAAATCACCGGTTGGCAGGTCTGTCCTGCCGATGCTGTCTCTGAACAGAACATCTCCCGTAATCACAAACTTTTGAGGGAAATTGATGAAGCAGATGCTTCCATCGGCATGTCCGGGCGTGTAAACAACATCAAGTTCCGAACTACCAAATTTTATTTTGTCGCCTTCGGCAATGAAAGTTTTCGGTTTAACCGGTTTTTGTATTTCAAAACCGAACATACCTGCATGTTGGGTAGCATTGGTGAGAAAGGGCAAAGCTGCCCGGTGAATTTCTGGATTCAAGCCAAACTGCTCATGTATAAAATTGATACCGAAAATATGATCAATATGACAATGAGTAAATATCTGCCTTACAGGTTTCAGATTATTTGATTTGATAAAACCTGTTAATATATTTTCTTCGTAAGGGCTGTAACACCCGGGGTCAATAATGATGCACTCACCGGTTTCGTCGTATAGCAGGTAAGTGTTTTCTGAAAATGGGCTGAAGACAAATTTCTTAATGTTGATCATATTATTTCTGTAAAATTTTGTGCAGATATATTGCTCAATAATTTATTTTGTCGTTAATTTACCAAAAGGCTGACACATATTCAAATGACATTCGTGCATTCGTGGCAATTTGGAACTTAAATGCATTTCAATCAGCAAATGATTGCCGATAAAAATATGCGTTGCAAATGTAAACCAAATTAGAATTAATTTTGTTAGTCTGTAACTAATACGATGATCCGTCCGTCATAGTTTAGATTGTCGGTAAAATCAGGAATTTCTGAATGACTGCTACTGAATACAACCAATGTGTGGATTTATTCGCCGACGGTGTTTACCGGTTTATCCTCAAAAATTTAAAGGATGAGGAAAATGCCCGCGACATCGTGCAGGATGCATTTGCTAAAATGTGGGAAAAGGCAAAAGATATTCAATTTGAAAAATCGAAATCATATTTGTTTACAGCAGCATATCATACTATGATTGATTTTATCAGGAAAGAAAAGACAAAAGTAGCACTCGACCAGATAGCTGCAGTTAATTCACCTGATGACAGAGGGTATAGCGATCTGAAAGAAATACTGGATGAAGCGGTTGAAAAATTACCTGAAATTCAGCGGTCAGTTTTATTGCTCAGGGATTACGAAGGTTACTCTTATGATGAAATCGGTCAGATAACGGGGCTTAACGAATCGCAGGTAAAGGTTTACATCTACCGCGCAAGGATTTTTATGAAAAACTATCTTGTCAGTATGGATAAAGTAATTTAATGCAAACAATGAAGCTTAAAAATTTTAGTCAACCAGAATTTTAGTCAATTTAGTCAATCAATTTATGTCAATCAACAGAAACAACTACGAAGCTTTTTTTCTCGACTACCGCGAAAACAACCTGACTCCTGAACAGGTAGCAGAGCTTATGGTTTTTCTGGAACAAAACCCTGATCTTTTTGAAGAATTTGAATCGTTTGAAGATATTGAATTGTTGCCTGAACTGAACGTCACCTTAGAAAATAAAGAAAATCTCAAAAAAAATGAATGCATCCCGACCGATCATATCCACAGCCGGAATTACGATGACTTTATGGTTGCTGATTTAGAAGGAGACCTTACCGAAGATGACAGCATCGAACTGAAAGCCTTCATCAGCCTTAACCCTAAAACAAAACTTGAATACAACTTTTACCGTTCTACTTTTCTAAAACCGGATAAGTCAATCTACTTTGCCGGTAAAGACAAATTGAAGAAAACCGGTTTATTTGCAATTTACAGGACCGAATTCATATATGCCCTGGCAGTGGCTGCTTCCGTTATTCTATTAATGGGTGTTTATTTTGGTTTTTTGAATCAGTCTCCAAAACGCAACTTTGCGGATTCAATTGAAAAAATAGACCCGCTGCCTTCTTCTTCCCGTCCATTAATTGTAAATCCGGGAAATGATGATCAACATTTGAATGGAATAGAATTCAGGCATGCAACACCATCGAAACAGGTTGAAGATAAAAATCCTGACCAACGGGATCAACTCAAATCTTTTAAAATAGCACAGTTAAGTACTGAGCAGTTATTTGCATTAAAAAGCATACAAACTGCTGTACAGCCATTGAATTTGCAAATGAGAAACCTTGAATCTGTGATAATAGCTAATGCTTCTCCATCTGATAATGAAATTTCGGAGAAATCTTTTGTGTCAAGATTCATTGGAGGATTGGCTGGGAAAGTGATAAAAATTGATAACAGGCAAAGAAAATCATTTTTCGAATACACCCTCGAAGGGTATAACCTTATGGCCGATAAAGAGGTTTCAATTGAAAAAGAGGTTGATGAAAATGGTAAAGTAATCGCTTATTCACTAAATGGGGAAAGCATTTCGCTTTCGAGAAATAAACACCCTGGGAAAGATTAATAGTCCGTTTTTTTCAAAGCTCATTTCAAATCTTTTTTTCCGCACATCGCCTTCTTTAATGATTTTTTCACATTCGTAAAAAGCTTCATAAAAAATACGAATTTTGCCGTTCATTTTAAAATCATCCTTCAATGGCCGACGACAAACAAATTATATTTTCGATGTACAAGGTGGGCAAGACATTTCCACCTCACAGGCAGGTTCTCAAAGACATTTCACTTTCCTTTTTCCTCGGAGCCAAGATCGGTATCATCGGTTTGAATGGTTCCGGTAAATCCACTTTGTTAAAGATCATTGCCGGGATTGAAAAGGAATTTCAGGGAAATCTCTCTTTTTCTCCTGGATATACGGTTGGTCATCTTTCGCAGGAACCCATGCTCGATGATTCAAAAACGGTGATAGCAATTGTGGAAGAAGGTGTCCAGGAAATTGTAGATATTTTGAAGGAATATGAGGATGTAAACGACAAGATGGGTTTGCCGGAATATTACGAAGATTCAAACAAACTGGAAAAACTCATTGACCGTCAGGCAGTCCTCCAGGAAAAAATTGACGCTACCGACGCCTGGAACCTGACCAATAAACTGGAAAGGGCGATGGACGCTCTGCGCTGCCCCGAAGGCGATACACCGGTAAGCGTATTATCAGGCGGTGAACGTCGGCGTGTGGCTCTGTGCAGGCTTTTACTCAGGCAACCTGATATTCTATTATTGGATGAACCCACCAACCACCTTGATGCTGAGTCGGTGGAATGGCTCGAAGTATACCTTCAGCAATACAAGGGAACAGTGATCTGCATTACCCACGATCGTTACTTTCTCGATAATGTTGCAGGATGGATACTGGAACTCGACCGCGGCGAAGGCATTCCCTGGAAAGGAAACTATACAGGCTGGCTTGAACAAAAGCAAAACAGGCTCGCAATGGAGGAGAAAGGAGCGTCAAAACGCAGGAAAACATTGGAACGCGAACTCGAATGGGTTCGCATGAGCCCAAAAGCACGGCAAGCCAAATCGAAAGCACGGTTAAGCTCTTACGAAAGATTGTTGAACGAAGATGTCAAACAAAAGGAGGAGAAGTTAGAGATTTTTATTCCTAACGGTCCGCGACTTGGAAATAAAGTTATTGAAGCAAAAGCTGTTGCTAAAGCTTTTGGTGAGAAATTACTTTTTGAGAATCTCGAATTCATGTTACCTCCAAACGGAATTGTGGGTGTGATTGGTCCCAATGGCGCCGGAAAAACCACTTTGTTCCGGCTCATCATGGGTGTCGAAACCATTGATTCCGGAAAATTTGAGATAGGCGAAACCGTTAAGATAGGTTATGCCGATCAGACCCATAAGGATATTGATATGGAAAAAACGGTTTACCAGGTAATTTCGGGAGGAGCTGATGAAATAATGGTGGGCGGACGACTGATCAATGCACGGGCTTATGTTGCACGGTTTAATTTCACCGGAGCCGACCAGGAAAAGAAATGCGAGGTACTTTCGGGCGGTGAACGAAACAGGCTTCACCTTGCACTGACCCTTAAATCTGGAGCCAATGTACTGTTGTTAGACGAACCAACCAACGACATTGACGTGAACACCCTCCGTGCACTTGAAGAAGGGTTGGATAGCTTTGCCGGTTGTGCAGTTGTGATCTCGCACGACCGCTGGTTTCTCGACCGGATTGCAACCCATATTCTTGCTTTCGAAGGAAATTCTTCCGTTTACTATTTTGAAGGAGGCTACTCGGAATATGAAGAGAATAAGAGAAAGCGACTTGGAGATGCTTCACCCCACAGGATAAGGTTTAAAAAGCTACAAGGATAGATTGGTTAATCCGGATAAAAGATTTCCATTTCAGGGAAGGACATGTGCAATCAACCGAAAAAATGAATATTTTTGCATACCAAATAAAAATACAAACAACATGTTAAAACTTGTATTGATACGCCACGGAGAGAGCGTATGGAACAAAGAAAACCGTTTTACGGGATGGACTGATGTTGGATTATCAGAAAAAGGCATTCGCGAAGCCCATGATGCTGGGAAAATATTGAAGGAACAGGGATTTGCATTTAAAGTTGCTTTCACTTCCTACCTGACCCGTGCTATCAAAACCTTATGGATTGTTTTGGAAGAAATGGATCTGGTTTGGATTCCGGTTTATAAAACCTGGCGCCTGAATGAAAAGCACTACGGAACATTGCAGGGTTTAAACAAAAAAGAAACCGCCGAAAAATACGGCGATGAACAGGTGCTGATCTGGCGAAGAAGCTATTCAACCCAGCCTGAGCCTATGGCGGAAGATGATCCGCGCCATCCCCGTCACGACCCGCGTTATGCAAGTCTCTCAAAGGATGAAATGCCGGCGACCGAAGCCCTTCTGGATACTGTGAACAGAATAGTCCCTTACTGGAAAAGCGATATCAGTCTTGCCCTTAAAAAACACAAGGAAGTATTGGTGGCGGCACACGGAAACAGCCTCCGCGGTATTGTGAAATACCTTAAAAACATGAGCGAGGATGAGATCATTCAGTTCAACATTCCAACAGGAATTCCGTATGTCTTTGAATTTGACGATGACATGAACCTGCTGAAAGATACTTTCATCGGCGACCCTGAAGAGATAAAAAAACTGATGGATCAGGTAGCAAACCAGGCTAAAAAATAACTTTTCAACAACCATTATTCAAAATCGCCGTTCAAGGAACAACATGAGAGAACACTGGGTGATCCCCGACATACATGGATGCGTGAAAACACTGAGAGCCCTGATCGAAGACATGATTCAGCCTTCGAAGCACGACTGGTTGTACTTTTTGGGTGATTATATTGATCGTGGACCGGCCTCCAAAGAAGTTATTGACTATATCATTTACCTTCAAAAAGAGGAGTACAACATTCGAACCCTGATGGGAAACCATGAAGAATTCCTCGTGAAAGCTTATGAGGAAGAGATGAATCTCAAGAGTTTCATGGGGATTAAACAAAAAAACCAAAAGAAAAAAGACTGGCTGTTTCATGGTGGAAAGGAGGCTATGAAAAGTTTCCACTTACACGACCTGAAGGACTTTCCTGTCGAATATCTCGAATGGATAAAAAACCTGGAATATTATATCGAACTGGATAACTTTTTTCTGGTTCATGCAGGTTTCAATTTCAAAATTCCCAATCCTTTTGATGACAGGGATTCTATGCTTTGGATCCGGGAATATGAAATTGATAAAAAAAAGGTGGGCAACAAACGAATTATTCACGGACATGTGCCCGTTAGCCTCGAATTCATTGATTTGAGCATCAACAATAAAACCTACCAATACATTGACCTCGACAACGGAGCCTACATGACCAAACGGGATGGCTTTGGCAATTTAATCGCCCTCGAACTGAATTCGATGGAATACAAGGTGCAGTATAATCTTGATTTATAGAAGTTTGATGTTCGAGGTTTGATGTTCGACATCGTTTGTCATAAATAAAACAGATTGAGTAGTCAAAGCTGGATTCAACTCTTATCACTGTTTTGTATGATGACTATACTTCAACAGTTTAATAACGACTTTCAAAATATTCAGGTTGGTAATTGCAAATACTTTAAATTTGCCACAACAAAACTGTTGTTATGAAAAGACTTTTAACCTCTGTAATTGCTGCAGTCACCATTCAGTTTGCTATTTCTCAAACAGTTAATCTCAACATTAAAATTTTTATCGAAGGTCCCTACTTCAATGGACTAATGACTCCTTCCCTTAATGCGCTGGGACATTTACCGACAAATCAGCCATACAACGTTGCTCCCTGGTATTATAATGGAACAGAATCAGTTACCATCATCCCTTCCCCGGATATTGTGGATTGGGTAATTGTTGATGTTTTAAAACCATATTTCACTGGAAACCAAACATGGTTTGAGGTAATAGGCAGGAAGGCAGGTTTCCTTTTCAATGATGGTTTTATCAAAGACATGGATGGCATTGGCAATCTGAGTATCCAATCAACGATGACATCCGGTTTTTATATTCGTATTCATCACCGGAATCACCTTCCGGTTATTTCGGCCGTCCCTTTGATTGAATCAGGAGGTGTTTTCTCTTATGATTTTGCTTTTTCTGCTGATCAGGCACTCGGAGAAACATTATCGCAAAAGCAGCTTTCGGCAGAAATTTGGGGAATGATTGCAGCAGATGCCAATGCAAGCGGTCAGATAGATAACATTGATAAAAATGAGTTCTGGCTTCTCCAGCAGGGCTTGACGGGCTATTTTGAAGGTGATTTTAATATGGATTCTCAGGTGGAAACCGACGACAAACTTGAGAAATGGGAACCGAATGCCGGAAAACAGAGTTATTCTGTAAAAGATACCATTACTATATTTGGGGTATGGATTTGCGGCGATTCAATTCATGACATCCGTGATAATAAAAATTATTCTACTGTGCTGATCGGTAACCAGTGCTGGATGGCAGAAAATCTGAACTTTGGCCTGATGATACCGGGGATTAATGATATGGCAGACAATAGCGTTTTTGAAAAATATTGCTTTGACAATAATGCATCAGACTGTGATACTTATGGCGGATTGTACCAATGGAATGAGATGATGCAATATTCCACTCAGCAGGGAACTTCTGGAATATGTCCTCCGATTGACGGATGGCATATACCAACCGATTCAGAGTTATTGACCATTACTGATTATTTGGGAGGAGAAAGCAATGCAGGAGGCGGAATGAAACAAACTGGTACCATTCAGGGGAGTGATGGTTTATGGAACGAACCCAATGAAGGAGCCACTAACAGTAGTGGATTTACAGGGCTTCCGGGAGGTTACCGCCGCTACGATGGGCTTTTCTACTTTCAGGGCTATTACACTCACTTTTGGTCTTCATCGGAGGCAACTTCCGCAAATGCGGTTACAAGAACACTGTTTTACAATTATCCCGATTTTTATCTGAATAATTTTTCGAAGGATTATGGGTTTTCTGTTCGCTGTGTGAAGGATTTAACCATCAACCTGCCACCGGCTGAACCTTTCAATCCTCAGCCACCCGATGGTGCATTAAACCAGCAAATCATTGACACATTATCCTGGATGTGTACCGATCCTGAAAATGATGCGCTATCCTTTGATGTTTATTTTGGAATATCAAATCCCCCTGCCCTTGTTTCTGTAGCGCAGACAAATAACACTTACATCCCTGACACCCTCGCTTTCAATACTGATTATTATTGGATGATTGTTGCTCATGATGATCACGGGAATCAAATTGATGGGCCGGTTTGGACTTTTACAACCATTGCTGAACCCTTATGGATATGCGGAAATCCATTTGTTGATGACAGAGACGGGCAGGTTTATAAAACAGCTCAAATCAACAATCAATGCTGGATGACCCAAAACCTGAACTTTGGATCCATGATATCAGCAACAGTGAATATGGAAAACGATAGTATAATTGAAAAGTATTGCTATGACAATGACACTGCAAATTGTGATATCTATGGTGGTTTATATCAATGGAGCGAAATTATGCAATACTCCACCAATACCGGTGTGCAAGGCATCTGTCCCGCCGGATGGCATATCCCTACCGATCTGGAGTGGACTTTGCTTACCAACTATTTGGGTGGCGCAAACGTTGCAGGGGGTAAATT
This sequence comes from uncultured Bacteroidales bacterium, assembly GCA_963840975.1. Classification (GTDB taxonomy): domain Bacteria; phylum Bacteroidota; class Bacteroidia; order Bacteroidales; family JAADJA01; genus JAADJA01. The sequence goes on along the minus strand of CAWJBC010000003.1, from coordinate 42,158 downwards.
AAAGGAAGATGGTTTTGCCCACTGGATCCCTCCCAATGTTGATGCAACAAATGAAAGTGCGTTTACAGGCCTTCCCGGAGGTATGTGTGATTATTATTTTGATGGAATAGGAGTTACCGGAGCCTGGTGGACATCAACAAGGGATCCCTGGGATCTTAAAAAGTCCTATCATCCAATAAGGATAAGTCTGAACACTTACAATGCAAAAGCATCCCGGTACATAGCCTATGACTCTTATGGATTAAGTGTACGTTGCTTAAATGACGAGCCTGCTCCGGGCTTACCAACTGTAACAACCTCCTTTATTTACAATATCAGCGAGTCTTCTGCCAGCGGAGGTGGAAGTGTATCCACACAGGGAAATTCTGATGTTATGGAAAGAGGGATTTGCTGGAGTACGGCGCAATATCCAACAACCAGCGATCCTCATACCACAGATGGAACAGGGACCGGACCCTTCACAAGTGAAATTACCGGACTAAGCAATAATACCATTTATTATGTTCGAGCTTATGCCACGAACAATGAATCCACAGCCTATGGCAACATGGTGAGTTTTTATGCACAATCCGGCGGCGGTGGTGGAGAACCTTGCCCTGCGGTCCCAACTATTGTTTATGAAAATCAGGTCTATAATACCGTTCAAATTGGCACCCAATGCTGGTTCAGGGAGAATCTTAATGTCGGAGTCAGGGTAAATGGTCACAATGGTCAGATAAATAATGGAGTGATTGAAAAGGATTGCTATTACCACGAACCCGGCTATTGCGAAATTTACGGAGGATTATATCATTGGGATGAAATGATGCAATACTCTACAACACCTGGCGCACAGGGTATTTGTCCATCGGGATGGCACATACCAACAAATGCTGAATGGACGACACTCTTTGATTATTTAGATGGAGCCAGTGTTGCAGGAGGTAAAATGAAAGAGACAGGTTTCGCAAATTGGATTGCACCCAACACCGGCGCTTCAAATTTGAGTGGTTTTACCGGGTTACCGGGAGGGAAATTTGATGAATACTATTTCAGTTATCTTGGTGAATATGGTTTATGGTGGTCGTCCAACATTGAAACACCAATTAATAAGCCATTGAAACTGAGTGCAACCAGCGCCGGTATCGTCGTCGCAAACCCTTTAAGCGGATGGGGTTGCAGCGTACGTTGTTTAAAGGATGAGTAAACGAACAAACCTCATTCCTTGCAATTCACCTGTCAGCCACCTTACTTTGTTTGGAAAAAAACGTATCAGTTTATCTAAATCGAATTTAGGTCGCTGGATTACTTATTGAGGGTAAAAGTTGTTTCTGACTCAGTTTTGCCCACAACCGACTGAGAAGCAACAATTCCAGCAATGTAACAATTTTAACCTTCTCTCACCTCAATCAATATTTCGAGTAATTTAATCCCTGCATCAGAGATTACCGAGCCTGGACCGAAAATTGCCAGAACTCCGGCTTTATAAAGGAAATCATAATCCTGTGGCGGGATCACACCACCAACGATTACCATAATGTCTTCGCGTCCCAGTTTATTCAATTCTTTGATAACTTCAGGGACAAGGGTTTTATGTCCTGCTGCAAGGCTCGAAATACCCAAAATATGCACATCATTTTCTACTGCTTGTTTCGCTGCTTCATCAGGTGTCTGGAACAAAGGCCCGATATCAACATCAAATCCTATATCAGCAAAACCAGTGGATACGACTTTCGCACCCCTGTCATGTCCGTCCTGTCCCATTTTTGCCACCATGATGCGTGGACGACGCCCTTCGAGGGTTGCGAATTTATCTGCCAGTTCACATGCCCGTTTGAAACTTTCGTTCCCTTTGCTTTCAGAATAATAAACTCCTGATATTGCTTTGATGTCAGCTTTATACCTACCGAAAACTTTTTCCATTGCATCTGAAATTTCGCCCAGGCTGGCTCGTTTTTGCGCAGCAACAATGGCTAACGCCAACAGATTACCTTTTTTGGTTTCGCAGGCTTTGGTAATTGCATCCAGTGCTTCCAACACTTCTGTTTCATTGCGTTCGGAGCGCAGCCTCTTCAGTCGTTCAATTTGTGAATCCCTTACTGCTGTGTTATCCACTTCCAGGGTTTCGATCGGATCTTCTTTGTCAAGGCGGTATTTATTCACCCCGACGATGGTATCCTTACAAGAGTCAATTCTTGCTTGCTTACGGGCGGATGCTTCTTCTATCCGCATTTTTGGTATTCCGGTTTCAATAGCTTTTGCCATTCCGCCAAGTTTTTCAACTTCCTGGATCAGGTTCCAGGCTTTATGTGCAATTTCATGTGTCAGAGATTCGACATAATACGACCCTGCCCAGGGGTCAACCGACCGGCAAACATTGGTTTCTTCCTGGATATAAATTTGAGTATTTCGTGCAATTCTTGCCGAAAAATCGGTTGGAAGAGCGATGGCTTCATCCAGTGCATTGGTGTGTAACGACTGGGTATGACCCAAAACAGCACCCATAGCTTCTACGCAGGTACGGGTTACATTGTTATAAGGATCCTGCTCAGTGAGGCTCCACCCTGATGTCTGGCAATGTGTCCTCAAAGCCAATGATTTGGGATTTTTCGGATTGAACTGTTTCACAATTTTTGCCCATAGCATCCTGGCAGCGCGCAACTTTGCAATTTCCATAAAGTGATTCATCCCGATTCCCCAAAAAAAGGAAAGCCGTGGAGCGAAGGAATCAATGTCCATGCCTGCATTTACACCAGCCCTGAGGTATTCCATGCCATCAGCCAGGGTGTAAGCCAGCTCCAGATCTGCGGTAGCGCCGGCTTCCTGCATGTGGTATCCGCTGATGCTGATGGAGTTGAATTTGGGCATTTTTTTGGAAGTGAATTCAAAAATGTCGGCTATGATTCGCATCGAAGGAAGAGGAGGATAGATATAGGTATTTCTTACCATGAACTCTTTAAGAATGTCGTTTTGAATTGTTCCTGCCATTTCTTCATACTTTACACCCTGTTCCAAAGCTGCCACAATGTAAAAAGCCAGAACCGGAATTACAGCGCCGTTCATTGTCATTGAGACGGTCATTTTGTCCAGGGGAATCTGGTCGAAAAGAATTTTCATATCAAGGATCGAATCAACGGCCACCCCTGCCTTGCCTACATCTCCAATTACCCGCGGATGATCGGAATCGTAACCCCGGTGAGTAGCGAGGTCAAATGCAATGGATAACCCTTTTTGCCCGGCTGCCAGGTTGCGACGGTAAAAGGCATTGGAGTCCTCGGCTGTCGAAAAACCTGCATACTGTCTGATGGTCCAGGGCTGCATTACATACATGGTGGAATAGGGACCACGCAAATAAGGAGGAATTCCGGCAGCATAATTCAAATGCTCCATATCCCTCAGGTCTTCTCTGGTATAAACTGACTTAATTGGAATCTGCTCTGCAGGCATCCATTCTTTTGTAATATGGTTTTCGTACTCCCATTTTTTTATATCAATCGTTTCCTTGTGTCCCGATTTTATTTTGACATTATGAAAATTAGGCTTCATAAACTTCATTTTTTATTCGTATTAATCTTATATCCTAATGGTTCCCGTTCAGTTTTTTCAGGAGTCATTCGTCGCTTGATCACTTCAAAAACAACCATGAATAGCTTGTCATACTTTTTTTCCAGTTCTTCAAATTTTGCAGCCATTTCCTTATTAGAAAATAGAAATTCTTTCAACTTTACAAATACTCTTACAACCTGTGAAATTGCTTTCACTGCAACGGGGCTGCGAAATATACTTGCAAGCATTATTGCCCCAGGTTCGGTAAACATCTGTGGGTAGTAAAGTGATAATCAAATTCATGTTAAAATCTTTTAAGAGTCATCGCAATTTGCGATAACTAAATAATATTTAAAAGTAATTGAAACTCATTTAGTTTTTCCAACACATTCGATTTAATATGTATGAAATGCTGTATCCCTTTTTCTTTGAGTTGATCAATGATTGCCTTTGGAAAACCGGCTATCACGATTATAGTTTTATCTTTCATAATGTCATAAACATCAGGGGCGATGCCGGCATATTCTTCATCCGAGCTACATATAACTGTGATGTCCGCCTTTGTTTTAAGTGCTGCATTGGTTGCTTGTTCCACTGTTTTGAAACCCTGGTTGTCAATAATTTCAAATCCGGCACATCCGAAAAAATTACTTGCAAACTGTGCTCTTGCCCCTCTCATAGCAGGATTTCCGATGGTAAGTAAAAACACTTTCGGTCGTTTCCCTTTTTTTGCAAACTGGTCTGTTCTGTACCGCAGCTTTTCGAAAGCCTGAGCGCCGCGATAGGTTTTCAAAGTTGTGATGGTTGCATTTTCATCCTGTTTAACCATAGGAGAAAATACGGATGGTTCCAAATCTTCCAAATACTCAATTGGGTTTGGATATTGGTTTGTGCCCAGCAAAATTTCTTTTCTCGTCGCAATAGCCATATCCCTTTCTTTTGCAGTTGCCTCAACTGTTTCCTGGATAAAGCCTGTTTTCAGGGCTTCGAGGAATCCGCCTCTTTCCTGTACCTGAAGAAATAACTTCCATGCCTGCTCTGCAATTGAATTGGTTAAATTTTCAATATAGTATGCTCCCGCTGCCGGATCAATCACTTTATCGAAGTATGACTCCTCTTTAAGGAGCAATTGCTGATTGCGTGCCAGACGTTCCGAAAATTCGGTTGTTTCTTCAAACGTTGAATTAAAAGGATTAACTGTCAGAGAGTCAGCACCTGCTATAATCGCTGACATAGATTCTGTTGTGGTACGTAAAAGGTTAACGTGAGCATCGTAAATTGTTTTGTTCCATCCGGAAGTGGTGGAGTGGATATTCATGCTGCATGCTTCTTCACAACTGCATCCATAGGCTTTTACGATGTGCGCCCATAACAATCTTGCTGCTCTTATTTTGGCTATTTCCAGAAAATAGTTGGAACCCACAGCCAATTGGAATTTCATCCGTGGAGCAATTTTATCAACAGTTAATCCTCTCTCCGTAAGTTGAGTAAGGTAATTGGTTCCCTGAGACAGACTAAAGGCAAGCTCTTCAACTATTGAGGAACCGGAATTGTGAAAATAGGTTCCATTGACTGTGATTACTTTAAAATGAGGCAGGTGATCAGCGGCTTCAATCATTTGTTTTGCAAGGTCGAAAGAAGCATCGGCTGAAACTGGGAAAGTTCCTTTTAGTGCAAACTGTCCCAAAGGATCGAAATCAACTGAACCATAAATTTTATTCAGGTCGCGGTTGTACTTTTTAACCAGTTTTTCAACGTATTGAATCACTTTGAGGGAGTTGTGATAGCAAATGAAATTCAACTCAACAGCGTCAGCAAAAATGTTCTCGCATAATAATTCGATTTCATCAATAGTCGGTTCAAATTTCGTATGGATGATAAATCCAAGTGACGTAACGCCTTTCATCAGCACATCCAGCGCTTTTTTATTTGCTTTCTTAATATCCTCCACCTGGATATTCTGCCTGATATACCAGTCGTTATGGCTCTTTTTTGATCCTCTTATATAAGGAAAACTTCCCGGCAAAGCATCCATGAATGCAAGGTTTTCCAAATCTTCTGACCGGTAATAGGGCTTTACTTTAAAACCTTCACCTGTATCCCAAACAAGTTTTTTTTCGTAGTCGCCTCCTTTCAAGTCTTCAGCAATTTTTACTTCCCACTCATTTGTGGTTACCGGTGGGAATTCTGTGAACAAATCAGCTTGTTTTTCTTTCTGTTCCATGTATTGAATTTCTTTGTGTATGAATCAATGCAACAGGGGCAAAATTACATTTTAAATCAATAAACAAATACTTGAAAAAAGGGAACACCATACAGTTTATGCTTTCAATTTGAATATATTTTTCAAAAATAGAAGATGATTATTTATAATAATCTGCATTTTTGAACCAGGAGTTCAAGTGTCAGTTGACCATGATTTCGTATTAGAAACCAGACAGTTATGGATTCAAGCAATATTGGGATCTGCAGGAATTGAAATATTTCTTTACCGCTTACCAGGGGATTTTCAATTTCGTATGCATTCATTAATTAATCTTAGGTACAGTAAATGATAAAACCAGTAATTTAGCAACTCCTTTTTTTGAAAATTATTTCTAAGTCAGGAATAGTTGAAATACTAAATGTTGTAGATATTGGAAAAGTTTGTAAAAAATATACTTGCTTATAATTGGTTAATTATTGCAGTAGTCGTTGCCCTTACCATTTTTCTTGGATATCAATTGAAAAATCTTCAGATCAATGCCGATATCCTAAGCTCATTGCCTGATAATGACGCGGATGCTGCTTTGCTGAAGGAAATAGGGGAAAAGTTCGGCAGCAATAACATGGGCATCATTATTCTGGAAACGGAAAATGTATATCAAACCAAAGTATTGGAGGATGTAAGGTCTATCACAGATACTCTGGGGATTATCGAGGGCATCTTAAATGTTACCAGCATCACCAATATCATCAATATCAAAGCAGATGAAGACGGTTTTGAAATTGGAAGGCTTGTGGATGAATACGACATGCCCACTGCACCCGAAGCACTGGAGAACCTGAAACAAAATGTTCTGGCAAATGAAATGTACAAAGGTTCCATTGTGTCGGAGGATGGGACATCAACCCTGATCATTTTTACACTGAAAGATGGCACGGATGTTCAGCTTGTCGCAAAAACGGTAATTGAAAAAACAGAACGGCTTGCCACGTCTGGGAATCTTTACTATATCGGCTCTCCAATGCTGGTGACTTACATTTCCGATTTGATGAGACGGGATTTGATACGGTTGCTTCCTTTTGCATTTTTACTTATTGCGATTGTTCTGCTACTCAGTTTTAGAACTGTTGCTGGCGTAGTTTATCCTTTGTTGACGGCAATTATTGCGATTATCTGGAGTTTGGGGATCATGTCGTTGTTGGGTTATAAAATGTCAATGATCTCGAACAATATCCCCATTATCCTATTGGCAGTGGGCACCGCATATACCATTCATGTTTTAAACCGCATTAATCAGATTGAAGATACTGATCGTAAAAAAGCAATCCGCATGGCATTGGAATATGTAATGATTCCTGTGATGTTAGCTGCAATTACAACAATGATCGGATTTGTATCCTTTATATTTGGAGCCTATTTGGATATGATCGTGGATTTTGGCATTTTTACAGCGCTTGGGACATTTTTTGCCTGCCTGCTTTCTGTTTTCTTTGTCCCTGCTTTATTGGTGTTGTTCAGTTCCCGGGCAAAGGGTAAACCTGTTACACCAAACAAAATCAGGAAATCGCATTTGTCTGCCAACTTCCTGACCCCGCTGAATAGTTTGTTGTTTAAGCATCCCAAATATGTGTTAACCACCTGGAGTGTTTTAATTTTAATCAGCCTTGGCGGCGTTTTTCTGATCAAGCGGAGCGTTGATATTAAGGATTATTTTAAAGAAGGAAACCCAACCCGTGAGGCAGAGGATATTATGGTGAAGAAATTCGGTGGAACGAAACCGATTTTTGTTGTGTTTAAGGGTGATATGCAGGACCCGGCTGTATTAAAGAAAATGATTGAAACCGGGGATTACATGGAGAAGAACCCTAATATTTACACAACTCAGTCCATAGCCGACCTGATCGCTGAAATAAATATGGCAATGACAGGAGTGAGAGAGATTCCGGATGAGCGTGACAAAATTGAACAACTTTGGTTTTTGCTCGAAGGTAATGAGACGGTGCAGCGCTTTGTGAGTGAAGATCTTGAACAGGGGATAATCATGTCGAAATTCAAATCGCCCGACAATGGCGACAAAAAAGTCTTCGCCGACTATATGCACAAATTCATAAGGGAGAACTCCACCGAAGAATGCCAGATTGAAATTACCGGGATGCCTTTTGTTGATATTACAATGGACAGAAGCCTTGTTAACAGCCAGTTGGCAAGTATCACCATTGCAATCATTTTTGTAATTGTAATTGTTGGGTTAATTTTGCGTTCATTGTCAAGTGGGATTTATGCCGCAATACCCATCATTGCTGCCATCATCATTTTGTTTGGGGTTATGGGAATGGCTGGGATTTCGCTGAACATTGCCACTGTGCTGGTGGCAAGTGTTGCTCTTGGCATAGGGATTGATTATTCGATCCATATTATTTCACATTTTAATCATATTTATAAAATGACCGGTGATGCAAAAAAAGCAATTGAAGAAACGATAATGATCAGTGGTAAGGCGATTATCATCAATGTGATTTCTGTTTCGGCAGGGTTTATCATCCTGGTTTTTTCGGAAATGGTGCCCTTGCAATATTTCGGATTTCTGATTATGCTTAGTATGATAGGATCAAGTCTTGGAGCAATGACTCTGTTACCCGTTATTCTGATTTTAGCGCATCGGAGAAAAAATAATAATCTTTTTTAATAATAACTAATGAAACCAATTAAATTTACTTCCATTCTTTTGATTTCTTTGGCATTGACTGCAGTACTGGCTGAGGCGCAAAATGCTGTAACTCTTTTACAGAAAATGGACGATATGATGGCGGCTCCAAAAGACAAACAAGGAATCATTGAAATTACGCTTACAAACAAATCGGAAAAGGAGAAAGTACGTGAAGCGGTTATGATGCAAAAAGGCAAGGATAAAAAACTTTACCGTTATACCAAACCTGAAAACCAGGCAGGAATTGCCACACTTTCGTTGCCCGATGATGTGATGTGGCTTTATATGCCTGCCTTCGGGAAACCAAAGAAAATATCACTGCTTGCAAAAAGCCAGTCATTTACCGGAACCGATTTTTCGTATGAAGATATGGACAGCAAAACTTATAGTGAAAGATATGATCCGACTTTGTTGAAATCTGATAACGAGGCTTTATATGTCCTTGAGTTGAAACCAAAATCGGATAAATCGAAATACTCCAAAATCGTTTTATTCCTGAATAAAAAGTTTTTCTATCCAGAGAAAATGGACTATTACGATAAAAATGATACCCACTTCAAAACGGCAACTTATAAATACAAGAAGTCGGGTAATTACTGGTATGCCGAAGAAGTATTGATGACAGATTTTAAACAGGATCACTCCACCCTTATCCTGATGAAAGATGTAAAATTCGACCAGGGATTGACAGATGAGGATTTTAGTGTTGAAAAACTGAAGCAATAAAGGGTTCTCTTGTTCAGGGCTTATTCCAAAAAGTCAAACTTCTGATTCTGGTATTTTTCTTTTGCAATGATCTCTTTAAGCTTGGTCAGGGTATAGGTAGGCGTTTCATTAACAAACATATTTGCCAGCCATGAAGGAACGCTGCCTCCGGGATCAACCACCATCTGGAATGTAATATCGAGGCGTTTATCGTCAAGGACTTTTACCTGCCAATATCCCTGTCCGAAAGGAATGCGGACAAAGTTTTCTTTTTTTTCGATGTAATCAGGAAGAATATCTATGTCAATCACAAGCAGGCTGCTGTCATTTTTCCAGGTATAATGATTCCTGTATATGCCATCGCGGTTGGTGAACGGAAAAGGGATCGAAACTTCGGAATAATAGAATTGCAAACTATCACCCATCAGTTTCAGCGGCTTTGCATTTTTTACATTGTAAGCCCACTCATGGAGGCTCTCCACATCCCTCATAACCGCGACAAAAGCATGAATGGATTGGTTTAACTGTATAGTTGCCCTGAATTCATCAAAAGGGCTTTTGTCATTTTTCCTTGTATAAACCTTAATTCCTTCTTTATCTTTTTGTAAAGTCCAGCCATCCTGCCCGTAAACGTTATAACACAGGCTATAGCAAGTCGCCATTAACAGTAAAATGGTATGATGGAGAATATTCATTTGGTTATATTTTCTTAACGATAATTTTTTTTACAAAGCTTTGTCCCTGAAAATTTACCTTGATATAGTAAAGTCCATTTGGCAAATGTTCGAGATTCAGACAAATACCATTTTTGTCAGAAAGAGAGTAGTTGTATTGATTTTGGGCTAAAATCTTTCCCATACCATCAAATAACAAAATATCTGTGATTTTGATTTTACCAAAGTTTGGATTAATCCAAATTATTCCGGAAGTCGGATTTGGAAAAACGCAAACACTTCTGTCCAATTCAATTTGTGAATTTTCAATTACTGAAGATGGTGGATCAAATTGATAAATGGCTTTCCAGCCCTGACCAGCGATAGCAGGGTCGGAAGAAAACCTTAGTGTCAGAAAATTTGAGGTTGAACTTAAGTTTCCCGGATTTACATTGCCTGAATACCCTCCGATCAAAGGGCTGGAAGTATCGGGTCCGTCATAAATCCACAACGAATCATATCCGACTTCCAGGTCAAGATATTCAAAGTTCAGTTGAATGGTTTTTTGCTCAGGAGCGGTGATGGTGTAGAGATAGATTTCATCGTGGTAATAATTGAATGCCGGACCACCCGAATCGTAAATAGTATCTGTTTCAGGAGCAATTGCGTCTGAAGAAAACTTATCTGCGATTAAATCCCAAAGTTCTGTGTAGCCGTCATCATAACCCAAAGCCCAGATACCAATTCCAGAAAGATTTCGCCGGTTCACTATATCGTATTTTTTACCCAAACTATACACCTCATCCAGGAAGCATTGAAACCAGCCACCCGAATTGAAAGAATAATATCCCGAAAGGCTGTTGGGTTCAAGATGTCGGTTTTCGACTGAATAATTTCCCGATGAATTGTATTTGATAAAACGGTAAGTGTACGCTGTTCCTGATCCTGTTGTATTCGAAGGCGCGTATTGTCCCTGTGTCGCCCATTGACGGGCATAAAAAGGGACACCCATGATTATTTTTTCAGATTCAACTCCCTGGGACTGATAATAGGAAATGGTTTTCGAAAAGCTATAATCATAATTTCCGGTCATTGAATACAACGGCGAAACTGGCCCTGCCTGGGAACTTCCATTCCAGTAATAATCATAGCCCATCACCATAAAATAATCAATGTGCTGGTTCAGGACAGGTATGTTAAAAGTTCCGCTCCAGTTTACTGCCGGTGAAGCTATGCTGACTTCCGAGCCGGGAATAGCTGTGTGCATTTGCGCCGATAAGTCAATCATGAAGTCAGTCAGTGCATTGCCATAAGCCGAAGGAACGGCTTCAAAATCAATGTTCACTCCCTGGGCGCCCCGCTGCTGAATTAAATTGATCACATTTGTAATTAAGGATTGCTGGGCAGTCGGAGTATTGAAAAAAGTGGCATGTCCTGAAAAGAGAGTAACACAGAGATGAACCCGAATGCCGTTTGCCAGTGCCGAATCAATGGCAGCAGATGCATTCCAGTCATAAACCGTAAGTGGATTTCCGGATGAAGGATCCACTTCGTATGAGAAATAGCAAAGATCGGACAGCAGGTTCCATTGATAATTCAGGTAATTGTTTCCTGCCCAGTAGGGAAAATAGCCGAAAACTCTCTTGGCAAGAATTTGTTTGTTTTTCGGATTTTGCATCATACCAACAAAACCATTGATGGAATCAAATGCAGCAGTTGATTGCTTTCCTATAATCTGATATAGTTCCGATTGTTCTTTATGAATGGAATAAAAAACAGCTTCCTGCGACCAAACTGCAAGGCAACCAAAGGCTGTGCCTATCAAAATAAATAGTTTCTTCATCGTATTTTTATGATTCACAAATGTAACAAATGGTCAACAAAAGCTTTACTAGCGAATGAAAATCTTTCGTACGATACTTATGTAACTCCCTTTTATTGAGATGAAATAAGCCCCGGGACTAATTTTTGAAATATTAACAGGAATGGGATTCAGGGTAGCAGAACTCAATCCCTTATGTTTTGTAAAAACGGGAATTCCTAAAGCATCATAAAGTATGATTGTTATTTCATCTTCATGTTTTGAATAAAACTCTATAAATATTGTTGTTTTAGCGGGATTGGGATAAATTCTGATCACATCATTTACATCAGGGTTCTCGTTAATAAAAACTGTATCACATTCAGTAAAGGCAGCGCCGGGTGAACCTCCGATACAACCCGAAAACCAATTTGAGCCTTCATTCAAGTCACCGGATGGGTCATCCAGTTCAATTGTTTTTCCGGTGCCGTCAGCGTCAGTAGGCCAGGGTGCCTGGTTTGAATAGGACATTGAAAGGATCAGCATTCCGCCATTATTGAACAACCTTAGCTGGTCTCCTTCGCTAGCCAATCCAAATTCAAAAGGTCCGGTATAATTGATTAATCCGGGATAAATCGTTTGAAATTTTGAAGTGTCACGGCAAATCACCAAAAATTGTCCTGTATCCAACAAAATCTGAGGGGGGATAATAAATTCGTGGTTATCATTTCCATCCTTAAATACCCAACCGGAAAGATCAATTTCAGTGGTATCTGTATTTCTTAACTCTATCCAGTCACCGGCATCAAGGGTATCTGATGAATGATAGTTAATCTCGCTGAACACAACAAATGGATTGTCTTCAATAAAAGGATCCATTACAAAATATGCCTTAAAAACATCGTTTGTGTCAATGTTTATATTTAATACCTGGTTTAAAGTATCTTTACCCGAAATGATCATATTGGACTTCCAGTGAGAGAAAACATATTCTGAGTCGGCGATGGCTGAAATTTCGACAGGATTGCCATCGAAATATATTCCCTGCCAGGGCAAAGAGTCGGGGGTGATGGTGTTGATTTTTATTCTGCCATGCTGAATTGAATCAATATCGAGGGTAACCGTAACCAGTTTTTCAAGGTCAAACTCATCGAGGTAATGCTGCCATACATAAGAAAGTCTGTGGTTTGCAAAGTTCTTCATTGTTTGAATGTTGGCTTCCCAGGCTTGATAAATACCTCCCCAGCGCGGTAAATGAACCTGCATTTCAGTAGCCAACCGCTGTTTAAATGAATTTATCGTATTGAGGATGTTTTGAGGGATGAGCATAGTGTTGAACATGTCGGCGCTGCGGTTGATAAAATATCTCCGGTAGTCGGAGTTTTCCATGAGCCGCCTGAGTATCCAGTGGTTATCAACAAACATGATATTGGAATGAAGTATCCTGTTCAATTCATTTTTATATGTCTGCGAATAGAGTCCCAGCCCAAAATCCAGGTCGGTCATAATGTACCTCCATCTTGAAGTATCAGCATCGGCTCTCCAGTATTTAATATTGTTATTGGGCCAATCGGGGTTTACATAATACATTTCTGCAATGAAATAGTCGGAATAGTTATGAATATCAACCAGTTTACCAATTGAATCATAAACTATGGAATCAACTTCCGGAATGGTTTTTACATATTCAATCATTTTCATGTAGTGAAAGTAATCACCTTCTACGGTTTTGATATTATCACTCAAAAGGTTTACGCTATCAGGGTGAACACCAAAATTTTCATTGACATAATACCGGTCAATTTTTTCGCGCATGTTGTGTATACCCCAATATTGTCCATTAAGGAAAACTACCACCGGCTGGTAATCCTGAATATCAATACTGGTTTCTTTTTGAACCACTTTTTGCATCAGCGCATCCCTGAAATGAGTCAAATTGAAATCCTGTCCTGCATTTCGGAGCACAAATTTGTTGAATGAATGAATGTTTTTGTCTTTAAAAAGCTGGTAGTTAATTTCCGATTCATCGTACTTGCTATCGGTCGTAACCCTCATGCTTTTCATCGGGAAAACCCTCGAAAACCCGCCGTGAATCATGATATCAGCGTCCAGTTCAAATCCTTGATCTTGCTCTTCATCAAAATATTCAATATGCGATGGTTTTTGCCAATCCATCCAGTAGTTGGCGCCATAATAAGGATAAATATTACTTGCATTGGGGCCAACAACATAAATGCCTTCTTCCCAATCCCATAAATCGTATGGATTTATGCTTATCGAAACTACCGGCAAAGTTGAAGTATAGCCGATAATATAGGTATTGGATGAAACTTTGCCGGGCAATAGACCGGACTTATAAACCTGCGCCCTCAGAACCCTGGTTGAATCAATAACGAGAAGGTCACCGTTATAAATTGAGGAAGAATCAGTAACCCAGCTTCCATCAATGGTATACCGAAGGGTATCTCCGGGTTGATAATTAACAAATCCTATTTGAACACTGTCAGGATAAAACCCTGCCTCCAGACTGAATTGCGGTTCTTTGGCATAACCATTTGATCCGATGGAAAGTTGATTCTCACCTCCGGGAGTAGGTTGTGCAAAATATTTCAAAGTATTGCTGCCATCTGTTTCTCTTCCATAACTGTGATCCGCTTTTAAATAGGGATAATTCACCTGATCCTTCAGATTTTTATTTGGGTCTGAAAGTGCAAGACTTTCGCCCTGACCAGATAAATTAAAATTTGTATGCAAACAAACAGGCTTTTCGCCAAACCATTCCGGAATTTGTTGGAAAGTAAAAGTTGAATTTTTGATCCCAAATGAAAGGAACGGAATGATGGAAAAATTTCCATGATTGTTCCAGGCATTGAACGCTTGAATTGCCAACACATTTTCACCTTGTTTGACAATAGACCTGAACGCATCCATTTCAATCGGAAACTCCTCCGGCGGAATTCCCTGATACATGGTTGCTTTGTGGACTCCATAGGAAAAATCATCCCATTTTTGAATTTTCCCGGGCCAGCCGATATTCGTCCTTGCGATTTCAACGCCATTCAAATAAGCAACAAAAGCATCATCGTAATCCACATTTAGCATTACAAATGAAATGATGGAAGTGTCGGGGATGGTAAAAGTTTTTCTGATATAAACTGTCGGCACAGTATCCGGTAGAATGGTGTTGTCGTCTCCGTCTCCTCTGCCGAATCCTCCGGGTCCATCGAGCCAGCCGAGGTCATTGAATCCGATATTTTTCCATGACGGGTCAGGTTCCGAATCTGTGATATGGTATTTCCATATTTCTTCAGCATGGATTGCCGTTTCCCAATGGTCAACCACTGCTCTCCTGTTTTTATTGCTTGCAAAAACAACCAGGTGAGCATCGGGCGGCAATAATATTTCGGGGAATCGCCATTTGTCGGGCTGGCTGATGTCGTCAGATAAATACCAATTTAAGAGATTGACCGTTTCGTCGCTTACATTCAACAACTCAATCCAGTCGGGATGGTCTTTGTCGAAATCACTCAATATAGTTGCATTGCGTGAAGATAGTTCGTTGATCATCACCTGACCCTGAACTGTAATTGCAAGCATGAAAATGACTACCGCATCAAAAATTATATGTGATATTTTAATTTTCAATTTTATAATAAATGACAGAAT
This sequence comes from uncultured Bacteroidales bacterium, assembly GCA_963840975.1. Lineage (GTDB taxonomy): Bacteria > Bacteroidota > Bacteroidia > Bacteroidales > JAADJA01 > JAADJA01. Next base: position 26,895 of record CAWJBC010000003.1, on the reverse strand, counting down.
TATCAAAAATACATAAAATTGGCCGACAAAGAAACCTTGTATTTTAGGCAATAGACAAAAAGACCTGTTCAACAGTTGCCGAACAGGTCTTTTAAGACCATGTAAAAAATTTTAGTTATTTGATAAATACTTTACGGGTACTGAACTGGTCGTTTGTTTGAACTCGAACCAGGTAGTAACCCGTTCCTGAATTGAGGGTGATTCTCGTTATAGTATCACCATTAGTTTTAACTCGTGTAATCTCTCTTCCTGTGATATCATAAATCACAATATCTGCTGCTGATAATTCCGGTGTTTGGATATAAACAATATTTTCAGAAGAATAGATTTTGATAAGATCCCCATCACTTTGATTAGCATCGAAAGCTGAGGATTTAAAGTGAAGATTAAAACGATGCTGCTCATCAATGGGCGAAGCATCAAACCGGTAGTCAGCATTCAAAGAAAGCTCAGTGAAGGTATTCGTCTTAATATCTTCGAGAACAACTGTCATTCCATTTGTGAAATTTTCTAATTCTACGGCAGTAATAACATAACTGTCTTCCAGCCCCACTTTGAATCCAAGCGGAATGACCCTGTCGTCAGTTAGTTCAGGCAAGGCGTTTACGGAGAAATATTCAAGATCGGCAGTTATTGCCCACAATTGAGGCGCCTCATCATATCCCCAGCGTTTTTCAAGATCAAATTGCGGGTCAAAACCTTCTGTTGCGCCCGGAATAAATTGAATTAGTACAGCATCATAATCATTATTTCCTTCAATTTTTAATCGGATAGATTCGTTCACTGTCACCGCAGCGTCTTTATAAAAAGCCTGGTCACTGAATGTCCTCTGACTTTGGGGAATGGTAACGGATGCTGATGCACTCGTTGCTCTAACCCAGAATCCCTGGGTGGAGGGAATGATGCCATTTGCCATGTCGCCTGCATTTGGCCATCCAATTTGCGTAGTGGCATTGTAGCATTCATCATGTCCGTTGTTGTGTATACAAGCCCATTCGCTGAGGTTTGCCTTTGACCAGGAACTGTTCCATTGCAATGGTGCAGAATACGGATTGCCTAATAAATTCCATCCGGCACCGGGACTTGAAGGTGTATAACTTAAAGCCGGAACCGGATAATCACTGCCGGGATTGAGGTCGCCTTCATAACTGACCGTAGTTGTACCTGTGTAATAATTGTCAGGCCATGCTGTATAGCCCTGTGTGACGTTCATAGGAATGGTTAAAGGCAATACCAGAAAAGTCCAGTCGTTTGTAGGTTCATTGAATTCTTTCAGATAAATATGATAATACACACCAATCTGCGCATCATCAATCGGAGGAGAAACAAAATGCCATCTTTGCGAGGTGAGGTATTGTTCAACTGTTGATGTTCCGGTTACGTTCATTGTACCATGATCAATGAATTGTCCCATCCCTGACGCATCAGCTTCAAAGTATGTGTTTCCGGCCACATTGAGAGAACCTGAAGACAGATCAAATTTGCCATTTGGAAGGATGGTAAAGTTACCGGCTGCATTTGTGGTTCCTGAATAAACAACCTTGGTGTCTTCTGTTACCTGCACGTCATAAATGTTTAATGTGCCTGTAACATCGAAAATTACATCATTATTTGAAGGTGTGTCAAAATAGATTGTTCCTCCTGATGCGTACCAGTTAGTTTCTACAAAATCGGTGCTGTTCAGGATGAGTGATCCTGCGGTCATATAGCCTCCGGTAGCCCATGAAAATACGCTGTAATCAGAAGCCGTAACTGTTCCGCCAAGTATAAAGAGTTGACCTCCTGTCCCTACAACAATGCCTCCCACTGTTAAAGTCCCACCGTTATTTACTTTTACAGTATTGTGAATACTTATTTGCCCATATCCATTTACGGTAACAGAAGCTCCGTTATCAATGGAAATTGTTCTGCAAACCTCTACCGAATAACTTTCTCCTACTGTTAAGTGGCCGGTAATGATTGGGAAGTGAGGAACTCCTCCCGGTATCGAAACATCTGTAAATTGATCAGGGACGCTGCCACTATCCCAGTTCAACGGATTATTCCAGTCGCTGCTGACGATTCCATTCCAATTCAAACTACCATCATCTATACAGATAGAAAATGTTCCTCTGTAACCGGAATAGTAATTATCAACGGATAAATAATACCAATTCCCGACAGTTAATCCCGATTTTTGTATTACGATATTATCATATACGCTGTTGTATCTTGAACATGCCACCTGGGTAGTTCCATTTGCCTGCCATAAAGCTGCATTGATGCCCAGAATATTTCCATATGAACCTCCACGCAGAATTGAAATAGAGACTTTTCCTGTTCCCGATGCCTGAAATTTAAACCAACGGTTATAGTTGGGACTGGTATTCCAGCAACTTCCCGGATTCTTGTCGGGTGTGGCTCCTATTGTTGAAAACTGAGCATTGGTTGAACACCAATTGGAAATGTCAGTTATTTCAAAGGCCCCTTCATAATAATCATAGTCCACGGCAGTTTCCATCAGGAGACTGAAAGTTCCCCTGTAACCCGAATAGTTATTATCAATCGAAAGATAATACCAGTTTCCCGGCACAAGGCTAAGGGTTTGAATGATTACGTTGTCATAATCGTTGATATATGTTTTACAGGCAACCTGTGTCGTACCGTCCGCCAGCCATATAGCGGAATTAATCCTTGCAATGGTTCCATAAACCCCGCCTCTTCTGACAATAATTTTAGCGACAGAACCTGTAGCCTGGAATTTGAACCATCGGTTATAATTTGGAGAAGTGTTCCAGCATGTTCCGGGACTTCTGTCAGGTGTAGCGCCAATAGTTGTGTAAGCCGCATTAGCAGATTCCCATCCATCGGTGTGAGGTATTTCAATTGCGCCCTCATAATAGTCATAATCCACTGCGGTTTCCATCAGCAGGCTGAAAGTTCCCCTGTAACCCGAATAGTTATTGTCAATTGAAAGATAATACCAGTTTCCCGGCACAAGGCTAAGGGTTTGAATGATTACGTTGTCATAATCGTTGATATATGTTTTACAGGCGACCTGTGTTGTACCATCCGCTTGCCATATAGCCGAATTGATCCTTGCAATGGTTCCATAAACACCACCTCTTCTGACAGTAATTTTAGCGATAGAACCTGTAGCCTGGAATTTAAACCATCGGTTATAATTTGGAGAAGTGTTCCAGCAGGTTCCGGGACTTCTGTCAGGCGTAGCGCCAATAGTTGTGTAAGCCGCATTAGCAGATTCCCATCCATCGGTGTGAGGTATTTCAATTGCACCCTCATAATAGTCATAATCCACTGCGGTTTCCATCAGCAGGCTGAAAGTTCCCCTGTAACCCGAATAGTTATTGTCAATTGAAAGATAATACCAGTTTCCCGGCACAAGGCTGAGTGTTTGAATGATTACGTTGTCATAATCATTGACATATATTTTACAGGCGACCTGTGTTGTACCGTCCGCTTGCCATATAGCCGAATTGATCCTTGCAATGGTTCCATAAACACCACCTCTTCTGACAGTAATTTTAGCGACAGAACCTGTAGCCTGGAATTTAAACCATCGGTTATAATTTGGAGAAGTGTTCCAGCATGTTCCGGGACTTCTGTCAGGCGTAGCGCCAATAGTTGTGTAAGCAGCATTAGCAGATTCCCATCCATCGGTGTGAGGTATTTCAATTGCGCCCTCATAATAGTCATAATCCACTGCGGTTTCCATCAGCAGGCTGAAAGTTCCCCTGTAACCCGAATAGTTATTGTCAATTGAAAGATAATACCAGTTTCCCGGCACAAGGCTAAGGGTTTGAATGATTACGTTGTCATAATCGTTGATATATGTTTTACAGGCGACCTGTGTTGTACCATCCGCTTGCCATATAGCCGAATTGATCCTTGCAATGGTTCCATAAACACCACCTCTTCTGACAGTAATTTTAGCGATAGAACCTGTAGCCTGGAATTTAAACCATCGGTTATAATTTGGAGAAGTGTTCCAGCAGGTTCCGGGACTTCTGTCAGGTGTAGCGCCAATAGTTGTGTAAGCCGCATTAGCAGATTCCCATCCATCGGTGTGAGGTATTTCAATTGCGCCCTCATAATAGTCATAGTCCACTGCGGTTTCCATCAGCAGGCTGAAAGTTCCCCTGTAACCCGAATAGTTATTGTCAATCGAAAGATAATACCAGTTTCCCGGCACAAGGCTAAGGGTTTGAATGATTACGTTGTCATAATCATTGACATATATTTTACAGGCGACCTGTGTTGTACCGTCCGCTTGCCATATAGCCGAATTGATCCTTGCAATGGTTCCATAAACACCACCTCTTCTGACAGTAATTTTAGCGACAGAACCTGTAGCCTGGAATTTAAACCATCGGTTATAATTTGGAGAAGTGTTCCAGCATGTTCCGGGACTTCTGTCAGGTGTAGCGCCAATAGTTGTGTAAGCAGCATTAGCAGATTCCCATCCATCGGTATGAGGTATTTCAATAGCCCCCTCATAATAGTCATAGTCTACTGTCTTATTCATCGACAAGCTGAAGGTTCCCCTGTAGCCGGAATAATTATTGTCCACCGACAAATAATACCAGCTGCCGGTTACAAGACCCAGCGTTTGAATAATTACATCATCATAATCATTGACGTAAATTTTGCAAGCTACTTGCGTGGTTCCATTTGAAAGCCAAATTGCCGCATTGATCCTTGCAATGGTTCCATAAACACCGCCCCGTTTGACTGTTATCCTTGCCACCGGGCCGGTTGCCTGGAACCTGAACCAAACATTGTAATTTGGCGAAGTATTCCAGCAAGTACCCGCATTTCCATCAGCAGTAGCACCACTGGTGGTGTAAGCTGCATTGGATGAAGTCCACCCATCTGCATGGGGGATAACTGTTGCAAATCCAATATCATCATTTAATGGTTGCCCCTTTAATGTATTAAATGTCATTAAACCAAAAATGGCCAGATAAAAAAAAGTAAGATTTTTCATATTATAACTTAATTAAATATTTCAATAGTTTTTTGAAATTTTGATCCATTGGTATATAATGAATACACTTTTTCATTTTTATTTGTACAGCTTTTATTCCCATAAGTTACCTATTTTCATAAAAAATTTGCTATAAGTCATAATTCCTAACCCGGAAGGAGATCATTTATAATTCCTATTTTCGCAAAAGATTAATTCCTGTTAAAGATGGAAGATTACAAAAAGCTGAATAAAATATTGGGATGGCTTGTGTTTGCTATTGCGTCCCTGGTATATATCTCGACAACTGAATCTACTTCAAGTTTCTGGGATTGCGGTGAATACATCGCAACGGCATACAAGCTGCAGGTAGGGCATCCGCCCGGAGCACCTTTATTTCAGCTTATTGGAAGGTTTTTCACACTCTTTGCTTTTGGCAATGAGGCAAATGTCGCTCTCATGATCAACATCATGTCGGCACTCAGCAGCAGTTTTACCATTTTATTTCTTTTTTGGACACTCACCATTCTGGGTAAAAAACTTGCACTCAAATCGGGTGAAATGACACGGGCAAACATGATTGCGGTTTTCGGCAGTGCACTCGTCGGATCGTTGGCTTATACTTTTTCCGATTCATTTTGGTTTTCGGCAGTGGAAGGAGAAGTGTATGCCATGTCGTCCTTTTTTACGGCACTTGTATTTTGGGCAATATTAAAATGGGACGAGTCGTCTGATGAACGGCAATCGTTAAGATGGCTGATCTTTATTGCATATATGGTTGGATTGTCCATCGGCGTCCACCTTTTGAATTTGTTAGCAATTCCTGCAATAGCTTTTGTGTATTACTTTAAGAAACACCAAAACGTTACTTTAAAGGGGATGATTGTTACTTTCGTTATTTCCATTCTTATTCTTGGGTTTGTTATGAACGGCATTATTCCCTGGATCGTTAAATTAGCCGGTTACTTTGAATTATTGTTTGTGAACACATTCGGATTGCCTTTTAATTCCGGAACGATTGTTTACTTCCTGCTCCTCATCGGAGGAATTATTTTTGGGATCAGGTTTACGGTAAAAAAACAAAAAGTAATACTGAATACTATTATTTGGGGAATCACTTTTATCCTTATCGGATATTCCTCATTCCTTTTACTTGTCATCCGGTCCAATGCCAATACACCCATTGATGAAAACAATCCTGAAGATGCCATCAGTTTGCTTGCTTACCTTAACAGGGAGCAATATGGTGATTGGCCGGTGTTGTACGGGCAATATTTTAATGCTCCCATTGCCGAAAGGAAAGATGGTAACCCCGTTTACCGTAAGGACAAAAAGACAGGCAGATACGAAATCATCAATGCCCGCAAAGGAACGGTTCCTGTTTACAATGACGCATTCACTACCTTATTCCCGCGTATGTGGAACGATCAGGAACAGCGGTACATCAAAGACTACAAGGAATGGAGCAAAATGAAAGGAATAGCGGTAAAGTACACGGACGAAGCCGGGGAAACGAAAACCCTTGATAAACCTACCTTTGGTGAAAACCTGCGCTATTTCTGGAGGTACCAGGTTGTCCACATGTATTTCAGATATTTTATGTGGAATTTTTCGGGCAGACAGGACGATATCCAGGGAACAGTGGATAAAAAGAACGGAAACTGGATCACCGGAATCGGATTTCTTGATGAATGCCCGTTTGGGACCCGTCATGAACACTCCTGAAAGCCTTGCCAATAAAGCCGCAAATAAGTTTTTTTTATTCCCGTTGATTTTAGGGATCATCGGTTTGATCTATCAGCTTAAGACTGACAGACAAAATTTTATCGTCATTGCATTGCTGTTTTTTATGACCGGACTGGCAATTGTTGTATATCTAAATCAACATTCACCCCAGCCCCGCGAAAGGGATTATGCTTACACAGCTTCATTTTATGCCTTTGCTATTTGGATAGGGTTGGGGGTTTATGCGATTTACCAACTATTAATGAATAAGATCAATCCTAAGTATGCTGCCATTGGTGTTACAGCGTGTTCACTTTTGCTCGTACCTGTTATTATGGCAAAAGAGGGTTGGGACGATCATGATCGTTCGGGTAGAAAAACTGCGCTGGCAATCGCCAACAATTATCTGAACTCCTGCGCACCCAATGCCATTCTTTTTACCAATGGCGATAATGATACATTCCCGCTTTGGTACGCCCAGGAAGTTGAAGGGATCAGAACCGACATACGGGTTGTAAACCTTAGCCTTCTGAATACAGAATGGTATATTGAGCAGATGAAGCGAAAAGCCTATGATTCTGATCCTGTTCCATTTTCGCTGACATGGAAGGAATACAACGACGGTGTCCGGAACTATACTTATTTCCTGGAAAACGAAAACGTCAAAGGAGCCATTGAACTCAAAGAATTGTTTAATATTTTAACGACCGATCCTTCTAAACTTACTATGAATACAAGGGTTGGGATGATTGACTATTTCCCTTCCAAAAAATTTAAAATAACGGTTGATTCGGCAAAGGTTATTGAAACCGGAACCTTATCACCCTCAGACGCAAGATTGATGGAAAAGGAGATTACATGGACCATCAACCGAAGTGGCCTCACCAAAAACAACCTGATGGTGCTTGATCTGTTAGCAAACAACAACTGGGAACGCCCCATTTATTTTGCCACTACCACCGGCAGCAGCGCCTACCTCGGTTTACAGGATTATTTTCAGCAGGAAGGGATGGCATACCGTTTTGTCCCTATACGGACTGCTAGCCAAAAAGGGCAGGATGGCAGGATCAACACAGGTGCCATGTTTGAAAACATGGTAAACAGATTCCAGTACGGAAATATTGATGACCCAGATATTTATCTGGATGAGACAAATGTCAGGATGACCATGAACCTACGGAATAACTTTTTCCGTCTGGCAGATGCCCTATTGGAAGAGGGTAAGAAGGATTCGGCCAAAATTGTACTGGACCTTTGTATCAAATCTATCCCGGATAAAAGTGTGCCCTATAATTACTTTGTGATGCCTGTTGCCGAGGGATATTACAAAATGGGTGAAATGGATAAAGGCAATGAAATTTATTCCCGTATGATAACCATCATGGGCGAACAACTTGAATATTATTTCGAGTTCAAAGGAAGCATGGCTGAAAAGTACAGTTTTGAGAAAGAACAAAACCTGGCAATGCTTCAGAAATTAATTCAGGTTGCCAAACGGTACAAACAAAATGAGATAGCTACAAAAGCCGAAGATGTCTTTGAAATCTATTATGCGAAATACTCGGGGCAATGATTTGGATTGCCTGTTTCCAATTGATTTTAAATGGAATGAGATCATTTTATACTTGCAAAATTGAAAAGTAAGTAATTATTTTAGTAATTTTGCAGTCCTATTAAAAAAACAGCAGACGACAACATGGAAAAACCTAAGGTTTTATTTGTAGCTCAGGAAATGATTCCCTACCTCCCCGAAAGTCAGATGGGCACAGTTTGTCGCTACCTCCCGCAAAGCACACAGGAAAGGGGTAAGGAAATCAGAACTTTCATGCCGCGTTTCGGAAATATAAACGAGCGCAGAAACCAGTTGCATGAAGTAATCCGTTTATCAGGAATGAATTTAATCATCAATGATAATGACCATCCCTTAATTATAAAGGTAGCTTCCATTCAGCAAGCCAGGATGCAGATTTATTTTATTGATAATGAAGATTATTTTCTACGTAAATACACCGTAAACGATAAAAATAACAAGCCCTTTCCCGACAATGATGAAAGGGCGATTTTTTTCTCACGGGGCGTGCTCGAAACAGTAAAAAAACTTGGATGGGCGCCTGATATAGTGCATTGCCACGGCTGGATGACAAGCCTGATCCCTATTTATATTAAAAAGGCATTTAAGGACAATCCGTTATTTGCCGATACCAAAGTGATATTTTCCATTTACGATGATGAATTTGAGGAATCACTGAGTCTTGACTTTGCCAAGAAAATTAAAATAGATGGCATCACCAATAAAGATCTTACACATTATCAAAATCCGACTTATACCAATATCATTAAAGCGGCAATTGATTTTTCGGATGCAATATTTTTGAATTCTCCGAGTTTAAATCCGGAAATAAAAGAATATCTTGGTCGTTCAGCTAAGCAAAGAATGGATGTGATATCCGAGGAAAACTTCATACAGGTTTTCAACGATTATTACGATGAAATGCTTAAAAATAAGGCTGAGTAATTATTTAACTGTGATACAAAATATAAGCAATCAGTGCCAAAAAAAATATTTTACCTTGTTTTTATAGTTTTAGTCCAGGGATTTTTTCTCTCAAGTTGCAATAATAAGCCCGAAATCATTGGGCTTGATTTGGTTGATGACGACAAACTGTTGGTTTTCGATACGTCGTTTTCGGTTACCGGCTATTCTGCCGTTGAAGATTCAGTTCTTACTGATGAAACTTCTGTGAACCTGATTGGAAGTCAATATACCGAAAATTTCGGACTTACGGTAACAAGCGTTTACACCCATTTAAGGTTACTGGGACTTTCACCTGACTTTGGAGATGACCCGCAAATGGATTCTGCTTGTCTTACGCTGGTTTACAGCGGTTATTATGGCAACCTGTCCACTCCTCAAACAATTCGCATCTACGAAGTTACGGAGGATTTTTATAAAGATTCAAACTATTACTCCACAGATTTTTTTGAATATTCACCAACCGAACTTGGCAGCCTAACCCTTGTGCCAAACCCGATTGACAGTGTCCCTATTACTGATACAACAAAGGTTTCAGCCCAAATTAAGATTCCATTAAATGAAACTTTTGTCAATAAAATATTCTTCCCGGAAGATTCATCTGTATTAGCATCAAATGATAATTTTCTTGAATACTTCAAAGGCATTTATATAACGGTTGATAGCATGGCTTCGCCGGGTGACGGAGCAATACTCTATTTTAATTTACTGAACTCCCGATCGAAAGTAACGATATACTACAATGACAGTCTGACTTATAACCTGGTATTTAATCAGAATACCGCAAGGGTCGGTCATTTTCATCATAACTATTCCAAAAGCTACAACCAGAATTTTAAGGAACAGGTATTAAATAATAACACAACTCTGGGAACCTCCGGTTTATACCTCCAGGGACTGGCAGGAATAAAGACTATTATCAAAATCCCTTCTCTCGACGATTGGGTCAACACGAATGATTACGCAATTAACGAAGCCAAACTTATAATACCGGTTAACGATCCGGGTGGCGATCTTAAACCTGCCGATAAACTTGTTCTCTTTCAACTCGATGAGGATGGCAATCCCGGCTTCACTCCCGACCAGCTTGAAGGTGACAGGTATTTTGGGGGTAGTTACAACGACACGGTCAATAAATATGAGTTCAGGCTGTCGTTTTATGTACAGGGTATCTTAAACGGTAATATTGATCATGGTTTGGTTATGCTCATATCAGGAAAAACAACCAATGCCAATGAAGTGCTGCTGTATGGAACAGAGCCAGGCGGACCTGATTTATCCAAGATGGGCATGAAAATCATCTATACCAAAATCAAATAGTCCATCAGGAAGATGATATTGTGCTTCTAATTTTAAGGTGTATCTTTGCCGGGTTTAAAATTTCAAAAAAATTATGTGTGGAATTGTTGGTTATGTAGGTCCTAAACAAGCCTTCCCTATATTGATGAAAGGGCTTTATCGCCTCGAATACAGAGGATACGACAGTGCGGGAATCGCTCTTTTGGATGGTGATTTAAAACTTTATAAAACAAAAGGAAAAGTTGCTGATCTTGAACATTTTGTAAAAGAAAAGGATATTACAGGTACCATTGGCATTGCCCATACCCGCTGGGCTACTCATGGCGAACCAAACAATGTGAATGCTCACCCGCATTATTCCCAAACCCAGAACCTGGCGCTCATTCATAATGGAATCATCGAAAATTATTCGGCGATTAAGGAAGAGCTGCTGAAAAGAGGTTATAAATTTACAAGTGATACCGATACAGAAGTTGTGATCCATTTGATTGAAGACATTAAAACTAATGAAAAGGTGTCCCTCGAAGAGGCGGTTCGTATCGCCCTTAACCAGGTGATTGGAGCCTACGCCATTGTCGTGATTTCCAAAGACGATCCGGATATGCTGGTGGCTGCCCGCAAAGGAAGCCCGCTGGTGGTTGGGATCGGTCAGGATGAGTTTTTCCTTGCATCGGATGCCGCTCCTATTGTGGAATACACGCAGGATGTAGTTTATCTTAATGATGAGGAAATCGTCTGTGTGCGTAAAAATCACAAAATAAAGATCAAAACCATAAAGAATGTTGACAAAACCCCCTATATTCAAAAACTCGAAATGAATTTGACTGAACTAGAAAAAGGGGGATACAATCACTTCATGCTCAAAGAAATCTTTGAACAGCCGCGTTCCATACTCGACAGTATGCGCGGTCGTTTAAATGCCAAAGAAGGGACCGTGAAGCTTGGTGGAATCCAGGACTATGAGCAGAAAATGGCAAATGCCAAGCGATTCATCATCATCGCATGCGGCACTTCATGGCATGCAGGTCTGGTCGGTGAATATGTGCTTGAAGAGCTTACCCGTATTCCTGTCGAGGTTGAATATGCTTCTGAATTCAGATATCGGAATCCGGTGATTTATGAAGATGATATCGTGATCGCCATTTCCCAATCGGGTGAAACGGCTGATACGCTTGCTGCAATTGAGTTAGCGCGATCAAAAGGTGCGACCATCATTGGAATTTGCAACGTGGTTGGTTCCTCCATTGCACGGGCAACCCATGCAGGCTCCTACACCCATGCCGGACCTGAGATTGGCGTGGCATCAACAAAAGCTTTTACCGCACAGGTTACCATACTAACACTGATGGCGCTGAGAATTGCGCAGATGAAAGGCACAATTGAAAAATCAAGATTCCATCGGATACTAAATGAACTGGAAGCCATACCCGAAAAAGTTAGGGAAACGCTCAAAGTGGACGCACAGATAAAAGAATTGGCGAGGATATTTACTTACACCCGTAACTTCCTTTATCTTGGTCGGGGTTATAATTTCCCTGTGGCGCTTGAAGGTGCGCTGAAGCTAAAAGAGATTTCTTACATCCATGCCGAAGGTTATCCGGCGGCTGAAATGAAACATGGCCCCATCGCCCTGATTGATCGTGAAATGCCGGTTGTGGTAATTGCCACCAATAAAGGCACTTACGATAAAGTACTTTCAAATATTCAGGAAGTGAAGGCAAGAAAAGGAAAAATCATTGCTATCGTTACCAAAGGGGATAAAGACGTTAAAAAACTTGCTGATTATATCATTGAAGTTCCCGAAACAGAAGAAATGCTTGTCCCGCTACTGGCAACGATACCGCTTCAATTATTATCCTATCACATTGCAGTCATGCGTGATTGCAACGTGGATCAGCCCAGAAATCTGGCTAAGTCGGTGACAGTGGAATAATTTAGGTATCGTTTTCAACTATTTTTAACCACCTTCCCAGTTTTAATAGGAGAATTAATCTGGCACTTGGCTGCCTTTCCCCAAATTTGGGAACCAGAAATTATTTTTATCTTGATTATTCAATTGGCCATCAAGATTCAAGTCAAAAGGGAAATAGCCTGATTCTCCCGAATAAATATTCCAGGTAGTGTCATTTTTATCATTGTCATTTATGATCCCATTGCGATCTGCATCTCCTGCTACCATTCCCCAAACCCCTGACCCAATCTGTTGATAACCATTTAATCCCCCATATACTTTATCAAGACCATTTGTAAAATCGAAATAAAACAAATTACCTGATAATTGTAGTGGAATTGCTGACATAATTCCTAAATGACTGCGATGCCATATAACAGCATAAATATTATCATTTATTATGGCATTCAATTCGAGATTGCTTGCTCCATCAATATCAACAATATAACCATTTCTTAATAAAAATACCGCTTTTCTATAAACAATAGAGTCTGAAATCGCTGTCCAGGGACCTCCAGAAGTCTCCCTGAGCTCAAAAAGCAACCAGTCGACCACTAAGGAATTAGGAATATTTTCTACATTCTCTTCGCCTTCATAATACCAGGGTGAAATATTAAAGGGCTGAAATCTTGGAATAAGATCCATTTGATTGAGTGTAGTTTGCATTTGACCATTTTTATAAGGTCCTTGTAAAAAAACTCTCAATTGAAACTCATAAGCTTCACCACCATCACCAATATTGGAGAGTGACTTTTTGAACGGCCCAGATAGAGATTTTCCTTCAGAGGGGTTACATATACTATCAGGATGTTTATTGACAACAACACGATAATATATATCCAATGGAGGAGGGTTTACATCTGGATACTGATGCGGTAAATTATTGGCATGGGGCACTGAGTCCAATAGGTATAAGGTATTTGGGGATGAGCCCCTGTATATATAAAACCAATCATAACTGAATCCTTCGTATACATTCCAGTTCAAATTTACTCCACTGGGTACCCCAACACTGGTAGTTAGAAGAATAGTGCGATGATAATCGCTATATCCTGATTCATGCCCGCAGCTATCTATAGCAGTTATTCTGTAGGAATTTGAAATTACGCCCGGATTTGATGCCAGATCAATATATACACTTAAGTTATCGAATGGAACTGTTGCAATCGCAACTGGATAACCCTGTTTGTATATTTTGTATGAAGCAATTCCAACACCATTTGTTTTCTCCCAAACAATTAAATTTTTTTGGGAAGCTGAATCGACAGTCACAATACAAATTTCCTCACCCTGATAAACCTGCTGAATATTAAGATGAATCGTATCATAACCTTCGCATAAGTTGTTGTCAAATACTATAACAGAATATGTTGTATTTGAAACCGGACTAACCCATATTGAACTATCACTGGAACCGGTATTCCATTGATAAGTGTAAGGTGGCGAACCGCCTGATATCAAAGGATCAAGAAGGACCGAACTCCCTGAACAAATCGTTTGATCTGGCCCCAAATCAACATCCGGTGAATTATAAACATCTACCGTCATAGAAGTGTCATGTTCACAACCTTTTGAATTAATTACGCTTAAAGTAACCTGATAGGTTCCTGTTGAATTATACACATACAAAGGATTTTGAAGGTTAGAAGTATCATTTGAGATCAAGGGATCTCCAAAATCCCAATGCCAATTAATTATCGAAGGAGCATTAGCAATGGACAAATCAGTAAATTGGGTGTTGTTGTTTTCACACCCTTTTGTATATGAAAAATCAGCTTGAGGTAATGGATTTACCGTTACAATGATAGAATCCCTCTTAATACAACCTTGTGAACTTGAAACTTCAACCCAATAGAGCCCTGTAGAATAGACTTTCTGTGTTTGTTCATTGCTTGAATTTTGCCACAGATAAGAAGAAAATCCATTTCCAGGATCTAGTATTATTGTGTCACCAACACAAATACCGATATCATTTCCAAGCGAAAATTGAGGTAACGGATTTACGGTCAGGGTCGCGGTATTACTGGTATCGGTTCCCATTGGGTTCCAGACAATGCAGCGGTAATTACCTGTATCGATTAATAAAGCAGCATCTATAATATAAACACTATCTGTTGCGAGAGGGATATCCTGATTATCTTTTTGCCATTGATAATACCTGGGAGTACCCGTAGCTGTAGTAATAAATCCAGCGCTTTCCTTTTCACAGACCGTTTTGCTTAAAGGGTCAATTATTATTAAAGGAGGAATTACAGTTCCCTGAAATTCGTAGGCTCCCATATCGATAGTATCAAATATAATTCTAGGATGACCAGCCAAATCAAAAGCAGGAAGGTTAAGTCCAATTGTATCAGGTGTGCCGGCGTTGATGCAAATTGATGAATCGGTAAAATGAAAATTATTACTGGCTTCGTCCACAAAATACGGATCGGAAGCTCTATTACCCAAAAGCCAATTAATCGTTCCATTAGCATTTACAATTCCTCCAAGACTATCCTGTATATTTGAATATTGTATACTAATCTCACCTCCTGTTTTTATCTGTTCTGGGGAATTATCCCAAAGAATACAATTGATTAAATCAGTGTTATCCATTGAATTTGCCAAAAAGACACCTCCACCATTGGAAGCAGAATTTTTAGTTATTGTAGAATTGATTATTTCAGGATGGTTATTATTTTCAATTGCGATTCCGCCACCATTGAAGGCACCACTATTATTTGCAATAAGACAGTTTTTAATTTCAACCCCATCATTAGTATTCCAAAGCAATATCCCTGATCCAGCATTATATTGTCCACTACTATTAAATTCTACAATACAATTGTCAAGTCTCATTATGGAGCTTGAACAACAAATTCCTCCACCTGAAGTTGCATTATTATTATTAATCACACAATTATCCATATTAATGTTGGAATTATTTTCTCCACAAACTCCACCCCCTGTTGCAGCAGTATTATTATATACTTGTGAATTAATTAAATGCAATATTCCATTGCTGCAGTAAATACCTCCTCCAGATGTTGCAGAAGAAGTATTATTCATAATATGGCAATGATCTATTGTTACCTCTGAGTTTATTATTGAAATTCCAGAACTAAGAGAGTTCTTAATCACCAGATAACTTAAATAGGATGGAAAACTTGCATTATAATAGTCTATTCCTTGCCAGGCACTTTTACCAGGACTTGTTATAAATAAAACCGAATCCAACACTGACCCGAATACTTGCAGTTCACCTGAAACTTCAAATTTATAATCACCATTAAACAAAACGGTTACCCCTTCCTGAATTTCCAAATCAATGACTTGACAATCACCAGTGATTACATATGGTGAATTTTCTGCAGTCCATATCTCTCCATCTATTATTCCGTAAAAAGACTGTAACCCTTCACCCAATAATGTTAATTCGGTAACTTCCTGATCCGGATCGTTGCTTATTATATATAAAGTGCCGGTAATTAGTCCAACTAAAGACGGTGAGAAGGTAACCGTGACCATTACACTATCACCGGTATTAAGTGAAGCAGCATAAAGATCAGAAATAAAATTACTATTTCCCGAAAAAATTTCTTCAATTTCAAGCGTATAGAGACCGGTATTTTTGATGTAGAAGTTAAGGCTTTTCTGATTATTTAAATAGACATCTTCAAAATTCAAAGAATCGGAACTTAAAACAATATTGGGAAAAGGACTTTTACCAATTCCTGTTAAAGGTATTTTAAGGCTAGATTCATCAGGATCGTTCGATTCAATGATTAATGTATCATTAATTAATCCAGAAATAATTGGTTCAAAAGTTATCTCAATTAATGCTGTATCGTTTGGAAAGACTGTCAACTGATTTGTCTGGGGATAATAATGCTCCGTAAATGTGTTGAGTGAATTAACTGATAAATCTGATATACCGAGGTTCGCAATTTGAAGAATTTTAATTTCAGATTGTCCAATAAAAGTTGGATTAAATTCAAATTGTGCCGGAAATATTTCTATATCAGGAATGTGATCCAAACCAGTTCCTTGAATATATACTGAGAATATAGAAATTGATGGATCATTACTCAAAAAGAACAAACTGTCTGCAATAATTACCGGTATTGTTGGAGTAAATAAAACATAGGAAATGACAGTATCAAACTGAGGGATTGTAAATTTATAATCATTAACATAAAAATCACTTGTATTGGACCAAATGCTGTCAACCTTCAAATCAGAAACACCTGTATTAATAATTTGAAAAAATAAAGTATCGGTTTCTCCCAGAGGTGTTGAACCAAATAACAAACTGTCAGGATTCAGTTTAATTTTAGGAGCATATGGTGTATTGACTTTTCCAGGAGTACCTTTATCCCCGGCACCGAAAACTGATGTGGTGATTGACCAATTAATTCCAATGAAATTATTAAGGACAGGGTTCATCAATTCCATAGAATACCCTGGCGTATTTGGAAAATATGTTACATTGTAATCAACCCTGTCAACAGTGTCGTTCTGGGGGTTTATTAAAAGAATCGCATCACTGGTGTTTCCCAGCGTAATTGCACCTCCATAAACATAATCCAGCTGGACGCCACCATTTTGCAAAGGGTTACCATTTCTTCCCAGGGCGAAATATTGCCCCGGATTAACCATAACATCTGTGCTGATTGTAAACGCATCAAAAGATAAATCCTTGATCCTCCAGCCATTAAGGTTTACTACAGAATCGCTTTTATTAAATATTTCAAACCATTCGCCGTTTGCGTCTGTAACAGCAAGCGGATCTTTCAATATTTCATTGATAATTAAAGGACCTTCAACCGGGAATTTTGATGAATCTTCTGTAATTGTGAGAAACTGATTAGCTGCAATGTTAACAGTATCAAAGATAATACCGCTGGGCCATTTAAAAACCAATGAATCTAGTATCAAGGAATCATTTAAACCAAAGATTAGAGGCATACTTTCCTGACCACCCCTTCCGTTTTGACTTGAATTTATTTTTGTTTGGTTTATAACAGTATTATTATTTCCGGAAGAAACTTCAATCCTGGTTCCAAAGGCACTTTCGTTTGATACAGTAGCTTTCAGATTAACACCGATCCAATTATAAGCTGAACCATTATTTAAATATAATGCATTGTTTTGTCCATTGTCATTCGCAGTAGCTAAGTCGTAATCACCATCTTTGTCAAAATCTATCCAGGAGCAGCCAATCGTATTCCTGTCAGCTTCAATAATATCACCACCAATGACTTTTTCAAAGATTCCATTACCATTATTGATGTACAAGTAATTAATTCCACCGTTATTTCCTACAAAAAGATCCAGATGGCCATCATTGTCAAAATCATTCCACTGGCAACATGAACCATTACCACCATTTAATACAACCGGGCTATTCGTAATTTTTGTGAATGTACCATTGCCCTCGTTGTGATAAAGAAAATCATTCTGGCCATTGCTGTTAGCAACAAAAAGGTCTAAAAACCCATCATTATCATAATCACCCCAGCATGCAGAAGTAGAATTTCCACCGTCAGTTACAATACTTCCTATGGTAATCCTGGTAAAAGTACCATCGCGGTTATTTTTATACAAAAGGTTGTTAGCATTATCAGTGTTCGGAACAAAAAGATCCATGAATCCATCGTTGTTATAATCTGCCCAACTTGCAGAAGCCGAATTTCCGGGATTCGTCACAATTTCTCCTACCGTAACTTTTTTAAAAGAATAACCACCAACATTATGATATAAGAAATTTACCCCATTATTCGCTACAAATAGATCCAAAAAACCATCATTGTCGTAATCAACCCAATTGCAGCCCAGAGAATTTCCTCCTTCATTCACCTGAATCCCTTCGGTAATCTTAGTGAAATTTCCATTACCATTATTCCTGTACAAAAAGTTGTTCTGGTTATTGCCATTCGTAACAAATAAGTCAATGTTTCCATCGTTGTTATAGTCGCCCCAGGATGCACCCATAGAATTACCACCATCATTTACAATGACCCCGCTAGTTATTTTTGAAAAAGTACCATTCCCGTTATTCAGATAAAGGAAATTATTTTGTCCATAATTGGGTATAAAAATGTCTGACAAGCCGTCATTGTTATAATCGCTTGAAATAATGCCATAAGAGTTTCCCCCATCGTTAACAATTGAACCTTGAGTAATTTCTGTAAACCCTAGATGATTTACCACATCTATACAGTTCAACTTAACGATAGTATCTGTGTATATCCCGTCAGAAACAATAAGTTTTACTGTAAAAGACCCGGTAGTCTCATATATCCATGTTGGATCCTGAGTAAAAGCATCCATTATTCCATCATTTTCGAAATCCCATTGCCATGAATTCGTATTTGACGTGGAAAGATCAGTGAATTGGATTGAAGTTCCTCGTAATACCAATGTATCCGAGGCAGAAAAATTAGCCCGAATTGCAATTTTTATAGTATCAATATAATTTAAACTCCATTTTCCGTTTTCATCTTTTACACGAATATTGAAAAAATAATCTCCAAAGTCCAAAGAATCAATCTCTGCCAAAAAGTTTTTATTTATTATACTGTTTGGTGAAAAAGAAACAGGAGTCGCATTTCCAAATCCTGGATCATTATCAAAAAAATATTCCATTTCAACAAGGTCAGGCACTGGTTGACTTATTGTGGGTGATTCATTTGATTTGTATATGCTTTGCTGATAAGTGAGACTCCATTTTCCAGTTTCATATTTTGCCCTGATATAAATCCGATGATTGCCAAACGAAAGGGCTGAAACATTTACATTTAAATTTTGGTTAATGATACTATTGGGAGTAAAAGAAACCGGAGTTGCATTTCCAAAACCAGGATCACTATCAAAAAAATATTCCATTTCAACAATGTCAGGCACTGGCTCACTTATGGTGGTTGTTTCATTTGATTTGTAAAGGCTTTGCTGATAAGTGAGACTCCATTTTCCGGTTTCATCTTTTGCCCTGATGTAAATCCGGTGATTGCCAAAGGAAAGTGCTGAAACATCTACATCTAAATTTTGGTTAACAATACTATCGGGAGTAAATGAAATTTGGGTCGCATTTCCAAAACCGGGATCGGAATCAAAAAAATATTCAAGTGCAACAATGTTTGGAGATTGAGCATACAGAAATTTACTCAAAATGAGTATTAAAACATAAAGAATAAATCCCTTTTTCATAGTAAAAAAATCTAAAGGAGATTAATTATGAGATTTGGCTTTTATATTAATTTCGAGATTTTCAAATTGTGCAGGAAAAACTGTTGAATTGAAATCAATATCAAAAATAGCAGGGATATTGGGCATGCCAGATAAAACATAAGGATTCCCACCAAAGTCATTACTAAATACGCCGCAATCACCTCCATTGAATCCAGCCCCGATTGCTGGTGATCCCGGAGCTAGTATATATCCTTTATCAATATAAAGATCATAATCAACGAATACGGTTGTCATATTAATATTTAACTGGTTATTATTGATATCCGGAAATTGAATGCCATTACAAATATTGTTTGCCGATGAATTTCCAGAACCATCATAATAAGTGCCGCTAATCAATACATTATTAACATACAGTACATTATAAGTAAGTAAATTGCCCCATATCACATTATTACCTACTGTTAATTCTGTTGTTACAGTGCTTATAGTATCCAATATTGCATTTGCATTAGATTTAATAAAATTGTTCCGTATTGAAATATTAGTAGGAGCACCATTTATATGAATAGCCGCTCCAATTTGTATTCCACCAGCTGGTCCACCTGTATGATAGCATTCTAACCAGTTTTGTTCAATATTCACATTTGCCCTATTTCCATTTAGCTCTATTACTATACCACTACATGATGATTGATAACAATTAGTATTTTTTCCATAAAAATAATTTCTTCTTATTGAAATATTGTCCGTGTTAACAGCTATTAATTTCCAACTCTCAATAGTAGGAATTAATTTATAACAATACAATCCCATAATTTCTGATCCCTCACTTCCAGAGTTGAAAACTAATTCCTCAACCTCAGATTTTTCTTTATTAGCTTGAGTAGAGTCATTTTCATTTAACCAGTAACCTGCTCCGATTAAAATAACCTTTTTAGAAATTATTGCTCCTCCATAGTTATATGGGCTTGGTTCAATATAAATGGTATCTCCCGGAGATACACTATTAATGGCATCCTGTAATGTTCCTGTAAAATTGGCACTTACGCCGTTCGAGTTATTTAACCGCCAAACCGCAGCATTGCTATTTATTGTACCAAAAAAAAGAATGTAAATCAGAGTAAAAAAATGTTTTTTCATCGTAGTTAAACTTTTATATTGGTTCTAATTCACTATTTAGTATTAATATTTGTTTGTAGGTTATAATATTTATGCGTGCGTAAATATATATAAAATTTACTAAATGCATAGCAGTAAATAAAAAATATTTTATTATAATGCTATTTTACTAAATTTGTTAATTAATTTTAATGACCAATTTGATAATGATTACGAATGGTAAATATTTGTATTCTTTATTTTTGTCTATCAATTTCGTTTCATTATTTATCTATGGACAAATATCGCCAGGTGGATTGCATGGGGTTACGTCAGATAAAGTTTCCCCAATCACATACGCTATTATAATCGGAATATCAGATTATTATGAAGTTCAAGATTTACAGTTTGCTCATGCCGATGCTCTGAAATTTGCCGATCAGTTGTATTCAAAATCAAATAATGAAATTGATTCTGCAAACATGTTCGTACTTTTGAATAGTGATGCTACAGGTATAAATATTGGTGAAGCCTTTAACCGGGTTTACAAACAAACGATTGCAGGCGACAGGGTTTATGTTTTTTTTGCTGGTCACGGTGACATAGAGATGGCGAATCCTGGAAATAACGGATTGCTTCTCCTCTATAAAGCTCCCAAAAATTCATACTTTGCATTCGGGAGTGACTATTTGCAGGTTACCGAACTCAGAAAGTTCAGCCAAAGTCTTATTAATAAGGATGTTGAGGTTGTCATTGTTGCCGATGCATGCCGTTCAGGAAAACTGGCTGGTGGTAAAAATGGCATTACAAATACCACGGCAGCATTAAGCGAACAATGGTCGAACGAAATGAAAATTCTCTCGTGCCAGCCGGATGAACTTTCTCTGGAAGGTAAGCAATGGGGAGGTGGTCAGGGTTTATTTACGTATTATCTGTGTCAGGGCCTTGCAGGATTAGCTGATAAGGATAAAAACAGGGAAGTTAACTTACTCGAACTGGAAAATTATCTTGAGGAAAATGTTGTAAGAGACGCTTCTCCTTCATTCCAAACACCCTTTACAACCGGGAATAAAAGATCCGTTTTGTCATATGTTGATCCTATTATATTGGAAAGGATATTAGCGGAAAATAAGAAGGAATCACCAACCATGGCCTACGTGAATTCAAAAAGTGGATTTGAAATAGTGGATGATACTTTAAAGGCACTTGTTTATGATTTTGAAACACAAATAGAAAATGGGAATTTAATAAAACCTGAGGGCAACAACGCACTTGAGACATTTTATAAAATAAAAGCCTATAGTCAAAATCAAAATTATTCAAGGTTTTTACAGAAAAATCTTGCAGCTGCTTGCCAGGAAAAAGCTATGGATATCATTGTTCCTATTATGAAGCAGGAAAAATTTAAGGATCCTGAAATTTCCGAAATCGAACTGGCAGCTATTGAATTGGATACAGCAATTTATCTGCTTGGCAGTGATCATTATATGCGGAATTCATTTATAGTACAACAACTATTTCTGGAAGCGTTTGCTTTAAGCGAAAAATTCAGAAGAAACATAATTAAAAATATCCCTGCTGATACAAACTTGCTGGATACAGCCATTAATAAACTCCAACTCGCTATAGAAGTTGATTCAAATCTTGCCTATCCATATTTCCAGCTAGGCTGGATATTTAATACATTAGAGCTTTATGATCAATCTCTGGAAGTCCATAAAAAATACATAGAATTGGTGCCTAATAATAAAAGAGCCTATAACAATTTAGGTTATTTATACGATGGTGTTGGAGAATATGACTCGGCAATTGTTTGTTTCAGGAGATCAATTAAAATTGATCCCGAGTATGCCAAGTCCTATAATAATATGGGGCTTAGCTATTATTGGCTTAATAATCCTGACTCTGCAATTTTTTATTTGCATCTGGCCACAATCAAAGATCCAAAATTTGAAGATGCTTTCTACAACTTAGGAAATGCATACCTGTTAAAGAGAGAGATTACTGAAGCCAAAGAGGCTCTGAATAAAGCTCTTGATATTGATCCAACAGATTGCTATACTTTTTATTCTTTAGCCTGTACATTTTCAGTGGAAAATAAAATTTCAGAGGCTTTGGATTATTTAGAGAAAAGCCTGTTATTTGGTTTTACTGAGCTTGAACACATCCAACAGGATACTGATTTGAATAATATCAGAAATGAATCTAAATTTAAGGCATTAATAAAAAAATATTCAATCAAAAAATAATACAGTGAAAAGACTATTTTTTAAGTGGGATAATCTGGCAGCCACGATATTTATTTTTATGTCACTTGCAATCCTTTATGCGATTTCAATTAATTTGAATATTTTCAATCCATTTTATAAAGCTTTCAGCGATTTTCATTATACTGATTTAATATATTCCAAATACCAAACTCATAAAAAACAAGATACAAACATTGTCCTTATTAATATTGGAAATCTTGACCGTGAAGGGATAGCAAAGCAAATTGAGAACATACAAAAATACAAGCCAGCAGTAATAGCCCTGGATGCCATATTCAGGGACAGGAAGGATAATATAAAGGATTCTTTATTACATGATGCACTTGCAAACTCAACGAATCTGGTATTAGCATGCGATCTTAATATTCATGATTTTGAAAAAACTGAAGATGATCATATAATTTATTCCAATCCGTATTTTGGCAATTTTAAATACGGATTTTACAATCTTGTGGGAGATTCCCTTGCAACTAAAAGATATTTCAGACCACATTTTAATATCGGGACAAAATCATACAATTCATTTGCTGCAGAAATAGTCAAAGCCTGGAATTTTGATGTTTATTCTAAACTTGAAAAGCGAAATAAAGATGTAGAGGTTATTAATTATATTGGAAACTTTGATTCCTATATTTACTTTGACACTTATGAGATTTTTAATAACACGGTAAATCTAAATATTCTCAAAGATAAAATTGTGATAATGGGTTTTATGGGAGATAAAATCAGTAAAAAACTGACAAGCCTTGCTGATGCACATATTACCCCTATGAATACAAAGGTTGCAGGAAGAACATTTCCTGATGCTTACGGAGTTGTAATTCATGCAAATATTGTATCCACAATAATACGTAATGATTACATCAATTCAATGTCCGTATGGCTCACGTGGTTGATAGCTTTTCTGATATGTTTTTTCCATGTAGGCGTATTTTTATATTATTATGTTGAAAATTACAGATGGCTCCATATAGTTGCTAAATTATTGCAATTGGTTTCAAGTGTTCTGATACTTTATTTCGTTTTTTTAATTTACAACAAATTCAATTACAAAATAAATTCGACTCCAACAATTGTTTCTATTTTGCTTTCAGTGGATCTTTTGTATTTTTATGACGGCTTTTTAAAAATTCCATGGATTCATAAAAAATTTGGTAAATCAAGTTATATTGCTAAACACCATGAAAATAAATAAACTGTTCTTTTGTATAATCTTATCTGTTAATTTGCATGGACAGCAAACAGAATTATGGATTCTTGGTTACAAGGGTAGTATATCAATTAATAATGATTCGGCAAACCTTTCCAGATATTCTAAAATTGCACAAAATGCGTCCATAATCATTGGAGCGGATGCAAGCCTTGAACTATTAAAAGCAATTGGTAATGAATGCTACACTTGTACAATTAATGAAAAGAATATTTACAGTTTTAATGATTTATCTTCTAAATGTCTTAAAGATGAAAAAAGGATGGGATTTGAACACTGGAAATACGTTTATGAAAACCTCCTGAAACATGAAAAAGAAATTCCACTCGAAGGAACTATAGGAGGCGTTTATCGTGCATTGGGTGATGAATTAATGATCTATCCGATTAATGGCTCTGTTATAGTTAAAAACAGCATTCTATTCTCCTGGCAAAAATCTGACAAGGTAAAAAGCTATTTTTTTTCTATCAGGGGAGAAGACCAAAACGAAATAATTACTCTGGAGCTTTCAGATACTTGTATAGTTTTCCATGACACTAATTCATTATTTGCAAAGGGAGAAACCTACAATTGGACGGTACAAATTGAAATGAGTGAGCTAGAGTCTTTTGAACCAAATACATTTACATTTAAAATTCCGAACAGAGACTGGGTCGTTAAGTTTAACAATGATTTAGCTCTGTATAAAAAGGATTTACTTTTCAAACCTCAGGAAAATGAATATTTACTTGGAGTTTTTTATGAAAAGTATGGGCTTTATATGAATGCCCTGGATTCTTTTATAAAAGCAAAAGATTTATCTGGTGGGGAAAATTTTTATGTTGAATCACTTGACCTATTTGCAAAATCTAAAAACTTCTAAGAAAATTGAAAAAAACCATTTCAACCTGTTATATCGAAGTCTGAAATCAATAAAGTGTATAATACTCTCTGTAGACCTGAACTAAATTTTTGAATCACATCGCAGTCATGCGTGATTGCAACGTGGATCAGCCCAGAAATCTGGCTAGGCTATTTCGCAAAATCCAAGATTTATAAGATTGGAAGATAAAAATTTATTTGGTTTCCGATAAGATTGAAGTTTTCATGCCTTTTTCCAGTTGTTGAGGTCGGTTTTTCGTTAAATTGCTCATATTCAGGCACAGGTATCCCTCGCTTATTTTTTATGATTGTTTAATCATCAGGCCGCTTTTTGGACTAACTCTTTGGCTTTCATTTTTTTAACAATTCTAACGGCATTGGCCGTATGTACGCCAAAGAAAATCCAGAGCATTTCATTGGCCCGGGTTTTGGCTTTGACCTTATGCAGGCTGTAATGCTCCTTTTCGGTTCCAAAGCTGCCTTCCATACGTGAGGCCCGCTCCTTGTTTAACGCTTTGCTGATCAACTTACGATGTTGTTCGTGTTTGCCAGCCCTTCCTTTACGGGCAAAGTTGGTAGTAATCTGGTTTTTGGTGCAATATCTCCGGTTTTTGTTGGTAGCATAAATGGCATCTGCTGAGATATGGGTTGTTTTACCAAACAGGTATTGGGATAACCATATACTGCTGATCAACCGGTTTCCTTCATGGAAAGCGTCAAAGCTCAGGTGTTCAATGAAGTTGATCCCATCTACCTGGATCATGTTTACTTTAGCTCCGAACTCTACTTTTTTGATCTCTTTTCCCCGGACAATGGGACGGATATAGGATTTGGATATGCTTACGATCCTGTCCGGAATGCTCTTACCCGTTTCAAACATTTGTTTTTGCTGATGATAGACCTTGCGTATGACCTTGCGTTTTTGATAATATTTATCCGGAAGTTCAAGCCGATTGTGGTACTGTTGTTCAAATTGATCAAGCAACCCATTGAGTTTGTCAAGCAGGTAAAGTAAACTGCGTATTCGTTTGGTGGTATTTAAGTGGGGCTTCTTCCGCTTGCGCTGGTATTGATAATACTTTTCCCTTTGTTCCAGGTATTTGTTCCGGGGCATCCGCACACGAAAACCTTTACACAGTAGCTTTAGTTGATTGTAATCCCAGTCAACACTTTCCCACAGGAGTTTTACATTCGTAGGATAACGCAACTGGCTCTCATAGCACGTGGCATCGGTTAGCATTGCATGGGTATCTGTCAGCATAGGCTTCCAGTATTTGGCTAAAATCTTTTGACAGGATTTTATATCCAGCTTCTTACCCAATTGTGTCCGGATCTTACTTGTGATCTTGTAGTCAACCAACCTTTCTCCCGGGGATAACAAAACACCGCAGAACAGTTGGTAATCGATGTTGGCATTCAACTGCTCAATAAGCTTTCGGTCAGAGAGATCGGTATAGGACTTTAAAAACATCAAGGCCAACTGTCCCTGACTGTCAAACAAAGCCTTTCGGCCAACCTTTGATGGTTTAAGCCTAAAGCCTCGAATCAATTCATCCCAGGGGATGCATTGGTAGATACCTCCCAGTTCTGACCTTAAAAATGACTCCCGGTATAAATCATACTCTTGCTGGGGAGAATAAAAATTAATTGTGCTTAACTTTTCAGAGAGTTTTATTACTTTTGACATAGCTTTAAAAAAAGAATTACCCCGAATTTAGCCTTTTTTCGCTCTTTTCGGGGTTCTTTTTTCTACCGGTTATCAACCGCAATTGTTGATAACACTATGTTTTGGGATTTGGCGAATTAGCC
>CAWJBC010000002.1:0-668873 GCA_963840975.1 uncultured Bacteroidales bacterium | reverse complement strand
ACGGTTTACAATATCATGATAAAACAAATCTGAAATACAAAAATAGCTTTTTATGATGAATTGAAATCTTGCAGATTTACCTTAAGCCGATCCCTAAAATCATAAAATAATTATACTTTTTTACGATTCAAACCACAAATTATTATGTTTTCTTAACGGAACAACCGGTCAGCCCGGTTAACCAGCAACTGATTGTTTTTTATCAAAGTGCTGAGATAATTTGTTTTTCTCTTCCTGTATTATTCTTTTTAGCTCCTCTTCTTTAGGAAGGTTAACCATATACTTAGAAACGAATAACTTATTAGATAAGCCTGCAGTAGCATATTTAACAAGGCTCTCATTGTGTGATGCACATAAAATGATTCCAACCGGCGGGTGATCCCCTGAACCCATTTCATGCTCCCGGTAATAGTTGAGATAAACATTCATCTGACCGGAATCGGCATGTGTAAATTCACCTATTTTAAGATCAATTAGTACATGGCATTTCAGAATGCGATGATAAAAAACCAAATCAATTCGATAATGCGTATTGTCGAAAGTTATGCGCTTTTGTCTCGCCTCAAAACAAAAACCCCTTCCAATTTCCAAAAGAAATTTCTGCAAGTGATCAATGATCGCCTGTTCGAGATCATTTTCACTATATTCAGATTTCTCTTCAAGACCCAAAAACTCAAGAATTAAAGGGTTCCTCAATAAAAATATTTCTTCCGGTTTACTTTCTGCTGAAATCTTCTCGTGAATTGGATTAATCTTACCCTGCAATCCTGTTCTTTCATAAAGCATACTGTTCATTGCCCTTTGCAATTCCCTTACTGTCCAGTTATTTCGGATGGTCTCCATTTCATAAAATGATCTTGCAGTGGAATTTGGGGTTTTCAACAATTCAACAAAATGAGAAAAACTGAGATGATTTAAAATGAAGGACACATCTGTTTCAGCTTTTTCCTTTAGGTTTGATTTTCTTGCTTTTAATTCGACAGACAGTGTCTGTTGATTCATTAAGCCTTGATTTTCTGTGGTTTGGAATTTAACAGACAGTGTCTGTTGAATCTGGGGGTATGCTAAATAAAAACTTCTGTTCAATCTTAAAGCGATTTCAGAAAACCCCTTCAGGTTTCTTTTCCTTAGCCCGCCTGATAGATTGCTGATAAGTTCCTGACCATATTCTGCTCTGTCGGAACCATTTTGTTCGTATTCAACAATGTAATAACCTATTAGCCAATTTCTGATGGTTAGAGCGGTATCTACCTGCTTTCTTACTTGATTTACAAAGAAAAGATGAGTTGCTTCAATAATTGAAGCCAAATGTGAAAAATTCTTTATGATCAATTTATTTTTCATTTTTCTATGTCAGCCTTCATACACCTTCCATCTAATTGATACTTTTTTGTTTCCCGCTGATCTCGCAGAAAAACGTAGAATATTTATCAGCGAAAATCCGCGGTATCTGCGGGAGATTCTTATTAAAGCCAGATACTACGGTTGCCGGTTAAGTCTATTTTTTCCACTGATTTCGCATAGGATCACAGAATATTTAGCCGCGAAAATCCGCGTTATCTGCGGGAGAAAACATTCTGTAAATTTATTTTTACAAATTTGCGCATATTTGTAATTTTAATAAAACACTTATTCGACTTTAAACTTTCATCGCAGAACTGTGTGTGACAAAGTGTCCACCGTGGCGGACCGGAGATATTGTATGGGTTTTGTGTTAAACGTTTTAGTTCGCTTATTTATTCGTTATCCAATACCCACCGGTTTTCCTGCTGCCTCTCCGCTCAATCAGATTCCTTTTGGTTAGTATCCTGATATGCTTATCCACAGTACTAAAAGGCATGCTTATTTTTTTTGATAACAGACTTGCATTTATGCCTCCATTATTTTTGATACATTGATAAACCGATTGTTGTCCGAAGTTTAATTCGCCCATTTAATTCGCCATTTTTCATGAAATTTGGCTGGGCACCGATGAAATGATGATTTTCATTACCTTACTCTTCACTTTGTGAGATCAATTTATCGTATAACTATTTAGAATTAGCTAAAACCTTATTATAAACCCCTACTATCCTTCCTGCAATTGTCTCCGAATCCAAACCAAGCTCAATGATCCTTTCCCTTCCATTGGTTCTTTTATTATTTTGTGCAAAGTCAAGTGCCATTTGCAATTTATCAGCGACATCTGCCGGATCAAAAGAAGTAATGAAGCAACCCGGTGTATCACCTATAACCCATTTTGCATCGCCTGCATCGGTTGAAACGATAGGACAGTTGCAAGCCATTGCTTCCTTGATCACATTGGACGATCCTTCTATAAATGCAGTCATAATAAAAATATCCGCAGCATATAAATATTTAACTACTTTTTCATGGGAAACCGGATATGGTGAAATTAATTCAACCTCTTTATTTCCAAGTAACTTTACAGCATTTTTAGCCAGTTCGAAATTTTTTCGTTTATAATTTACATCCCCAAGAAACAACACATAATTTTTATCCTTTTTCAAATCCAACTCTTCTCTTATTTCCGGGGGATAACGTTTGAAAAACTCCAGAGAAATCCCATTCGGAATTACATAGGAGATCTTTTTGCGATAAACATAACTTTCAATTTGCTTAGATTTTGAAATGATTGCATTCACAAAGGGCTGGATCATGTAAGTTAAAACTGTCATGAAACGACTTTTGAAGATAATTTTATTTATTCCGATATATTCACCATAAGCGTCAGTACCCATAAGTGACAACACAATTGGTATTTTCGGAAATGCCAAAACAGCAACCCAGCCTGACAAATTATAGTGAGCATGGATCAGGTCAAATGAATTCTCCTTCAGATATTTTCTCAGACGATAAACAGTATTAATATATCCCTTGATACTCCTGCCCTGAATCTTGAAATAATCGACTTTCGCTCCTTTTTCTGATAAGGAAATACCCTGGATTTTAATAAAAGGTGGAATATCAAAGTCCTTTGAATTGCCACTGTTAATGAATAGCACTTTCATCACATAACTTCTTATAATCTTTCTTTAGGTTTGGTTGATCCCGAAAGCAAAGCTGATTGAGGCTTCTGGGTTTTATTTCCTGATGCCCCGTCTGCTTAGTGTAGTGATTGTAATACATTATTGGTATTAATCCTCATGGCAGAGCCACGAGGTCATTTAGTTCCTGAAAATCAATTGAATGATTGGTTTAGTCAGTTATTTAAATCTTGAATAAATATCCGGATTGCTTTTAATAGTTTGTATGCTTTCTGGAAAATTCTTAACCAACCAAACCATAAAAGCCGTGACGTCAATTTTATCTATTAACAAATTCTTTCTTTTATTTTGCCATTTATCTTTAAGGTCTGGGGTTTTTAGCAATTCTTCTATTTTAAGAAGCATTTGATTAAAATTTTCAGGTTTGTAACCAAATGTCAAACCATACTTATGCTCTTCTTCCTCGAGATATGATATTCTCCCAACAAATGAATTACATCGGATTGAGGGAATACCCATTACCGCCGCTTCAGAAGTCATTGTCTGTGAATCACCCAGAAACATAGTTGAAAATGCCATTAAGGAATGAACTTTTTCTGGAGTAACTATTAATTTGTACGATTGAAGCTCTGATTCAGACTCTCGTTCCGTTGTAATAAATATTTTACCGTGTGGTTTAAGTACTTCTATAATCTTTAATTTCTGTTCGAGGGTAAGTCCTCTGACTCCAATATCATGATGCGCTTTGAAGACATTAAATCGCATTATAAAATATGGTTCATCCTTTTCAATACCTGATTCTTTAAGTACCGTATCATCTGGGGAAAATCGGTTTGGATGTAAGTAGGCAAGTTCATGGTAACCAGGATAAAAGAACGTTTTCTTTTTTTTCCGTTTTTTATTAAGTGCATCAGGTGAAAATAAGTAATCACAAAAGGGGTGGGCATACCTGACAAAAAGAGGTTCTACTTCGTCGTCATCGTCATCAAAAATAATTGATTGCAATGAGGTTAACCTGGAGATATGAGCCAAAGTAATTGAACTACCAATCCCCAGCCTTATCTTGTTCTTTACGACAATTTTATACAGATCAGAGGTATAACTAAATTGGTTAAGCCCTTTTAAAAACAATGAATCCCTTTTTTTTCCAATATCTAAAAAATCAATTTTAAAGCTCTCCAACAATTGTTTTGCAACGGGGATATCCTTCACAGTGACGAAAACAATATTGCCAGAATCAATCAACTCTTTGATTAAATATTTATATAAATGCACATGACCGGGGTGACCAATATCAAATAAAATCTTCACTAAAATTTAATTTTCTTCCAAACTGTTAATCCAACCTTTCCAATAGAATAAAGTAACTTATTATGAATTATTTCATACCTCCCAAAATTGACAAATTCGCCACCAAACTTTTTTTTATAGTCCCTAACACCATATTCCTCATTAGGTTTTCCTGCACCGCCAAAATCAAACGTTAAATACCCGTTTGACTTCCCCCAATTCATTACTTCCCACGGTATTAGGTCATTTGGGTTTTTTTTATAAAAAGTCCTAAAACTTCCAGCATAAAAATCATAAATATTATCTTTAAAAACCAATGCTAACATGCAACCCACTATTTTATTATTATGTTTGGCAACAAACACCTTCATGCCAACAGATGGGGTTGATTGAATTAATAAATTTCTAAAGAGTTCAAAGTTTGCCAAAGGAATTTTAGCTTTTTTATAAACTTCATTTAAAATACTATAACTAAGCTCTAAACATCGTAAATTATCACATATCTCAACTGTAACTTCTTCTTTGTAAGCCTTTCTTATTTCATTTCTTCTTTTACTATGCAATTTATTCCATAATTCTTCTTTTGAAGGTTTAAGGTCATGTAGCAAGTTCAAATGTTCTTCAAAGGTGAACCCGTGTTTTACAAATACATGTTTCAGTAAATCAGTGTCCCAGAGGTTTCTAAATTGTGAATAAATTGCACGCGCTCCAATAAGCTTCTTATAATATTCGAGGATTAATTCTGTAATCTCTGCATTATAATCCTTAACAAGTGGTCCTCCAAATGTAATAACTCTCGTAGAAAACATTCCCATCAGACCGTTGAGTTCACTTTGGATCACTGAGATAAGGACACCTACGATACCATTTTTTGAATCAGTTATGAAAATCCCAATTGGTTTATAATTACTGGTGTTTTTATATACATTATAAATATAAGGTGTTTGAAATACATTTCCGTTGGGATGATTTTTAACAAAATAATCCCAATCATTCAGATTAATTTTTTCAAAATCAGATATAATATTATAGCTCATAAATGCTTATTTCTCTATAAATTTTTGAAACCACAAATAGAGGTTTGTCCATTTCCAAATTTCATTAGAAATATTTATTTTTTTCTCTATATGATCATTATAAAGACGTAAAGCTATAACTGGATTGATTATTTTGAGTGATGCAAATTCATTTGAATTAAGTATTAAATAAATAAACTCCTTGAATTCTCTTTCTCTGAACCACTCATCCTGTGGTGTTGCAAAACCTAATTTATCTTTTCTTTTTACAATTTTTTCAGGTACCAACCCTTTCATGGATTCCCTTAAAATATATTTTGTCATTCCTTTTTTAACAATCATATCAGAAGGTAGCGAAAGAGTTTTTTCTACCAACCTGTAATCAAGAAATGGTACACGCGATTCCAGGGAGAACCACATCGAATTTCGATCTTCCCATTTCAACAGATGTTCAAGTTTGTATTCAAAATGGTTAAGCAGGGCTTTATTTAATGTCCTTGCATTATAAAGAGAATCCACAACTTTGTTGTTTTCTTTGTATGCATATATAAATTCCTGATTTAAATAGCCCTTTTCAGAAACCCGTAACGATGATTTTGCACCGGAAGGCAACATCGAATACAACCATGCTTTAAGTCCATAAGTACTTTTATGATTGTGTAAATAATGTATTGTTTCGCTAACCAACCTTGCCAGCTTTAATTGATAAAGCAATTCCTTGAAATAAAACCCGAAAAAATAGTGATAACCTGCAAGTTCCTCATCTGCACCCTGACCATCAAGTGTAACCACAACATGTTCCTTTGCAAGTTCCATTACTTTGTAATGAGCATAAGGACCCGTTGAAGGAACTGGTTCACCATGAGCACTTATAAAATTTTCTTTGTCTTTAAATAGTGTGCTGGCATCCGGAAATGTAAAGTACATATTCTTAAGGTAAGGCTTGTATTCATTAATAAATTCAGACTCATCCCCGTAGCTCCCTTTTTTATAAACGGCTGAAAAGGTACTAATTTCAGGTTGATTTAAGGATTTTGAAATAATGGATACAATACTTGAACTATCTAGACCTCCGCTAAGGCAAACCCCAACAGGTACGTCACTTCGCAATCTGAGCTTAACAGAAGATGTCAATAATTCTTTATACTCATGTTCATTTTGAAATGGTTTTCCTAATTTTTCTTCAAGATTATACCATCTTTTAAATACAATATTACCTGGTTTATCCGTATTGAGATTTAACAAAAAGTAATGACCATGTGGTAGTTTAAAAATTCCTTCAAAAAAAGTATTGCTGCTATGGTCTGTGCGGTTAAATACTAAATAATCAAAAATTGATTGGTTCTCAGGATTGGGCTTTACTTTTAAAATTTCAAGAATAGGTGGAATTTCAGAGGCAAAAACAAACTTATTTTCATTAAGGGTATAATAAAATGGCTTTATTCCAAAACGATCGCGTGCTCCAAAAATATTTCCATTCACCCTGTCATATATTACAAAAGCAAACATTCCGTTTAATCTTTCAAGGCACTTCTCCTTCCATTTGATAAATGCTGCCAGAAGCACTTCGGTATCGGTATTGGTTCTGAATTCGAATTGATTCCGGAGTTCTTCCCTGAGTTCAATGTAGTTATATATTTCACCGTTGAATATGATTATATACCTCCCATCTTGTGAAAACATAGGTTGATGACCGGCTTTAGAAAGGTCAATAATACTCAATCGTACAAACCCCAGCCCAATGGTTTCGTCAAGAAAAACCCCCTCGTCATCGGGTCCCCTGTGTTTCATTCGGCTCATCATTTTCCTGATGGAATCAATATGAATACTATTTTCAAAATCAACAAAACCGCAAATGCCACACATATAAATGAATATTATTGATTAATGATTGTTGATCATCATAATTGTTGACAGAGCTAAATAACCAATTACAATTTTCAATTTGCCAGCAACTTTTTATATACTTCAATTATCTGTTTTGCAACTGTTTCTGCATCAAGTCCAAGCTCTATAATTCTATCTCTTCCTCTTGTACGACCTTTTTTCTCAGAGAAATCAAGTGCCATTACAATTTTCTTTGTAACATCTTTGGGATTAAAGGAAGCAATATAGCAACCCAATGTGTCTCCAATTACCCATTTTACATCCCCCACATCCGTTGAGACAATGGGACAATTGCAAGCCATTGCTTCTTTAATGGTATTTGGAGAACCTTCGTGGAATGAAGTAAGCACAAGCAAATCAGCAACATTATAGTAATCTGGCAAATTTTTTTGTTCAATTCCAGTCACTGTTACAAGGCGAAGATTTGGAATGTCAGCTTCCCTAATCGCCTGCTGTGCAAGATTGAAATTTTTTTCACTACGAGAGGGTTTAGAGACGAAAATTGCAATTTGTTCTTTGTTGCTTATGCCCAATTTGTCACGGACTTTAAATTTATCCTCAGGCTGAAACACATGTATATTCACTCCATTGGGAATCAGTAGAGCCTTTCGAGTGGTGAGTTGTGCGAGCATTTCCTGAGATTTAACTATCGAATAATCATAAAACCACCTGGCAAGCAGGTTATTAATCTTTGCAAGTAACAGGCTGATTCTTGTTAACTTTCCATTATCTCTGTTGGAACCCACCAAATCATCTCCCATAAAGGATACCACAAGTTTTTCTGAACGGCGTGCCAATAAACTAACAATTGCGGTGAGACCATAATGTGCGTGGATAATCACAAACTTTTCTTTTTCCAGCAGCCGACGTAATCTAAAGGCTTCATTCAGATAACCTATTAAACCTTTTTTATTTATTGTAAAATGCTGTATGCTAATGCCCTGAACTTCAATGGATGCAGCCTGGGCTGCTGTAATTGGGCCGGGCAGATTATTTTTTTTACCACTGCTTACAAAAAGGACTTTCAATTTGATTCTTCCTTTTCAAGTATTTCTACATACTTGTATTTTCCACTTTTTGAAGGTTCTATCAGCTCTGTAAATCGAATCGTGAAATCCACATGATAATCTTGTAATAAATCTTTCAATGTAATTTGAAGCGCTTCTGTGTCCCTGAAGCTTTTAGTTTCAAAAATAAATTCCAACTTTCTGCCGTCCCAAACAACCTTGTGTCTTGAAATTCCATGAAATTTTCGAAACAAAGTACCTCCGAAAATATTAACAGGATGAAACTTCATTCCATTGGGCAAGGTAATGATATCTGAACTTCTTCCATGAATTTTGCTAAACCATCTGAAAGGATACATTTCGTAAGGATCTGGATCGCGAATCTCATCAATCATATCTCCGACTTTATATCTTATTATTGGCATACCATAATTGTCCAAATCGGTGATCAAAATATCTTTCATGCCAGGAATACCACTATTGATAGTTTCTATATAAACATGGGGCTCAAAAATATAATATTTATTATCATTCACAGGTCGGGATGCAATACCCAATACTTCGCCTGAACCGTATAAATCGCCAACCGAACCAAAAACCCGCTCGATGAGATGCCTTTGATAATCTTCCAGATTTTCCGCCGTGGTCAAAACAAGTTTAAGGTTATTTATCCTTAAATTATTCGTTTCAAAATATTCTGCCAGTGTATAAATGGAACTTGAGTATCCATCAATAGTAATTGGATTATAACTAATTATACTTTCAACTAGTTCCTTTGTTTGAGATGAGTCGTTGAGCAATGTGGATGCAAAATTTTTCTGCTGGATAAGGAAGTTCTTTGCTTTGGAACTGAAGGTATTCCACCTTTCTATTGACGACTGATTGCCCCATATATGCAGATTTCTTTGTCCGAGTTTCCAACCAGATAATTCACATAAAATATATCCTGCCGCTATTCCTGCGCTGAGACCATCCTTGTCGGCGTAATAGTTAATTGGTATTCCGGTAGTGCCACTTGAACTACCTCTGTACAACTTCATTATGTTATATTTATCCGAAATCAATAAATCCTGGTTTTCTCGTATGGTATCCCTGTCAATAATGGGGAGTAAGTGAATGTCCGATGTCGAATTTATAGCTTTAATTATTTCTTCAGAATTTGGAAAAGCCTGCTTATAAAAAGGAACGGTTTGAACAGCATGTTTTACCAATGATTTGAATCGTTTATTACAATAAGCGAGCGTTTGTTGCCTGTTCCAATGCAATGTTTTTTTATATAAATTGTGCCAGTGATAAACTTGTTGACCTTTTATCAAATCAAGGATTCTTAAAATTAAATCAGTTTTTGTATTAGGGGAGATCATTGGTTAAATATTTTTGATATAATGCAGCAGAAAGATTATTGGTAAAATGCATGATGTCAGTAGATGAAATTTGTTCCAGTTGATGGTTAAAATGAGCTTTATTAAAAAGTTCTTCCGTCAGGGATACATTGCTTATATTTTCTGCATTTTGGATCATATTTTTTCTTGAATAATTTGCTACCATTTTGGGTTTTCCATATTTAATTTTTTTAGCCGTATATCCAAATGCTATATTAAGAGAACCAAAAGGTGAAAGGAAATCAACCGGACGATATTCTTTATCGAGTTTGAAATTAAGTAATTCGGGTGCAGTTTTTTTGATAATGTGTGCATATAAAACCTGTCCTCGGTAACGTTTGAACGGACTGGTTTCTTTAAAATTGCTATTGGCACCTGCAATCTCTGTTTGAAGCAGTTCTTTGATAAAACCAAAACTTAAAAATGGTGCACGATGTTTGAAGTAATTTCTCTGGAAGCTGATTTCTGGTCCGAAATACTTTGGGAAAACCTCCTCGAATAGATATATATAAAATTTTTGATTACTGGTTAATCCGGAGGGCAAACGATTTAAATACCCTGTAATTGTTTCCAATAGATCGTCAATTTGCATTTGAACTAAATTCGCGGAGAGATATTTTATGCCGGGATAATTTATCATCTTTTCTTTTAATGCACTTGGACTGTTTTGTTCGAAAAGTTCAAACAATAGTTCTGATGTCATCACTCCCGGAATTTTCATCGATCGTATAATCTCACTGCCAAAGTTTCCTGAAACCAAATATCCGGATTTGTTGAGCACATTTTCGCAGGCATAGCTATAATGCGCTCTTGAAATATTCCCCAAACCAAAACTTTTCTTAAGAAACTGAAGACCATGCAGCCAGGAATGATACTTTAAGTAATCATCATCAATAATCAATGGCTTGTATGGAATTCCCAGAGTTTCACTTATGTGCCTTGGAATGGTGATGTCCTTGTTAAGTTCTGTCCCATATGAATAAGTAAAAAAGCTTCTTTTCAGAGCAAGTGAAAGTCCGACCAATGTGCGTCCATCCAGCCCTCCTGTAAGGGTTGCAATAAATGGTTGTTCGGGAATAAAAGGCACGGACTGTTGGATAAAAAAATCGGATAAATAATTTAAGGATTTTCTCCATGGCTGCGGATTATCCGTAAAATAATCTGTTATCACTGTGTGCTTCTTTATCTTTACCTTATCCGTTAGTTCCAAAAGGCAGTTAGAGGGTATGGTCTTAATCTCCTCAAAAGGCGTTCGTTCAAACAATGGGTAATTAAACAATGCTTTCTCAAGATAATATTGCTTATCCGGTCTCAAAACCGATCGTAAGGAATTTTTTATAATCTCAAAGGATGACGAAACAAGAAAAGAGTCTCCTTCATCAGCATAAAAAACAGGTAAAATATTAAACAGACTCGAAACTGCCGAAAATTTGCTATTGATAATATCCCAAATAATAAGAAAGTAAAATCCATCCACCTCCTGAATAAAATGCCCTAAATCATCTTTTTCAAAATAATGTTGAGCGGTTTTCCCTTCATGATAAATGGGGTCACCAATAATATAAATCTGTTTGTTGTATATGTTGAGTTCATCAATTGATGTATGGTTTTCATTACCAGTCAGATATAATTTGTCTGAAGCAGGGGAGCCAATTTCTTCATCCCTGCAATTAATTATTGTCAGGGACCCTTTTATTTTATAATTCTTTGAAAGTTTAATAAAGTAATTCATTTGTCAGCTATTTGCTTTAAACATTTTTTATTTCTATCCTATTAAAGCCATAACGAAATAAGTGTATAACTTACTTAATAACGTGAATCAAGAGTTAAAAGATTTATGCCACGAAAGCTCCAAGACACTAAGAATCACTAAATTTATTTAAGTACACACAAAGTTTTTTGTGTAACTTTTGCCATTGGCATCCCAATGGGAGAGTCTTTGTGGCTAAAAATGAATTAATTATAATTTGGACCCTTGATTCATATTAATCACTCTTAATGACCTGATGATCCATAAAACTGAATGAATTCCGCCCGAATTCGGTAATTTGCTTAAGTCGTGGAAAAATTGTCGATCAGATATTTAACCCTGAGATTGAAACTTTTATTCCTATTAAAGTCCCCTGCTTCAAACTGCCAGGAGTTGTTAATAAAAATATAGCGCCCTGATTTGCCATTAATCAACATTTGAAAAGGATCACTTTGACCAAAAACACATTGCATTTCGTTAATAACAAGACCCTT
The DNA here is from genome assembly GCA_963840975.1 of uncultured Bacteroidales bacterium. Taxonomy (GTDB): domain Bacteria; phylum Bacteroidota; class Bacteroidia; order Bacteroidales; family JAADJA01; genus JAADJA01. The sequence goes on along the minus strand of CAWJBC010000002.1, from coordinate 657,060 downwards.
TGGGGTTTCAAATATATCAATAGCCTGACTGAAAAACTTATGTTTGTCGGTAATCTCCTTTACGAAATCAAATAAAATCAAGGGGGGATTTTCATAACCTTTAATAAGTGAGCCACTGGCTTTCTCACCCTGCTTCAACTTTTTATGTGCAAAAAATGAATCACCAATCCGAACTACGCGCCATTCAAAATCATGTGGTATGAATTCCTGAAATATTACGAACCCGATCTGAATACCGGCAGCCCGATTTTTGTAAATAAATAATTTATCTTTGATTTTGGAAGGATTCAAGAGGTAATTAAAGCCACGCTTTAAAAGGCCCGCCGTTTTCAAATTAGGTCCAATTCTCTGGCTTGCTCCTCTTCCTGAAAATGTTTCTTTTGTGTACTTTAAAGCTTCTTTTAAGTTTTTGATTATGACTACTCCTTTACCCGAAGCCCCTAAGTTGGTTTTTGCCACAACAGGATAAGCAGTATTATATAAAAACTCAAACGCTTCATTCTGATGGTAAAATACCCATGTCCTGGGGTGGGGCAACTTATTGGCATCTAACCAAAATGAAAGAAAGCGTTTGTTTTCATTTATAAAAATTTCTTCCGCTGATGGAAAAATCCTGAACCCAAGTATTTTTTGCAATATATAGATACGTTCATCGTAGAGCTGTTTAAATCGGTTGCAAAGTCCGGAAGGCATGGCAAGCAAGACATCAAACTTTTTATTATTGATTTGTTCAAGCCAGTCATTTTTTGTCAGGTCAACAATTTGATAGATAATACTGTCACTAAAAGCTTCACAGGCTTTGAGCCAGTATATATGATCATCAGGCAACTCGTTTTTTAGAATAATTGCTCGTAATTTCATTCTTCATACCTTATATAAACAAGAAATCAATAATTGTTCATCTGTTTAATTAATTCCTTCTTCAACTTCAGCATAATACGCATTGAAAGATTTCCTGTTCTCGCTTTTAATATATTTACCAAATGGTTCTTCTGTTTAATATATTTATATCCCTTTTTTGTAGAAATGAAGGATGCCATTCCAAAGCGGATAATGCGTTTATAATATGTTGAAAATCGAATATTACTCAAAGGTTCTATTGAACCAATCGTAGAAGTCTTGTATCCTGCTTCAATGGAAAGTCGAATACTCAATTCATTGTACCCGCCTCCAGGCCAGCAAAGAAATTCAACTTTTTTGTCGAGTTTCTCTTCCAGCAACCTTTTACTCTCAAACAACTCATACCGGTAACGCTTCTCCATTTCTTCATCGGTTTCAAAACGACCGGGAAATTCTTTAACTTTTTCATTCAACAGGTTAATTCTTGAACTTTTATCCTTTCCATCGTTTTTTGTATCATGCAATTTCACAGCATATTCTATCATTTGCTCATCAGGGAAATATCGCCGTAAACCCAATGCTCTCCCAAACTCAAAAACAGGAAAGCCGGTGGGAACAAAACCCTTCTGGACTTCGGTAACATAAAATGGTTTACGTTCAGGACGATGAAACCAGGCTAACCAATCATAATTATCCTGACCTTCATAAATATCTTTTATTTTGTCGGAATTAAAATAAAAGTTATGGCTCATGCTGTGCGACTGAATATCCATCACTCCACTTTTATCCATAGCCTGAATTTCGGTCCAGCTTAAAAAACCCAGTGTCTGCAATTCAGACATTGATTTTCTCCCAGCCCAAACATCATCAAGGTTGGAACGGACATCAGTAGAGGGGTCAACAAATTCCGGGTTAATGAAGATCGTACCCTTCAAATTATATTTCTTAAGAATCGGATAAATATAAACCCAGTTATCTAAATAGCCGTCATCGAAAGTAAGCACCAATTGCTTTTTTTTCTTTTCCTGGTTGATTGAAAAATAATCATACCATTCATTCAAAAAGTGTGTGGAATAATTGTTTTGGTGCAAATACAAGCAAAATGTATCGAAGTGCTGCAACGATACAGAAAGCCAGCGTCTGTACCAGTTGCTTTGGTCATTTCCTACGCTGTGAAACATGATAACAAACATTGCGGACTTTATTCGTGAAACTCAAATTTCAAAAACGCAGTGCATTGTCCGAAGGACTCCTAAGGAGAAATTTGTCCCAAAGGTCCAAAGGACTCCTTCGGAGGATGCCTGCGGCATTAGTTGAACAATCCCGCCGAAGGCGGAGGGTTTAATACCCCGCAGTTCTGCTGCGGAATAAGTTTCCAAAGATTGCCTTGGGGTTTCAAACCTGTGATTTTTTGCTGGTTATTTCAGAAATAATTTTTGCGTAATCGCTTAACATCCTTTTAACAGAAAATCGTTGTTTTGCGGTTTCCCTGGCTTTTGAACCCATAAGCTTAATCTTATCCGGATTATTGAAAAGCCATATAAGGTGTTGAAGGAGTTGGTCCTGGTTTTTATATTCAAAAAGACGCCCATAATCTTCATGGATAATTTCACTGGTGCCGCCGGTGTCTGAGGCGATCACCGGCAAGCCGGCAGCCATCGCCTCCAGGATGGCATTGGAGCATCCCTCTCCTTTGGAAGAGTGGATAAAAATGTCACTGATTGAAAGCAACTCCTTCACGTCCTGACGACGTCCCGTTAAAATGACATTGGATTCAAGGCTTTTTTTCTGAATGTCATTTTCAATGGCTGTTTTATCGGGACCCTCTCCAATAATAAGATATATAAAACTAAAGCCTCTGTTTTTTAGTTGCGCCAGGGCTTTCAGAACGGTGAAATAATCTTTGTAGGGGATTAGGTTGGCAACAGAGATTAAAACCAGTACCCTTTTGTCAATTAATTTTTTTATTTCCGGTTGTTGCAGTAAGTATTCCTCTTTATTAACTTCGCTAAAAAACTGATCGTCCAGTCCGTTGTAAATCACATGTCCTCTTTTAAGCCTGTTGGCTGAGAGTCCGGTATAAGAGTTGGCAACAATGTTGCGGTTGAAATGGAGGATGATAGTCCGCCAGATGTGTTTCCAATTATTTAGTACAATACCATGGCGTACACTGCCATTGATATGTTTGACTGAGGTAAAAAAAGAAAGGAACATGCCGAAAGTCGCCTCAAAACCGCCCCAGGTCCAGATGATGTCGGGTTTTTTATGTTTCAAAATTTTCAGCATTTCCAAAAAACGAGCAAGAGGTTTTTGTGTGTGAAGATAAATGAGTTTATTTTCCAGATTGTATTCATGCTCATAACTGTTTATCGCCTTGTTGAAGACAATAGCCCGGTTTAGGATGTTCTCATCACTATGCTTAAGAATGCCTGCAAGCTGTCGCTCTCGACCTCCACGGCGCAGCGATGAAATGATATGAATGACTTTAATACCAGTACCCATTTATTAAATCCTAATGGCTCTATTCTAAAATAGGAATGATTATTATAAAACATTGTTGTATCAATGCTTTCATGTGATATAATTGTTAAAAATAAGCATAAATTCAATAAACTTATCGCGAAAAATTAATATTTACCATTGTAACAATCAGTTTATCAGTGAAATATATAGGAAATCAAACTATCAACCAGATTTTAGAACAGAGCTATCCTAATAAATCTTTGCTATGTGTAATTGCGCTAAAACGATTTACCCCAAAAAAATTTTGTCAGATGGTTTCTTAGAAGCACTTTGTTTTTTGGTAATTGATTAATTTCATTAAGCTCCCTTCTGGTATATGTTTTCCCCTCAATTATTTCATTCATATAACCTGGTGGCTTCTGAAATTCCCAATTTTTTTTAATTTTCTGATAAAAATCCTCAATGTTCCCTACAACCCTTGCCGGTGCTCCAGCAGCTATTGAATTCGGGGGTACATCCTTTGTAACAATTGCGCCAGCAGCGACAATGCAATTATCTCCAATGCTTATATTTGGGAGCAATATTGCGTTTGCTCCAATATAACAGTTATCACCTACGACAATTTTACCAAAAGAATGCAGATCAGGAATTCTGTCCCGAAAATTCCATCCTGATGTATGTGTAACAAATAAAGCATTATTTGATATGATTACTTTATTACCAAGTTTAACTAAAAAAGGTTCAGACGCTAGTTTTCTTATTCCAATATGACAATCTTCCCCAATTTGAGCACCTTGTTTGCGAAAATATTCCGCTATATTATAATTATTGTACTTGCTAATTTCGTATTTGTCTTTAGCAATTAAGATTATCTTTTTAGTAAGTTTTAGTGGATTCATAACTGTTTTTTACTTGAAATTAACCTAATAAAATTATTGATAATAATTGTAATTTCCTACTTATAATAATTACAATCAGTATATACGTTTGATAACAAGAAGCAACCATGTACTATTGGTTTTCTTCGTAGTTGAATATAATTATTAAGGATTAACATGATGTATAAAAGAAGAAAACTATTCAATTTTATTCCTTCTTATTATTTACCTGCCTATTGTAGGTGCTTAATAGCGATATTGAGTATTTTTAGTGCCGATTTTAAATTTGAATAAAATCTACACCCACTTTTAATTCAGAAATTCCACAATTATAAAAATTATCAATCAAAGAACTAATTTTTGAAGTTGTTCTCATTATTTTGAATCATTAAGATTCAAAAACCTTACTAGCTCAGATGCGTATTTTTCTATATTAAAATCTGTTTTAGCAGTATTAATTGCATTTGACCTGATTTCATTGATTTTTTCTAAGGGAATTTTTTTAATTTCAATTATTTTTCTTGCAATATCTTCAGGATCAAAACTATTTATAATAAATCCGTTAATTCTCTCTTTAATATACAATGAATTATCGCTGATATTTGTCGTTAGCAATAACTTTCCCATTATCATGTATTCTGCTATTTTACTTGCAAATGAATAATTACCCTGTAATCCTTTGCCTCTAATTGCAACCATCAGATTTTGTTGAGATTGAAGTTTTAAATAATCAGAATAACTTAGTTCTTTATTAAACGAAGTATATTTTCTAATTCCATTTTCATCAATTAATTCATTAATTTTATTTATTGATCTTTTAGCTCCAAAACCAGTTATATTCAATCTAATATCGGTTATATCGTATTTATATATTAACAATGAAAATGCATAAATAACTTTATCAAGTCCGTCCTTATTAAAAGAAAATGATCCTGAAAAACCAATATTATAGGTAGAATCTTCAATTTTATTATTAGGTATTAATTCCTGATTTGCCAGAATCGGAATCTTTATAAAATTATCATTTCTCGATAGAATCCATTTTTCAAAATTCGCGTTAATAACAATATTTCCATGATATAATCTTGCTAATTCATCTTTTAAAGCTGAATTGATTAGTTCAAATATTTGAATCAGATTGAAAATGATTTTATTAAAAACACCCGATGGACCCTTATTGTTTAAAACTATTCCAAGGCTTCGTTCATTTCGTTCGGCATAGACAGAAAAGCCCATTGATTTAGCTTTTTTTATATAATAAATTTCTTCCCAAAATGTTGAAAAGGAGCCTGTATAATATAAAAATGATGTTTCCTTTTCATGACCTTTAAAATGATTTAGAATATTGTTAAATTCTTTTTTTCTTTCCCTACTTCCAAAATATCTGTCAACAAAATAATTTCTTTTTGGCTTTGTATTTAAACCAACCACCTTTAGTTGGTCAAAGTTAAAGATGTGACTGGTTTTAAGTTCTTTATTATCATATTTCAGCGAAGCTATATAGACAGTAATATTATTAAAAGAAATTATAGCCTTTGCATATTCAATCATTCTTGATAACGATACGCTTGAATCAGGATCTAATGAGATGGAGATTAGAATTATAAGTTTTTTTTTATATGACCCAATTTTATTCATCAATGAGTATTATAAAGGCACTCTTATTGAGTTAATTGATTTTATACGAAAGAGAATTCATCATTTTCAATATTTTATTTTCTTGCGAATAAACCCCGATCATAAAAATCAAAACAAATATTGCCGTCATAATAAAAACCTGGGTTAATAAAGCCAGATTGATGGCAATAAATGCTGCCCAGACAAAAAGTTTTGGTCGTCCTGAAACCCCTGCAATATCGCGTATGCCTCTAAAGAACATGATAATGAAATACAATCCAAAAAAAATTCCGAAGGTAGAAAATACTCCTATAAAACCGTAACCGTAACTTGATTCTTCGTGCATTTCGCCTGAGGCTTTTTCACTTGAAGCATATATAATTCCTCTGCCGGTAAACGGATGATCTAAAAAGAGATCCACCGCGGTTATAAAAGCAAAAAACCTTCCGGATTGAGCCTTGTATTCTCCAAAATTTTGATCAGCGGCATGAGATTGCTCTTCAAACTGCGTTTCGATTTTTGCCTGAAGAAACTCCTCTCCTACATAAGCCTGATAAGACACATAAATAAATATAAAAAAGGCAACCACTTTGAACAATGCATTTATTTTGATTTGTACAAGATACACTGAAAGAATGACAAAAAATGTAACATAACCGGCAGTTGAAAGAGTAGTGAGCAAACAAAAAATAAAAACTAAATTTCTCCGGTTAAACATTTTACCGGTTAAAGAATAGTTGGCAATAATGCCCAGATTTAACAAAACGCCATAGCCGCCCGGTTCGTGAAACATACCGGAATTACGATAAAATCCGAGGGATGCATTGAACAATTCATCTCTCCATGCAGCAGTGTAAATCAATATTGAGCGGGGAACAACATTCCATCCTAATGGAAAAGCCCAATCAATTGCTTCGCGCATTAAAAGATCAAATGATTCTGAAAAACTTTGAAGCGCCCAAAAGGGGGTTGTAATTATGGCCATCACAAACAATATCCTGACATAATATTTAAAAAAAGAAATACCCATCAACCGGTAAAGTAAAAAAGGAAGATAAAAGAGCAAGGATAGGCTTGTAAATTGCCGCAGCTGAAAATCCAGAAAATAATGAGCCCTGAATTCCAATTAAGACATAAACAAATAATAATATACCTGCTATTTTTTTATCAGTAATTTTAACCCTGCGTTGGTTAGCTATTATGAAAGTAAAAATGAGCAGAATAGATCAATATCTGAGATATAGCCGTAGCAAAAAAAGGATTTAAAGGTATAAAAACACCAATAACAATTAAATAGTTTACAAATCTATGTCCAGGTGCTTCCTGATTATTTTGTAGTATCATTTTTTTAGGTTACAACACATTTGGTTAAAATGTTGCCAGTTATTAATTATTATAAAATAAAAATGTCGATAAGAATATTATCGCTCGATTTTAAACAGAAAGCCGAATCACCCTGTGATTAATGAACAAGCTCGAAAAAAACAGCATCGCCCCTGTGAGCACCTGCGACCAGATTGCAACATACAGTATATCTTCTGGAAAAAACTGATGAAAGACAAAAAGAAAGAAAACCTGGAACAATGCAAACAATACAACATATACGCCCATGTAATTTATCTTTTTCAGCACCACATTAACAAGATTGCCCAGTTTATACAGCACAAATGGACCGGTAAACAAGGCTATTTTTATATAGGGCAACGACTGAATATATTTTGGGAAAAACTGAATAATATCATCTACTACAAAATACAATAGCAATATGCCCGGTAACAAAACGCAAAGTGGTAAATAAATATATTTTCAATAATGCCTTTCCATAAATCTTTGGCGTTATTGTACTTTCCCATAGGCATATGAAAATTTGGGGTAGTAATAGGTTGTCAGGGCATTGGGCAGCAAGGAAAACGTAGTTATGACGATGAGCTGCCGGAGCATACAATCCAAGAAGGGTTTCACTGCCAAACTTTATAATGTAAAGCCGTGGAAGGGTTTCAATAAACGATACAGCATAAGAGGTAAGAAATAAAGGGAAAGCCTGTTTTTAACAAAAGAAATACGATTGTTTATTGAATCTGGGTTTAATATGAAAAGGCCTGTAATAATGTAAAAGAACAGCATTGACCAGAACAATCAGCAGCTTCCATTATTAAAAATCCCTTTAAGCCCCAAAAGATCAAAGGAGAGAACATAATAATTTAGAAATCAAAACAACAAACTGAATATTGCTTAAATTGTTAAACTGATCATTGGAACGAAAAGTACCGGATAAATAAGAAATATAAAATGACAAAGAAACCCTGATTAATGCAACAGAAAGGCAGGCAAAATAGACAGCATTGAATTCAAAATTGGTGATGATGAGAGGAACAATGATCCATAAAAGAATAATATTGCCCAAAGAATAAAACAGGGTAGTTTCTGCAAATGATTTTGCCTCGTCATTTTTACCCATTCCCAGATGGAAAGGCAATTCCCTGTTCATCCCATTGACAACACCAAATCTTAAAATACCGGCATAGGTTTCAAAAATTAACATGGTCTGCCAAATACCCATTAAGTAGGGATCAATATTCCTGAAAGTGATAAAAGATACGATGAGTGATACCGGAAGGGATAAAAAGGAGGATGAAATAAATTTCAGGGCTACTTTTTTATTCTTCAGGTTTAAAAGCAGTTTATTCAGAAAAATCAACTTACTTTAGTTTTAATTTATTTGCTTTATCACCTTGCAGGGATTGCCTGCAGCAATTACATTGGCGGGTATGTCCTTAACAACAACACTGTTGGCTCCAATTACAGAGTTTTCACCTATGGTAACACCTTTTAGGACAACAGCATTAACACCCAGCCAAACATTATCTTCAATAATAATTGGTTTTGGCGCCCCTGCTCGGGGATCGTCCAAATGCCAGTCAGAATCTGTTATTAAAGTGTTGGCTCCGCATCTTACATTGTTACCCAGCTTTATTTTCAAAAAACAACCAATTACAGTTCCGCTGAATCCGCAATTATCACCGATTGTGAGTTCCGGACTGCTATTTCCAAGTGTCGAAATAATGCAGGGTCTGTTTATACCTATGAGGTTGGAAGTTTTTCCAGACCTGAAGCGACAATTATTTCCTATTCTGATTTTAGAAATTCTCTGCTTTTGAAATTTCATCAATCCCCAAAAAGAACTACCCTTCGCCAATCTCAATTTCCTTAATTTTACAAACACTTCTCATTATAAATGTTGAAATGTTGAAATTAGCAATCCAGAAAAATCTTTCAATTACTTTAAAAATTAGTCTGAATATTTTTTTTATCATTTTTTTGGAGGGAATCAGAACATTTTAATAAATTGATTTATTATGTTGTAGTTCGCCTACTAAATCTTCAATTGCTTTAATCATTAATTGGTTATTTTCATCAATATTTGTATCGCTAAATGTCAAAACCAAACCTTTTTTTGTGTATTTGATAAATTTAGCAATTGATAGAATTAGCTCATCCTCAGAAGGGTATTGATATGCTGAATTTCTGATTATGGTTTTTATTTGCTCGAAATCGTTTACCCTGGTTATAGGAAATGCATCTGAAAAATATTGATTTCCCAGGACAAGAGCAGGTTTACCAAGAATCATTGCCTCCCATCCCACATTGCTTGTCAGAGTAACAATTGCTTCAGCATTTAAAATTATTTTCTCACTCGGTACTTCCGCTCTTATATAGATTAACGAAGGAATGTCTTTTTTCAATTCCCTGAAATCGTTTCAAAAGCAAAATCCCGAACTGTTGAGGGTGCTCTTTGACAACTAAATATTGATTTGTTTTAAGTGTTTTGGCAATATTTTCTATAACATAAACCTGGTTTGAAAAATACTCAGAAAAATAAAACAGAGTAGCTTCGGGTTCCATATGAAGTGGATAAACTACATAATTTTTATTTTCAAGAAGATCAACCTCATCGTATGAGTAAAAAAAGGAAGCCAGGTAGCGATTTACATTTTGGAATCCCTCCAACCGGACTTCATATTTAAAATTTTTACTAAACCATTCAAAATACAATCGCCTCAAATATTGTTTTGTATCAGAAAATAAAAAACTTATTAATCTTCTAATTGAATACCTATTTATGGATAATGAACCTTGAATATATTTTGGCTTTGTATAGTTTCTCCTGAAATTATTAACGTATTCTTTCGCTTTTGAAATACTCTCATCATCTTCCCTGATAGAATCAAAAACGGACTTATAAAGCACTCCATTCATCGGGTTTGGTTTCCAGTAAAAAGTATTTGGGATGATATTTCCTAGTAAAAAACTGCAATAAGGGATGTTTTGTTTTTTTGCTTCGATGGCTAACACTTCTGAAATTTCAATTGCCACTGTTTCGTTTATTACGGCAATTGGCTTGTAATGAGATAATATATTCCGCCAAAATGTTATTTCCTTAGATAAAATTATTATCCTCTCTTCTAAGGATTTTTTTCGAAAAAAACGATCCGACTGCCAGGAAGTTTCAAGGTAACTTTCCGGGACAATTGCCTCCTCCAGAGACTCAAATTCTTCTTCAAAACAACCGCAAACCGTCAGACCCTTTTTTAATAAAAACTCCTTTTCTTTCTTAGTCAAGGTTGCAAATTCAGAATGATAAGACTCTGAAAGAAGGTTTGAAAAGAAATTGTTGTAAAATGATCGTGCAAAAAATAAAACGACTGGTTTATTTATCATTAATTCTTATCTTAAATAGTTGTAAAAGTCAGGATTAAAACTACTAAGCAACAAATTAAATAGCAGTCCACCCACCATCAACCACAAGGTTTGATCCTGTCATATAACTTGATGCATCTGACGCAAGAAACAGTATCGCACCGTTATATTCTTTCCTGTCAGCCATGCGGCCCAATAATGTCCGGTATGAATAATTTTTGGTAAAATTTTCATCGTGGTTATCAAACACTCCTCCCGGAGTTAATGTATTGACACGTATGTTTTTTTCACGGTAATAAGAGGCAAGGTATCTTGTCAGATTTAAAATCCCGGCTTTTGTTATTGCATAGGAAACGGGGGATGAGAAGGGTTGATCAGGATAATAAATGTTCTTTACCCCATCGTATAAGCGTTGGTCTGAACCCACATTTCCATAAGTGGATGAAATATTGATGATATTACCATGTCCCTGTTTTAAAAATATTTTACAGGCTTGCTGACAGCAGAGAACCACTCCGGCGAGATTCCCATCCAAAATTGTCATCAGGGTTTCTTTGGAGTAATTTTCAAACGAAGCGTAAAATCCGTCAGTTTTTACCTGTGCATTATTCAATAATACATCCAGTTTACCATAATGTGCTTCGATCGTTTTAAAGAAATCAATAATCTCTTGTTCTTTCGTAATATCCACTTTTACCGCCAGGACATCCGCATGATATTTCTTTCTCATATCTTCAGCCATTTTTTCACAACGCTCAAGGAGATAATCACCTATTACAACTCTTGCTTTACAGGCACATAACACATCTACGTATTCAGTTCCAAGAATGCCAGTTGCTCCAACAATAGCGACAACTTTATTTTCAACATTAAATATACTTTTAAGGGTTTCCATATTATTCATTGATTTCATTTTTGATTTTCGCTTCTTCTACCATTTTCACCGAGATAAGGCCTTCAGCGAGTGATGGTTTTGGTTGCTTTTTATTTATTACACATTCCGTGAAATATTTCATCAGCGAAGTGTACATATCATTTCGCTGAAAATTCGGAAAATCTTTTTCCAACAGGACACTATTATTGTTGCCTGTGATGCTGATCTTTGCGGCATACAAATCGCAAAAAATATTGGCTTCGGTGCCTACAATTTCAAAACTTCGCTTATAGCCCCTGTAAAAGTAATCAGTATGTATGGCTACCACAACATTCGTTTGACTCCTGTAAAGAAAATCTGCTGTATCTTCCGTTTCAATTTGTAAATCAGAAACTTTGGTAATTACCGAACGCACAATTCCTGTCGGTTCCCCAAAAAACTCAATCGCGAGATCTACTTCATGAATAAGCTCAGAAGCTACTCCACCACCAAGGCTCTTTTTTGCTGAAACCGATTCCCTGTAATCTATTGCGGGCCTCCAGTCTGGCAAATACTGTCCCAAATAGAATCGTGCATACAGAGGCCGTCCAATCATATTTTTTTTTATCAATGACTTTACTTCCCGGATGCACGGATGGAAGCGGGTATTATAGGCAACCATTCCAATACCTGTATAATTATTGAGCAGGGAATCAAGTGCTGCTGCCTCCTCCAGGCTTTTCACAAGTGGCTTTTCAGCCAGAATATTTTGGTTATTAACAACTAGGTCCTTCAAAAACTTAAAATGAAATGATGTTGGGTTGGACAAAAGTATGAAGTCGAATTTATTATTGATGAACTCTTCAAAATTACTGATTTCAACCAGCCCCTGATCGTTGCCGGAACTTTTTTCCCTGTAAAGAACGATGTCCCTGATGCCCAGAGAAATTAAATTGGCAACATGCCTTTTACCAATTGAGCCGTAACCTATTATACCTGCTCTCACGAAAGATTCTTTAATTTTTTCATCCAGATTTCTGCCAGGTACCAGTCGTTCATATCGTCAATGCATGTAGAGCGTTCCAATGGCATAATAAAAGGACAGATCTCGCTTCCCCACATCACACGTTTCAGGATATTATTTCTTCTGAAAATATACACAGCGCCATTGCGCAAGTACGCTTTAGGCTGATACAGCTGCCGCGGCATTCCTTCCGGTTCATCCATGCACAAGGGTTTTAGCCGGTTGTTCTCTATCTTTTTCATCAATATCGGATGATATTGATCGGCTTCTACCACCGAAGCTAATGAATCTGCATCTGTTTTCATAAACAATTCGATTGCACCGTCTATATCTTCAACGCTTCTGTTTGGACTGGTGGGTTCCAGGTATACAATTAAATCATATCTTTTTTTATCCAGATCTTCCATGAACTGAACTGCATGGATTAATACATCAATTGCGCGAGACTGATCCGAAGAAAATTCAGAAGGGCGTAAAAATGGCACGTCCCCTCCATATTGCTTCGCAATGGAAGCAATTTCAGAAGAATCGGTGCTGATGATGAGATGATCAATATACCGGCTTCTTATTGCCGTTGCTATTGTATGCACGATCAGCGGCTTATCCGCCATAATTTTGATATTCTTATGAGGAATTCCTTTTGAGCCACCCCGTGCGGGAATTATACCCAATATTTTTGTTTCCTTATCCATATTTTGTTTCAGAGAATTATCTCCTGGTTAACCCTGTTTATTACCCTGGCGTTAGCCGGTATGTTTTCCTTAACCAGGGTATGGGCACCGATAACAACATTATCTCCTATTTCTAATTCACCGATGATCGTGGAATTAACATACATAGTCACATTGTTTCCTATTTGGCACCCCTGTCCGCTGGGCTTTCCCATGCCATTCTTTTTATGTCCGATTGTACAACCCTGGTGAATGATAAAACCCTTTCCGATGGTATTTCTGCTTCCAATAACGGTTCCTTCGCCATGAACAATTAAAAACCCCCGTCCAATATAATTGTTAAAATAGACTTCACAGGAACACACTTCTTTCATTATGCCATGAAGCATACGCAGGGCAATTTCCTTTTGGGAGATATTGCTACTTCTCACCAGCGTTCCCAGCCGGTACAAAAAAACAGGTAATTCATCCCCATTGCGAATGATAGATTCATGAACAGCATTTTCGCCTATTGCCGGAAAATGATATTGATTATCTTCAACCGTTAACCTGAAGGCTGCATGAATAATATCTTCCGGAATTTCAATTGGTGAAAACGTTTTATGGGAAAGAAATTTAACAAAGTCTTTCATGATTTATCAATATTGACTTATACTGGTAATATTTACGGTTGATATAAATAAATTCATTCCAAAAAAAAACTATTCTGTACTATTTTAAGAAATCAATGATTATTCCACATCTCCGTCGTAGAGTATCTCATCAGTTGAAATATCCCTGGTTGTTTTTTTTCCGACCAAATCATCAAAATGTACCGGCGAAATACCACCTCCCGGGCATTTTACTGTCAAATTATTTGTGCTGATAACCTGCCCTTTTATTAAAGAATTGCGGGTAACTATAGATACACCATATTTTATACGCTGTTCCTCTTCTTCCTTATTCAATACTTTAATTCCGCCGCCCATTCCTTTTTCTATCAAATGTGCGTATTTTACAATCATTTCCATGCCCCTGGGCTCGACCGATGCTGCATGGTCGGGTCCATTCAGGGTACGATCCAGCGTAAAGTGCTTTTCAATCATACATGCACCCAATCCAACTGATGCGGCTGGCAATATCACGCCTTTGTCGTGTGATGAATAACCAACCAGAACATTCAATTCCTTCCGAAAGGTTTTAATTACATTCAGATTGACCAGTTCTTCAGGGCAGGGATAAAGGGTTGTGGCCTGAAACAAAATAATGTCATTGTTAAATTGCCTGATGTAATTAATGGCCGCTCTGATTTCATCAAAATGATGCATTCCTGTAGAGACAATCATTGGTTTTCCGTAACCGGCGACTTGTTTAAGAAGGGGATAATGGGTGATAAACGGGGACGCGATTTTATGCATCTGAACATCCAGCTGGTTCTCAATAAAATCGAAACCGGTAAAATCAAATCCACTGACAATAAAATCAAGGTTATATTTAGCAGCATGGTCTTTAAGCTCAAAAAATTGCTCATTGCTGAATTCAAGGAATTTTTTATGTTCACCATAGGTGGTGCCAAAGGAATAGTACTTATTATACGGCTGTTCGAGGAATTTTTTTGTATACATCTCATCGATGGTACGTTTTTGAAATTTCACTGCATCGACGCCTGTTCCGGCCGCAACCTCTATCATTTTTTTTGCAAGATTAAAATCTCCATTGTGGTTGATACCGACCTCGGCAATGATATATGCGGGTGCGCCATCGCCAATAATTCTTCCATTTGACAATTTAATATTCATCTCTTTTCTTAGTTATTTAATGCGTTGTTCATTGATTCATTGTACCATTTAGTAATTATATGCGGACGGGTAATGGCTGAGCCTACTACAATACTCCAGACGCCCATTCCCATTATTTTTGAAGCATATTCTGGTGTGTTGATTTTCCCTTCAGCGATTACAGGCACTCCTTTAATCCTGTTGCATAAATCCTGAATAAGTTGGAAATTGGGAACGTGAGAAGGCTCATGTGCTGTTTCTGGAGTGTATCCGCGCAATGTGGATGAAATTGCATCGGCTCCATTTTCAATACAAGCCAGGGCTTCGTTTGTTTGGGCTATATCTGCTATGATACAGATTTCAGGGTGTTTTTCTTTGCACATGCCTATAAAATCCGGGCCGTTTATTCCTCCGACATTTCTGAAGGTACCGTCAATTGCAATTAAATCCACCCCGATACCGATTAATGATTCCAATTCTTCAAAAGTCCGTGTAATTCTCACCAGGCCATCAGGATAGGCATTCTTGATCATCCCTATAACGGGCAAATTAACTATTGATTTTATTTTCTTGGTTTTTTCAATCCCTTCGGAACGGATTCCCCCGGCTCCACCCATTTGAGCTGTTAAAGCAAACATTGCTACTCCTTCAGGTGAATTAAACGGGGAATCACCCTCTGCCTGACAAGAAACAATTAATTTGTTTTTTAGTTGATTTAATACAGTACTAGCTTTCAAATAAAAAAATATTTATTTTGAACAATGATTTATTAATTAATTCGGATGTTAAATTTAAATCTATTTTTTTAACAAGATAGAGTCTGCCAGTTTGTTTGAGAAGAAATCAGCACCATATTGGTTCAAATGAACATAATCAAAGTAAAAGTCATGAGTATTTATTAGCACAGAATCATTGGAAAAGTCAAAAATTTCAGCACCACTCTTGCGACAGATTGACTGGATAGAGTCCATAGGATAGAGTATGACGCTTAATGTATTCGGGTGGAAGAACCACAATCATTCTGATATTGATGAGATTTTACAAGATTGACAATATTCATGAATAATTTAACTTTATCGGAACCAATTATCATTTGATCCGGAGGTGGAATTGCTAATCCGGGCTTTATCTTTCCATCTAGTGGTAAATAACCATTTGCTGACAAAAAGTTCTTTTTCTTATTTTCATTTTGACTCCGAAAAATATCCCAAATTAAGTGAATTGTACGGATATATTTTCGAAAACATTTTGAATTTTTCAAATTTACTTCGGTTTAAAATTAATTCTCTTATTTCAGGATGATCCTGATAATAGGGAAGCAAAGGTGCGATTCTTTCATCATCAGTATAATTTTTATTCAGACTTGCCGGATGAAAGTCAAGAATTACAATTTGAGGGGTGTATCTCTGAAGTACCATCTGAAGTAATCCATAAGAATAGAGTAAACCTGTTCCGTCCCTTCCGGCATTATAACTCTTAATACCTAATTTTTTCTCTAATAATTCCGTATTATAATTGTGTGATGCCGCAGAACTGCCAAAAACGAGAAGATCTGCATTTGTCTTTTCAGCAATATAGGTGATTTTAGCATTAGTGCCTGATTTCATTGAAAAGTAATATTTTCGCAAAAGCCTGCCAACTATTTGATCGGACATGATTAAAATTGTGATGAAAATTATTATCGCTTTTAAGATTTTTTTATATGATCCCATTCTAAAAGGCAAAATAAATAAATTGACCTCCATCAAAAACTCCGATCATTAAAATAATTATTACCAGCGCAGCATAAGGAAGTATCCTGATAATCAAAAATCTTGACCTGATTTTGAGAATATCTCTGTTGAAATATTCTTTCACAATATCATGTGAAAGCAAGAATGACAATTCCTGCAAATGAATAAATAAGTACTGCAACTGAACCAATAAAAAAATTACCGGATGCAGTAATTCTTTCAAAGACAAGAGCTGCTGTATTAAATGTTGGAGCCCGGAAGAATACCAGGCTAAGTACAACGATTATAAAAGTTATTATTATTCCGCCTGTATGAACCAATTTCCGGGGAAGCTGCTTAAATATCTTCTTTCGTTTCCTGAGGGTTAAAAATTCAAATGTAATGATGATTCCTTGTAAAAATCCAAATAAAACAAATGTCCACAGCGCTCCATGCCATATTCCAACAATAAAGAAGCTGATAAAAAGGGCTAAGATAATTCCATAAATTCCAAGATTTCTGTATTTCAATGATAAGGGTGTATATACATAATCATTGACCCATGATGAAAGTGAAATATGCCATCGTCTCCAGAATTCGGTAATGGAATTGGCAAGCAAAGGTCTGCGGAAGTTTTCCATCAGGTCGTACCCCAGAATACGTGCTATTCCACGTGCAATATCTGTATAACCTGAAAAATCAGCATAAATCTGAAAAGTATAAAGGACAAGGCAAACCATAATTGTAATACCAGAATGTATTCCAACATTTTGGTAAATAGTATCAACATAAATACTGATTCGGTCAGCGATAACAAGTTTCTGAAAAAATCCCCAGATAATAAGTTTCCCCCCAATTGAAAAATTTTCATAAGTAATTGACTTCTCCTGATGGGATTGAGGAAGAAAATTCTGTGCCCTGTCAATGGGTCCCGCCAATAATTTTGAGAAAAAGAAAACATAGTTCAGAAAGGCAAAAAAGTCTTTTTCCGGTTTAATTTTATTTATCCTGATATCAATAATATATCCAAGAACTGAAAACGTGTAAAATGAAATACCGAGCGGAAGAAAAATATGAACAAAAGGCAAAGGATTTTTAATGTTTATCAACCCCAATGCAATACTTAAATTTTCATTGAAAAAATCGTAGTATTTAAAAAAGAAAAGGTTACCAACATTGATTAAAACAGCCAGAAGAAAAAGCCCTTTTACAACTTTTAAATCTTTATTTTTTGCAATTTCTAATCCTATAAAGTAATTAAAAACAGAAATTAATGAAATGATTAATAACGAAAAAACATTGGCACTGACAATAAAAAAGATACTTGCCAGAATAAGAACGATCCGCTTAATAGTTGTTGTTTGGTATAATATAATATACAAGAACAACAACCGGTAAAAAAATCAGAAACTCAAAAGAATTAAACAACATGCTGTAATAAAATACCGGATTATTTTGAAGCAAGTTTCCTTTCAATAACATCCACCATGTTTCCAACATTTTTGAAATTAAGCATTTCCATCAATTCGAATTTGATCTTGAAATGTTTTTCAACTTTTGATACCATAATGGCATGATTCAATGAATCCCATTCATCAATATCTGATGCATTGGTGTTTGTAGTAACATTAATTGATTGATCATTAAAAATCTCTCTGAAAATAGGATTCAGTTCCTGTAAAATTTCGTTTTTTTCCATTTATTAAAATTATTTAATTATTTGTATATGTTCACCAAGCATCCAATAAACATCCAGTGTATTTGAACTGCTTAAATCCCATCTGTTGCCAAACAGGAAATCCCATTCGGCTTGATTGAGCTGTCGCATACATGCAACCTGATTTTTCTCGCATCTAAAATAGCTCTCTTAACTATTTCTGTTCCAAAACCTCGTTTACGAAATTCATTAACTGTGGCTCCCATGTAAGTTCCTGCAATATTATTATCCATATAAACCATTACTGAAGTAACCGGCATAGTATCGCAATAACCAAGATGAAATAAATATCTTTTATCATTCAGGCGTTGTTTGAAAAAATTCAAAGGAAACAGATTTTCTCGGGAAATAAAACTGAAACAACAATATTATACCATTGTCTGAAGCTGTTTTTCATCATGAACTTTTAAACAATAAAATCGCTTAGTTTTGCAATTGAAGATTTACTTTTCTTCAAATCCATAAAAATAATTGGCCAAAAATCTATTTTTCTTATTCTAATTTGATCCATTTTTTCTTCAAAATTATCAGGCACTCTTGTTGGATCAACAATTAAAAATGGAGGAATTTCTTTGGATAATATTTTTTTTTCTAATTCATCAATCAGTTGATCGCAATTGTCTGAATTCGCCTCCAAATTGTAAACATATCCGGGCCATTGATATTTTCGCGAAGCAATAAAATCAAATTGTTCGCTTTTCTTTATAGTAAAATCTTCAAAACCGATAAAGTCATCATAAAACCTGTACAAATTATTTACAAGTTTTAATTCTGGTATTGCTGTCATAGTGTTTAATCTTATGAAATGGATAAAAATACTTAAATTAGTAATTTGGAGGCTTGTATTAAGCGCTCAATTATCCAAACGATTTGTTTTCCAGTTTTTCAATTTCTCTCTTTAAATAATCGGGAACTTTAATTGTTTTTGGATTTATTAAAGTCGAAAATGCAAATTTCCGATTTTCCGAAAGCAGCCAGGCCTGATGCAGGGCTGGATATATATTGCTCCATCTGAAGGGCATCATTCTTTATTTCAATTATTCTGGTACCAACCGTAATGAGATCGGGGTATTTCAAAGGAATCAGGTAATTACAGGACGCATTCGACAACACGCCTGCCAATCCGTTTTTTTCATATTGCTCATAAAAACCAACTTTCTCAAGGTATTTAATTCGCGCTTCTTCAAAATATCTGAAATAATTGGCATTGTTCACATGCTTATAAATATCCATATCCACCCAGGGAATCTGAATCTGAATTTTCAATGGAAACTCTTTCAATATTTCAAGTTCTTCACTCATATTGAATGATTTCGATCTTTAATAATTATTGTTCCAAAAGTAATATTACTTACGGTTTTTAATCATTTTCAACAATGCAAGCCGGTCAATTTTACCATTAACATTCATCGGCATTTTTTCCACTTTTGGTCACATTGGAAGGAATCATATAATAAGGCAATTTGGATTTCAGATATTTAAGTATATCCTCACGATTGAAATCAGTTTGATCGGTAAAAAGATGGATATGATAATTTCCGAATTCGTTTAACTGAGCAAGAGCGATTGTATTTTCTGTAAGCGTTATGTCTCTGGCGTGTTTTTCAATATCGCCCAATTCAACCCGGTGCCCTTGTATTTTAACCTGATGATCTTTCCTTCCAACATAAAAATAACAATTTTCATTATCCACAAAAACAATATCACCTGTGCGGTAAAATCTTTTTTCAACACTACCGGATTTTTTTATGAAAAAACTTTCCAGGTTTTTTTCAGGATTATTAAGGTAGCCGCTTGTCAGTTGTTTTCCGGAAATACACAATTCTCCTTTTTGTCCTTGTTCAACTTCATTTTCAGTTTCATCAAGGATCAATGTTTCCATATTCTTCACCAGGTCGCCAAGCGCCATGATGTTGTTGTAAGATTTGTCATGGTTTCCTTTGCTGTAATGGTATGAATGTGTGAATACCGTTGCTTCCGTGGGCCCATAAATATTTACGATTTTTCCGTTAGGAACACATTGCTGCCAAAGGTTAGCCAATTCTATCGGAAACGATTCACCACAAACCAGAGAATATCGAATTGATGTAAGATTGATTGAGCTGAAATATGGTTTAAGGTAAGATAAGCGTAGAAGGAACAACGGCAATGAATGTGATACCCTGTTCGACCATAAGCTTAAATCCAAAAAGGTATTTGATCTCATCTTCCGGTACAGTATAAATACAGGCTCCGACACACAGAGGAATAATGAAAGTAAGAATGGACATATCGAAAGTCATACTTGACATTTGAAGAAACCTGTCTTCTTCGTTAATATCCCAGCCAATATCCCAGACAGAATCAAGAAATGCATTTAGATTTCCTCTGCTTATGGGTGCTCCTTTTGGTTTGCCTGTACTGCCGGAAGTAAAAATTACATAAGCCGGATCATCATCTTTTGTTGGGGGAAACTCAAGATCAATGGTTCCATCTGGTAATTTGCCGGTATCAATAAATGTCAGATTCTTATTCCTATTGTATGCTAATTCAGATGTTGTGTTGCTGGATAAAATTATTTTTACTCCTGCCTGATGAATGACTTCAAGGTTACGCTCTATCGGATTCAATGGGTTTAAAGGGACATACCCGCAACCAGAAAGTAAAACAGTTATACAAGATGCATAGGATTCGAAATCCTCATACATCATTACCCCAATATATTTTGGAGAAACTTTTGGTAAATGGGGCAATAAAACATTTTTTATATTTGAAATCTCCTGTCCCAAGCTGGAGCATAAGTATAGAATTTATCCTTGATAAAGAATGCGTTGCGTTCAGGAAAATTATTAATTGATTCTATAATTTTGTTAATCATTTCTTTTAAAGATTTTTAGAGTACGAAATGGATGGAGTTAAAGAGCATTTTTTGTGTTCTCAGTTCAAGGTTTTGAGTTCCGGGTTTTGAGTTCTGTGTTCCGGGTTCTGGGTTCTGGGTTCTGAGTTTGACTGTTGAAAAAGGCTTTTAGCAATTGGCTGTTGGCTGTTGGCTTTTTCAATTTAGTCAATCAAAACTTTAGTCAATTTTCCCAAAGGGATGCCTGTGGCAAGGCAATCTTAATTCAGTTCTCCCTTGAGGGTTGACTGTTGAAAAGGCTTTTAGCAATTGGCTGTTGGCTGTTGGCAATTTCATTTTAGTCAATCAAAACTTTAGTCAATTTTCCCAAAGGGATGCCTGTGGCAAGGCAATCTTAATTCCGTTCAGGGTTCTCGCTTTTGTTCAGGCTACTTCATAAAGAATACCATTAACCTGTTCAATATTGGCAGAGGCATTAAGAATTTCTATGCCGACAATTTGACCATTCTTTGTATAATCAAGGATAATACCTGGCTTTTCCTGATCGCTTTCAGCTATTGCTAAATCCGAAAAACGGATGTAAACAATGTCGGTTTCTTTATCATACCTGATCTTCATATTTTTCAATTTTTGATGTTTTATATGCTGTAATCACCAGTGGTGGTTTCTTTTCTTTATTTATAAAAACCCTGTAAATATAGTATTTATTGTCTTCATTGACAAGCTTTTGATAAATGATGGTACCGGAAATATGGGTTATGGTCTTGTCCGGATTCTCAATTAATTCGGAAATAATATCAATGCTAAGGCCGCGTA
Organism: uncultured Bacteroidales bacterium; assembly: GCA_963840975.1. GTDB lineage: Bacteria > Bacteroidota > Bacteroidia > Bacteroidales > JAADJA01 > JAADJA01. The sequence continues at coordinate 635,178 of CAWJBC010000002.1, read as the reverse complement.
TTTTTATCTGTTCAATTGAGTGTTTGGAAAATTGAAAATTCATTTTATTATTTCCTGTTTTATTATCGGTCAGTATTGTTGATTATTTGAAGATTTACGGCAACCTGCATGCTTTTCGTAATTATTTTTCCTGTGTTTGTAATCAAATTACATGAAATTAATTGATCCATTTTCGGTGCTGCGCTTTCGGTTCCGGGTTTGTCTTTACCTCTAATTGCGCAGATTAATCGCTTATTTGCGCTAATCAGCGTGTAATTCGTAAAATTCGCGGTTAATTTGCGGTTTTTCTCGGTTAAACTTTTGTTGTTGGTTCTCAATTCACGGATGGCAGTTGAAAAGGCTGTTAGCAATTGGCTGTTAGCTGTTGGCTTTTTCAATTTAGTCAATCAAAACTTTAGTCAATTTTCCCAAAGGGATGCCTGTGGCAAGGCAATCTTAATTCAGTTCTCCGTTGAGGGTTGACTGTTGAAAAAGCTTTTAGCAATTGGCTGTTAGCTGTTGGCAATTTCAATTTAGTCAATCAAAACTTTAGTCAATTTTCCCAATGGGATGCCTGTGGCAAGGCAATCTTAATTCGGCTGACAGTTCAGGGATCATTCGTTCCGTGCTCAATTATTTTTCAATGATTTGCCAGTGACCGCCTTTGGCAGGTCCAATGCGATGAAGCATGCCTTTTTGCTTAAAAAATTCAATGTCTCTTGCTATTGTCATTCGCGTTACTCCGAGTATTTGAGCCATTTCCTGAGTTGTAATTCTATTATTTTTTCTAATTATCTCAAGTATGATAGCCTTTCTGTTTTCTGTAACATTTACTGTAACGTTTTCTGTAACATTTTTATGATCAATTGAGTCACCTTGATCTGATATTTCTCTTTTGATGGTGACCATTATACCACCCATAGCCAACGTAAAAACCGGAGCAGGTAATCCTGAATGAACAAAACCATTGACAATTTTTGCAATACCCCGGCCCCAGGCCTCAATAAAGCCTGCTTTGAAGAAAATATCTGCAATGTTTTTATTGCTGGGTCTTGAGGGATGCTTTTCAAGCAAGGTTTCAATGGTAAATCCTTCAGGTAACCGGCCTTCATTCCAAAGAATAATTTTATCATTGTAAACGCTCAACTGGATCGGAGCTCCGGTATAATCCTTATGTATTATTGAATTAAAAATAGCTTCCCTGAGCGAATCTTCCGGAACCTCGAGCCTTTCTATCCGCTGCAGACCTTCATAATGGATGGGTGAAATCAGGTATTTTGATTTCAGGATATCCAGTACTTTGTCCGCCATTTGAAGAATATTTCCTTCAACCACATCCTGAAAACGTAAATCATCATCACCATCAATAAACCTGCCTATTTTGAAAGATACTGATGGAAAAAACCGTGATGGCTTTTTACCGAACAGCAACAAAGCTGCATTTTTCAGGTGACCAATGTTTGATAGAAGATCCAGATTTTCAAGCGTTGTTTTCAAATCATCATCACCTGCATTATCGGCGATACGTTTGCTTACAGCAACTTTTTTGAAGAAGTATTTTACAACATCCGTATCAATATCCTGCAAAGTAGCACTTTCACAAGGCAGGTCATCCCATGTATGTCCGGTACGTTTTAAAAGAAACTGATGCAATGCTGTTCCTTTAAGTTCCTGCTTGGTACTGCCAGAACGGTAATAATAGATCCCTTTGAAAGAAATAGGCACACTTGAAGGGGTAACAATAATCTCAATGTATTGCTCACCCCTGTTCTCCAACAAATTCACATCTGCTAACACTCCTAAATAATTAACTATTTTATTCGGAATGTCTTCCATCAGCTTTTGAGTATTCGAGAGGCCTAAAGCGTTACCATTGTCATCCAGACCGATAAAAACTTTTCCTCCGTAAGCATTGGCAAAACCACATATCCATTTCAGATATTCATCACGCCAGGTTTGCTTAAACTCTATGTTTTGATTTTCAGACATTTGTTAATACCGGGAATCCGGAAATTCTCAATAGGAATGCATCAGATGTCAAAGGTTATTAATATTTTGTTTAGCGTTTCGGGTTTGATTTCAACTAAGTCAATCAGAACATTGGGTATTCGTGGTAAGATTGAAGTTTGAAGTTCGGGGTTTGAGGTTCTACATAGAATCTTTTGTATGATTTTAAAGGTTTTTTCACCGCTGATTGCGCAGATCTATCGCCAATTAGCGCCAATCGGCGTGTAATTCGTAAAATTCGCGGTTAATTTGCGGTTTTTCGCGGTTAAATCATTCGTTCAGGGTTCACGGTTCCGGGTTCAGTGTTCTGGGTTTCGGGTTGCTTAATTGACGATGATCTCCCAAAAGCCGCCTTTGGGGGGTCCAATCCGTTTGAGTATTTTTTTTTTCTTTAGTTTACTGATGTTTTCTTCAATTTTTCGCTGAGATATATTAAGTTCCATCTGAAAGTTCACGGGCAGAAATATGATTATTTAACTTAATCAATTTAATAATCATTTTTTGGTTTTCACTAAGAATTTCTCCGACCTTTTCTCCGACCTTTTCTCCGACCTTTTCTCCGACCATGATCTTCTTTTTGAATAAAGTAACTTTGAATCCATGAAATACTTCTTCAAACAGGGGTTGTTTGACCCCATATTCTTTACAGATATTGATTATACGCCTGATGCCGGAACCGTATCGTTCAATTAGTCCTGTTTCTTTAAAAGCTTTTGCTACAAGTTTATTTCGTGTTTGGGAAGTATAGTTATCACTAAGTAAATCTGCGATAGTAAGATTTCCATAAAGTTTACCCGGATTAAAAAATTCGATTCTTTCGTCAAATATTTTGATTATGCTGTGACTGCTGTCGCGATAATCCCTATGCACGATCATATTGATAACAATTTCACGGATGGCATCCATTGGATAATCAAAGCGCTCAGTCCGCTGGGGTTCGCTGGTGATGATGTACTCAACCATGAGGTGCTTTTTTATAAAAGCAAGTATTTCATCCACTTCGGTAAATAAGTCGGTATTTAATGAAATACTGTCAATGATCATGGTTTCACTTTTAAAGCGCCCCACCTGAATATCGCTGTTCAGGCAATACTCTTTGACAAAAAGTAAAAATCCACCAAATGTTAGTTGCTTATCGCGAATAATTTCGAATTTCGACAGAAAGGCCATTGGTTCAAGTTCAACTTTGGCTTGCGTTTGCTGCTCAATCTTCCAGATGAAATTTTTAACTTTACTTATGGATATCGCCTCAATGCCGTGATTAGGGTCGGGATAAAAATCCCAGCTACTGTTAATTGTTCTCAGGTGCTCATTTGAAATTTCATCAAGGCTCATCAGATGATTTGAATTGGCAATACGTTTATAATACTTACCACGGGTTGAAACAGGCTTAACCGGATATTCCTGAATGGAAAAGACAACACTTATTTGTACTCCTGACTCAATGATTGTTACATCAGGCATCAATGCGGGTGATGTTTTATTTTTGATTTCATTGATCCAGTTTTGTACTGATTCCGAGCTGATCTTAATTCCTGTAAATTTGTTCTTATCATTAATACCCAGAACAACCTTTCCTCCTCTTGTGTTTGCAAAAGCAACTAAAGTCTCAATAAGCTCACTATTGAAATTGCTTTTAAATTCAAGGTTTTCACCTTCACCTTGTTGTATTAAGTTATATAATTCCTGGTCAGTCATTTGAGTTCAGTAATGCTTCACTAATTTTAGGCACTATTCAATTCTGTTCCCGGTTCTCAGTTCACGGATGACAGTTGGAAAGGCTTTTAGCAATTGGCTGTTAGCTGTTGGCAATTTCAATTTAGTCAATCAAAACTTTAGTCAATTTTCCCAAAGGGATGCCTGTGGCAAGGCATTCTTAATTCAGTTCTCCGTTGAGGGTTGACTGTTGAAAAAGCTTTTAGCAATTGGCTGTTGGCTGCTGGCTTTTTCAATTTAGTCAATCAAAACTTTAGTCAATTTTCCCAAAGGGATGCCTGTGGCAAGGCAGTCTTAATTCGGCTGACAGTTCAGGGATCATTCGTTCCGTGCTCAATTATTTTTCAATGATTTGCCAGTGACCGCCTTTGGCGGGGCCTATTCGAGATAAAGTTCCATGTTTTTTTAAAATCCGAATGTTTTTTTCTACTCCGCTAATGCTCAATCCTGTAATTGCTGACAGTTCAAGAATCGAAATATATGGATTTTCAGAGATTGCTTTTATAATTTTCTCCTTACTTTTCTCCTTACTTTTCTCCTTACTTTTTCCCGTATCTAATTCGTTGGATTTAAAAAAGGTTATTTGAACTCCTCCAGCCACTTCTTCAATTGTTGGTTCGGGCAGTCCTGCTTTTTTACAACCGTCCATTATCTTTGCAATACCCCGCCCCCATGTTTCAATGTATCCGGCTTTAAAAAATATATCCGCAATATACTTATTGTGTGGCCTTGACGGGTGTTTTTCCTTTAGCATTTGTACTGTCAGGTCAGAAGGAAGCTTTCCTTCATTCCAAAGAATTAACCTGTCGTCATAAACACTAAGTTGAACAGGAGCACCCGTATAATCTTTATGAACAATTGCATTTAAAATAGCCTCTCTTAGAGACACTTCAGGATATTCAAGCTCTTCAATCCTTTGTAATCCCTCGTAACGAATAGGAGAAATCAAGTATTTTGCCCTTAACATTTCCATCACTTTGTCAGGCATCTCAAAAATATTTCCTTCAATAATATCCTGAAATCTCAAATCATGATCACTATTGCCGAAACGGCCAATCTTAAAGGTAGCAGTAACAAAGAACCTGAGTGGATCATAACCAAACAGGAGTATTGCAGCATTTATTATCTTGTTGTTTTTGTTAATCAGTTTTAGATTTAAAAGGGTGGAAGAAATATCATCAAATTCTGCGCCTGCAGAAATCCGATTAACAGCCAACGCTTTTTTCAAAAACCTTTCAACCACTTTTTCGTCAATGTAGCTAAAATCAGCACTATCGGCAGGTAGTTCGTCAAAGGTTTTTCCCATCTTTTGTAACATAAATTGCTGAAGGGCCGCTCCTTTCAATTCTTGTTTTGTGCTACCGCTTTTCACATAATATATTCCCCGATAACCAATTGGAACACTACTCTGTGGTACATTCACTTCGATATATTCCAATCCTGATTTTTTATGGGTTTGAACATCAACAATTATTCCCAGATAATTAATCACTTTATTTGGAATATCTTCTAAAAGTTTTTTTGTATCTTTCACTCCTACAACTGAACCATCATCACTTATACCAATGAAAAGACTGCCACCATGGGTATTTGCAAAAGCGCAAATAATCTTTAAGTTTTCATCCCGCCAGGATTCTTTATATTCTATGCTCTGACTTTCTTTCATCTGTCAAAACCTCATCGTCTCCAGCAGTATTTGCCAATAAACGCCAGACGCAGTTCTATGTTTGATGTTCTGAATTGTTTCACCTATAATTGTCATTTCCTCTATTCCACCATTGGATGTTTTTCACCCGTCGCTTTCACCGGTTTTTGATTCCGGATGGTAAACACAATATCCACAGCATTGCGGGCTTCTTCCAGTCCATATCCCTGACCTTTTATGATTCCCTCGTAACTTGCAGTATGCAGATCGGTAAAGCCACCGCTGAATTCAATTTCTTCTCCGTCAATCGTAATAGAACGGTAAGTGGTTTGTTCTTTTGCCTTTACATGAGAGGGAAGGGTGTCGGAATTTATACTAAGGAACCAGCGGACACGCGCTTTTTCGAGCTGAAGAAAACCTCCCGCCCTGTCGTTTTCACCTACATGCACAATGTTTTCGGAACATTTGCCGAATATCCAGCTCAGCATATCAAAGAAGTGAACCCCGATGTTAGTGGCGATGCCACCGCTCTTTTCCATATACCCCTTCCACGAACGGTAATACCAGTTGCCCCGTGAAGTGATATAGGTTAGGTCAACATCATAGGTTTTATCTGCCGGTCCGTTTTTTATCTTTTCTTTCAGTGCGATAATGGATGGATGGTGACGCAACTGTAAAATGGTAAAGATTTTTTTATCTGTCTCCTGCTCTATCACGCCAAGCGCCTCTACATTCCAGGGATTGAGCACAAGCGGTTTTTCGCAGATGGCATGGGCATCATTGCGCAGCGCCATCCGGATATGAGCATCATGCAGATAATTAGGAGAACAGATGCTCAGGTAATCTATTTTATCCTTTCCGCTTCGGCGGAGTTTGTCCAAATGACGGTCGAAACGTTCCGGCTCCGTAAAAAAATCGGCTTCCGGGAAATAGGAATCAATGATGCCGATGCTGTCGTAAAGATCGAGGGCTGCAACCAGCTTGTTTCCTGTATCTTTAATGGCTTTCATGTGACGCGGGGCAATGTAGCCGGCAGCGCCTATGAGGCCGAAGTTGAGAATCTTATTGTTCATTTTAGTTCGAAGTTTGAGGTTCGATGTTCGATGTCTGTTTCAGGTTTGGGGTTTAATGTTTTGGGGTTAACCAAATTTATTTGTTAAAGATCAAACCTTTTTTCAACAAACGTCTTAATGCCAAGCCAAATCTCAGAAAGCTTCAGGCTTTGGTTGTACAACGCATTAAGGCCGTCAACAAATTCATCCAGATGGTAAGGATATTCATGGGTAACAAGGTTGCGGGTTTCGCGTAATTCAAGCCATTGATCAGTATCTGTTAATATTTTTAGCTTCTCAAGCCTGTTAAGGACATCTATAAAGGGCATACTCTCCGAATCTTCTCCTAATCCTTGTATAATCAGCACAAATAATTTCCGGCCCATCAAATCCTGTAATTTTGAAAAACGATAAATCAACTGATCAGTAAAACTGATTTGTTCGGGTGTTAATTCTTCATACTTCTCTATGGACATAGGGAAGAATTGTGACAATTCGTTCCCTGCAAACATCATCCGCTGATGATGTAACTGTGCAGCTACGAGTGTTTCCCTGAGCTTATCTATATATAGCTGACTTAGCATAACCGTATTGCCTGATTATGGATAGATTCAAAAAATAAATCCTTTCGATAAGAAACCTTTTCATATACGACATCTATATTCTGCTCTCCCAACTGTTTTTTTAGATTTACCAGAAAAAGGACTTTGTTCCGGGCTGTCATCTTTCGTCCTTCTGCTTTAATGAGCAGATCAATATCTCCACCCTTTAACTGGTCATTGGTCCGCGAACCGAACAGAAATACCTGTACATCAATTCCAAATATACATTCCGCAGATTTCTGAATGGCAGTTTTATATTTTTCTGTTAATCTCATTGATCAAAAATAATAAAAAATCTTGCAAGTCTTGTTTGGTAGATTCTATAAAAAATCAATCGCTTTTTCTGTTAAAAAATCTTTGATTTCTTTTTCGGAAATCTCTGGAACCATGAATTCAACAGGTTCAGAAAAGTCAATGTCTTTATGAAAAGCCAGTTGCTCCCGAAACAGCTTTTCATTATAAATGGAGCCAAAAATAGATTTGGCCTTAATACTTATTTCTTCTATTGTAGAATGATCTTTAAGAATAAAAAACAAATCCACATAGTCTTTCCATTTTGCTCTTCGCCCAAGGGCAAATGCTTTCATTGCACCAAGATCAATAAGCTGAGGGATGGTCAAATAATTTTCGATTTTAACGGGATGCTCAACAGGATAAGGGTAATTAAAAAAAGTTGTTTTGACTTCATTGATCATTAAATGCATCTGGTCAAAATCTTCAAAAATCATATTTTGTTTGAACGGAATAGTCAGTAATTTACTTTTTATCCGATGTTTATTTAATGGTGAAGGGCAAAACAAATCAAAATCAATAGAACGACGGTGTCCCAGGTGAAAAGCAATTGCTGTACCCCCTACCAAATAAAAAGTACGGTTAAATGTTTTCAGATAGGGTAATACTTCCGACTGGGTTTTACTTAATATTTCTAATCGCATAGGATTTAAAAAGTAAGGAGAAAAAATGCAGGGTCAGTTCGTGGTAATTACCTTTTCTTCGCTTACTTTGATGGATTGATTTATAAAATATCCGAGCAACCTTTTTCATTCCGAACAATGAGAACAACTCTTTAACGGATGTTAAATCCCCATAATTCAAAATCGTTTCCACCAAAAATTCTTCGCTGATATCTTCCTTTTTGTCTTCCGGGCGTGTACCAAAAAAGAGAGCTGTGGCGGCGGATGAATGCTTTGATTTCGGGGCTGTTGGCTTTATTTTCCATTACGCAATCAAAAGAAATAAAAGGGACGGTTTTTTCAATTATCGGATTTCTTCAAGTTTTTGCTCAATAACCCTGAGTTTATTCTCAATTACTCCATTGTACTTCATATCCGCGATATTGGAGCTGCTTTTTCATCCATGCTGTTTCGTCTTCAAAAGTTCTGCAGGTATATGAATAAAAATCTGCATGAATGGGTCTTGCTTCTTCCCTGATAAATAATATTTTTCCTTTAAGCGCTTCCATGGCAATCAAACATCCGGCATTATTCAGGATGGTCAAATCGCATTTTAAGCCGGGAAATATTTGTTCGGTGGTGCCGATAATATCTGCAATTAATTTCGTTGAAGGAGATTTCCAATTTAAATAAACCGCCATATCAATGTCGGATGGTTGATCAATATCTTTATCGGAGGCCGAACCAAAAAGATAGGCAAATGATATTTCAGGAAATTTAGATTTTAAATCGCTGGTTAATTGTTGTATTTGTGTATCATTAATTCGCATAACACAAAGATAATCATTTCAATACTATAATTGTAAGTTAATTCTCGTTTTTCCAGAGGATCAGCAAATCTTCATCGTTCTGGGTTTTCAGAAACGACAATGCCTCTTCTTTTCCATAAACCAGGTACCTGATCTTACGGTTGATAAAGCTTTCGGTCTTTTCGACCAGCTTTACCAGGTATTCTTTGTTGATGTTGTCGCCGATGAAGATAAGATCAATGATGTGGTTATCAATTCCATGGGCAAAATCACCCGCCACAAAAACTTTTTCGAGGTTGCCGAGCTTTTCGATGACCCTTTCGATGATCTTATCAAACCCTATCTGCTTGAGCAAAATGCTGTGTATATCTTTGAAAAGCGGATGCTCGGTATTGGCCATGAAATACTTCCTGTTTCCATCTATCTCCGATTTCAGCAAGCCCGACTGCTCAAACTTGTTCAGTTCGAGCCTGATGGAATTGGTGGATTCGCCAAACTCCGTCTCAAGGTTGCGCAAATAAGACCTCGAATTGCTGTTCAGGAAAAATTTTAACAACAATTTGATGCGTGTTTTGGAAGTAATAAGTGTGTCGAGCATGAGGGAAAATCCCAATTTGAATGAACCGGTTCATCTTATCTCACTGATACAGCTTCGCCCGGTCAGTCACAAAATGACTGTTTAATTTATGCTTATCTCTTTGTTTAAAATGTTAAAAGAAATAATTTTTTACACAAAAACGAGTAACAAAGTTACTCAATATTTTAAAAAGTCAAGTATTTTTTGAATTATTTTTCAATTATTTTTCCTTACCGGTTTTTGTATTGTCCTGAGATAAGATGGAGGAATGGTAATGGTGATACTGTGTCCGATGGATTCAATTTCGATTTTCACCTTTTGTTTTCCCTGAATCTTTATCAAATTTCCGGTCAAACCTTTTAAAGCGCCACGGAAGATTTCGACTTTATCTCCGGCTGCGAAATTCTTTTCACCTTCCTGCAATATCTCTCCGTCGTTGATGTATTGTTTTATTGCCAGAATTTGCTGGGGTGGCACCGCAACAGCTTTTCCTTCGAAGGTAATGTAGCGCACAACGCCAAATACATTCAAAACTTTATAATATTGATTTGGAGGAATATGAACAAAAAGATAAGAACGGAACAAGGGTTCCTCCACCCATTTTTTTCGGTCGCTCCATTGTTTCAGGTTTTTTATTAAAGGAAGAAAGACCTGGATTCCTTCGGCATCCAAAGCGGCATAAACCTTTTTTTCATTTCTCGGCCTGGTATAAACCGCATACCAGGTATTCTCTTCGATCAGATTCATTGACGGTTTTAAATGTTATAAAAGTTGCGATACCATTTTACAAACCTGCGGATACCTTCCTGGTAGTCGGTATCCGGTTTATAATCAAAATCGTTAACCAATCCTGAAACATCGGCAAAAGTTGCAGGCACATCGCCGGGCTGCATCGGCATCATATTTTTAATGGCTTTTTGTCCCAGTGTTTTTTCGAGCGCCCCGATAAAATCCAACAATTTCACAGGATGGTTATTGCCGATGTTATAAATCTGGTAAGGAGCCTTTGACTTTGAAGGATCCGGCTCATTTCCCGACCAATTGGTATCAGGTGATGGTGTTTTGTCTTTTATCCGGTCAATACCGTTCACTATATCGTCCACATAAGTAAAATCGCGGAGCATATCGCCGTTATTGAAAAGATTGATAGGCTCATTACGGAGAATCGCACTGGTAAACAAAAACAACGCCATATCAGGTCTTCCCCAGGGACCGTAAACAGTAAAGAATCGAAGACCGGTGGTGGGAAGATTAAAAAGGTAACTGTAGGAGTGTGCCATCAGTTCATTGCTTTTTTTAGTTGCCGCATAGATGCTGATGGGATGATCAACATTGTGCTGAGCTGAAAACGGCATTTTTTCATTCAGCCCATAAACACTCGAACTACTGGCGTAGATCAGATGTTGTACGCCATAATGACGGCAAGCTTCAAGGATATTCAAAAATCCATAAATGTTACTATCAATGTAGGAGTGCGGATTTTCGAGCGAATATCTTACGCCAGCCTGTGCTGCAAGATTGATCACCTTATCGAATTTTTCGGTTTCGAATAACCGGTAAAGCTGCTCCCGGTCTTCCAGCCCCAATTGAATAAACCGGTAATTGTTGAACGTTGAACTTTTCAGCAACTTATTACCGGAGATATCTTGTTTACTAATTCCTGATTCGGCGAGCCGTCCATATTTGAGGTTAACATCATAATACTCGTTAATGCAATCCAGCCCAACAATTTCATGGTTTTCCGTTACCAGCTTTTTAACGAGGTGAAATCCAATAAATCCGGCAGCACCTGTTACTAAAATCTTCATTTGCTGTTTTTTATAAATTAAATGATCATCCCAACACCCATAGTGTTGTTTGTTCCTTCATCAATCAAAATAATGCTTCCGGTCTGACGGTTTTGCCGGTAAGAATCAAAAAACAAGGGCTTGGTTGTCCGGATCGAAACCCTGGCGATTTCGTTCATCGTTAATTCTTTTCCATCATCCACCTGGTTGAGGGTGTTTACATCCACCTTGTATTTTATTTCCTTGACCAAACATTTTACATCGGCTGTGGTGTGCTTTAAGTGGTATTTTGTTCCGGGAATCAATGGTTTGTTGTTCATCCAGCACATCATCACATCAATATCCTGACTGATCTGAGGAACATTGTTCTCTTTAACTATCATATCGCCCCGGCTGATATCCAGGTCATCGGTCAGCCGCATGGTAACCGACATGGGCGCATAGGCTTCTTCGGGTTGCTGATCATAAAAATCAATAGCCTCAATTGAAGTGACAAAGCCCGAAGGGAGAACCATTACTTTGTCTCCTTTGCTGAAAACACCACCGGCTACACGTCCGGCATAGCCACGGTAATCATGGAATTTATCAGAAATAGGCCTGATAACGTATTGAACCGGAAACCGCGGATCGGTATGGTTCCAGTCGCTACCGACATGGATATTCTCAAGAATGTACCGCAAGGTACCACCTCCATACCAGGGCATGTTTTCGGAATATTCTACCACATTGTCACCTTTCAGTGCACTGATGGGAACATACCTGATATCGTTAACCTCAAGTTTGGAAGCAAATGCACTGAAATTTTCCTTGATCTCCTCGTAAACCTTTTCATCATAATTGACGATGTCCATTTTATTCACACAAACAATCAGGTGTGGTATCTGCAGCAGAGAAGAGATGTAGGAATGCCTGTAAGTTTGTTCAGTGACGCCATTGCGGGCATCAATCAGGATGATGGCTGCATTGGCAGTGGAAGCACCCGTTACCATATTACGGGTATATTGCACATGGCCAGGAGTATCGGCAATGATAAACTTACGTTTGGGAGTAGCAAAATAACGATAAGCCACATCAATGGTGATGCCCTGCTCTCTTTCGGCGCGAAGCCCGTCAGTTAACAATGCAAGGTTAATCTGTTCATTGCCTTTCCGGATACTTGCTCTTTTTACTGCTTCAAGCTGATCTTCAAAAATTGACTTGCTGTCGTACAACAATCTTCCGATCAGCGTACTTTTACCGTCATCCACACTACCAGCAGTGGTAAAGCGCAGGAGTTCCATATCCAAATATGCTTTGCTTGAGAATTCTTTATTTGCATCCATCTTTTCAATCATAAATCAAAAATCGTATATCAAAAATCTAACATTAAAAATATCCTTCCTTCTTCCTGTCTTCCATAGCCGATTCGCTCCGTTTGTCATCTGCCCGGCCGCCTCGTTCGGTTACCCTTGTGGCGGCGATTTCCCGGATAATATCTTCAAGGTTATCTGCGGTCGAAAGGGTGAGCCCGGTACAAGAAATATCACCAATTGTCCTGCACCTGACTTTTATTCTTACCACTTTTTCATTTTCCTTTTTCATCATAAAAGGAGCGTCTGCCAGCCAAACACCATCACGGTCAAAAGCATCACGTTCGTGTGTAAAGTATAGACTTGGAATGTCAATATTATCGAGATAAATGTATTGCCATATATCCATTTCGGTCCAGTTGCTCAGCGGGAAAACCCTGAAATGTTCGCCCATATTTTTCCTGCCGTTGAAAATATTCCAGAGTTCGGGGCGCTGGTTTTTGGGATCCCATTGTCCGAATTCATCACGATGCGAAAAAAACCTTTCTTTTGCGCGGGCCTTTTCCTCATCCCGTCTGCCTCCGCCCAATGCCGCATCAATCTTGTGCTTTTCGATGGCATCGAGCAGGGTAACTGTCTGCAAAAGATTCCGGCTTGCTTCGAACCCTTTTTCTTCCACTACCCGGCCGCTATCAATCGCCTCCTGAACCGAACCTATGATCAGCCTTGCATCCAGTTTTTTAACCAGTTCGTCTCTAAAGGTGAGAGTTTCCTCAAAATTATGACCCGTATCAATATGAAACAACGGGAAGGGGAATTTCGCAGGATAAAATGCCTTTTTAGCCAAATGAACCATAACAATGGAATCTTTTCCACCCGAAAAAAGCAAGGCGGGGTTTTCAAATTGCGAAGCGACTTCGCGCATGATAAAGATGGATTCCGATTCCAGTTCCCTCAAATGATTGAGATTGTATTTCCGCATAGTAATTAGAGAAATTAGTTCTTGTCTTCAATAAATTTAATCAATGGCAAAATATATTCAAGAATCTGACCCACCGATTGTTCCACTGTTTGCATATCCGTGTGAACCTCAATGTCCGGCTCTTCCGGATGCTCAAAAGGAGAGCCGATACCGGTGAAATCTTTGATCAGTCCTTTTCTTGCTTTTGCATATAACCCTTTGACATCCCTTTGCTCGCAGACACTCAGTGGCGAATTCACAAAGATTTCGATATAATTCTCATTGCCGATAATTTTTCGAGCCATGCTGCGAATTTCGGAAGTTGGGCTTATAAAACTATTGATGCAAATAATTCCGCAATTGACAAGCAATTTTGAAACCTCGGCAATCCTGCGAATGTTTTCGTAGCGATCCTCATCCGAAAAAGTTAAATTGCTGTTGATACCTGAACGGATGAGGTCGCCATCAAGGATCTGGGCAAGGTAACCCCTCTGATAGAGTTCCCTCTCAAGTTGCCTGGCGATAGTTGTTTTTCCGGCACCGGAGAGTCCGGTCATCCAAATAACTTTTGAACGTTGATTTAAAAACTTTTCTTTATCCTCCCGTTTCATCACAGAAAAATTGTCATCAACCTTGTTGTTCATCATTTTTATCAAGAAATTATCAAATTTTTATGAGTGGCAAAATTAGATAAATATTGCATACACATTGCCCCTCGGTTTTCATTGGAGCGATGCCGCTTTTTATTCCTGATTGAATGGAAAGATGTTTCTTTAAAGACAAGCCGGGATGACCAGAGGCTATAAATCGTCTGGCTAATTGTTTTTGAATATCCTTTTTACCGTCGAATCTTTTTCCATGTCGCGGTCGTCAGAATAATAACCATAGCCGTAACCGTAGCCGTAACCGTAGCCGTAACCATAACCGTAGCCGTAACCGTAGCCATAGCCGTAACCGTAGCCATAGGAGTTTTTGGTCAACTTAACATCATTGATCAGGATGCTGACGTTTTTCATTTCCCTTTTTTCAATATCAGCCATGATGGAGGCAAATACTTTCTTATTGGTATAGTTCTGCCTGACGATGAAAACATTGGCATCAGAATACTTCATCAGCAAGAATGCGTCCGTGACCAGGCCAACGGGAGGAGTATCAATCACGATGTAATCATAAATATCATTTAGCATTGCAAAAAGTTCATCTGTCCGTGATGAAGCAATTAACTCCGCCGGGTTGGGAGGAACAGGTCCTGCCATGATAATATCGAGATTGTCAATGGGGGAAGTTTGAATGATGTCCTCAATTTTACTTTTTTTGATCAGAAAAGAACTGATACCTTCTGTGTTGGATAGCCCAAAGTCTTTATAGATTTTAGGTTTACGCAAGTCAAAACCGATGAGTAATGTTTTTTTGCCGTAGAGGGCAAAAATAGAAGCCAGGTTTATGGCGCAGAATGTCTTCCCGGCGCTCACCATATCGGATGTGATCAGCACCGTTTGTTTTTCTTTACCTTTGGCAATAAACTGAAGATTGGTACGCACCGATCTGAACGATTCGGAGATGGATGATTTGGGGGATTCGGCAACGACAGCCTGTGTGTCTTTGTTACTATGGATAATATGACCGATGATGGGGAATTTTGTGGCGCCTTCAACATCTTTTCTTTCAACTATCTTATCATTGAAATAATCTTTTCCGAGCACATAAACCACCGGTAAAACAATACCAAGAATGAGAGCGATCATGTAATTCAGACTTTTTTTAGGGAAAACCGGTGAACTCTCAAAATCCCTTGCTATATCAACGACTTCATTATCCGGTTCATTAGAGGCCTTGGTAATTTGCGCCTCGGAACGTTTTTCCTGAAGATAATTGTACATATTGTCACTCAACTTAAACTGCCGTTGAATACCAAATAATTTCCTTTGTGTGGCAGGCAATTGACTTACTTTGTCCTCAACCAATTTCAATCTTTTGTCAATATCTTTTACAGAAATATCTGATGTTTTGATGATACTGTTAACACCTTCCTCAAGTGTGGAAATGGTTGACTCAATTTTTTTATCCAGCGCCTGCACCATAGGATTGATGGGCTTTGAAAACAACAACATTCCGTCACGCTCGGTATAGTATCCCGAAAGTTCATTTGTGAGATTTGTAATCATTGGATCGTCTATCCCCAGTGTTGCGGGAATAATAAGAACATCCTTGAGGTCTTTGTTTTCACGGATATACCTTTGAAGGGTTTTATAATAGGAGGCTTTTAGGTTGAGCTGGGCTTTTTCCGTTTCCAATGCCTTCAGTTGCTCGAATACCTGTGCAGATTGCAGGTCAAGATCCATGACTTGTTTATCAACACGAAAATCCTGCAGGCTTTGTTCCACAAAATTTAATGTATCGGATATATTTCCAAGCTGGCTGTCAATAAACATTATGGTATTTTCGGCGACACGGTTTTTCTGTTCCAGATTTTTGTCCATATAAACTTCTGTAAGTTTATTTAAAAAATCAACGGACTTAGCCGTATTGTTAGCTTTCAGTGTAATTTTCAGAATGGATGACTCCTCCTTGATGGGTTCAATTTCGAACGACTGAAATTGCTTGGTAAGTTTATCTATTTCGTTGAAAACAAAGAAATAATTTTTGTTGTTGTTGGCTTCAGGGGTGTAGTTTTCGTTGAGCTGTATTTTAAATAAATAGTTTTCACTTACCAAAAATTGTCCAAACGGAAAAGTACTGTCAATACTGATATTAAGATTTTCCGGGACATCTGTCCCTTTAAGAAGTTCAAACTGGCTGAAATTATAAAGACTCACGCCCTTGCCCTGCGCCTCGAGAGAAAATTTTTCGTTAGATAATATGGAAAGTTTGAATTTCACATTAAGAGGTTGTGCGTGGGTTGAATCAACGATGATTTTGAAAGGACTTGCTTTGTACAATTCAGATGTAATAAAGTTATCTTCCTCAAAATAGGAAACACCGAGGTCAAGGTTTCTGACTGCTACATTTACAAGCGTATAGGATTGCAATTTGCCGATTTCATTTTCAACGTTTTGTTGCCTGTTTCTAAAACCGAAGCCCATCAAATCCTGAGCATCCAATGTGGACTTATCTTCCTTTATAAGAACAGTGGTGCTTACTTCATAAATGGGTTTTGTATATTTGTTAAACAGGAAGGCGATCAGCAAAGCAATAAAAATGGTTAAGATAAAAAAGTACCAATACCTGTATAGTTTAAAAAACAATGACTTATAATCAAAAGCTTCTTCCTGTTGTTGATTGAAATTCTGAATGTTTTCCACTTTCTGTTTTATTTCTTATTTAAAAATTGCAAACAATGCAAGACCTAATGAAATTGTTGAGATAACAAGGGTGTAGGGGAAGGATGAAAAAGCAAAGTTTTTACCCTTAACCGGAGTTACGTAAATGATGTCGTCGGGCATTATGTAATAATATTCCGATTCCAGTACATTATCATGCATCATATCAATATGAAAAATCTTTGTCTTGTTTCCATTTTTACGCACCAGCACAAGGTCATCTCTTTTTGCATAGGTAGTCATGTCGCCGGCAATACTTATAACTTCAAAAATATTGATCTTATCCTGATAAATTTTGTATTGTCCTGGATTTTTAACCTCGCCAACAACGGTAACATTATAATTGACCAGTTTAACGATAACTGTGGTTTTAATGAGGTATTTGTCAATTTCAGTCTGTATTAATTCTTTCGCTTCATCCACAGTTAAACCAAGCACATTTACTTTTCCAATAAATGGTAAATCAGCATAACCATTGTTATCAATATAATAACTGTTCAGATAAATTCCGGCGTCATAATAAACATTTCCTGATTGATTGCTTTGACCAAGATTAAAAAAAGAATAAGACTCTTCATTCATGCTGTAAACCCTTGCATAAATATTGTTTCCTACCTGCAATTTGTAATCATATATCTTATTGTTTACAAACTCTGATTTGATACTGTCCTTTTGTGCCTGAAAATAAATCTGTTTTTTTATCGGAACACAGGAGGCAAAAATCGCCAGTAAAATGGCGACTAAAAGGAATGATTTAATCAAATATTTTAAGCGTAACTGCATCGGATTCATTTATTTCGTAAGCCTTATTTTTAACAAGGCGCAAAAGTAAGCATTTTAAGGAATATATGAAAAATATTAATTTACTAATTTTGCCGCCTTAAAAATTAGACACGATTATGAAAGCATACATATTTCCGGGGCAGGGCGCTCAGTTTACAGGGATGGGAAAGGATCTGTACGATTCTTCTGAAAAAGCCAGAAAACTTTTTGAAATGGCTGATCAAATCCTGAACTTCAAAATTACCGAAATCATGTTTAATGGTACTGAAGAGGATCTCAGACAAACCAAAGTGACTCAACCTGCAATTTTTTTGCACTCAGTGATACTTTCAAAGGTGATGGGAAATTCGTTTCAACCGGATATGGTGGCAGGTCATTCATTAGGTGAATTCTCTGCATTGGTTGCCAACAATACATTATCGTTTGAAGATGGTTTAAAGCTGGTATTTGCGAGGGCGATGGCTATGCAGAAAGCCTGTGAAGCAGAACCTTCGACAATGGCTGCCATTTTGGGTCTGGATGATAATACAGTTGAGGAAACACTTGCAAAAATAAGCGAGGTTGTCGTTCCTGCAAATTACAACAGCCCGGGACAATTGGTTATTTCAGGATCAGTGAAGGGAATTGAAATCGCCTGCGAAAAATTAAAGGAAGCCGGAGCCAAAAGAGCGCTTCCGCTTAAAGTGGGTGGTGCTTTTCATTCTCCGCTGATGGAACCGGCAAGGTTAGAATTGGCGGAAGCCATTAACACGACTACTTTCAACAAACCTGTATGCCCGATTTACCAAAATGTAAATGCAATGGCGATCACCGATCCTGAACAGATCAAAATAAACCTGATCGCTCAACTGACATCACCTGTCAGGTGGACACAGATTATCGAAAAAATGATTGCCGATGGGGCTACTACATTTATTGAAGTAGGACCGGGAAGTGTATTACAGGGTTTGGTTAAGAAAGTCAATAATACAGTCTTGGCAATGTCGGCGACAGTATAGCCATTAAGTTGCATTTCTGAACAACTTTAATCGTTGAGTCCACTCTGAAAAGAAAAACAGGACGTCATTGCGAGGGCGAAGCCCAAAGCAATCTGTTGATTTTCAGAACCAAAAGATTGCTTCGCTACGCTCGCAATGACGATAAATCACTTTTCAGAGTAGACTCAACGTTTACCTTTTTTCGTATTGCTCCTTGTAGTATTTTTGGTATTCACCCGAAGTAACGTTATCAAGCCAATCCTGATTGGTAAGATACCAGTCAACTGTTTTTTCCAGTCCTTTTTCAAAATCAAGTGACGGGCTCCAGCCAAGTTCTTTATGCAGCTTGGATGAATCAATGGCGTAGCGAAGATCATGACCAGCGCGATCTTTTACGTAGGTAATCAGTTTTTTGGAAGTCCCCGGCTCGCGATTAAGTTTATGATCCATGATTTCACAAAGTTTCAGGATGAGATCAATGTTTTTCCATTCATTGTTTCCACCAATATTATAAGTTTCTCCAATTTTACCGTCATGAAAGATCAGATCAATTGCCGAAGCATGATCCTCAACATAAAGCCAGTCACGTACATTCAATCCCTGACCATAAACCGGAAGGGGTTTGTTGGTTTTGATATTATGAATAAAAAGAGGCAGCAGTTTTTCAGGAAACTGGTTGGGTCCGTAATTATTCGAGCAGTTTGAAATCACTACCGGCAAACCGAATGTATCAAGATATGCCCTGACGAGATGATCGGAGCTTGCTTTGGAAGCCGAATAAGGACTGTGCGGATTATACGCTGTTTCTTCTGTAAAATAGCCTGTATCACCCAACGATCCATACACCTCATCAGTCGAAATATGATAAAACTTTTTTCCTGTAATATTATCTTTCCAAATGTGCCGGGCTGCATTGAGAAGATTGACCGTTCCAACGATATTGGTGAAAATAAATTCCGTTGGATTGGAGATGGATCTGTCAACATGTGACTCTGCAGCCAGATGAATGACTCCGTCGAACCGGTGTTCGTTGAATAAATTTAGAATAAAATCAGAATCAACAATATCGCCTTTGATGAAAGTATAGTTCGGTTTATTCTCAATATCTTTAAGGTTTTCAAGATTGCCGGCATAAGTAAGTTTATCGAGGTTATAAACCTGATAGTCGGTGTATTTGTTGACAAAAAGGCGCACAACATGCGATCCGATAAATCCGGCGGCTCCCGTAATGAGTAGTTTTTTCATTATTAGTTATTTTTAGTTTATTACTTTTTTATTCAAAAAAAGTTCCCATTTCCAGGCTGAAAGCATCATATCATCAAGGTTTTTTTCTGCTTTCCAGCCGAGTTCTGAATTTGCAAAAGTGGTATCTGCCCACACTTTTTCGATATCACCGGGTCTCCGGTTGCCAATGGAATAGTTCAGCTTAATGCCGGTTGATTTCTCAAAAGAATTAATGATATCAAGAACGGAATAACCTATGCCGGTACCCAGATTAAAAATTTCAGGATTGCTATTGTTTTTTCTTTTCACCAGCCTGTCAATGGCAACAACGTGAGCCTTTGCCAGGTCAACCACATGAATATAATCCCGGATAGCGGTGCCGTCAGGAGTATTATAATCGTTTCCAAAAACATTCATTTGTTCTCGTTTTCCGATTGCAGTCTGGGTTAGAAACGGAACAAGATTATTGGGAATTCCGATAGGCAATTCTCCGATCAATGCCGAATCGTGCGCTCCAATGGGGTTGAAATAGCGCAACAAAATACTTTGAATCGAAGATGATTTACAAACATTTTCGATCACTTCCTCCGAAATTTGCTTGGTATGACCATAAGGCGACCATGCCTTTTTGATTGGAGCCTTTTCGCTTACCGGTAATTCATCCGGTTGACCGTAAACCGTGCAGGAAGATGAGAACACAAAATCAGAAATATTGTGTTCTTTCATTTCATTTAATACATTGATCAGCGAAAAAATGTTGTTTTGGTAGTAATCCAATGGTTTGTCAACGGACTCTCCTACAGATTTCAAAGCTGCAAAATGGATGATACCTGTAATTCCCTATATTCCTTTTAAAAAAATCTGCTGGTTTTATTATTGTCCCTTAAATCAATCGCTTCAAACCCAGGGCGGATTCCGGTAATTTTTTCAATCTGATCAACAACACTTATATAAGAATTCGACAGGTTGTCAACAATGATTACATCATAACCCTTCTGTTGAAGCTCAACAACGGTATGAGATCCGATATAACCAGTTCCGCCTGTTACTAAAATTTTCAAATGTTAAGTTGTTTTAAAGACTCCAGTATGTCAGTTCTTTGATTTTGTTTCTGTAAAGCCCTTTTACATCAACGACTATACCATTGTTGGCAGAAATTGATTTAAAGAATTTTTCGTCCAGGTCAATGTAAGCTTTGTGAGAAACCGCTACTACCACCGCATTGTAATCATCCGAAATATCTTCAACAAGTTCGAAACCGTATTCCTTTTTAACTTCTGCGCCGGATGCGTGAGGATCAACAACTTCAACCAAAATGCCGTAGGATTTTAATTCGTTGACCAAATCCGCAACTTTGGAATTCCTCAAATCACTCACATCTTCTTTGAAGGTAACGCCCATTACGAGGACTTTGGTGTTTAATATCTTTTTCCCTTTTTCTATTAATTTCTTTACAATTTGTTTGGCGATATAAAATCCCATGGAGTCATTAACAAATCGTCCCGAATTTATTACCTGCGGATGGTAACGGAACTCTTTGGCTTTATAAGCAAGGTAATAGGGATCAACACCTATGCAATGCCCGCCAACCAGCCCGGGATAAAATTTCAGGAAGTTCCATTTGGTTCCGGCAGCTTCCAGCACATCATATGTATTTATTCCCATCCGGTTAAAAATGATAGAAAGCTCATTCATAAAAGCAATGTTCACATCCCGTTGGGTATTCTCGATAACCTTAGCCGCTTCAGCCACTTTAATGTTAGGTGCTCTGTGAACTCCCGCCTTTACAACAATTTCATAGGTTTTGGCAATATTATCAAGAGAAATCTCGTCACAACCCGAAACAATTTTTTTAATGGTAACAATGGTATGCTCTTTATCCCCCGGATTGATCCTCTCGGGACTGTAACCTACTTTAAAATCTATTCCGCACTTTAGTCCTGAAAGATTTTCGAGTATTGGAACGCAATCTTCCTCAGTGGCGCCGGGATAAACAGTTGATTCATAAACCACATAGTCGCCTTTTTTCAGAATTTTTCCTACTGTCCTTGTGGCTGATAGCAAAGGAGTCAGATCGGGCATATTATGATTATCAATGGGCGTTGGAACAGCTACGATATGAAAAGCTGCAGCCTTGAGGTCATCGGGATTGGTGGTAAAAACGATGTCGCAATTATCGAATGCTTCGGATGTCAACTCTTCACTTGGGTCAACTTTATTTTTCATCATATCAACCCTTTCCTGACTGATATCAAATCCTACTACCGATATTTTTTTTGCAAATTCAAGCGCAATGGGCAGCCCAACATAACCTAATCCAACC
This sequence comes from uncultured Bacteroidales bacterium, assembly GCA_963840975.1. Taxonomy (GTDB): domain Bacteria; phylum Bacteroidota; class Bacteroidia; order Bacteroidales; family JAADJA01; genus JAADJA01. The sequence continues at coordinate 613,234 of CAWJBC010000002.1, read as the reverse complement.
AATGATAATTTGACTTCTTTATTGATTAATTTCTCGTAAATATTCATTTTCACTTTTTTATTTCATTACTTCAATTCTCGAAACATCTATAAACGGCAAATAGAGCATTTTTGTTTATTTGTGAAACTCAAATTTCAATGCTCTGCGTTTTTGAAATTTGAAAGTTGAACAATCCCGCCGAAGGCGGAGGGTTTCATACCTGTGATTGAATCATTTATTTCGCATGTTTAATAATGCTGTTGACAATCTTATCCTGATCTTCGTGCGACAGGTATGGGTGCATTGGAAGACTGAAAACCTGTGAAGCTATTTGCTCGGTAACCGGAAAATCACCATGCTTATAACCCAAACCAACAAAAGCATCCTGAAGGTGAAGGGGTTTGGGATAATAAACAGCAGTAGGGATTCCATCCGACTTCAGACCTTCCATGACCTTTTCCCTTTGGGGATGCAGGATTGAATACTGCGCCCATGCTGAAAGGTTATAAGGTTTAACATCGGGGGTTTTAACAATACCCGCTAATTTTTCAGAATATCTTCCGGCAACTTTTTGGCGAAGACCAATCTCCTCCTCAAAAATCTCAAATTTAGGCAACAGGATGGCTGCCATTAAAGTATCCAATCGTCCATTGATCCCTAGCCTGATGTTGTTGTATTTATCACTGCCCTGACCGTGAACCCTGATGGAAAGTAGTTTTTTAACCATTTCATCATCATCGGTAAAGATCATGCCTCCATCGCCGTAAGTACCCAGAGGTTTTGCAGGAAAGAAACTGGTGGCAGCCACCTCAGCAAGAGAGCCTGCCATCCTGTTTTTATACCGTCCGCCAAATCCCTGCGCTGCATCTTCCAATACAAACATTCCGTACTTTTTGGCAATGGCGTTGATTTCGTCGTAATCAGCCGGCTGTCCGAAAAGATCAACCGGTATAATCCCTTTCAGCTTGAGCTTTCCTTCTTTTTTAACTTTTAATATTCCCTCCTCAAGTTTTGCAGCATCCATATTAAACGAGTCAGCCTCGATGTCAACAAAGACCGAAGTTGCACCCAATAACTGCACAACTTCCGCTGTAGCAATAAAAGTAAACGATACGGTAAAAATAGCATCACCCGGACCAACCTCGTACGCCATCAATGGCATCAAAAGAGCATCTGTTCCGCTTGCACAGCCAATTCCGTATTTCATACCGACATATTCGGCAAGTTTGTTTTCAAGCTCTGTAATTTCGGGTCCCATGATATAATTTCCATGCGCAAGAACTTTCTGAATATTCGCATCAATCTTGTCCTTGATCCTTGCCTGTTGTGTTTTTAAATCTATAAATTGCATTTTCTTAATGATTAAATCTGTTCAACAATACTTCCTTTTTTACTATAATTTCTGTCGCATTTATTGCATATAGCTTTTTCCTCTGATTTTTCATCAACCGACAACTCCAGCCTGTTGCCGCACGCACATACCCAACCCTTTAACCTTGCGGGATTTCCAAAAACCATGGCATAGTCAGGAACCTCTTTTGTGACAACAGAGCCGGCGCCCACAAAAGCATATTTTCCTATCGAATGACCGCAAACAATGGTGCAATTGGCACCCAGTGATGCGCTTTTTTTGACAACTGTTTTGAGATAAAATTCAGAACCACGCTGAGGAAATTCACTTCTGGGGTTTAATATATTTGTAAAAACCATCGACGGTCCGCAAAAAACATAATCTTCAAGCTCCACGCCTTCGTAAACCGAAACATTATTTTGAATCTTAACGTGATTACCAATCCTGACATTGTTGCCGACATTTACATTTTGACCTATCGAACAATTTTTTCCGAGTTTCGATCCGGATTGTATGTGCGAAAAATGCCAGACTTTGGTTCCATCATCTATATCTACGTTGTCGTCAACATAAGCGCTTTCGTGAACAAAATATTTTTTTTCCATGTAGATGTTTATCATTATTTATTATAACCTTTTTTCTTTTGAATCCATTGGTTCTGTTTGATCATTTCCTTTGCTGTTGCACAAAACTGATTCCTTTTATTTTCCACCCATCAGGGGCGCAAAGTTAGTTAAATATCGGAATTTGCAAAGATGCCAGAAAAGATTGTTATTTTATTAACAATAGTGTGGTAGCCTTATTGATTGGAGAAATGATAAATTAATGAGACCTTGAAAGTCTGATAAAGTAAATCTTTTACACCCAACTGATATCCCAATCCAAAATCAAAATGATCCGTTTGTTTTAAAAGGTCCAACCTGTAAATGATCGGTCGGTCATTGAATGATACCGGGTCTTCCTTGTCGGTTACCACTACCAACTCTTTTCCAAAATATCCTGTGTATCCCTCCAGGGAATTGTTGATGCAAAAACCTGAAAACGATAAATCCAACCCCGCGCCATAAAGGATAGCATCATTTTGCGGATTTTCGGGAAGGTTCATTTGCCAAGAATAAAAGCCAATCATGCCGTGAAGCCGGATTTTTTGGATGAACTTATCGGCAAATAAAAAGTCTTTACCCAATGACAAATCGAAAAAATAGCCGGGAGCATCGGTGTATCTTGCATCACTTAGTTTTGCCCCGGAGGCCGTTTTACAAGCCATTCTTAGGGCTACATCCGGCATTTTTTTGTCTTTTATAACCTGAAAAATAGTACTGAAATAAAAATCACCGGCTGCATAACCCTCACCGCTTCTGTTTCTTGCCCTGCGCTCAATAACGGTGGGTTCATCCATTTTATAATGTTCAACCGGAACACCATAGAACTCAACAGCTATCTTGTTTTTCACAATAGGTAAATAGCAATCAATAAAAATATCCTGTGTATTATCGCCATTACTGAAATGACCCTCAAGGTCCATTCTCAACTCAAACCGGTCTTTCACCCTGCCTTTTTGAGAAAACGGAACCGGTAAAGCATTTGGTCCCAGATAATATGGTGAGTAAATAATGTACTGCGTCCACGAAGTAATTCCATCCCAGTGATGGGTTTCGTTCCACCATGTGGCATCATCCTCATCCTGTGAAACAGCCCCTTTAACCGAAAAAAATACAATTAATACGACAACAAAGAAATACCTTCCGAAAATTATTAATGACCTCATAATGTTAAGTTCACTGTTAAGCACGTCGCAAATTTACACAAGCATAAACATATAGTTTCATATATTTGCCACAATATTTTAAAGTTCGATGAGATTTCGCATTTTATTTCTTTTAATCTTCGCTGCGACTGGGCTTAGAAGCCAAATGGATATTTCCGACACCACGCTTAGCATTCCGATGTTCTATGCAACCTATTCTTACCAGTTACCGGGCGGCGACATGGCTGACCGGTTTGGCAACAATTCGAGTCTTGGCGGTGGTTTTTTATGGAAAACTAATCAAAACTGGATAATTGGAGCAGAGTTCAATTTTTTGTTTGGAGGAGATGTAAAGGTGGCTGATCAGATCATGGGAAACCTTAAAAACATCTGATGGCGCCATCATCAATATGGCCGGAAACTATGCAAGCTACTCGATTTATGAAAGGGGGTATTACATTTCTGCAAGGATTGGGAAATTGATTCCTGTCCTCAGCCCGAATCCGAATTCAGGTATAACCCTCATCGGAAGCCTGGGATACCTTCAACATAAAATAAGGATTGAGGTGGCGGAAAATACAGCTCCCCAACTTTTGGATGACTATAAAAAAGGATACGACCGGCTTGCAGGAGGTTTTGGTCTCAGTGAATTTGTAGGATATACCTACCTAAGCAACAGCAAATTGCTAAATTTTTATTTGGGCTTTGAAATAAATCAGGCATGGACAAAACCAAAAAGAGATGTAAACTTCGACACGGGGCTACCGGATGAACTGCAAAACAGATTTGATGTTTTATATGGAATTAAAATAGGTTGGATTGTTCCGTTGTTTAAGCGAATGCCCGAAAAATATTATTACTATTAAACTTTTCATATTTGATCTAGCCAAACTGAAAACCAAAGACCGATGTCAATCCTTTATAATTTTACCATATCCGCTTACCACCTGCTGATCAAAATTGCTGCCTTATTTAACAGTAAGGCAAGGCTGTGGGTAAATGGCAGAAAAAATCTGTTTGAAAGATTGCATCAGGAAACGGGGAATAATAAGGATAGTCTTGTCTGGTTTCATGCGGCTTCGCTGGGAGAATTTGAGCAGGGACGCCCGGTTATGGAAGCCTTCAGAAAAAAATATCCTTCCTTTAAAATCATGCTCACCTTTTTTTCTCCTTCGGGTTATGAGATCCGTAAAAATTACGACGGGGCTGATTATATCTTTTATCTTCCTATGGATAGCAGGAAAAACGCTGAACAATTCATCCAGCTTACGAAACCGCGGCTTCGCCATTTTTGTGAAATATGAATTTTGGTTCAATTACATTGATGTTCTTCATCAAAAGCAAATACCAATATTCTATATATCCTCTATTTTCAGGCCAGAACAGCATTTTTTCAAATGGTACGGAGGATGGTTCAGGAAGATGCTGAAAAAAATCACTTTTTTCTTTGTACAAAACAATCAATCAATGGACTTGCTGAAATCCATCGGTATTGAGCAGGTAGTCATTGGCGGCGACACCCGTTTTGACAGGGTTGTAGATATAGCCCGAAATAAAAAGTCTTTCCCCCTGATCGAAAAATTTACCGCCGGCTATAAAATTTTGCTGGCTGGCAGCAGTTGGCAACCGGACGAAGAGTTGATCCAAAAACTACCGACCCTTCAGGGAAATATCAAAATAATAATTGCGCCCCATGAGATTCATGAAGAACACATATCGGCAATTGAAAACCGTTTCGGTAAAAACCAAACATTGCGCTACTCAATGGCTGACGAAAAGAACATTCTGCAAGCCAAATTCTTAATCATTGATGGCATGGGATTTTTATCATCACTCTATCAGTATTGCGATGTTGCATTTATCGGAGGTGGTTTCGGAAAGGCAATCCATAATATTTTGGAGGCGGTAACTTTTGGAAAGCCCGTAATTTTCGGTCCTAATTTTCATAAATTCAGGGAAGCCGTTGATCTGATTGAAAAGGGAGGCGCTTTTACCATAAAAAGTGAGAAGGAGTTTGATAATATTTTAAACCGGCTGTTAACAGATCAGGAATTTTATCAAATTGTTTCGGGTGTTTGTAAAGATTTTGTGGAAGAAAACTGCGGAGCCACAACTCTTATAATGGATAATGTAGCGAAGCATATTTGATGGCTCCATTTCTATTTTTTCCAAAATGAAGCTGAAAATAAAATCATCACCGTAAAAAGTTCAAGCCGACCTAACATCATTAAAAAGGAACAGGTCCATTTGGCCAATGCCGGTAAAGCCGAATAGTTTTCAACAGGTCCCACAGCGCCCAAACCAGGTCCGATATTACCGAGAGATGCTATAGTAGCGCCGATAGCGGTTTCAAAATCAAGCCCTATTAAAGTCATAATAAAAGTACCGGCAAAAAAAGTAAGCAGGTAAAAAAGAAAAAATGCTACGACTATATGAATAATTTCAGGCGAAACAGCCTTCCCGTTAAACTTTACCGGGATGATGGCTTGCGGATGAATGATCCTTTTAAATTCGAGTGCACTGTTCTTGAGAAGCAATACCTGCCGCGCTATTTTGATTCCGCCACCGGTTGAACCTGCGCTTCCGCCAATAAACATAAGCAGAAAAATAATGATCCAGAGTTGCCCGGGCCACATTAAGTAATCTGAGGTAACAAAGCCGGTGGTCGTCACAATAGAAACAACCTGAAACATTGCGTCCCTGAAAGTTTTTTCAACACCCGAACCGCCAAGGATAATCAACAATATCCCTGTCAAAATGGAAAACCCTACGGTAAAAAGTATGTAATACCTGAATTCTTCATTTCTCCATATTTCCCGAATTCGACCATTTAGTGCTAAGTAATGCAGGGTGAAATTAGTACCAGCTAAAATCATAAACAGGATGATGATATACTGAATGTATGGTGAGAATCCTGCTACGCTTGTGTTCCGGGTCGAAAACCCACCGGTTGACATAGTGGCAAACGTATGGCACAATGAATCAAAAAAACTCATACCGCCAAACATTAATAATACCGTTTGGGCAATCGTCAGCATGACATAAATAATCCACAATCTTTTAGCGGTCTGGGTAATCCTGGGGTGAAGTTTGTCGAGCGTAACTCCCGGCATTTCAGCAATAAATAACTGCATCCCGCCTATTCCCAAAAGGGGCATAATGGCAACCGAAAGTACAATAATTCCCATTCCTCCTATCCAATGGGTCATGCTTCTCCAAAAAAGCAAGCCCCTGGGAACGGCTTCAATGTCGGTTAAAATCGTTGCTCCGGTGGTGGTGAACCCCGACATGGTTTCAAAAAAAGCATTTGTAAAATCGGAAATGACACCGCTTAGAAGGTAAGGCAAAGTTCCAAAGATAGTAATGACTAACCATGACACCGCAACAATTATATATCCTTCCCGTTTGCCAAAGTTCCGGCTGGCTTTTCGGGTAAAGAACCAGGTTATCAATCCGATACCTGAAGTTATAATGCCGCTATAAAGCAGGCTATGGCATTTCGTTTCACAATAATAAAGGGAAAAGGGTATACCCGACAACATCAACAAACCCTCTATCATCAATAAAAATCCAAGAATATGAAGGATTATTTGTTTGTTGATTTTAGAGATGGTTGACATATCAAACAGAAATAGAAATCAATTAAACAATTTGTCAACCTTGTGAATGGCTTTGGGCATAGCAAATACGACCACTTTGTCGTTTTCCTCTATCTGAAAGTCGCCTATCGCAATATAGCTGTTTTTACCCCTGACAATACCACCTATGATTGCACCATTGGGTATATCTATCTTTTTAATGGGTTTTTTTGTAACCTTTGAATTGGCTTTTACAACAAACTCAAGCACCTCAGCATCAATTCCACTCAGGCATTTGATGGAAGTAACCTCGGCATCCATTGTAAAACGGGCGATATAGCTGGCAGTAATCAGTTTTTTATTGATGATGGTGTCAATTCCGATATTTTGTGAAAGGTCAATATAGTCAATGTTCTCAACGAGCGCAATGGTCCTTTTAACGCCTAATTTTGTGGCATGAAGACAGGTCAGGATATTTGTTTCCGAGTTATTGGTTACTGCAATAAAAGCATCCGTTTCGCTGATACCTTCTTCTTTGAGTAGTTCAATATCCCTTGCATCTCCATTGATGACCATCGCTCTTTTAAGTTCATTGGCAAGAAGGCGGCTTCTTGCTTTGTCAATTTCAAAAAGCTTAATTGTCAAATTTTTTTCCAGCCTTTGGGTTGTTTTTCTTCCTATCCTCCCGCCCCCAACAATAAAAACATCCCTGATCTCAATCCTCTCTTTTCCGCCAAGCCTCAGCAAAGTAGCTATTCCGTCAGGTTTTGTAATTACATAAGCCAGATCGTTCACCTTGAAAATATCATCACCTCTGGGGATAATGGTTTGTGAGTTTCTGTGTATTGCCACCGCCCTGAAATCTAGCATGGGATTTTCTTTAGCTATGTCATTCAGGGTTTTATTGATAACAAGTGCTTTTTCATTTAACTTTATCAAAAACAGGGACAATCTTCCGTGCGAAAAGTTATAAATTTCTGTCGCAGCTGTTTGTTTCAGGAGTGCAATGATTTCATCTGCCGCAATGCTTTCAGGGCAAACCAATTCATCAATACCCATAGTCGTAAACAATTCCCTTACATTGGGTAACAGATATTCAGTATTGTTTATCCTGGCAATCGTTCTTTTGGCGCCTAATTTTTTTGCGAGGATGCATGTAACAAGATTGGTTTGCTCATCATGTAAAACCGAAATCATTAGATCAGCCTTATGGACTTTTGTCCTGTTAAGTACCGAAAGAGAAGTAGAATTGCCGGTAATAGTAAGTATGTCGGAATGGGATTCCAGCATCTTCAGCAAGTCTTCATGGGGATCAACAATGGTTATATTGTGATTTTCATCATGAAGCATTTTTGCAAGATGAAAACCAACTTCGCCATCACCCGCTATTATGATATTCATTTGCTAACGTTTTTATTTTCAGTTTGCGAAATAAACGCATAAATATTAATAAACCAATTTTAACTTTTCCATAATAAGCCAAATCGGAGATTCTTAATAATTTTCACAACCTGAAACAATTAACAAATAATGTTTCCGGATCATCATTGAACCGAAAAGTTATCCCAGTCAAGTCCCACTTTAAATTTGGCTCTGAAATTTTCAAGCAATTGACCGGACAAGACGACCGAATGATTTTCTTCTTTCCCGGAGCCCGCCTGAGCGATAATTTTACCGAAGGGATCAACCACCATCGAGTCACCTGAATGAAAGAATTGATTGTTGTCGTTTCCCACTCTGTTTACCCAAATTACAAACGACTGATTTTCGATTGCGCGAGCTACTAAAAGAGATTTATAGGCATAGTTTCTCACTTCAGGCCAATTGGCTACATAAATTAACGCATCATAAGCATGGTGCCCTGCTGTGTAATTGTTTTTACTCCAAACCGGAAACCTTAAGTCGTAACATATTTGCAGATTGAATTTCCAATTTTTCAATTCCACAATTTTTCGCTCCACTCCCGCCGACATTGTTAAGTGTTCATCGCCCATTCTATACAGATGCCTTTTAACATACGTTTCATAATTGCCGTCAGGCTTCATCCAGAAAAACCGGTTATAGAATTTGCCTTTGTCCGTAATCAGCAAACTTCCGGCTAAAACGCATTTTTTCTCCATCGCTTTCCGTTTCAACCACTTCACAGCGATGCCATCTTCGGTTTCAGCGCATTTATTTACATTCAGCGTAAAACCCGTACTGAACATTTCGGGCAAAATGATTACATCTGTAGCTTCTGAAACCTGAGCAATTTTCCTGTCAAAATTTTTCAGGTTTTGCCCGATATCCTCCCAAATAAGATCGGATTGAATAATATCAATTTTTAAATCCTGCATAAAATTTCTGCTGCTTTGTTTAGGGTTTCTTCTTTTTTTGCAAAACAAAATCGGAGAACCTTATTATCAGTATTCTTATTATAGAAAACCGAAACTGGAATAGATGCCAGCCCGAATTCTTTGGTCATACGGGTTGCAAAATCAATTTCAGATTCACTGGTGATCCCGTTGAAATCGAGCAATTGAAAATAGGTTCCATAGGAAGGAATGATCTTAAATTTTGATTTTTTGATGAGATTGACAAAATGGTCCCTTTTTTCCTGGTAAAAAATATTAAGATCCATGTAAACGCTTTTGTCATTCATGTATTCGGCAATGGCATATTGAATGGGCGTATTGCATGCAAAAACAACAAACTGGTGCACTTTTCTGAACTCCTCCATCATGTTTTCCGGTGCAAGAACATAACCTAATTTCCATCCGGTTGCATGAAACGTTTTTCCAAAAGAGCCGACCACGAACGAACGCTGAACCAATTCGGGATAACGGCAGACACTCTCGTGCCGGAAACCATCAAAAATCAGGTGTTCGTAGACTTCATCGCTCAGGATAATGATGTCGCTATTTCGGGTAAGTTTATCCAGCATTTTCAGATCATCCTCTCTCAATATACTGCCTGTCGGATTGTGCGGCGAGTTAATGATGATCATTCTTGTCCGGCTGGTGATCAGCTTCTTCACCTCATTCCAGTCAATATGATAATCAGGAGCTTTCAGTTGTGCGAATTTTACTATGCCACCCTGCATTTTAACAACCGGAACATACGAATCATAAGCCGGTTCAAAAACAATTACTTCATCTGCCTCGCTGATGGTGGCAGCAATAGCGGTATGCAATGCCTGGGTTGCGCCTGCGGTAATATTGATCTCTTTTTGAAAATCATATTTTGTTCCGTAAAGCGATTCAACCTTGCGGGAAATTTGCTCTCTGAGTTCCGGAATACCTGTCATTGGAGCATATTGATTTTTTCCTTCCTGCATATATTTATGAACAAGGTCAATGAGTTGAGATGAAATTTCAAAATCCGGAAACCCCTGTGAAAGGTTGATGGCATTATGCTCAAGTGCAAGCGCCGACATAGTTGCGAAAATAGAAGTTTTTTGCCTAGGCATTTTGGTTTTTATCGTTCCTTTAAATTGCATACATCAAGATTTTATTTTATTGCCGTGTAAAAATAGCGATTTAAAAACGAATTTCTTTTTTGAGTATTTTTGACTGTTCAAAAACAAATTTACAGTCAGGCTTGATATTGAATATAATGAATGGCTGTAATTGTTTAAAATAAGAACGGCAAAATTTTGAATAAAGTAAAAATTAAATAATTTTAACCAAATGAAAAACATTGATAGTTATAACTTTAAAGGAAAAAAGGTACTCATCAGGGTAGATTTTAATGTTCCGCTGAATGAAAAATTTGAAATTACCGATACCAGCAGGATTGACGCTGCCATCCCAACGATAAATAAAATTCTTGCGGGAGGTGGCTCTGCTATCCTCATGTCGCATCTTGGAAGACCCAAGGAGGGGCCGACAACAAAATATTCATTAAAACATATTCATGGCTACCTTTCGGAAAAACTGGGTCTTTCGGTCAAATTTGCCGATGACTGTATCGGAAATTCTGCCGTTACCCTTGCCGGCGGATTGCAACCGGGCGAAGTTTTACTGCTCGAAAATCTTAGATTCTACAAAGAGGAAGAAAAAGGTGATGATGTTTTTACGAAAAAACTCGCAGCCCTAGGTGATGTTTATATGAACGATGCCTTTGGTACGGCTCACCGTGCACATGCCTCCACTGCCATTATCGCAAAATATTTCCCGAACGATAAAATGTTCGGGTACATCATGGAAAACGAAGTGAAAAGTATTGACAAGGTTCTTCATGAAGGTCAAAAACCCTTTACCGCAATACTTGGTGGCGCCAAGGTTTCGGGGAAGATCGAAATCATAAACAATCTTTTGAGCAAAGTAGATAACCTGATCGTAGGCGGTGGCATGATGTTCACTTTCATTTCGGCGCAGGGTGGTGAGGTCGGTAAATCGCTTGTTGAGGACGAACTATTAGAGCTGGCATTAAATACAGTTGAAGGAGCAAAGGAATTAGGTGTTAATTTTTACCTTCCGACCGATGCAGTCATTGCTGATAAATTCGACAACGCTGCACAAAAGAAAATAGCCGAAGCCAATGAGATTCCTGAAAACTGGATGGGGTTGGATATAGGGCCTGCAACCATAAAGAAATTCACAGAGGTGATTGAAAACTCAAAAACCATTTTATGGAACGGACCGATGGGTGTTTTTGAAATGGATAATTTCGCTGCTGGAACAAAAGCCATTGCCGAAGCGGTTGCAAAAGCTACACAAAAAGGAGCTTTTTCACTCATTGGTGGAGGCGATTCGGTTGCAGCCATCAACAAATATCATCTGAAGGACAAGGTCAGTTATGTTTCCACCGGTGGTGGCGCCATGCTTGAATACATCGAAGGAAAAGAACTTCCGGGAGTGAAGGCGATAAAAGAATAAAACTATAAATTGATAAAAAATAGTGGCTTTGGGCATTGCTGGGTCTTCGTGCGTACGGTAGATGACATCTTTATTCTTTATTTTCTATCAGTTGTTTCAATTCTTCTTTGCTTGGTAATACTGTTAGGTACTTACTTGTAAAAATTTGTTGGTTTTCTTTTGGCAAGGTTATTCTTACCAAAGTTTCATTTTTCTGTTTACAAAGAACGATTCCTATTGTGGGATTTTCTTCGTTGGTCTTTTTGAATTCATCGTAGTAGTTGACATACATCTGCATTTGTCCTAAATCCTGATGTTTTAGTTTTCCGATTTTTAGATCTATCAGTACAAAACATTGCAGAAGACGGTTATAGAAAACCAAATCTACATAGAAATGCTCAGCTTCAATTGTAATTCTTTGTTGTCTGCTAACAAACAAAAAGCCTTTTCCCAATTCTGTCAGGAAATATTCCAATTTGCTTATAATGGCTGTTTCAAGGTCTGATTCTGTATATTTTGACTTTTCTTCAAGTCCTAAAAAGTCCAGTACGTAAGGTTCTTTAATTGTATCACTTGGTTTGCTGATTAACTGACCTTTTTTACTAAGTTCTTTTACAGCTTCTTTATCTCTGCTTAAAACTAACCGTTCATAAAGCGATGAGTCAAATTGTCTTTCCAATTCACGAACTGACCAATTGTTGTCTGCTGCTTCAATTTCATAAAAATTTCTTTCCTCTTCGTTTTCTATTTTAAGTAGCTGAATGTAATGTGACCAGCTTAGTTTAAAGACCTCTTCAAATTTCCGCAACAGTGTTGCGGAAATTTCATCTTCGGATTTCCGCATCAGTGATGAGGATTTTTCCGTTTCAATAATCCGGTTTTTAAAGACAAGGTAAAAATTACGCATTCTTTCGAGGTTGTAAACCGAATACCCTTTCTCAAATTCTAAAGTAAGTTTACGTGAAAGTTCCTTTAAAACAGATTTCCCGTATTCAGCACGATCCTTGCCTTGCTGTTCATCTTCGACTATTAATTTGCCAATTTCAAAATAGGTAAAGACAATTGCCTGGTTAACACTTCTAACAACAAATCTTCTTGATTCATTGAGCAAGTCTGCTATTTTTCCGAACAACTCATTAGGCAACTTTGACAATCTTATTTTATCCATATTACTAAATTAAGAAATATCATCAATTATAAAAGTTCTTTCTGAACCACCTAAGAAAAAGGCTTTTACCGATTCTGCAATATCTTTTCTTAATACAACAAATTATCCTGTATTTTATCCCTCCCATATTTCTCAAATCCCTCCCACAAAATGGGTGCAATAGCAGCAATGGGTTTATAAAGAAAGGATTCGGTTTTCTTCTCTTTTGAAATCAATTCCCCGTCAAAATGATTGATGATGAGCAGGGCAAGGCTTAGCAGAACAATTGCTTTAAGCACACCAAAGACTGCCCCGGCAAGCTTATTTAGTATTCCGAGAGCAACCAAATCAACAATTTTCTCGATGATCTTACCGGCTAAATGTAGCAATATGACTACTCCAATAAAAACAATGATAAAAGCTGCAATAGTGGAGTATTTTTCAGAAATATTGAGATATTCGATCAGATAAACCTCGATATAGGAAGCGAAATGGAAAGCGGCATAGATACCGAGAATCAGCCCGGCAAGGGAAGCAATTTCATAAATCAGGCCTTTTCTGAAACCCTGAAAAGCGAATAATACAATGATGAGGATAAAAATGATGTCAAGAAAATTCATAGCTGAAAGGTCATAGGGTTAAGGTTAGGAAGCCGGTATGGGTTAGGGTCATGTCGGGTTCGGTTTTCTTTTTCCTTATTCTTAAACTGCTGCCAGGATTCGCCTAATTTGTACAATTGCCTACCTGATATATCATAGATTTCAATTAATTCGTCGCATAAGACTGGATTGGATCCATAAATGTCCTTTACCTGTTCCAGACTAACAACTGTTTCATTACACTCACCCATAGCATCATCAATGTATTTCTGAAAACCAGCATACTGATGTCGTTTTTGAATATCCTTCAGCGATCAATCGTGGAATTGCTTTTGAAGATCTTGAAAACTGACTTTTTAAATCGTACTTTTCCAATTCCGGCAGAAATGGCAAAAGTTCTTTCATTACCAGCAGCATGGCTTTGTAAGTATTTTGATATACAATTAAATCCCTAAAACTTCTAATACTCATAAACCTATTTTTCATTCAACGGCACATTACCCTGGTCATTTGACCAGACAGGCCTCACAGCCCTTACCCCTGCCTATTTCTTTAGCCGTTTTGTCAATTCAGTAGCAAACACAAAATCATTCAATTCTTTGTTCTCCGTTGAAAGAACCTCTGTTTTATTTCCCTCCCACCAAAGCTCTCCTTTGTAAATAAAAGAAATGGTATCGCCGATTTTAATAACTGAATTCATGTCGTGGGTGTTTACCACAGTGGTAATATTGAATTCCTGTGTGAGGCGCTGAATAAGGTCGTCAATCACGCCGGCAGTCTGCGGATCGAGACCGGAATTGGGCTCATCGCAAAACAAATATTTGGGATTCATTGATATGGCACGTGCGATGGCGACACGCTTGATCATCCCTCCGCTTAATTCGGAAGGATAAAGCTTATTTGCATCTTCGAGGTTTACCCATTCGAGGCAAAAGTTTACCCGTTCTTTCTTTTCCTCTTTTGATTGATTGGTGAACATAGTTAGCGGAAACATAACGTTGTCCTCCACCGTCATCGAATCAAACAGGGCGCCACCCTGAAACAGCATACCCAATTCATTCCTGATGCTTTTTCTTTCATTAAACGTCATGTGCGAAAAATCCCTTTCATCGAATAAAACACTACCTTCATCCGCCTCATATAATCCAATCAGGCACTTCATCAGTACAGTCTTTCCTGAACCGCTCTGACCAATGATGAGATTGGTTTTCCCTTTCTCAAACTTTACATTAATATCCTTTAATACCTGGTGGTCGCCAAAAGATTTTGATATGTTTTTCGCCTCAATCATGACAACAAGAGCTGGGTTAAAATCAGGTTGAACAAAATGATCATAATGCTGCTCCAGACAACAGCCCTGGTGCTGGAAGATCCTACATCAATGGCGCCGCCTCTTACCATGTATCCTTCAAAACCTGAGATGGTGGTAATAATAAATGCAAATACAACTGTTTTTATCAGGGCATAAATGATGGTGAAACCATCGAAAGTAAAGCGAATCCCTTCCAAATAATCCTGGCTGGTAAACAAATTCGTGGAAGTCGCTACAAGGTATCCGCCAACAATGGCGCATCCCATGCTAAGAATAATTAAAATGGGGTTGATGATGACAGAAGCGGTAACCTTTGGAAAAATCAGAAAATTAGGAGCATTGACTCCCATGATATCGAGTGCATCAATCTGCTCGGTTACGCGCATGGTGCCAATTTCTGAAGCTATACGTGATCCTACTTTGCCTGCAAGTATCAGGCTGATGATGGTGGGTGAAAATTCGAGTATGACCGACTGCCTGACGGTAAATCCGATTAATTTCATCGGGATAAGCGGACTGTCAATATTGTAAGCGGTTTGAATAGCAACCACAGCGCCCATAAACACAGAAATAATAACTGTAATACCAAGAGATTCGATACCAAGACTGTATATTTCGGTAATCAGTTGTTTTTTGTAAACCGCCCAGTTATCCGGTTTGCGAAAAACCTTCAACATCAGTAGTAAATAACTGCCAAACCTACTTATCATGAATGTACTTTTATGGTTTCGCTAAATTAATGATAAAATATTATTTCGGGCAATTTTAATATTTTTGGGCGTTATAAAAAATAAAAAAATGAATTTGAAAGAAAAAGTTTTAACCTGGTCAGGAATCATTTTAATAGCATCCTTCATGCTTGCATCCTGCTCCTCTTCCAAAAAAATGAAAAAAAAATGCCTGGATTGTCCTGAGTTTAGCATGGAAAAATCCAAGCCATCCCTTCCACAACAAGTGAATGAAAACATATAGAGAAGTTCTGGCTGATTATATGCCTGAAAAAGCTGTTTCCATCGCTTTAAAATGGATTGAAAATTCAAATGTACAGCTTAGAATAACAAAAAGCCGTTCAAGCAAGCTGGGGGATTACCGTCCGCCGATGCTTAGAAAATTTCACAGGATTTCGGTTAACCATGACCTTAACAGGTTTAACTTCCTTATCACATTTGTGCATGAATTCGCTCACCTGAAAAACTGGGAACAATATCAGCGCAATGTAAAACCACATGGAACAGAATGGAAGAAATCCTTTCGTGAATTAATGGAGCCGTTTTTCAGGGAAGATATTTTTCCGGAAGACCTCAAGCCGATTTTGGTACAATACCTCAAAAATCCAAACTCATCATCAATGAATACCCGCCTTGTAAAGAAATTAAGGGAATATGATAAAATCAGCGATTATCTTACCCTTGAAGACATTCCTTTCCATGACCATTTCAGGATTTACAACGGTATTGTTTTTGAAAAGCTGGAAAAAATGCAAAAAAGGTTCAAATGCCGGCGAATTGATAACAACCGGATATATATGGTAAGTCCAATTATTCAGGTGGTTCCGGTTAAAATAAATTAATTGTTAAAGCCCATCGTTATTTTGGGTGGATCCTGTTTCGTCTTCATCATAAATTCTAATCCTGATTCCGTCGTATTTTTTCTCCACTCCGTTTTCGTAAAAAATACTGATAAAAGGTGTACCATCTGAGTTGTATTTGATCCATTCACCATTTTTCAAACCCATGACATAATCACCTTCAGTTTTTTTATTTCCATTCGGGTAATACCAAACATGGCGTCCGTTTGGGTTGTCTTCGATAAAATTTCCTTCAAAGCTCAATACCCCATCTTTGTAATAATTTTTTACTTTTCCATTCAAATAGTCATTCAGGTATTCTTCTTCCGAAAGCTGATCGCCATAATTAAACTTCCATTTTCCTTCGCGGTAATCTTCAATATAATCACCTTCGGAGATGATAATACCGTCTTCATCATACTCCACACTGTGACCATCAATTTTACCATTAAAATAACTTTCTTCACGCAATAAAGCACCGGTGGCATAATACCATGTCCAGATTCCGTCTTCCTTTCCATCTTTGTTGTACGAACCAATCTGCTCCAACTGATCATTGGGATGATAAAACTTCCATTCCCCTACGCGCTTTCCTTTGTCATAAATTCCAATGTTTTTAACTGCTCCATTGGGATAAAATTCTTTCCATGGTCCGTCTTTTATACCCGCTTCATCCACAATTCCTTCGCCCAATATGATACCCGATTTAAAAATATAACCGGCTACAATTTCACCATCAGGTGAGTATTCCCTTCTCACTCCTTCGGGAACATTGTTTTTATAACTGGCTACGATTTTGGGTTTGCCGTTTGGATAATATTCTGTTTTTATATCAAGTTTGGCAAGTTCTTCCACCTCTTCCTGCAAAATGCCATCTATATATTTTTGAGTAATGAGCAGGTTGCCTTCTTTCGAATATTCTTTGAAATAACCGTTTTTCAAATCGTTTTTGAATTCACCTTCCCATTTAATATTACCTTCCTCATAATACCCAATCCATTTTCCCTGTTTCATCCCGGCTTTATCAATCCGGTTGATATTTTCGATATCCGTAATAAAACCTTTTTTATAAGTGGTCAATTTTATAACCCTGCCATCGTCCTTTGCAAATTCTTTACCGGTTCCCTCTTCAAGACCATCAATAAAATTGACTTCTTTCCAGCGTTTTCCATTAGGATAATAGGTAACAGTTAGACCTTGTTTTATGTCATTTATAAAGTTTTCTTCTGTTACTTCAGTTTCCTGGTAAGTTGTACGAATGCCATTCTTTTTTCCATCCAGATAAGTGATTTTTAGAATTACCTGACCTGAATCACTATAAAAAGTCCAGATGCTGTCTAACTTAAAATCAACACGGTTGCCTTCCGATTTAATAAATCCGTTTTCACCGTATGTTTTCCAATATCCATCAGGTTTTCCATCGCGCATAATGCCTTCACTCGAAAGTTTACCATTTTCGTAATAAAACCTGTTGTATCCATCAGGTTTTATTTTTTCCTGGGAATAAATTGCACCAACAAAACCAATTAATAAAAGTATGAGATAAGCCTTTTTCATTACCTGATCAATTTCATTTGTTTTGAAATATCGAGCATTTTTCTAATGGGTTTTACAGCCTTTTCAATCACTTCTTTTGAAAGTTCAATTTCAGGCTGTTCATTTTTAAGGCACAAATATAGTTTTTCCAGTGTATTCATTTTCATGTACGGACAATCGTTGCATGAGCAGGTTTCGTCAGTTGGAACTACCATGAATTCCTTTTCAGGTGAATTCTTTTTCATCTGATGTAAAATTCCTGTTTCTGAAGCCACTATGAATTTTTGAGCATTGCTTGTTTTCGTAAAATTCAGCATAGCAGTCGTTGATCCGACAAAATCAGCCATTTCAAGCACAACTGCTTTGCATTCAGGGTGAGCGATCAATTGGGCATCAGGGTTTTCGATTTTCAGTTTAATTATCGCTTCTGTTGATAAAATATCATGAACCTCGCAGGTACCGTCCCATAAAACCATATTTCTTCCTGTCACTTTGTTAATATATCCGCCAAGATTTTTATCAGGTGCAAAAATTATTTTTTGGTTCTTTGGAAATGATTCAACAATCTGAACTGCATTTCCTGATGTACAAATCACATCCGACAAAGTTTTTATATCAGCCGAACAATTGATGTAAGAAATGACGACATGATCAGGATATTTT
This sequence comes from uncultured Bacteroidales bacterium, assembly GCA_963840975.1. Taxonomy (GTDB): domain Bacteria; phylum Bacteroidota; class Bacteroidia; order Bacteroidales; family JAADJA01; genus JAADJA01. The sequence continues at coordinate 594,917 of CAWJBC010000002.1, read as the reverse complement.
GATTTAAAATCCTCAAAACGGTCTTTGGGACATGAATCAGCAAGAGAACAACCAGCTTCGAGATCAGGTAATATAACTTTTATTCCCGGGTTTAAAATTTTTGCAGTTTCAGCCATAAAGTGAACTCCTGCAAAAACTATCAGATTCGCATTTGTTTCAGCAGCCTGCTGAGATAATCCCAGGCTGTCACCGACATAATCCGCAATATCCTGAATTTCCGGAACCTGATAATAATGTGCTAATAAAACTGCATTTTTTTGTTTTTTCAAAAGTAGTATTCTTTCCGTTAGTTCCGCGTTTGAATATTTCGGGTTAGTTCGCTTTGAAGCCATGAATGAGTTATATTAAATAGATTTTTAAATAATATTTATATTAATAATAAAGCCTGTTCATTGTGTTAAAAAGAAAAACCAAAGATTGTTGACTTTATCATTTTTAACTTGTTATTAACACTTCATCAACAGGTAATAGTATTTCTGTTAAGTCTTTTAAATGTTTTTTAACAAAAGGTGTATATCTTATAAAGTTTATAAAATGATGTTCAGATTGGCTACCGGTTTTGTTTATTTCAAGTCAGAAACTGGTAACAACAACTAATAACCCTGAAGATAATTTTACACTCATAATAAAGTTTTTATCACTCCTGAATATTTCAAAAGTAAGTAACAAAATTACACAGATATAAACAATTTGCAGTTGAAAAAATAAGATTTTGATTATTAAGCAAGTATGAATAAATTGTTAATTCGTATTTTTATTAAAGTGTTAGTTAATAATCAAATGTGCTTTTAACAATTAAATTTGAATAAAATATTTTTTAACATGTTTGATAAAAACCAGGTAATACCTGTCGGAGCGGACCATGGCGGAGTAGAATTAAAAGACTATTTAATTGCTGAAATGACGGCATCCGGATATAAATTTAAGGATTTTGGAACTTTTTCAAAAGATAGTGTGGATTATCCTGATTTTATTCATCCTGTGGCAAAGCTGATCAACGAAGGTGAAAATAAATTTGGAATTATCATTTGCGGAAGTGGACAGGGAGCTGCAATGACTGCAAATAAATATCCCAATGTGCGCGCTGCACTTTGCTGGGATATGGAACAGGCAAAGCTTACCCGCTTACATAATGATGCAAATATTATTTCGCTTCCCGGAAGATTTGTTGATTTTAAAACGGTTGTTGTCATGGTAGAAGTTTTTTTAAATACGGGTTTTGAAGGTGGACGACACGTGAACAGGATCAATAAAATTTCAATTAAATAGTAAGAATCAATCGTATTTCATGCACGAAATTTACACCAAGTTTTTAAAGGACTCCGAACAAAAGGGGTTTGATCTTGAGCACAGAAACAAGATCAATTATAACATTTCGAAATACGATGCAGCGGTTATCAATGGTAAAAAGCAATACCGCGATATTGAATTAGCTCGGAACAGGGCTTATGTGATCAAGCACAAGGTAGTAAATAATCTTGAAAAATACCTGATTGAATTTGTAGCAAATTTTGAAAAGAGAGGTGGAAAGATCATTTGGGCGCAGGATAAAGAGGAGGCTGTAAAAGAAATCCTGAATATATTAAATAAAAATCAGGTGAAACTGGTGGTAAAATCAAAGTCAATGACCACTGAGGAAATTGAATTGAATGAGGCTTTGGAGAAAAATGAAATTGAGAACATCGAAACTGATTTGGGAGAGTATATCGTTCAGATTGCCGGTGAAAAACCGTATCATATTGTTACACCCGCAATGCACAAATCCAAAGAGGATGTAGCGCAGCTTTTCAATGATAAATTTAATACGCCAGCCGAAAGCACACCGGAGGAACTGACGGCATTTGTCAGAAATAAACTTCGTAATAAATTCATCCAGGCAGATGTGGGAATAACCGGATGTAATTTTTTGATAGCTGACGCTGGAGCTGTTTGTCTCACTGAAAATGAAGGCAATGGGCTGATGTCGGTTTCATTTTCGAAAATTCATATTGCTGTGGCAGGTATTGAGAAAATCATACCCTCGCTTACCGATCTGAATTTGTTTTGGCCATTGCTTGCTTCTCACGGAACAGGACAAAACATCACCGTTTATAATTCAATAATTTCAGGACCAAAACAAGAAGGCGAAACTGATGGACCTGAAAAAATGTTTCTTATTCTGCTCGAAAATAACCGCACCGAAATTCTTCAGCACGAAAAGCAACGTATTGCTTTAGCTTGTATCCGGTGTGGCGCATGCCTGAATGCCTGTCCTGTTTATAAAACGATTGGCGGTCATACTTATAATACAACTTATAGCGGCCCAATCGGTTCGGTCATTACACCACATTTAAGGGGAATGGAGGAGTTCGCTCATCTCAGTTTTGCTTCCTCACTTTGTGGAAAGTGCACTGATGTTTGCCCGGTAAAAATACCCCTGCACGAAATGCTTCTTTACAATCGTAATGAATACGTAGTTAAAGGTTTATCCAGGAAAAAAGAGAATTTTTCGATGAATATGATGCGATCATTTCTTTCTAAACGAAACCGATTGGACAAGTTCAAATCAGGAATGAAAAACATCGGTGTAAGAATGGTGTTTAAAAAAGCCTGGGGTCCAAGAAGAGAGTTGCCTAAGTTTGCTGAAAAATCATTCAGGGAATTGTGGCTGGAGCGTGAGGGCAAAAGCTAATTTACAATTTCAGCTTCTTATTTCTTCAATTTTTTGATTGGCAAAAGAGCGTTAACTTCTTTGATGTATTTCTGGTAACCCGGCCTTTTGGCAATATTTCTCTTATCCATTAAAGGAATACTAATAAAATTAAATAATAGAATCATTGATATAAATCCTATTGCTGTCCACAAGCCCTCACTGCTTTTTGTAGCCGGAATAAACAAAAACAAACCGGTCCAGAAAAGTATTTCTCCAAAATAATTCGGATGCCTCATCAATGACCAAAAACCTTTGTTCATATTGTCACTATTTTGCGACTTCATTTTAAATTTTCGAAGTTGTTCATCGGAGATCCATTCGATTAAAATAGCTCCCACGATTATGACTGATGCAATCAAATCAATTAAATTGGTCGGTTCAGAACTATTTATTGTATACCATAAAGGCAGGCAGCCGGCAAAAACAAATAGAGTAGGCATGAGGTGAATTCCCACAAAGCTAACAGGCCAGTACATTTTACCAGTATCAGCTGCAATTTTTTGATACCGCCAGTCTTCATGGCTTAAACCGTTCCATCCCTTTGCCCAGTTAGCTGTTAGCCTGATTGCCCAAAAAAGTACAAGTCCAAAAATTAAAAACTGTCGAAAGCTGTTTCCGTCCGGATTAATAAAAATCAACCAGATTACTATAAAAGGAGGTATAGCGCTCCAATAAGGATCGTAAACGCTCGAATTTTTTAAAATAAAGCTAAAAAGAAATACGATCAGAGTTGCAGAAACATCGGCTATGATTATGTTTATTACACCGTTCTCATAAGGAGCCAGACGAAGTAAAAGATAGCTTATAAAAATAGCAATTGCATAAATTACAAATATGATCGTAAGGGAAATTGATTTATTGAGGCGCTTCATGTTTTGAAAAATTCAATTAAAATTTCACTTCAATTGCTTTGTCGTCCAATTCTTTCCAAAGGCGTTGTGAAAAGTCCCACAATTTCGCACCTTCTTCAGGAAGATAGACTTTCGGATCCATTTTTTTAGGGTTAAACATGTGTAAATATTCCCCTGTTTTTCCTTCATAATCAGGAGACAATGACATGTATATAACGGATTTTGCTGCCACTTCCGGCGATCTGAAAACCAGGCTGAAAATAGTTCCAAGTATTTTTCGAAGCAACCAGGGAGCTTCGCGAATGATATTGGAATGGACGGGCCCCGGACAAATTATATTCACAGCGATTTTTATTTCCTTTTTATTGAGTCTTCGAGAGTACTCAATTGCCAGCGTGTTTAATACCAGCTTATAGTAACTGTAATACGAAATTCCTTTAGATACACCATAATTTTCATACTTACCGAAAAGCTCATAATCAATATTTGAAGATCCTTGGTGCGAATCGGAAGAAATAAAGATCAACTTTGATAGCAGTCTGTTGGTGTTACCCTGAATGATTATTCCATTTGAAATCATCAGGTTTAGCAAAATGAAATTTGAAAAATAGTTTACAAAAAACATCTCCTCCTGACCCGATGGAGTTACTCTCGCTTTAGGCAAAGCAACACCTGCATTCAAAATGGTTATGTCAGGGTGAATTTGCCTTTGGCCAAGTATTTCAACAAATTGGTGAATACTATCAATTTTTGAAAGATCCAAATGTATCATTTCAACCAAATGAGAACCGCTGGCAGCTTTTACTTTTTCACCGGCTTCGGGTATTTGGCTGCGGCACGCCATAATAACATACGCTCCTCGTTTTGCCATTTCAACGGCAAGCGCATATCCCAAACCTGAATTGGCTCCGGTAATAATACACGTTTTACCATCAGCCCTGTCGGTATCTTTTAATTGGTCTTCCAGCTTTTGTTTTGAAAAGAAATCCTTAACGCCTGCCAAAGAAGCGATTACAGGGTTGTCAAATCTTCCGTGTGCCATATATCTATAAAATGAAGGAAATAAAATTTAAATCATCTTCTCAATAAACCGGCAATAATAAGGTTTTTTAGTTTTTGCAGTTGGTGTATTCTGTTTTTTTTACTTTGGTGATTTGGGCAAGTTCAATGATATGGAATATGACAAAGCCTAAAAAACCTCAACATTTATACAACGAACCAATTCGTCTTTTTTTCCTGATTTTGTAAATAGAAATGATGATAAAATTGTGCTATTCAATAAAACAGTAGATACCTGCAATGTTGCATTCCCTGGTTAAAAAGCTATTTTCGCTGGAAAATTAGATTGCAGCCGGAAGTGAAATAAATAAGTTCCTGCAAATTTGTTCTTTTACTATAATTTCAATAAATCTTATAACAACTATGAAAAAAGTAATCATCACTGGAGCGACAGGAATGGTAGGCAAAGGAGTTCTTCTCGAATGCCTTGATCATAAAACCATTGGAGAAGTATTAGTCGTTGGCAGAAATGCTATCGGCATTGAACATCCAAAGTTGAAAGAGTTGATCCATCATGATTTTATAGATTTCTCACTTATCAGGGATCAGCTTTCGGGATATGATGCCTGTTTCTACTGCCTGGGAATAAGTGCAGCCGGCCTTAAGGAAGAACAGTATAAAAAGATCACCTATGATTTTACCTTATCGCTGGCAAATACACTACTTGAACTAAATCGGGAAATGACATTCAACTATGTTTCAGGCCAGGGAACTGATTCATCTGAAAAAGGCACGATGATGTGGGCGCGGGTTAAAGGAAAGACGGAGAATGATTTGTTGAACCTGGGTTTTAAACAAGCTTTTATGTTCAGACCTGGCGCCATCATCCCATTAAGAGGAATTAAATCCAGGACAAAAAGTTATCAGTTTATGTACGATTATTTTATGTGGCTGGTGAAAGTCATCAAAGCTATTTCACCCAATTCAGTAGTAAACACTACTCAAATTGGATTGGCAATAATCAATACAATGTTGAATAACTACGATAAAAAGGTATTAAAGCCAAAAGATATTATTGCCTTGTCCAAAAAATAAAACTGACAAATCGGAAAAAATGCCGGGTTTAACCCGTCTTTCATAGAAACAACCTGCAATTCACGAACCTGACTTTTTAGCTTTAAGTCCCAAATGGCTTATACTATTAGGCTTCATGGGTCCTTAATATTGAGCTAAAAAAACTTTCATGTAACCTTTATAAATTCATCGTTGTATAAAAAATGATGACTTGACACAAGGGTTGCCAGCAAAAGACAGAAAAAGGAAAACTCATAATTCCCTATTCCGAAGCTGGATCTTAAATTTCTCATTCAAATAACTCTTGCACTCACGGGAAGCAATTCCCTTACACGGACCTGCGTGATCTTGTCGCTTCTTTGACAGGGAAATACTTATAAATTCACATAAAATTTAATAAAATGAAAACAAGAAGTTATTTATTCTTAATGCTGGTTGCGCTTTCAGTCAGTTCTTACGGACAACGTGTTGTTGCCCTTCATGGTGCTACGGGTATTGATTATTTTAATGGTGTTTCGCCTTTTGTAGATGCGTATAATGCAGCATCTGCCGGTGATACAATTTATCTGCCGGGAGGCGCTTTTACACCACCGGCTGAAATCAATAAAGGATTGATCATATTTGGTGTTGGATATCATCCCGATTCTACAGAAGCTACAAATCCCACATTAATATCCGGGACACTATTGCTTAAGGAAGGCGCTGATAATTTTTACTTAGAGGGTGTTGAGGTTTCAGTACAACTTAACGCCACAGCCAATGAGTCAGTAAATCAATTTACCTTCAGGCGATGCAGGTTTGATGGAACGGTAAATTTCACTGGAAATTTAACCAATCCCAGCACACAGGGTGCTTTTATAGAGTGCGTTTTTATGCAAGCTATCAACTTGCAAAATGTGACCAATTCAATCGTCTCAAATTGTATTTTACAGTCGAACATCACTTATAGCAATAGCAATCAATTTAAAAATCTTATTTTATTGTTTAATAACGGTCAGTTTTATAGTAGGGTATTTCAGTATTGCGATAACAATGAAATTTCAAATTGCATTGTGCTGAATACAAATAATTATTTTGTTTATGGTACGGGAAATATAAGCTATAACAATTTATTCCTGTTTGCCAATCCTGACTTTGGTTCAAGTTCAATTACCAATGGTAATTATTTTTCAGTGGATCCGGCCACCATTTTCATTAACCAAAGCGGAAATCAATTTTCGTATGACCAGGATTTTCATTTACAAACTCCTGAAATGTTTCCGGGAACCGATGACAGCCAGGTGGGCATCTATGGAGGAATTTTTCCGTTCAAAGCGGGATCGGTACCTATTACGCCTCATATTTCATTAAAAGAAGTGGCACCTGTAACTGACCCTGATGGCAATCTGAACGTAACTATCCGGGTAAGTGCACAACAGAATTAGTCATGAGAATATTTATACTTTTCAAAAGACTGATTTTCGTCTTGTTACTGTTTGCTAATATGGTAACATGGGCGCAAAATAATGTTCGCTCATACACCTATTGGTTTGATAATGACATCTCAGAAATGGTAACTTCATTTATCAATCCTGCGCCTCACTATACTTTTGATGCTTCGATAGCAACAGAAGGTATTACTATAGGAATACATTCCTTTAATATTCAGTTTCTGGATGAAAACGCGCGCTCAAGCGGGGTGATTAGCAGTTTCTTTTTTAAAGCCCCTGTTGCAGGTTCAGGAAATAAGGAGATTGTAGAAATCAGCTATTGGTTCGATGATGATATCCTGGGAATGACAACCGCGCCCATTGGTCCTGCAACACAGCTATTAATCAATTCGGATCTCAATGTAACCGGATTAACCACAGGCGTCCATTCTGTAAATGTCAGGTTTAAAGACAATGCAGGAAATTGGAATAGTCCGCAGAGCCAGTTCTTTTTTAAAGCTCCCATCTTTGAATCTCAAACAAAAGAGATTGTAGAAATCAGCTATTGGTTTGATAATGACATATCAGAAATGATCACCGAACCCATTGGTCCGGCTCAGCAACTTTTGTTAAGTACTGATTTGGATGTAAACTTTTTATCCACAGGCATCCATTCCGTAAACGTGAGATTTAAAGACAATGCTGACATTTGGAGCAGTCCGGTAAGTCAATTCTTTTTCAAGGCTCCGGTTTTGGATTTGGGAATGCCCGAAATCATCGCCTTTAAATATTGGGTTGATGATGCATCCAATAATGCGAATTATCAGGATGTTGGACCAAGTCAAATCTTCTATCTCAGCGATATTGTTGATCTTGATACCCTCACAAGCGGATTTCATATGATCCATGCGCAATTCCTCGATAATTCTAAGTTATGGAGTAGTCCTGTTTCATCCAGCTTTTATAAACCGGTTGTGAATAGTATTGAAGAAAACTTTGTATCAGCATGTAAATACTGGTTTGATGAGGATGCTTCCACTGTAGAAGAAATTGTTTTTACGGATCCTGTAAACCCCAGAGACATTGATGATGGATATTGATATGACGAATATTTGGAAAGGTGAGCACCGGCTGCATTTTCAATTTCAGGATAGCCTTCATTTGTGGGGTGCTGTAACAACCGATACGGTTGTAAAGAGTTCGTTGCCAATTGCGATTTTTACATGCGATGAATCAATTTGTTTGGGCGATACAGTCCATTTCACAAATACTAGCATTGATGCGGATACTTATTTCTGGGATTTTGGAGATGGAACAACAACAACAGACTCCATTCCTGAGTTTCACGTTTATGAGGAAGCAGGGACTTATACTGTAAGCCTGACCGTGACTGACCTTGTGACCTTATTAGATAGCACCGTCACTCAAATTGTCAATGTTTATGAAATACCTTCACCAGAATTAACCCTTTCCGGGGAGCCGGAATTTTGTGAAGGTGGATCGGTTGACATTTCTGCAGTTCCGGGAATGATCTACGAATGGTCAACCGGTGAAACAACTCAAACAATTTCGGTTAACACATCAGGCCCATACTTTGCTAATATTTTTAATGGGTCAAATACGGCTTGCTGGGTGGAATCCGAAACTATAATAATTACAGTATTGAACGTTGATACTCTTGATACGTATGCCACCATTTGTAACGGTGAGGTTTATAATTTTGGAACACAGGTTTTGAATGAACCTGGAGATTATACTGAAATTTTTGTGGCTATAACAGGTTGTGATTCTGTTGTAAATCTTACTTTAAACGTAACGGTTATTGATACTTCAATTACTGTTAACTTTCCTATGCTGATTGCTAATCTGGATGATGCTGTTTACCAGTGGGTGGATTGCGACAATAATTTTTCAGTTATCAATGGAGCAATTGAACAGAGTTTTACTCCTGACGTAAGCGGTAATTATGCTGTGATATTGGAGCAGGATTTTTGTATTGATACCAGTTCGTGCTATAATGTTGACCTCACTGCTGTAAATAGTGTGGCGGAACAACAACTATTTATGGTATCACCAAACCCCACAACCGGAATTGTAAATATTCAGCTGGGCGAAGATGCTGATGTTTCTGTAATTGATAGGCTTGGTCATGAAGTTTACCAGAAAAGATTATCTCAAGGCAAACATTCGTTAAATATTACAGGCAGGTCAAAAGGCATTTATATAATGATCTTTACTGGTCAGGCGCAAACAAAACAGATCAAACTAATCAAGAGTAATTAGACGTAGATCAATAAAAAAAGAGTTATTTTCCCTGTTCAGGGGTAAATAACTCTTTTATTAATATTGAAAACTATTTTACCAGCAACTCTTCCAGCTTACTTAATAAATCTTCACCCCGGAGGTTTTTGGCAATGATGATCCCATTCGGATCCAGTAGAATATTGGATGGAATAGAATTGATTGCATACAATTTAGCGGCTTCACTTCCCCAATATTTGAGGTCGCTTACATGATGCCATGTCAGTCCGTCTGCCTGAATCGCCTGTAACCATTTTGTTTTATCTTTATCAAATGAAACGCCCACAATGTCAAATCCTTTATCCTTGTAATTATTGTACGCTGCTACCACATTTGGATTTTCTGCACGGCAGGGTCCACACCATGATGCCCAGAAATCCACCAACAGGTACTTTCCAAACAAGGACGAAAGGACAACCGGGTTTCCGCTGGTGTCAGCCATTGTAAAATCAATCGCAGGTTGTCCAATGGCAACTTTTTTGAGCGCTTCCACCCTTTCAGCTAATTTTTTCACATAAACAGATTCATTTATTGTGGGGTCAAAATTCACAAGAATGGGTTCGATATCCTTTTCGTCATACATGTAAGCATTGCTTAGCAAACTGTAAGCCGAAACTACGGAAGCATTGTTTTTTAATGCATTGTCCAAAATGAACTGCTTCATATCACTCTCTGCGGTTTCATAATCCTTTTCAAATATTGTAATACTATCTTCTTTGCCTTCTTCCTGAATCGCTTTTATATTTTGCCATGCAATCTCCATCCTTTCATCAAAGGTATTGACGGTTTTTTTATAAGCTTCAAACTCTGCTTGTGATGCTGAACCGGCTATTACGGCATTATTTAACTCACCGATGGACGCGGTCAGGGTTATTTCGGAAGGCTCTGCAAAAAAAGAAGCGAATCGGTTATCATTTTCGAGTTTGATATAATACATTTCAGGTAATGAAATCTTTCCTGTAAAATGAAACGCACCATTTTCCAGTGCCACAGAATCAAGAACTACCCATTCTCCCGCCTCGCGTTTTTGCAGGTAAACTTTACCGGAATAATCGCCGGTAAGGGTTCCGTGAATAGAAAATTCGTTTTTTACGACAGGGTTTTGACTACAGCCTGCAAGAATTACAATTGAGAGAAGAATTAGAAAAGTGTTTTTCATAGAATGCTGAATTTTTGAATATTAACATTATTTTCGCCGGCAAAGATAATTTTCTATTTATTAAATAAAGCGTTTCTGATATTTAAAGTGTTAAATTGTTGTTAATTGATATAATTAATGGGACATCTTGTACTAAAGAAAGGCAGAGAGAAATCTCTTCTGCGCCAGCATCCCTGGGTGTTTTCGGGCGCAGTTGATAAAATGGCGGAAATTAAACAAAACGGAGAAACCATCGAAATAAGGTCTTTTGGGGGCGAAACCCTTGCCATTGCATCTTATTCTGAGCATTCCCAAATTGTTGCCAGGGTATGGACATTTGACAGAAGCGAAAAAATTGACAAAGAATATCTAAGGAAACTGTTTCATAAGTCAAAAAATGTCCGGTCTCACATGCTGCATGAAGATGTCACCAATGCATACAGGATAATTAATGCAGAGGCTGATGGAATTCCGGGATTGATTGTAGATAAATATGATCAATTTCTGGTATGTCAGTTTCTTTCGGCAGGGGCTGAATTTTGGAGGAAACAGATTGTAGAGCTTTTGGCTGAAGAGTTTAATCCTTTGGGAATTTTCGAACGGTCTGATTCCGACTCAAGAATTAAAGAAGGACTTGAGAAACAGACGGGTGTCATCTTTGGAGAAGAACCCCCATCAGAAATAACAATTTATGAAGGGGAAATAAAGTATTTTGCAAATATAAAAACCGGTCACAAAACAGGATTTTATTTGGATCAGCGAAACAACCGCGGATTGATAAAGGAATATTGCAATGGCAATGAGGTTCTGAATTGTTTTTCTTATTCGGGAGGCTTTGGTATTGTAGCCCTTAAAGCCGGTGCCAGCCACATTACAAATATTGACAGTTCGGCAGAAAGCCTGAAGATGGTTGAGAAAAATATCTTCTTAAACGGACTTGATGGTTCAAAGTCTGATCAGGTGGAAGGGGATGTGTTCAAAATTCTGAGGACTTACAGGGATAGTGCAAAAAGCTTTGATGTAATCGTCCTTGATCCTCCAAAGTTTGCCGAATCAAAAAGTCAGTTGGATGGAGCTTTGCGGGGATATAAAGACATTAACCTTTTGGCTTTTAAACTGCTTAAACCAGGCGGAGTATTGTTTACATTTTCGTGTTCTGGACATATCGTTCCGGAGTTGTTTCGAAAAGTTGTTTCGGATGCTGCTATTGACTCAGGAAGGCGCGTGCAACAATTAGCATTACTTCAGCAATCTCACGATCATCCGGTATTGATGAATTTTCCTGAAAGTTTTTACCTGAAAGGGCTTATCTGCAAAGCCTGGTAAGGTTTATATTCCGGTTGTGTTCAGGTTCCCAAGACTCACCGTTATAAGACGCTTTTGATCGGGATCATCATCGTTTACCAGCCGTATAGTTACCTGCAGATGAAGATTGTAAACGCTAATGGCTGTTTCCTTTGATTGAATTACCCCCACTTTCAGTATATCAGAGTTGATGATGCCATATTTTCTTGAAGGTTCGTTTTCGAAAATTTCATCTCCATGTTGCAGGTAACTTTTATCGTAGTCTTTGCTGAATTCAAAAATGTTTGCTACGTCATCAAGTGTTACAATTTGTAGATTTTCCACACCATCAAGGTTGGTGGTAAACCAACTATGGAAATGTTCATCCACCAAACAACGATTTAGGTCGTCCTTCATCAGTATCCGTGCATTGTTGATAATTCCCCTTCCGTAATAATTCTGGTTGAAGGTATAAACCTTGTCGTAAGTAATTGCGTATCTCATGCTGATCCCGCCGATAATTCTCCGCAATCGCGGATAATAGTGATAAGCGTTATAGGTTCGCAGTACGACTGCAAAATTGCAGGCAAAAAGCAGTGACTGCATTGGATTGTCGAACAGGAGAAACCCGCCATCGCCGGTGCTGATAAAATTCCGTTCAATCCTTTCAGAATTATATTTCTGAAAAATAAACTGATGATTTTGAAGACACAGCTTTATCGTTGATTCAAACATGATCTTAAACAGAAAAGGAATAAGTGTCTGTTCAAACTCACCATAGGAACTGTACTGAAACATATCAATACCCAATACTGATTTCCTCGTTATCTTCTCATAACTGACATATTTTCTCAAATCCGCTGACAGGCTCCGGTGGTCTGGAATGATATTGGTCTTATCGAAAACGACCCGCTGGTCTTTTGCGTCCAAAATTTTTTTTATTTCGAAATGATCAATTTGTTTTAACGTGCTTCTGAATTTCATAACAAATTATTTTTTTCTAATGTAATGATCAAATTAACCGGTTTTACCGTTTTACGGTTCTTCCTTTCCATTGATATGTCGCTAAAATCCCCATAGCTCCCGTTACAATTATATAAACCGGGTATAAAAAAATTAACGGGAAAGCATACCACAACAATCGCAACCGATTGGCAAAGCTAACAATACCTAACAATATGGGAAGCTCAATTCCAAGTTTAATTATGTAAAATATGAGTATGTTGCCAGCTATCTCTGAATCAAACATTCCCCATATTAACCCAAAAACCAACAACAAGTTTACCATAAAAACCGTAAACGAAACCGTTAAAATCTTAGCGTTATATCCTTTGTTTTTTGATGCCCATCTTGTCCGTTGATGAAGAAATTCCGTGAGATTTTTTTTAGCTTCGGTAAAAACAAACGAACTTTCGCTTTTTAGAAACCGGACAGATTTATTCCCAAACCGTTTTTTTAATTTAAAAAGCAGAAATACATCATCTCCTGACGTGAAGCTGTCGTTCCCGAATCCCCCGGCTTCATAAAATGCACTTTTTTCATAAGCCAGGTTGGCGCCATTGCACATGATGGGTTTCCCTGCACTTATGGCTCCTGCTGTGATTCCGATAAGGCTGAGAAATTCAACTGACTGAATTTTTTCGAACCAGGTTTTTTCGTTGTGGAAACCCACCGGTCCAACTATCATTTTTGGTTTTTCCGTTTCATAGAAATCTATCAGTGAAATCAACCATTGGTCGCCCATCCGGCAATCGGCATCGGTGGTAATGATCAAATCACCGGTGGCGGTTTCAATGGCAAGGTTGATCGCTTTTTTTTTGTAAGACCGGGTGGTATGATCTTCTGCAATGCTTAACAATTTTATTTTCAGATCAGGATGTTGATGAATAAAATCGCGGACAATTCCGTGAGTGCCGTCTTCGGAGTTATCATCTACAATAATAGCCTCATAAAGATTTTTTGGGTAATTCTGCCGGGCAATATCCTCAAGAATATGACCAATGTTGGACTCTTCGTTGCGTGAAGGAATAATGACGGTTACGGTGGTTGATAATGTTTTAACGGTTATCGAACAGGTTTTAAGTCTGTACCATCCGATGGTATAAATTCCAATGATAACAAGATATATCAAACCAAATACCACCAACAGTAAAAGGTATATCAAATAGGGATCAGTCATTATTGGCTCTCCTTCTGAAAAATCTTAACCGGTAAACAAAAAAAGTACCCAGAATAGCTGGTATGGCAAGGTTTACGAGCCAAAGAGATGAAGAGGCAGAGAGTATCCCAAGATTGACCTTATCAGTCATTTCAGAAAAGTGCGTAAAATATAAACCGATAAAATAAAGAGAGACGGAACCTCTGATCCCAAGCTCGGCAAGTGTAACTGTTGGAATTGCTGTCATGATCATGAAAACCACCGAAATGATCATCAGTCCGTGTATAAAAGGAATATTTACCGAATAAGCCATTAGAAACAGATAAAACTGAAGTGAGAAAACACAATATCTCAGAAAACTAAGCAACAATACTGTTGTCAACTCAAAAGTTGTAAATTTTGAAATAACGGAAAAATATTCACTAAAGTGGACAAATCTTTTTTTGATAATGTGGCTTATATATGCAGGAAGTGCCGTGACATTCAAAAAAATGAGGATAAGTCCCGCAATGATTATTGTTACAATGAAAATAATTCCATAAAATAAAAAGTCCGAATAAATGGCGAATTCCTTGAAATAAATGGGAATATAAAACAGAAGGCAAACTGCCCCAACAATGATGGTTATCAGAAGCTGACTGAAGCTGCCGATCATTGTGATAAAAACACCTTTCCAGGGATTTGATTTCTCGAGGATAAACACACGACCAAACCACTCTCCAACCCTGTTGGGTGTGAATACACTTACCGAAACTCCTGACAAAACTGCCTCAAATGATTTAAGAAAAGAAATCCTTTCAATTTTACTGATCAGAAATTGCCATTTTAATGACTCGATTCCCCAGTTAACAACCATGAGAATGAAAATCCAGCCAACGAAAAAGTAGAGGTACGGTTGGTCTATTAACTCTTTGAAAAGAGTAATAACATGATCGAGACGCTTGTGATGAAAAATTTGTTTATAGATGAAATAATAAGTGGCAAAAACAATGACAAATCGTACAATATAATTGTAGGTTTTGTTTTTGTGTATATTTGTAAAATACTTATTCATCTATCTATTGGCGCACAAAGTTAAAGTCTTCTTTTGAATAAAGAACGGATTATATTAGGTATTGATCCCGGAACCAACATAATGGGTTATGGGCTTATCCATCAAAAGGGTAATAAAATTGAGCTGATGACATTAGGTGTAATACAATTAAACAAATACACAAATCAGGCACTAAAACTACAGAAAATATTTGAGCGGACACTTGCATTGATTGACGAATACAAGCCGGATGAGTTTGCCATTGAGGCTCCTTTTTATGGTAAAAATGTACAGTCAATGCTTAAATTGGGCAGGGCGCAGGGTGTGGCAATGGCATCTGCTTTATACCGGGCAGTCCCGATTTTTGAGTATTCACCTAAAAAAGTAAAACAATCCATTACGGGAAGCGGCAGCGCCTCTAAAGAACAGGTTTCTGCTATGCTGAAAAATTTATTAGCGATTAAAGAAACACCTGCTTACCTTGATGCCACTGATGGACTTGCAGTTGCCGTTTGTCATTATTTTCAAAAACAATCAGAACCGGGTCAGGAAAATTATTCAGGCTGGAAACAATTTATTGCAAAAAATCCTGGAAGGACAAAATAAAATTATGAGTAACCAATCAGTATTATTAACAATGAAATTTTATACACCTACCCTAATATTGTGAGGTGGTATAAAGGGTATAATGGAATAGATGAAGTACAGAGTTTTGTTTTTGCATTTAAATTTATTCTTCCCAACCAGATTGTTTTAACCATAATGCTTTATTCCCATTATACCTGTATTTCCCCTATACCGAGTAAAAGATACTTAATACAGCAAATATTAAGATTGTTAACTGACTGATTGGTCAAAATTATAAAACTCCGCCGGGAGCCTACATCAGCTTTTGATAAGCCTGCCACCACCTGTCGGGGATGTCGTCTTTGCAGGCGGTTTCGTAATCACTATAGGAGCAGGGCACAAGGTGGTGCCTTTCGTAAATGTTTTTGTAGTTTGTTTTAACCGGAACATCCATCCACCAGCGGTCGCTCTTTTTGCTTTTATAAAAGATCAAATCATCCTTGTGTTCCTTGATGGACACGGTATATTTAACATAATCTTTTTTGTCTTTATAAGGATGATCGTGCTTACGGTTATAATATCCATCAATAAAGTACCAGATCATTTGAGCTACCAGGTGTGAGGTTTGATTATTCAGGTCAAGCCGCGGGTTCATCTCATAAAATCCTATGGATGAAAGTTTATCGCTCAGCCCGGCGTACCTTAATATCTGGCATATTTCTTCACCGTAAAATCCATTGGGTGAGGCATTGCCGTTTCCGGGTGCGTCTGGTTGTCTTACAGCCGAAATATCAACCGTGATCATGTCGGCATTTCTCACCAGCGGTTCTGCTTCTTCCAGATTTTCACGAATAGCACCTAATCTATATACATCAAAATATAGATTTTTCATCAGGCTGATGGCATCAGGATCAACTACATAAGACTGATAACCGATATTGGTAAAATTGAACAGAAAATTCGGCTGATGCAGAATAATTTTGTTCAGATAGGTCTGCGAATCCAGTGGCTGTTCGGTTTTGCCCAAATCAAAAACAGAATCAATTCCAACGATATTCATCACCTGCCCCAAAGCCTCATAAGCCATATAGTTGGCAAAGGTAAGGTCCTGGCTTCCGCCAATGATAACGGGTATAATTTTGTTTTTAATAAGTTCAGCTACAACAGATGTTAGCGCAAAATAAGTATCCTCAATTTTATGACCCTGCCGGATGTTCCCCAAATCGGCAAGGCGGGGCGAAAAATCCCCGCGAAATAACTTATACAAATGATGTCTGACATAGTTGGGGGCATGGGCGCAGCCGAGATTATTCACGGCATTTCGTTCTTCCATTACGCCGATTATGGCTATATCAACATCTCCTAATTCAGGAAAACTATCCTTTTCTGTATAGCTTCTGAATAAATCGCCCAGCCTGTGACCAGAGGTATCTCCACCAAAATTATAATCAGGCAATTCCAGAGGTTCAAAATAAAATGATATATCCATTTGTATAAGTAACTTTAACTATCGCTGTTGTGCGATATGTTATACAAGTTTTATCAGAAAAAGTTATACAACATTTAAAATAATCCTTTTACCGGGTTATTTTTTCCTTTTAGCCGCAGGTTTCTCGTCAGTTTTTTTAATGATATCGAGGCAATCCTGCAATGTCAATGCTTCAGGACTTGTTCCTTTCGGGATACGGTAATTTTTTTTGTCTTTTTTAATATAAGCTCCAAAACGACCCTTCAGAATCTGAACACTCTTATCTGTTTCAAAAGCTTTTATTAAACGCTCCTGATCCGTATTTCTTTTGTTGAGAATCAATTCAATCGCCCTTTCCTCTGAAATAGTAAAGGGATCGTCAGTCTTAGCAAGGGAATAAAATAAATTGTTGTGCTTAATATAAGGCCCGAACCTCCCGATAGCCACCAGCATTTCGGCTTTTTCAAACTGTCCTGCCGTGCGCGGAAGTTTAAACATCGAAAGCGCTTCATCCAGTGTCACAGAGTCAATACTCTGACCTTTTTTAATACCTGCAAATTTTGGTTTTTCTTCGTCGGTTGTTTCGCCTATCTGAACAATAGCGCCATAACGACCAATCTTAGCATAAACATTTTTCCCGCTTACCGGATCTTTGCCCAACAATCTCTCCCCGCTTTGTTTCTTTGATTTTTCGAGCGTGCTGGTTATTCTTTCGTGAAACGGACCATAGAAATCCTTGATCATCTCATTCCAGACTTTATTTCCCTGTGCGATTTCATCAAACTCCTTTTCAACATTTGCAGTGAAATTATAGTCAAGGATATTATCAAAATATTCAACCAGAAAATTATTCACAATGGTTCCAATGTCGGTTGGAAACAGTTTGTTTTTTTCGAATCCGGTTTTTTCTGTTCTGATTTCTTCCTTTATTGCGTTTCCTGCGAGAGCGAGGTTGTCGTATTTTCGTTCAATTCCGTCACGATCAGTTTTTTCAACATACTCCCGTTTTTGAATGGTTGAAATGGTGGGTGCATAAGTAGAAGGACGACCAATACCCAATTCTTCTAATTTTTTTACAAGGCTGGCTTCGGTGTAGCGGGGTGGCGGCTGCGAGAATTTCTGGGTAGCCGACATTTCTTTTCTCATCAATTTGGCTCCGACTGAAACCGGAGGCAGCAAACCCTTCTGGGCATCAGTATCTTCGTCGTCAGTTGATTCAAGGTAAACCTTTAAAAAGCCATCAAACTTTATAACCTCTCCCTTGGCAGCAAACTTTTCGCTTGTCGTTGAAATATCAATGGTAATAATGGTTCTTTCCAACTCAGCGTCCGCCATTTGCGAAGCGATGGTACGCTTCCAGATCAAATCATAAAGTCTTTTCTGCGAAGCATCACCATCAATTTCCTGATTTTCCATGTAGGTTGGGCGGATGGCTTCATGTGCCTCCTGTGCCGACTTGGATTTGGTGACGTATTGCCTGGTTTTAACATATTTTTCACTAAAATTCTTTATAATCACTTTCTTAGCCATTCCCAATGCCAGGTTCGAAAGGTTAACAGAATCTGTACGCATATAGGTTATCAACCCCGACTCATAAAGCTGCTGTGCAACAAGCATTGTTTTTGCAACCGAAAAACCCAGCTTCCTGCTGGCTTCCTGTTGAAGGGTTGATGTAATAAATGGCGGAGCCGGTGATTTTTTTGCAGGCTTTTTTTCAACAGATCCGATGGAGAAGTCAGCAGAAATACATTTTGTCAGGAAACCGATCGCCTCCTCCTTTGTTTTAAACCTGACGGAAAGTTCCGCATCCAAAACAGCCAAATCATTCTGATGAGCGATTTCAAACTTTGCCGTCACCCTGTAATTTGATTCCGAATTGAATACTTTGATTTCTTCTTCACGCTCCACTATCAGTCTCACTGCCACCGATTGAACCCTGCCCGCTGAGAGCGCTGGTTTTACTTTTTTCCAGAGAACGGGCGATAACTCATATCCTACCAGACGGTCTAAAACCCTGCGTGCCTGCTGTGCATCAACAAGATGAAGATCAATTCCTCTTGGGTTGTCAATAGCTTCGAGAATGGCGCTTTTCGTAATTTCGTGAAAAACGATCCGCTTCGTAGCTTTTATGTCCAGCCCCAGCGCCTCCACCAGGTGCCAGGAAATGGCTTCTCCTTCACGGTCCTCGTCAGTTGCCAGCCAGATCATTTCTGCATCTTTGGCTATTTTCTTTAATTCCGTAATGGTTTTCTTCTTATCAGCCGAAATTTCATAGGCAGGAAGAAATCCTTTTGAAATATCTATGCTTAAATCCTTTTTTGAAAGGTCTCTGACGTGACCGAAACTCGATTTCACGGTAAAATCCTTACCAAGAAACTTTTCAATCGTTTTTGCTTTAGCCGGTGACTCAACTATTACCAGGTTTTTCGTCATTCAGGGTTAAGATTTTATGCTTAAAGTTTATATAAAAAAATCGCGCAAAGGTAAAATAATAAACACACTAACATCCAAAAGGTTCTTAAAAATTAAACAAATTCGATTTGCCAAAAACATGTAATGTGTTGAAATAAAACCATCTAATTAAAAAATTCCGGACAGTCTCCAGGTTCTGAGAAGATGAATAAGTGTTGTTCATTTACTGACATGTTATATGACTGTTGGATTAAAACAGTGGAAACCAGTCAGTATATTATTAACAATGAATTTTCTACACTTAGCATAGTAACTGGAGGGGGTATAAAGGGGATAATGGCTTAGAGGAAATACAGGGTTTTGGTTTTACTTTCCAACCGGATTGCTTTATACATAACGTTATTTCCCATTATTCCTGTATTTCCCCTATACCACGTAAAAGATTTTTAATCCGGCAAGTTTGAGATTGTTAGCTGACCAATTTGTCACAAATAGTGATTTCTTCCTCCACCGTTAATAAATTCAGAAAATTTATTGTTTTTGCTAAGGTAAATATAACTTATCTTTACACGCCTGATTGACCCTCAAATCACTCTGGAACTGGATAAATGCTGAAATTTTGACCTGGGTTAATCTGAAAAAATGATCGGAAACAGTTGGTTTTTAACAAATCAGGGTTAAGGAAATTGTTTATGTTTAAAAGTTATCTAAGGAGCCTGTTCCGTAATATCATCAAAAACAAGTTTTATTCAATACTAAACATAGCAGGTCTCGCCATTGGATTTGCTACCGCACTGTTGATTTTGCTTTATGTTCAGGATGAGCTTGGATACGACAAGTATCATAAAAATTATAAGAGGATCTATCGCCTGGAGTCTGACATTGCAGTGAGCGGAAATCATAACCTCTATGCTACTGTGCCCATTCCCTTCGGTCCGACAATGAAGCAGGAGATGCCCGAAATTGAGCAATTTGTGCGGCTCGATCCTATTGGGAATATTTTGTTCCGTCACAATGAAGCTGAATATTACGAAGACAAATTTTTTGTTGCCGATTCCACCATGTTTGAAGTTTTCAGTCATCAATTCATTTTTGGCAAACCGGATAATAGCCTAACAGAGCCAAAGTCAATTGTCCTTACTCAAAAAACTGCAGCTAAGTATTTTGGCGACAAAAATCCTGTTGGCGAAGTCCTTGTTTCGGGAAGGGGCACAAACTATAAGATTACCGGTGTTATTGAGGATTTACCGTCAAATTCGCATTTAAAATTTGATGCTTTGATCTCTATATCCACCGATGCTGAAACTTACAGTACCATGAAGCCCAGCCGCTTTTGGAGGATTGGGGCTTATACCTACTTACTGATCAATGAAAAATCATCCATTAAAGATGTCTTTGATAAATTCTCGGCTTTTTACGATAAATACATGAAAGCCCTGGGAGAGCAGTTCAATGTGGGTTTTACCCTCATGTCCACACCTTTAGCCGAAACCCATTTCAGGCAGGGATTGGGCGCTGAGAGACCGTCGGGAAATATGGCTTATGTGCTTATATTTTCTCTAGTAGCGGTCTTTATTCTGACCATTGCCGCCATCAATTACATGAACATGGCTACTGCCCGGTCAGCCAACCGGGCTAAGGAGGTTGGCATCCGAAAAGTGCTGGGCGCCGATAAAGCGCAATTGATCCGGCAATTCATCAGTGAATCCGTTATCCTTTCTCTCATCGCCTTGATCATTGCCATTGTGATTGTTTCTCTTCTTATGCCCGACTTCAATGATTTTACCAACAAAATGTTATCCATCAATCCTGTTCACAATCCGGTGATTTATATTCAAATATTATTGACAGCATTATTTATTGGCTTGATTTCGGGAAGCTATCCGGCGTTTTATCTTTCGTCATTTCAGCCTGCTTCTGTGCTGAAAGGAAGTGTCAGCAAGTCGGGAAGAAAGAGTGGTTTGCTTAGGAGAATTTTGGTGATCGTTCAGTTTTTTATCGCCATTTTCATGATCATCGGGACTCTGGTTGTTTCCGGACAATTAAACTTTTTGAGAAACAAGGATTTAGGATTTAATAAAGAAAACCTTGTGGTAATGGAGATTCAGGATGCAGAGTTCAGGACCAGACTATTGAGTTTTAAAGAAGAATTGCTGCAGAATTCAGACATTATTTCTGTATCCAATTCAACCGGTATTCCGGGCATCATCAATTGGATACAAACCATGCGTATCGAACAAAAGTCCGGCATGGAAGAACGTGCTATTCTGCTAGCGCAAACCGGGTATGATTTTGTAAAAACCTTAAAATTGCAATTTGTGCAAGGACGGGATTTCGATAAAAATATGGGTACTGATGCACTGGAAGCAGTGATTATTAACCAGACCGCTGCTGATGAATTTGGTTGGGGAGATGAAGCTATTGGCAAAAAAATCCATTTCGGGTTCGGGCAGGATGGAACGGGAGGCAGAATGATGAAAGTGATTGGCGTAGTAAAAGATTTTCATTTTAAATCGCTGCACAATGCCATCGAGCCATTTATCTTTTTCCTGCAGGAACAGCCGGGTTTTTTTCTTACGTGCAGAGTGAATCCAGGCACCATGGATAGAACATTGGATTTCATCGAACAAAAATGGACTGCATTTGGAGCAAAGCAACCGTTCAGTTATCAACTCATGACCGAATCAATGGACGAAATGTACACAGCCGAAGATAAAATCGCCGCACTTATCAGGATCACTACGCTGATCACCCTATTTATTGCATTGCTTGGATTGCTGGGGTTGTCTTCATTCATTGCCGAACAAAAGACAAAAGAAGTCGGTATCAGGAAAGTGCACGGAGCTACCATTGCGAACATTTTATTGCTGCTATATAAAGATTTTGCCCGCCTTATACTGATTGCATTTATCCTCGCTATTCCTTTATCCTGGTGGCGCCTGAACATCTGGCTCGAAAGCAGCTTCGTTTATTACCGTGAGCCCCAATGGTTCACCTTTGTTTTAGCCGGCGCGGTTGCATTTGTAGTTGGTTTGGGAACTATCAGCTTTTATATTATCAAAGTGGCTTCACGCAATCCTGTTGAGGCGATTAAGTATGAGTAGGATATTCATTGAAATTGGTAGAAATTAATTGACCATAAAAACAAAATATATCTCAATAAATTTCCAATCTTCAAACCTGAAACCTGACTCGTGGAACGCGAGATGAACCTTGAACTACTTGAATGCCTTTTCGGGCATCCCGTCACCTTTTACCGATAATCGTTCAAAATATGATGGAACATCTTTGCCGGTAAGTTTATCCACGTACATCTTAGCAAGGTATTGCCCAAGCATATAACCCTGTCCCCTTAAGCCGATAAATAGTCCCAACTCAGGATCAATGATCATCCTTGGTTCCACATAATATCCTGCCCATACAGCCTGAAAACCCACTGACGACAATTCAGGTATCCAGTTTACAAATACCTCAGAGGCGATTTCGATAAAATCTTTGGAGTTGATCTTCAGGTTCGAACCGGTTTCGGGCGGTTCCACTGCGGGTGATGCACAACCGATGATTTGACCCGTTTCAGCTAATTGCTGTCCATATACTGCCGAAAATCCTTTGTATCTTCTTCGGTCAATGATCATGGGTAATGGAATTCCGTTGTTTCCCAGCATCGGCAGCCTTCGGGTGATAAATGCCTGGTGTTTTACAGGATAAATTCCCGTTTCGATATTGAGTTGCCTGGCAAATTTATCTCCTTCCGGTCCCAAAGCATTGATGAAAATTTCCGTTTCAAATTCGACGTACTTCTTTTCGTGATCCTTTACCAGCACATAATATTTTGAGCCTTCTTTCCTCACATCAGTCAACTTGCAATCTTCAAGTATCTTTCCGCCATTCTGTATGCCAATCCTCCTGATCAGGTCAATGACTTTACCGGGTGTTGCCTGCCAGCAGTTTTTCGTGATCAATGCGGCAATGTAAGTTTCAAGTTTGGGATTGATATGTGATGAAATCTCTTTCCTGAAATCCTTTGGTTCGATCATCCTTGCATCCGACCATGCCATAGAGACTTCTAACGCTTTGTACATCTGCTCATCATGGGCAAAAGTCACATAGTTGATCGGATGAAAATCAATATTCTTTATTTTATGAAGTTCCTTAAAAATTTCAAGGTTATGAACCGCAATATCAGAAAGCTCCGGAAGGCTGAAATTAGGTCTTCCACCGGCGATATTACGCCACGAAGCGCCGCGCCCGTAATTCATCAGTACAGGTTCCTTTCCGGCTTCAGCCAAATACCTGAACAAAGCCGAACCTCCTATTCCACCGCCGGCAACCAGGGCCTGGACTTTTTCTTTTCTGGGTTGATTTCCATTGGTGCTAACGATGATTTTTTCATGTACTTCCTTCGGATAAAGATCTCCCATCGCAATCTGGTTCGAAAGCGGTCCGCGGGGTGTAGGTTCTCCAACGATAGAAATACCATGAGAACGAATGGTTTGCTTTAACCGTGGGATACATCTCTTGCCCCGGCAGGCACCCATTCCAAGGCGGGTAGTGTGCTTGATTTCATCAACCGAAATAAACTTACGGTCGCCCACCACATCCAGTATTTCATTCAGCCTAACGTCATCACAATGGCAAACATAAGTTTCGGATGCTACTTCTTCCGCGTTTTTGAATTCAATGGGTTCGGGGATATCAGTCTTTACAATAAAACCTCTTACCGCTACCAGATTTTCTCCCGTCACATCCAATGCCTGCACCCTTGCTATGTTCGTTTTATTGCTTTTTCTCAGGATTTTAACGATAACGCCTTCCCCAAGAATTTTTCCGTTATTGTCAACCAGAAAAACTTCTTCCCCTTCGTGAACCTCATATTCAATCGGCAGGAAAAGCCAGTCTTTATTAAGGTTATATCCAAATATAGCCAATCCCGGACATTGATACACGCAATCCATGCAGCCAATGCACTTTGCAAAATCAATTTTAGGAACAGTGCTGGTGGATGTTTTTGTAATGGCTCCATGCGGACAGGCGAATTCACACGGATTGCAGGCAAATCCATACAGGCAGTCAATCTGAACAAAAGGCTTTTCAAGCATCCGCTCCTTAGTCGGAATAAAAGGCTCTTCAATCACTCTTGTCGGGTGTTGCTGGGAGTCAATGTACTCTTTGGATACAGCGAGAAAATCCTCGTATTTGTAGGGTTTATCCATATCCTCAAGGATTTCATAAGCCACCTGCTTTCCGCGCAGGACGGCGCTTGTACCTTCGCCGATGCGGATGGCGTCACCAGCGCCAAAACACCTTCGTCCGAAAATTTCATTCCCTTTTATCAGCAACTGGTCGTCAGGAACGAGACCGGTGCAGATGTTGATGGCATCAATTCCATCTATCACTCTCTCTGTGCCAGGGATAGGTTTGAAATTTTCACATTCTGCAACAACGGCTCCGGTAATTCCCGTATGGTCTTCGTTGGGAATGGCTTTCAACAGAATGTGTGATAAAATTACCGGAATACCCAGCCTTCTGACCCGGTTTGCCTGAACCGGAAATCCGCCTTCGTTGGGTTGAGCTTCTACAATCGCTTTCACATGAGCGCCAGCCTGCATCAATTGGTATGAAGTGAGGTAGCCGATGTTCCCGGCGCCAACTGTCAATACATTTTTACCCAGCAGCGTAAACTCATTGTTCATCATTTTCTGAACAACTGCAGCTGTGTAAACGCCCGGTAAATCATCATTTTCGAATGTAGGCATAAAGGGAACGGCACCAGTGGCGATCACCAGGTATTCAGCATCCACATAATAAATTTCGTTGGTCCGGATATTTTTTAGCGCCAACCGGTTCCCCTCAAGTATGTCCCATACCGTTGAATCGAGGAAAATTCCGGAGGTATCATCGCCTGCTAATGTTTTGGCGATGTCAAATCCGCGCATCCCTCCGAATTTCTTTTCTTTTTCGAAAAAGAAAAACTGGTGGGTTTGCATGGTGAACTGCCCACCGATCTTATCATTGTTGTCAACGACAATGTTTTCAATATTATGCTTATTTAGTTCCTCGCGAGCGGCAAGTCCTGCAGGTCCTGCTCCGATGATTGCAACTGTGGTTTTAAATACATTGACAGCTTTTTCTTTGTGAACTTTTATGGGTTCGGGAGTGTATTCCGCAGGAATTTCACTCACCTCCTTTACACCATCAACTTTGGTTATACAAATCCTTTTCACCTCACCATTCACCAGCATTTCGCAGGCGCCGCACTTGCCAATGCCGCATTCAAGACTTCGGTTACGGTCTTTGAGACTGTGGCTGTGAACCGGAAAACCTGATTGATGCAGGGCGGCAGCAATGGTGAATCCTTTTTCGCCGGTTACAATACTGCCGTTGAAAGTAAAGCTGACTTTCTCAGCCTGTGGCACTTCGAGTATGGGGTGCTCTTCTATTTTATACATAGCTATTTCAAACTTTTCTGAGGGGTCAAAAATAGAAATTGTTAAATGATTAACAAGAAAAAGTGACTAAATTGACTAAAGTGAGCTAGAGTGACTAAAGTTGGGGGTTATCTATTAGCTGAAGCGATTTAGATAGGAGAGGGCAGAATAGGTTTTCCTTTATTTCAAGCCAATTTAACCGTCTGATTAAGCAATTCAACATTAAAATTAACCTTAGCGTTCAATGCTTTAAACACTTTAATTATTGTTTCAAACCGGGCATCTGTCAGGCTGTTTTCTAACTTGGAAATTTGCGATTTCTTAACACCAACTAATTGCCCAAGTTCTTCTTGTGTCAAATGCCGTTCTTTTCTGGCTTGTTTGATGGCTTCGCCAAGCAAGTCGAGCCGCAATTCGTTTTCAAATGCTTCACGCTTTGGAGTACCTGGCTTTCCGATATATTTGTCGGTAACTTCGTCCAGGCTAATTGTTTTTAATGGTTTATTTTTCATTGTTTTTCCTTTCAAAATAAAGTTTCCTGATTTTCTCTGCTTTTTCCAGTTCAGCACCTGGGGTCTTGTCTGTCTTTTTAATTAGTCCGTGAGTTGAAATTACAACTGTTTCTGCTTCTCCTGTCTTGTCCCAAAAAGCAAAAAGTCTGTAATGGGTTCTGTTAAACAAAGTCCTGAATTCCCAAATTTCGTTCTTCAGTTTCCTGAACAGTTCTTTGTTATTAGAAAATCTTGCCTTTTGAATGTTGTAGATAACTTTATCTCTTGCGCTTTCGTCAAGGCTGTCAAGAAACCCGGCAGCTTCTTCTAAAAACCGAACTTGAAACTTTTCAGTCACTTAGTTAAAGTTTATGCAAAGATAAATGTTTCTTTATCAGGAAACAAATAATATTTTAGTATGGTCTTTAAAGCCTTGTGGAAAAGGAGTTATGGTTAATGAGGATTTTTTAATGACATTCATAATTTGAACGTAGACCCTGATAGAAGTTGGGGGGTTTTTCATGGAGCTATGCAGAAAAAGTTAACTCAACGGATTATGGAAAGTGTTGTGCTGGATTGCAAAGCGCTTACCTATCGGGTTACATCAACTTTTTTTAAGAGCTGAAAACTTTCGAAAACTGCTGAACGCGCATGTTATATACCAGGTGTTTTGGTTTCGTGGCTTATTTTGAATCAATTTTACCAATGTATAAATCCCAAATTGGAAAAATTAGGTCGTAATCATTCCAGTTGAGATTTCCATTGGTTAAACTAAAATTTGAAAATTTTTTCTCATCAAGATATTTTTTAATAGATGGATGTAGTGATTTAGATAAAAAGGGTTTAAAGTCAACTAGTCTATCAACACCATCACTAAATTTTATCCTAATCGCATAATCTGATAAATATCTCGCAGAATCTATTTTTAAATTGTCAAACCCCGATTCTTGCTCTTTATAATCTACTAATATTCTCATGATAATCGTTGTGTTATTTTCTCAAATTCAACATCTTTGTGATATACAAAATAGTTTATCCAATTATCAACTATCTTGTCTGCGTATTTCTCAAGAAAAATTTCAAAATTCTTCAAGTCCTTTCCTTTTAACGGTTTTGCTCCTTTTATATTTGTAATCTTTATCTCAGAAATCTCTCCATTTATGATATAGAACTCTGCATTGCTCTCAAACTCTCCTTTTTTTGCATGTAATGCATCGGTTCATGCTCATTTGAGTAGAAAAAAATCTGAATCCCCAGGAATTCAAAAATCTTTGGCATTGTGAATCATTTAGTTATTTATCTCAATGCAAATTTACAAAATCTTAATCTGATAATGAAATTCTTGCTCGTAAATCTTTCCAGCTATGAACCTAATCATCTTACATGTATGACAATATCATTCTACCCCACCCAAATTTGGTTGTATTTGTATGAATGTTTTTATATAGTATTCTGACTTTAAAGCAGTAAAAATAATTGTTTTTAAACCATCAGCCACATTTGCCAAATGCCCAATTTGCTTTTCTCCTTGCCCCAGGTTCCCTGCAACTTTAATCACTTTAGCTCACTTTAGTCACTCAAAGGCAATTCCTTTATTTCCTGTTCGCAACTGTACGCCAATTGCCCGCCGCCGAACAATGTTAATAAATGTTAAAAAAAGCATGTTTATTAACAGCTTGTTATTCATACTTTTGGGATTCGTGGCATAATATTGGAAAACTTCCGGAAAACCCTTTTGGATAAGTTTGCAATTGTGCCTCGTTTTGAAAGTAATCATTTGAAAAAGAAATTAATTACCGGATTATGGGAATGGATAAAATAATCGAAAAGAAAAAATGGACGACCCGAAAGATACTGAATATTGCCGGAATCAGCATCTTCCTGATCTTTCTGCTTTATTTGCTCCTGCTGAGGGACAAGCGCAGCAAACTTTATGTTGACAAAGCACAAATCACCATTGCAACGGTTCAGGCTGATAAATTCCAGGAGTTCATACCCATTGACGGTGTTGTGCTTCCGAAGAACACGATTTACATTGATGCCGTTCAGGGTGGGTTTGTTGAAAAGATTTTTGTAGAAGATGGCGCATTGCTCAAAAGGGGAGATACCATCCTGAAGCTTTCGAACACCAACATGGAGCTGAGTCAGATGGAAACAGAAACCCGCATTTACGAAGCCATCAATAACCTTGAGAATACCAAGATCGGTCTTGAACAAAATAAATTTATCAGGCAAAGCGAAATAGTTGACCTGCAATATACAATGGATAAAACTACCCTTGATTTTGAACGCAAAAAACAGCTATTTAAGGATGAGGTTATTTCAAAAAAGGAATTCGAAGATGCCCTGCGTGATTACAATTTTACATTGAAACAAATGCAAATTTCGCTTGAGTTGAAAAAACTCGATTCGATCTCAGCCGCAAGCCGGAGCAAAAATATTGATGCCACCATCAGCCGGATGCACAATAACCTGGGACTGCTGAAAACAACTATCGAAAATCTTTATATCAAAGCGCCCATCGAAGGGCAGTTGTCATCGTTCAGTGCTGAGATTGGCGAAACCAAAGCCGCCGGTGAACACCTCGGAACCATTGACCTGGCGGAAGGATTCAAACTAAGGGCAAATATTGATGAGCGCTACGTTTCGAGGGTTTACATCGGACAAGAAGCTGAATTCGATTTTGCAGGCAAACCTTACAGGTTAGCCATCAGTAAAATTTATACCGACGTTACCAATGGTTCATTCCAGGTAGATCTTTTTTTTAACGGAGAAGAACCAAGCCAGATCAAGAGAGGACAAACCCTTCAGGTCAGGCTTTCATTCAGCAGTCCGACGGATGCTGTTATCGTGAAGCGGGGTGGTTTTTTCCAGGAAACAGGCGGGAACTGGATTTATATTGTTGATGGCTCCGGGGAATTTGCAACCAAGCGAAAAATAAAGATCGGACGGCAAAACACAAATTACTATGAAGTGATGGAAGGTCTTGAGCCCGGCGAGCAAGTCGTTATTTCATCGTACGATTCATTTGGGGCAAAGGAAAAACTGGTGTTTAAGTAGCGTAGGGCGTGGAGCATGGAGCGAGGAAAAGGGAGCCTGGAGAAAAGACATTTGAGAATTTAAATAAATAAAATAAATAGAACTGATTTATGGCAAGGTTTAGATTCGAAGATTTGGAAATATGGAAAATGGCAATCGAAATTGGGGACAGGTTATTTGATATTGCCGACAGGCTCAGAGAACAAAAAAGATTTAGGTTTGCCGAACAGCTTGATGGTGCAGGAATGAGTTTGTCAAATAATATTTCAGAAGGATCAGGTTCTGTTTCAAATCTCGATTTTTCCAGATTCCTTAACTATACGCATCGCTCAATTTACGAGTGTGCAAATGTTCTTGTTATCTTACTCAGAAGAAATTTGGTTTCAGAACAGGAAAAGGAAGAATTATATGAAAATTTAGAACACTTCAGTAGAAAAGTATCCAAATTTCGAAAAACCTTGATTTAGAAGGTAGCACAAGGCTCCATGCGCCAGGCTCCATGCAATATAAAACAAACAAACAATTTTAAAAACATATATCATGATCAGAACAGAAAACCTAACGAAAATCTTCAGGACGGATGAGGTGGAAACCACTGCCCTGAACCAGGTAACCTTTGAGATTAAACAAGGAGAATTTGTAGCCATTATGGGACCTTCGGGCTGCGGGAAGTCAACGCTGTTAAATATTCTGGGGCTACTTGATAACCCAAGCGGCGGAAATTATTTCTTTCTTGATACGGAAGTGTCAAATTACACTGAAAGAAACAGGGCGAAACTAAGAAAGGAAAACATTGGCTTTGTTTTTCAAAACTTTAACCTCATTGACGAACTGACTGTATTTGAGAATGTCGAACTTCCGCTAATTTATTTGGGCATGAAATCGTCAGACAGAAAAACGCGTGTGGAAGAAGTGCTCGAATACATGAAGATCAGCCACAGGAAAAAGCATTTTCCATTACAACTATCGGGCGGACAGCAGCAGCGTGTTGCCGTTGCACGGGCCGTTGTTGCCAAGCCCAAGCTGATCCTTGCTGATGAGCCGACCGGTAACCTCGATTCTGCTCACGGCGAAGAGGTGATGAATATGCTGGAAGAACTGAACCAAAATGGCACCACCCTGATAATCGTAACCCACTCACAGCGCGATGCTGAATATGCACAACGCATTATTCGCCTATTCGACGGACAGATCATTAATGAAAATATTAAAGGAAGAGTAAACACGGTAACTGTTTAGCCATGAAAAAAATCAGATTATTGGCGGTTATCCTGATTCTGATACCCTTTGCTTTATCAGCTCAGGACGACAAAGAACAAGAAGCGATAAAGAAAGTAATCCAGACAGCCTATGTGGATGGTTTGCAGAACAAAGGCTCCGTCTGCCGACATTGAAAGCGGATTTCATCCCGGCTTTGAGCTTTTGGGCATAAAGGATAACGAACTGACCAAATGGCCTATTTACAGTTGGATTGAGTACCATCAGAAAAAGCTGAAAGAGAATCCTGATCCGCCCAAAGAGGATCAAGTCGTCACTTGTAAATTTCCTCTTATTGATGTTACTGGAAATGCAGCTATGGTAAAAATAGAATTGTACAAAGGTGGGAACATGATTTTTACGGATTATTTATCGCTCTATAAATTTGAGGAGGGGTGGGAAATTGTAAGTAAAATCTATTTCAGGCATGTAATTAAATAAGCGTTTTACAGGAATATAAGGGGGATAGACTGGTGAAACAAAAATCTTATATACTAAAACTATGAGAGAGGTTGTAATTCTTATTCCGGAAATTGAACCCGAACAAAATGTGGAAATCGAGGTTAGCATCAACGGAAAAAAACGCACTATCCACTATAAAGTTGAATTGCTCAACTGGGAAAAGCGCCAGGTACCACCCAACGACAAAGTGACCGTGCTGAAGCATTTTATCGAGGAAAAAGAAAAAGACTGGGAGTTGGTGGAAATTGGTGCTCCAGACGATGGCAATATTCCGCTCATGTTCAGAAGAAGGGGTGACTTGTAGGATGACGCTTTCCTTATCGGAATTTTTAATCCCGAAAATTGTAAAATCAATTTTATGATCCACCATTACCTAAAAACAGCTGGCAGAATGCTGATGAAATACAAAGTCTATTCTGCCATAAATATTTTAGGACTTTCTATAGGATTGGCATGCAGCATCCTGATCCTGTTGTTTGTAAAAAACGAACTGAGTTTTGATCGTTTTCATACTGGCAAAGAAACCCTTTTTAGGGTCAATATCATTGAAGAACAATCCGGCGAAATGACCTCCTCGGCATTAACGACCGCTGCTGTTGGTCCATCCATGCTTGAAGAATTCCCGGAAGTGGAAGAAATGGTTAGGTTGTCAAATCCCAGCGATGGATTCTTTACATGGCAAAACAACCATTCCTTTACTTCACAAATCAGCTATGCCGATTCATCTTTTTTTAACATTTTTTCATTTAAGCTTCTTTCTGGCAATCCGACAACTGTCTTATCCGAGCCCAATACAGTCGTTTTATCACGAAAGCTCGCCGAACAAATTTTCGGTTCGGAAAATCCCGTAGGCGAATTTATCCGGTTCAATAACAAAGATAATCTTTTGGTAACAGGTGTTGCCGAAAACCCTCCGGTAAACTCAACCATTCAATTTAATGCATTGATCTCATTCAGTACGCTTTACAATCAACCCAATGTTTATTTGGATTGGGATGGGGGATGGAATTATATCACTTATGTGAAGCTGTCAGAAAACGTCAATCTTAAAACATTTGCAACCAAATTTCCTGATTTCCTCGAAAAACATATCAATTACAAATACAAACAGGTTGGAATAACACTCTATTTATTAATACAGCCACTTAAAGATCTTCATCTCCGTTCAAACCTGGATTATGATATTGAAAACAGGGGTAACCTGCCCATGATTTATGTATTTACAGCTATTGCAATTTTTATTTTGATCATTGCCTGCATCAACTTTATGAATCTGGCGACAGCACGCTCAACCAAGAGAGCAAAAGAGGTTGGTATCCGAAAAGTTGTGGGGGCCGACCGGAAACAAATCATCCGGCAATTTCTGGGAGAATCCATAACCACAAGTTTTATTGCATTGATTGGAGCCATTATTTTGATCGAAATTTTTCAACCAGAATTCAACCGCTTGGTGAATACCGACCTTCATCTGTTCAAGGTTGAAAATATGGGATTTATTGCCGGAATACTAATCCTGACCTTTGCGGTTGGCCTGCTGGCTGGAAGCTATCCTTCCTTTTTCATGGCAAGTTATCAGCCTGTAAAAATCATCAAAAGCGATTTTAATGTCCGTTCCGGAAAACCTGTGTTGCGTAACATCCTGGTTGTTTTCCAGTTTTTTATATCGGCAGCATTGATATTGTTTACCTTGCTGGTGTTCACGCAGATGAAATACATCAACCAAAAAGATCTTGGATATAACAAAGAAAATGTCATTTATTTGACGACTGCACGATCCCGGAGCAAGAGATAAAATTGAAATCCTGAAATCGGAAATCAGAAATATACCGGGAGTGATCGCTACCGGCGCTTCAACCGGAATGCCCGGTTACGGACTCACCAGCAATGGATATTTTCCGGAAGGTTATGAAGAACCGCTGATGATCCATGCTTTGGACGTGGATTACGATTTTCTTGATGTGATGAAAATTCCCATAGTCGCCGGCAGGAATTTTTCGAAGGAATATGCCACAGATGGCGAAGCATTTTTGATCAATGAAACATTGGCAAAAAAGCTTGGTTGGTCTGATCCTGTCGGGAAAAAGATTATGCGCGATGGCGAGCATAAAGTGATAGGGATGATAAGAGATTTTCATTTTTCAACGCTTCATACCAAAATCGAACCCTTGCTTATTACTTTGAAACCCTGGGGTGGCTATTATTACTTAGCCATTCGGTTAGCTCCGCAAAACCTGCTGTCCACGCTGGACGCCATTGAAAAAAAATGGTACGATATTTTACCCAACCAACCTTATGCACATATTTTTCTTGATACCGATGTAGAGAATGCCTATGCTTCTGAAAACAAAACAGGAGAGACATTTTTATCTTTTTCAATACTTGCAATTTTCATTGCCTGCCTGGGACTCTTTGGCCTTGCAAATTATTCAGGTGAACAGAAAAGAAAAGAAATCGGCATCCGGAAAGTGTACGGCGCAAGTAATCATAATATACTTACCCTGCTCTCCACCGATTTTACTAAATGGGTGATCATGGCTAACATTCTTGCCTGGCCATTTGCTTATTGGGCTATGGATAAATGGTTGCAGCTATTTGAATACCGGACAGGTATCAGTGTCTGGATTTTCGTATTGACTTTTTGCATTACTTCCGCGATTTCTATGATTACCATTTTTTACCAGGTACTTCATGCAGCCCTGGCGAATCCCGTAGATACTATAAAATATGAATGAGCAAAAACCATTTTATAAATAGTGCGTCAGATAAATTAATAATTATCAAGATGTTCAGGAATTACTTCATCATTGCTTTTCGAAACCTTACCCGACAAAAATTTTTTTCAATCATCAATGTTTCCGGGCTGTCAATTGGCCTGGCATGTAGTTTTTTAATCTTGCTTCACGTAATAACGGAATTGAGTTATGATGATCATTTTAAAGATGCAAATAATATCTTTCGTTTGGCTGTCAAAGCAAGCATTTCGGGGAATGAATTTGAGGCTGCCGTTACAGGGGGGCCGTTGGCTGGCATACTGAAAAGTGAACTTCATGAAATTAATGGTTATACGCGGCTTCGCGAAGGAACGATGACTTTGTTAAGAACAGACGATAAATCCTTTTATGAAGAAAATATTTTATATGCTGATTCCTCTTTTTTTGAAATATTTTCCTTCGATGTTTTATCTGGGGATCCCAAAACTGCATTAATTCATCCGAATTCCATTGTGCTTACCAAAAAAATGGCAAAAAAATTTTTTGGTGATCTTAATCCTATTGGGAAAAATATAAAATGGAACAATGAACAAAATTATACTGTTACCGGAATCGTAAAAGACACGGATAAAAAAACCCACCTCGATTTTGATATTCTTGTATCGTTTTCCACATTATACCAAAATGAACGGTTCAAAAATTTGCTTCAATCACTTTATGCCTACACTACATTAAATTATGTGAAGACTTATCCGGGCACGGATATTAATGATTTGCAATTGAAGATGAATGACGTTGTAAAACGGCATATGGGAGAGGAGCTGGCGCGAATAGGGGGAACGTATGAAATTTTTCTCCAGCCCATTACCAGTATATATTTACACTCCAATATCCTGCATGAGCTTAAAACAAATAGTGACATTTCTATAATTTATATTTTTTCGGCAGTTGCCATACTGATCCTGATAATAGCTTGCATTAATTTTATTAACCTTTCTACGGCCCGATCAGCGAAACGCTCAAAAGAGGTAGGTCTCCGTAAAGTGTTTGGAGCAAACAAAGAAATGCTGTTCAGGCAATTTATTATGGAATCGGTAATTGTTGTATTCATTGGTTTGATACTTTCAATTGCATTATTTTATCTTGCCTTGCCCGTATTTAACAATTTAACTGGTAATAATTTCACCATAGGTATATTACTGAAATGGAATTATTTGTTATTCATCATTGCAATTGTATTGCTTGTTGGATTTTTGGCTGGCAGCTATCCGGCCGTTTATTTATCACGCTTTGAACCGGTTTCTGTTTTAAAAGGATTCTTTACCAACAACACAAAAAAATCCGGTTTCAGAAATGTAATGGTAATTATCCAATTTATCATTTCTGTGTTTCTGGTGGCATCAACCCTGCTGATTTTTCGTCAATTAAAATATATAAGCGATAAAGATCTAGGTATTGATAATAAAAACCTTGTAATTATTGCACTTCGAAGCAGTTCCATGACAACAAATTACAATTCTCTGAAAGCAGAAATGAAAAACTTACCCGGTGTTCTTGACGTAACTGGTTCTTCTTCCTACCTGGGCAATTTTCAGCAGCGAAGGGGGTTTTATCCAGAAGGAGGAAGCGATGATGATATGATCCTTTTGTTAAACATCCAGACCGATCCAAATTACCTGAATGTTTTTAATGTCCGGTTTTTGAAAGGGAGAAATTTTTTCGAAAACAGCATTGCTGATTCAAACGCCATTGTCATTAACAAGGCATATCAGGATAAATTATGTTGGCAGGATCCTTTGGGTAAATTAATTTTTATCCCTGGAAATGAAGGCGAAGAGGGATATCCATTAAAAATTGTTGGTGTAGTTGAGGATTTTAATTTTGCCTCTCTCCACGAAAAAGTGATGCCCCTGATTATTATGAACCAGCCGAAGCGTATTCGGTATCTGGCCATAAAAATTAATCCTGAAAATCAACAACAGGTGTTGGAGGTAATCTCATCCAAATGGGAAGCATTGTATCCGGATTATCCGTTTGAATATTTTATGCAGCAGACAAAGTATGAAGAAATGTACAAAGCAGAGGTTAACATGAGCCGGTTGTTTATATATTTTACCATCTTGGCCATCTTCATTGCTGCACTTGGTTTATTCGGATTGTCCTCTTTTACGGCCGAGCAAAGAACCCGGGAAATCGGAATACGAAAAGTTTTAGGATCAAGCATTCCGGAAATATTGATATTGTTGTCAAAGGAATCGGCACGGATGGTTGTTATCGCCATCGTCATTGCTATTCCGTTATCCTGGTTTGG
The DNA here is from genome assembly GCA_963840975.1 of uncultured Bacteroidales bacterium. Classification (GTDB taxonomy): domain Bacteria; phylum Bacteroidota; class Bacteroidia; order Bacteroidales; family JAADJA01; genus JAADJA01. The sequence goes on along the minus strand of CAWJBC010000002.1, from coordinate 558,832 downwards.
AATGGATAAATGGATGCAAAATTTTGCTTTTCGAACCAATGTTGCCTGGTGGATTTTTGCCGTGAGCGGCATAATTGCAATTATTATAGCTTATGCTGCGATCCTCTTTCAAGCCATAAAAGCGTCAAGAAAAAATCCGGTGGATTCATTAAAATATGAATAAATTTTAAAAAAAGAAAATGAGAACAAAAAGCATTTTACAATTGTTGTTTTTACTTATTCCTTATATCATATCTGCTCAGCAAAAAGAGAAGGATGAAATCAACCAAATGTTAAACAAATGGCACATGGCAGCTGCAAATGCTGACCAGACTGCTTATTTTGACGGTATAGATGAAGATGGCATTTACATCGGAACAGACGCCACCGAAATCTGGACAAAACAGGAGTTCTTTGAATGGTCGAAACCGTATTTCGATAAAGGCAAGACCTGGAATTTTGCTGCCACAAAAAGAAATATCTATATCTTTGACGACCCTTCATTTGCCTGGTTTGACGAACTCTTACAATTCACCGGCGGGATATTTCGCGGTTCGGGGGTGCTTTCCAAAAAAGATGGTCAATGGAAATTAAAACACTATGTGCTTTCCCTGCCGGTGCCCAACGAAAAGTTTAAAGGGGTGATGGAGGTGATAAACCAAAGTAACGCTCAAACTGATAAAGAAGAATAACTAAAAAATTTCGGTATTGTTAAAGACTCAATAGAAATATTTTTTATTCTGAATACATGTAAATTAACAACACCTTGTTAAAATTAAGCGTAATTTTTATAGATAATTTGCAGAATTTGGCTTAATATTGCAAAATAAAATACAAACTTAGGCTTATTATGTATCCCAGGTTACTTATCAATAACATCCAAAACTGGCTTGATAAAAGGGAAATCCTGATATTGTACGGTGCAAGGCAGGTTGGGAAAACAACTTTACTAAAATCGTTGTTGGATAGCCATAAAGATTCACTTATCCTGAACTGCGAACTTCCTGTTGTGGCAAATGTCCTCGAAAGCAAAAATATTTCATCAATTAAGGCTTTGTTTGGCAGGAATCGGATTATCGGTCTGGATGAAGCCCAGAAAATAGTTGATATTGGCAGTGTTTTGAAGATAATTTATGATGAATTGCCTGAATATAAAATTATTGCTACTGGGTCAAGTAGTTTCGATCTTGCCAATAAGATAGCGGAACCACTTACAGGAAGAAATATCAAATTCAGGTTATACCCTTTATCTCTTAAAGAAACTGAAGAAAAAAGCAACTGGTTATGGAACCTGAACAACCTCAACAGGTTCTTAGTATTTGGAACCTATCCCGGCATTATTGATATTGAAGAAAAATATCAGCAAACAAAATTAAATGAATTAAGCAGTGATTACCTTTTCAGGGATATCCTGATTTATGAACAGGTAAAAAATCCTGCAGTTATCCGAAAACTTCTTAGAGCGCTTGCGCTTCAGGTAGGATCACAGGTATCGGTAAATGAATTATCAGGTTTACTTGGAGTAACACGGCAAACCATTGAAAAATATCTTGATCTTCTTGAAAAAAGTTTTGTAATTTTCTCTCTTACATCTTACAGTGGCAATCTGCGAAACGAAATTAAAAAAAGCCGGAAATATTATTTTTTCGACAACGGAATTATGAATGCCCTGACCGGGAATTTCAATGCTGTCGAAAACAGGAAGGATATTGGTATTCTTTGGGAAAACTTTTGCATGAGTGAAAGGATCAAAATCAACAGTTATATGAACATTAAAATCAATTCTTATTTTTGGCGTACTTACGATGGAGCTGAAATAGACCTTATTGAAGAAATTGGTGGAAGAATTTCTGCTTTCGAATTTAAATGGAATCAAAAAGGAAAATTAAAAATTCCGGTAAGCTTTAATCAAAAGTACAAACCGGAAAATTTCAATGTCATTACTCCAGCAAATCTTCACCATCTGTTAATTTCCCACGATTAACAATTGAAATGAATTTATGGATGCAGACGATATTTCGTTTTAAAATTCCGAATAACCAAGGAATCAATTCGCCAAATATGAATTAACATTTCTGTTTTCGATAAAGTTTATTTTGTAAAAACTGTTGTAACAATAATGAGGTTTTGTCGTCATATTTATATCAAATAACATTTTAACTACTTAGAAAATCCAGATAATAATCATTATAAAATAAAGTTTTAGTCAAAATAATCCCTCTGCCATGAAAATAGAAATGAATCCCAACGAAACAGTAATCAAAGCAGGCAACAGCGACTGTGTTTCAACCGGCAACACCATCAAAGGAAAACTTATCCTCACCAACCAACGAATATATTTCAAACCCGAACCTAATGGGCAGACTCATCCGGATTTACAAATACTACCCGGCGAGATTAAAGATGTAATGTTTTATAACAACCGTTTTCTTTTTTCAAACGGACTGAACATCATCACCAAGGATGGTGCAGAAAACAAATTTCTTGTGAATAACAGGTCAGATTGGAGCGAAATGATTGTAAGAATGTGTTAATGATTAAACCAGCCGGAATCAAACTGCCTTGAACTGAACAATAAATGTGGTTCCCTGTCCCTGCCTGCTTTTACAAAGTAATTCACCATTCATCGCCTCCACATATTTTTTAACGATCGAAAGACCTGTTTTATCCGTCTGGCGATCGTGAGCCTGTGGTTTGTCAAATAAGGTTTGCAATGCCTCCTGGCTGATACCCGGACCTTCGTCGCTGATCTCCACCCTTGCCATCGAATCTTCTTTCATCAGTTCGATGAATATCTTTTTGTTGGAAGGTGAAAATTTGATGGCATTTGAAAGCAGGTTGTCAAAAACGAGATAAATGAAATTCTTATCGGCTTCGATGAACAAATCTTCCAGTGACATCTCAATATCAAGTTTTTTCAGTGACAGAGTATATTTAAAACTGCTTTCTATTTGTCTTAACAGGTCGGCAAGATTGATCTTTTGCAACTTTAGCTTGTTTCGTTGAAGCTCAATAATATCAATATCGAGTGTTTGATTGATGAGGCTGTTCATCCGCCGGAGGCTGCTATGAATAAGCCGGATATATTCCCGCTGATCTGCTGTTAGGTTTTCAGATTCGTGTTCAAATAAATCAATAACACAAAGGCTGCTGGTAAGCGGATTTCTGAGTCCATGTGAAACAATGCTGATCAATTGATTTTTTTCTTCATTGAGGCTGACGAGTTGCTGATTGGTTGTTTCAAGCTCTTTCTTCTGTTCAATAATGCTGGCGTTCTGCTCCTCAATTTCGTTTTTTTGCTTCTGAATGCTGAGGTAACTCTTTGCCAGCTTTCCTTCTAATTCATTCATTTCGCGGATTCGCTTCAGAACCTTTCTTAATACCCCCTTGGTGACCTCCACTTTATTCATCATGACTTTAAAAAAGTCATTTTGCTCTAATTTAAGCAGGTTGGTGGGTTCGTCAGCGGTAACTGAGGCTGAACGGGATTCATTGTCAAACAAGGCAAATTCGCCAAACACCTGACCGGCTCTTAGTCGTGAAATTACATGATTGCCATCGTGCACCCTGACGGCTCCTGACCTGATGATAAACATTGCATCACCATCTTCTCCTTTTTTAAACACATTTTGCCCCTGCTTAATATTCATTTCTTTGAGGAAGGGTGCAATTTCCATCAGCACATTGACGGAGGTTTCAGAGAATATTTCTACCTCTCTGAGGATGCTTACGCGATCTGAAATTAATACCTCATTTTGTAAATCCATCGTCACATATGATTGGTTATTCTGCCTGACAACTTAATAAACGAAAAACGCAAATTTTCATTACACGAAGTAAAACAAAAAAATCGCCGTAAATATGCCTGTCAAAAAAAAAGAGGCAATTACACCTCCCTTTGTTCTTCAGATGATCAGTCTTTTTAGCTGAAATTCAGGATTGATTTCTCAAGACTGTCAATGACCTTTTTCGTCACCAGCTTAGGCTGTTTGGCTTTAACACCTTTCAAAACATCCAGAGATTTGATACCCACATCGAACAGACCTGAAGGATTTTGGTCGTTTTCGTAACTTCCTATGCACCACTCAAGTTTGGATTGGATATTTCTGTACTCTTCCTTGTTCAATTTCTGAAATGTTTGTAACGCTTCCTGGCAACTCTTCTTTAAATTCTCATGTACTTGATTCATAACGCAAAATTTTAAAAATTAATTAGTTAGTTGTTAGTTTGAATTTTTCAGGGCGCAAAAGTAATGTTTTTTATTTATCAAAATGTTAAATTTCTATTAAGCTGTCATGGGATCAGGTTACAAGGGTGTGAATAAAATACTCTGTCTGATTATTTGGTTAATGGTTACATTTTTACCTTTGCAAAATGATGAGACTTTTAAAAAACATATCTAACACTTCGTCCCAATGGTAATCTTTTTTAAAGGGAAAAACAATAACTTCTATGCTGTCGGCTCCCTAACGATGTTTAATGGAGAAGACATTAAAAAATTGAAATGGCTTTTCGGTGATGCGGAATATTTAGATAAAAAAACACTTGACGGATTTTATATCGGGCCGAGAAAGGAAATGATCACTCCCTGGAGTACAAATGCCGTGGAGATTACACAAAATATGGGGATCCTGGGCATCAGCCGTATAGAAGAGTTTTTTAAAGTCCGAACAGATCATGCAGGCTACGATCACATGCTTCAGGCGATGTACAAAAACCCCGACCAACTCATTTTTACGATTGATAAAAAACCTGAACCCATCCTCTATCTTTCCGACATCAGGGCTTTTAACCGCAACGAAGGTTTGGCGTTGAACGACAATGAAATCGAATATCTTGAAAAGCTGAGTAATCGGCTTGGAAGGAAATTGACCGACAGCGAGGTTTTCGGATTTTCTCAGGTGAATTCCGAACATTGCAGGCATAAAATTTTCAATGGAAACTTCATTATAGATGGAAAAGAAATGCCGGAGACTCTTTTCGGGCTGATAAAAAAAACCTCCAAAATAAATCCCAACCGGTTAGTTTCTGCATATAAAGACAACGTGGCATTTGTATCCGGACCGGTAGTTGAACAGTTTGCACCTATAACTCAGGATAAAGCTGATTTTTTCAAGACAGAGGAAATTGAAACCATCATATCACTTAAGGCGGAAACCCATAATTTCCCTACTACGGTAGAGCCTTTCAATGGCGCAGCTACCGGAACGGGAGGTGAAATCCGGGATCGCATGGCAGGCGGTAAAGGAAGCATTCCATTAGCCGGAACAGCTGTTTATATGACGTCTTATTCCCGGTCGGAACCTGGCAGGGAATGGGAGTCGCATACCCAGCCAAGAAAATGGTTGTATCAAACCCCCGAAGAGATTCTCATCAAAGCTTCCAACGGAGCCAGCGACTTCGGCAATAAATTCGGTCAGCCCCTGATTTGCGGAAGTGTACTGACTTTTGAACTCTTTACATCTGAAAAAAAGTTTGGTTATGATAAAGTGATCATGCTGGCAGGCGGAATAGGTTTCGGAAAGAAACAGGATAGTCATAAAGATACCCCGAATGCAGGCGACAAAATCATTGTGATGGGTGGCGATAATTACCGTATCGGAATGGGTGGTGGCGCTGTTTCATCTGTTGCCACAGGTGAATACGACAATGCAATTGAGCTGAATGCTGTTCAGCGATCGAATCCAGAGATGCAGAAACGGGTTTACAACGCCATCAGAGCGATGACCGAAATGGAAAAAAATCCAATCGTTTCCATCCATGATCACGGCGCAGGCGGTCATCTGAACTCTTTGTCAGAATTGGTTGAGGCTACGGGCGGCGAAATTGATATTTCCAAACTGCCGGTTGGCGATCCAACCCTTTCGGCGAAAGAGATAGTCGGTAACGAATCGCAGGAGAGAATGGGTTTGCTCCTCAAGGAAAGTGATGTAGCCCTGATGAAAAGGATAGCTGAACGCGAACGTGCTCCGTTTTATGTTGTTGGTGACGTCACCGGCGATCACCGATTCTCTTTTTCAGACCCGAAGAACCACACCAAACCAATTGATCTCGAATTGGGCGACATGTTCGGAAGTCCGCCAAAAACAGTACTCGAAGATGTTTCAATTCAGGATAAGTTTAACAAGATAGTGTATGATGTTGAAAACTTATATGATTATCTTGAAACAGTGCTTCAGTTGGAGTCGGTTGCATGCAAAGACTGGCTTACCAATAAGGTTGACCGCTCGGTAACGGGACGCGTTGCCCTTCAGCAGACATGTGGTTCTGTTCAACTGCCGTTGAACAACCTGGGTGTAGTCGCTCTCGACTACCAGGGAAAAAAGGGAATTGCCACTTCCATAGGTCATGCCCCTGTCGCCGGGCTGGTTGATCCGGAAGCCGGGTCAATCCTTTCCATAGCCGAAGCGCTGACGAACATCATTTGGGCGCCGATTCAGGACGGACTGAAAGGCATATCCTTAAGCGCTAACTGGATGTGGGCGGCACGCAATCCTGGCGAAAACGCCAGGCTTTACAAAGCGGTGAAGGCGGTTAGTGATTTTGCCATCGCTCTTGGAATCAACATTCCGACGGGTAAAGACAGCCTTTCGATGACTCAGAAATATAACGATGAGGTGGTTTATTCGCCGGGAACGGTTATTATTTCTGCTGTCGGAGAGGTAACAGATATAAGGAAAATTATCAGTCCGGCGCTGAAAGATGCAGTGAACTCACACCTTATTTACATTGATTTTTCAAAAGATCAGTACTGTCTGGGTGGAAGCAGTTTTGCGCAACTCACCGGAAATCTGGGCGAAAAGGCTCCAAAGGTAAAGGACAGTTCATATTTTGCCAGGGCATTCAATGCTGTTCAGGAGTTGATTGAGAAGGAATTAATTCTTGCCGGGCACGACATATCAGCGGGAGGCATGATAACTACACTTCTCGAAATGACATTTGGCGGAAACGAAGTGGGTCTTGGGCTTGATCTTTCAGATATCCCGGAACAGGATTTAATCAAATTACTTTTCAGCGAAAACCCCGGAGTCATCATTCAGGTTCTGGAAACTGAAATCGTTATGCAGGTGCTTCAGGAAAAAGGGCTTGTTGTTTATAATATAGGAGAACCGAATATTTCAAGAATATTGGCAATAAAACATGCGGGGCACATGATGTACACTTTCAATATTGACCTTTTGCGTGATTACTGGTTCAGAACATCTTTTCTGTTGGATAAAAAACAATGCGGACATGAACTGGCACAGAAAAGATTTGATAATTTCAAAATACAGGACTTGCAATTCAATTTTGTTGAAGGATTCAAGGGCAAAGCATACCGTTTTGGAATTGAAATGAAAAGAAGAAACACCTCTGGAATCCGTGCTGCCATTATACGCGAGAAAGGTGTAAACGGCGACAGGGAGATGGCTTATTCTCTTTTCTTAGCCGGTTTTGATGTAAAGGACGTCCACATGACTGATCTCATAGCCGGGAGAGAAACGCTTGAAGATATCAACATGATCGTATTTGTTGGCGGGTTCTCCAACTCCGATGTGCTGGGTTCGGCAAAAGGCTGGGCAGGGGCATTTCTTTACAACGAAAAAGCAAAGTCTTCACTCGAAAATTATTATGCAAGAAACGACACATTAAGTCTTGGTATTTGCAATGGTTGTCAACTGATGATTGAGTTGGGACTTGTAAATCCAAATCACACGAAAAAACCCAGGATGTTACAAAACAAATCCCGCAAATTTGAATCTGCTTTTCTGAATGTTGAAATCCAGGAAAACAATTCAATTATGTTAAAAACGCTGGTTGGTACAAGACTTGGGATTTGGGTGGCTCATGGTGAAGGACAATTTGATTTACCCTACAGGGAATCGAGGTATCATATTCCGGTTAAATTCAGTTATGAGGAATATCCGGGCAATCCTAACGGTTCGAAATACAACACTGCCGGTTTGTGCTCGGATGACGGCAGGCACCTTGTGATGATGCCCCATATCGAGAGAGCCATCTTTCCGTGGCAATGGGCGCATTATCCTGAAATAAGGAAAAACGATGATGTTACTCCCTGGATGGAAGCCTTTGTAAATGCGAAGGAGTGGGTAAAAGAAAAAATCTCCCGCTGATTTCGCAGAAAATCGCTCCGCTAAAATCCACATCACCAGCAAGAAAAAAATACAAAATGAATAAAATAACATTAATTACAGGAGCAACGAGTGGAATTGGAAAGGCTTGTGCCTTCAGGTTTGCTCAAAATGGTTTCGATTTGATCATTACCGGACGCCGAAACGACCGGCTCGAAACCTTGAAAAAAGAACTCGAATCAAAATATCCGATAAAAGTTTTAACCCTGAACTTCGATGTCCGAAACAGTGAAAGCATTCAAAAGGCTATTGATAATTTGGAACCGAAATGGAAAAAAACAGATGTCCTTGTCAATAATGCAGGATTGGCGCTTGATTTGAAACCTGTTAATGAAGGCGATCCTGATGACTGGGATACAATGATTGATACAAATATCAAAGGCTTGCTTTACATGAGCAAAATTGTTTCAAAAATGATGATTGAAAACGGTTCAGGACATATTATCAATATTGGCTCCATTGCCGGGAGGGAAGTCTATCCGAACGGCAATGTCTATTGCGCCACCAAACATGCTGTTGACGCTCTCACCAAAGCCATGCGAATTGATCTATTTAAACACAACATAAAGGTAACCCAGATTGCCCCTGGTGCTGTTGAGACCGAATTCTCGGAAGTTAGGTTCAAAGGTGATAAAGAAAGGGCGCAAAAGGTTTATGAGGGATACGAAGCTCTCAAAGCAGAAGATGTTGCTGAAGCAGTTTATTATGTTGCCACCCTTACCTCCTCATGTGAATATCAACGATTTGTTGATCATGCCTATGGCGCAGGCGAATGCGACAGTATTTGACAGAAAATTGTAACTAATTTACTTGTCTAAAATTTTCAGTTAAGACATTAAAATATTTGAAAATTAAAAAACAGTACTTTTGCCGCTTTCTTATTGATTTGTGTCCAATTATAAAGCAATGGATGTAACACGTATCTTTGATTTACTGCCTCGCTATAAAAACACTTACAAGCCAAAGGATGATGCTTTGGCGGGTAAAGAAGACGGAAAGTGGATTAAGTTCAGTATTGATCAATACATTGAGGCGGCAAATAATATCAGTTATGCGTTTCTTAAGCTGGGTGTAAAAAAGGGTGATAAAATTGCCACTATTACTTTGAACCGCCCTGAATGGAATTTTCTGGATATGGGCATCCTGCAAACGGGGGCCATCCATGTTCCTATCTATCCTACCATCAGCGAATCGGATTATAAATACATCCTGAAACACGCAGAAGTAAAATTTGTATTTGTTTCGGGTAAAGAACTTCTTGGGAAAATCAAACATATTTTACCGGAAATACCATCGCTGGAAGGCGTATATACTTTTAAAAAAATTGAAGATGTAAAACATCTCGGTGATCTGATAGAACAGGGAAAATCAAATCCTGACTCCGAACAGTTGGCGGCTATCAAACGTGATATCCTTCCCGACGACATCGCTACTCTGATTTATACTTCCGGAACAACCGGCAATCCAAAAGGCGTAATGCTTTCGCACAGGAATATTATCAGTAATCTATTATCGGTATATCATATTTTCCCGGTGGATGAAACCAGTTGCTGCATAAGCTATCTTCCTGTCAGCCATGTTTATGAGCGAACCAATATTTATATTTATCATTACCTGGGTGTTTCGATTTATTATGCCGAAAATATGGGAACCATTGCTGACAACATAAAGGAAGTTCAACCCCATATTCTCACCACCGTGCCCCGCCTGCTCGAAAAAGTTTATGACAAGATCATTGCCAAAGGGAATAAATTGAGTTTTATTCAAAAATCCATTTTTTTCCGGGCTGTTAGCCTCGGGCTTCATCATGATATTGTAGGAAAGGGATGGTTTTATAAGCGACAGCTTGCCATTGCCAACAAACTCGTTTTCAGCAAATGGAGAGAAGGATTAGGCGGGAATCTTCGGGTTATCGTTTCGGGCGGAGCGGCATTACAGCCCCGTCTGGCAAAGATTTTTACCGCTGCTCAGATTCCAATACTTGAAGGGTACGGACTTACCGAAACTTCACCCATTATTGCAGTGAATACTTTTGATCCGGGTGGATGTAAATATGGAACGGTTGGCAAGCCAATCAATGGTGTCGAAATTAAAATTGCCGGCGATGATGAGATCCTTTGCAAAGGACCGAATGTGATGTTGGGTTATTTTAAAGAGCCTGAAATGACAAAACAAGCCATTGATGAAAACGGATGGTTTCACACCGGCGATCTCGGGAGAATTGAGCCGGAAGGTCACCTGAAAATTACCGGTCGCAAAAAAGCCCTCTTCAAAACCGCTATGGGAAAATACATCAGCCCTGAGCACATCGAAAATCTATTGGTGGAGTCGCCTTTTATAGATGCAGCCCTTGTAACCGGAGAAAATCAAAAATTTGCTGCAGCACTTATAGCACCTGATTTTGTCCATCTAAAGTCATATTGCACAGCTAAAAATATTGCCTATACTACCGATGCTGAAATGATTTCTCATCCCGACATTAAGAAACGGTATTTTAAAGAAATTCACGAATTCAACAAAAAACTTGGGAGCTACGAACAGATCAGAAAGTATGAGTTGATGGATTCGGAATGGTCTATTCAATCGGGAGAACTTACTGCAAACCTGAAACTGCGGCGCAATTTTATTTGCAATAAATACAAGCATGTCATCGAAAAATTATTCGATATAAAAACATGATCCGATTTTGTTTTTAAAAATTCCCGCTTAATTTTGCAGGAGACACAGTTATAAATTCTCAGACGTCAAAGGTATGGTTAGAATCACCCGAATATTCGACCTTCTGCAGCATTATAATGAAAAGTATTCTGACCTTCAGACAGCCTTTACAGGAAAAGTTAACGGAAAGTGGAAATCCTATTCGTCCGTACGGTACATTGACATGGCAAATACCCTCAGCCGCGGCTTGCTGGCATTGGGCATCCAAAAAGGCGACAACATCGCAACCATCATCAATAATAGTCCTGAGTGGAATTTTTTTGACATGGCTATCATGCAGATTGGCGCTGTACAACTTCCCATTTATCCTACCATCAGCGAGGCGAATTATGAATATATTTTCAGGGAGGCAGAGGTTAAATACATCATCGTTTCAAATAAAGAAATTTACGAGAGGATTGAAAATATTATTCCAAAGATACCAGGTCTTGTGAATGTATATTCAATCGAAAAAATTGACAAACTGAAGCATTGGACAGAAATTCTTAACCTTGGCAAACAAAATACCAGGCTCGACATCGAAACCATAAAGTCAGGAATTTCGACCCACGATCTTGCAACTATCATTTACACATCCGGAACGACCGGAAATCCAAAAGGGGTGATGATTTCACATCAGAATTTTTGCAGCAATTTCATGGCATGTTCTGATATTCTGAGCAAGCATCCGGTAAGCAAATCGTTGAGCTTTTTACCCCTTTGTCATGTTTATGAACGAATGCTCAATTACGTTTATCAATTCAACGGCGTTTCTGTTTATTATGCCGAAAGCCTTGATAAATTGAGGGATAATCTAAAAGAGGTGCAGCCGGAGTTTTTCTGTGCTGTTCCCAGGGTTGTTGAAAAGACGTATGCAAAGCTTATCAGAACCGGAAGGGGATTGAAAGGGATCAAAAAACAGCTTTTTTTCTGGGCGCTGAACCTGGCTCACCGTTTTGAATTTAATGATGCAAACGGATTATTTTATGAATTACAACGGCGTTGGGCAGACAGGCTTGTTTACCGAAAATGGAGGCAGGCATTTGGTGGGGAGCTTAAAGTAATTGTAACAGGTGGCGCCAGCTTAAACCCGATGCTCTCCAGAACATTCTGGGCGGCGAAAATAAAGATCATGGAGGGGTATGGACTAACAGAAACATCGCCGGTAGTGGCAGTAAGTAACTTTGAAAAGGGAGGTGTAAACTTCGGAACGGTCGGTAAAAAACTTCCCGGAGTTGAGATCAAGCTGGCTGATGACGGTGAAATCCTTTGTAAAAGTCCGGGTTTGATGATGGGTTACTATAAACAACCCGCTTTAACACAGGAGGTGATTGACCATGAAGGCTGGTTTCATACCGGAGATATTGGCGAATGGGTTGACGGGGTTTATTTGAAAATCACTGACCGGAAAAAGGAAATCTTTAAAACGTCGGGTGGAAAATACGTTGCACCCCAGGTAGTAGAAAACGTTTTCAGGGAATCTCCCTTCATTGAAAATATCATCGTGATTGGCGAGAATAAAAACTATACCACAGCCCTTATCGTTCCTAATTTTGAGCACATCGAATCGTGGTGCGGAGTAAAAAATCACCCTTATTCCTCTGCTGAAAATGCCATACAGGATGAACGTATTGTCAAAAGGATTCAAAAGGAAATAAACATTTTCAACGGAAGGCTGGATAAAACGGAGCAGGTGAAAAAATTCCGCCTGTTAGCCGCTAACTGGAAAGTTGAAAATGGCGAGCTTTCACCAACCATGAAGCTGAGAAGGAAAATCATACTTGAAAAGAATAAGGAACTGATCGAAGAAATGTATGATGGTTCAGGATTAATGTAAAATCTTAAACAACAGCTCCCTCAGCAATTCACCTTCTGATCGTAGAAACATTGTTAACCCCTTTCGATTTCAGATCATATTCGCGCAAGAGGGAGATGATTGCAGCAAGTTTTTTTTGATTGTAATTGCGGGCGGCAATCTCATAATCCTTCACAAAGGCAGGGCTTACCGAAAGAGAAGAAGCAACATTGTTTCTTGATTTGTCAGTTAACTGGTGAAAGATCAGAAGTTTGGTGAAATAACTGAACAGCATGATGATGGTTTTCACCAAAGGGTTTTCTTTTGGGCTGGCGGCGAAAGTAGTTTGCAATCTGGTTGGCTTTGAAAATGTTCCGCGTTCCGATGGCATTCTGCAATTCAAAAATATTGAAGTCCTTGCTGATGCCGATATTTTGTTCCACCAGGTTTTCGTTGATTTCAGCTTTTTCGGGAATGATAAGGATCAGCTTTGAAATTTCATTCACTATTTTGCTCAAATCGGTGCCAAGATAATCGGCTAACATGGCGGTGGCTTTTGGGGTTATCCTGTAGCCTTTCCTGCCCACAAAATCATTGATCCATCCGGGAACCTGGTTGTCGTATAGTTTTTTGGACTCAAACAGAACGCCTTTTTTATCAATCAGTTTGGAAAAAGTTTTCCGTTTATCAATTTTCTTGTACTTATAACCGATCACCAGCAAAGTGGATTGAAGAGGATTTTCAAGATATTTCTCAAGTTCTTCAATTTTCTGAACATCCTGCGCTTCCTTGATGATCACCACCTGGTAATTAGCCATCATCGGATAGCGCTTGGCGGCACTGACAATAGCCTGAACGGAAGTATCCCTTCCGTAAATGATGGTTTGGTTAAACTCCTTTTCCGATTCGGTCAGCACATTTTTTTCGATATAATCCGAAATCTCATCAATGTAATAAGGCTCCTCTCCCATCAGGAAATAAACAGGATGGTAAATCTTGTTCTTCAGATTGCCGATGATTTGATCACAGGTCATTTATAAGCCGTTATTGTTCTTTTTTAATCGTTTCTGCAATTCTTTGCCTTTGGGGGTGAGGCGGTATTTCTGGTGAGGGTGATTTGGTCTTTTAGGAAAAGTCATTTCGATACATCCTGATTGGAGCGAGGGTGTAATGTAGTTGATTCGAAAATAATCATCGTGTTTCAATTCCAGCGTTGACTGAATTTCAGATCGTTTCATTTCACCTTTCAATATTAGAATTACTCGTTTAACTTCCCTGGTAACTTCCCCAGTAAGCTCCCCCAGTAGCTCCCCCAGTAGCTTCCCCAGTAACTCCCCCAGTAGCTTCCCCGGTAACTTCCCCGGCATCCTTTCCTATTGGTTCCACCTTTCTCCAGAGAATGGTTTTAAACGATTCATCCTGAACAAGTTCCGGTTCTTTGAGTCCGGCTGAAAGGCAAGCTTTAATCATATCCGGTATACCGGTTCCCATCCGTTCGATATAACCCGCAAGATAAAGGGATTCGGCAATCAATGGATTAGCAGGAAAAGAACCGTGAGGTTTTTTTAATTTAGGAATAGTGAGATGAAAAGGCAACTGACCCGGGTTCCAGATTTCGATCCGATTGCGGAACAGCATCACCTGAACCGAACCATTACTGGTATAATCACGATGAGCCACAGCATTAACGATGGCTTCAGCCAGGGCATTGCGCGGTATTTCATAATATACAGGCACATCTACTGATTGGCTCCGGTCTCCCACAAATAGATCAATGCGCGACAGAACAAAATCCACAGCCTGATCAACCATTTGAAAAAGGTTACCTTTGTAAATCTGGTAAGATGGAATAGGCTTACTGATTTCATTTCCATGAAACATAGCACATCTCACTTCACTTGTTATGAAAAATCGCTGGGGTTGTTTTCCAAAGAGGAGTACGGCTGCATTGGTCAACCTCTCTGATTTGAGCAGATTTAAATGTGTCAGTACTTCAACGGAAGGGGTTTCGGGGGAAAGAGGAAATCCCCTTTTAGCCTGTGCGGTTCTGACCAACCATTGAATTTTTTCAGTGTCAATGTCATCCATAGTAGCTTCTTTGCATATCGTAGCATCAAAAGGACCTGTACGGATCAGTTCCTTTTCTTCGAGAAGGTTGACCAGCGCTGCATAAACTGAGATTTTCAGATCATTGGCTTCCTTGAATTTTTTCCGGACAATGGCATGCTCTGCTTTGCTGATTAATTGCTGTTCTTTAGGATGACGGTCTTCGTTAATGTGGTGGCTGATAAAAATCAGCCTGATTTTATATTCAGAACTTGCTAAGTCAAACTCCTTTTCGGTTGGCGAATAACCATCTTTATCTTCATAACCATATTCTTTTCCGAAAATGCCAAGATAAATATCCGATTTTTTTACTTGTTCTAAATATGCTTTAGTAGTTGTATAATCAGCCGCCGGAAGTTGTTCAAAAATAAACGCATCAAAGAACCTTCCAAGCAAGGCATCGTTTGTCAGATAGTCAAAGAGCATTTGTCGCTCGGATGAAAATTCTGCCTGCACACTGCTGATGAAGACTCTAAGCTTATTCATTTTTTTAAAACCTCAAATGCTTCACTGTTTGCCCTTCATTGATCAACTGATTGAGTGAATCTATTCCGATACGAAGGTGGTCCTGAGTAAATTGTTCCGAAACTTTCCGGTCGGAGCTTTCAGTCTTTACACCTGATGAAATCATCGGTTGGTCCGAAACCAGCAGGAGCGCTCCGGTAGGGATTCCGTTTGCAAAACCAACTGTAAACAAGGTTGCCGTTTCAAGATCAACAGCCATACTTCGGGTTTTCCTCAAATAACGCTTAAACTCTTTATCATGTTCCCAGACCCGTCTGTTGGTGGTATAAACCGTTCCTGTCCAGTAATCCCTTCCATGTTCGCGGATGGTGGTCGAAATGGCTTTCTGAAGGCTGAATGCCGGTAAAGCCGGAACTTCAGGAGGGAAATAATCGTTTGATGTTCCCTCGCCCCTGATGGCGGCAATGGGCAGGATCAGATCTCCCAATTCATTTTTCTTTTTTAATCCTCCGCACTTACCCAGAAAAAGGCAGGCTTTGGGATCAATGGCACTCAATAAATCCATCACGGTGGCAGCATTGGCGCTACCCATATTGAAGTTTATGATAGTGATCTGGTTGGCAGTAGCGCTCGGCATCGGCTTGTCTTTGCCTTTGATCGGAACATTGTGCCATTGAGCAAACAATTCAAGGTAATTTTGAAAATTAGTTAGCAAAATATATTTCCCGAATTCTTCAATCGGTGTTCCGGTATAGCGGGGCAGCCAGTTCTGAACAATTTCATCTTTGGTTCTCATCAAATATTAATTTTGACAAAAATACGCTTTTGACCCAACAGGAAAAAATGTTATATTCGCGACAGGAAATTGATGTCCGAAGGACTCCTTTGGAGAATTATTGAATTGTTGAATTTTTTGTACTTAATAACTAAAGATAAAAGAAATGAAAAAGTTTGCAGTTGTACTTTCCGGTTGTGGCGTATTCGATGGAGCCGAAATCCACGAAGCTACACTGACGATGTTAGCGATTATGAAAAATGGGGCGACTTATGAAATATTTGCCCCTGATGTTGAACAGTACCATGTTATCAATCACATTACGGGCGAAGAGATGCTGGAGAAACGGAATGTTCTGATCGAGTCGGCGAGGATTGCCAGGGGAAAAATTAAAGACCTGAAAGATTATGAAGCGAATAGTTTTGATGCACTGATTTTTCCGGGCGGATTTGGCGCTGCCAAAAACCTGTGCGATTTTGCATTCAAGGGAGAAAACTGCGCCGTAAACCCTGACGTTGAAAAGGCTATCCTGAAAACTGCCGGACAAAACAAACCCATTGGAGCGCTCTGTATATCTCCGGTAATCATTGCAAAAATTTTCGGGGATGTGGAGGTTACCATTGGTAAGGAAAAAGGACCTGCCGAAGCCATTGAAAAAATGGGAGCAACCCACATCAAGACTACACATGGTGAAGTAATTATTGATGAAAAAAATAATTTGTTCACAACACCATGCTATATGCTTGATGCCAATATTCTCCAGATTGCCGAAGGGACGGAAAATATTGTAAGAGCGATGCTGGGGCGGATGAAATAAGGTTAAAAAATCTATAAATCAAAAGAGGTTGCCAGCCATGGCAACCTCTATGATTTTCCTGATATAATTCTATTCAATCACGATTCGTCTGGAAAAAATTCCTTCATTGTTTTCAATCTGTAAAAGATAAACTCCCGGTTTGTATCCAGATATATTCAAACAGAAGTTTTTATCATTGACTTTTTGTTTTGAAATTCGTTCACCGAAAAGATTATAAATAGAAATTGAATTAACCATTAAGCCGGAATTGATATTTATCACCTCTATCGCAGGATTCGGATATACATCCAATTTGTCACAGCGATTATTGTCAATCCATGTAATTAAAACCTGTATTTCGGAGCATTCTGAATCACCTCCGGCATAAGATGCCGTCACACAAAATGTATGCAGTCCGGCAGGGACTTCCGGCATGACATAATAGGTAAACTCAGTAAATGCTAAATAATTGAACGTACCGTTCTCATAACGATAGTAAACCCTATAACCCAACAACCCCGGTGCAATGGGTGGATCCCAGGCCAAGTTTATAAAATTTCCATTAACCATTGCCGTTAGGTTTTCAGGTGGAGCAAGGTTAGCGATAGTAACAGGGTCAGCACAGGCCATTTCAGATTCACCATCCATACAAACTGTAGAAACGCAATAATTGTAAGTGCCTGGGCTTAAATTCGGCTCAATATATGAGAGTGTTGTAGTATAATCAATTAATGAATTATCCCGGTATAAATTGTATCCGAGTGGCGATCCGGTAAGTGGTGGTTCCCACGTTACTTCAATGCTATTTTGATTTATCAATGTTGCCAATACATTTAAGGGTGGACTGCATGGTTCAGGACCAATTACCCAAACAATGTTTGAAGGAGCGGATTCCCCATTGTCATAAACAGCAGTTATAAAATACTCATAAGTTCCCGGAATAAGATTTTCATCAAGGTAGTAGGTATTTACCGTATTGCCGATAACCGAATTGTTGCGGTAAACATTATACCCTATAAGTACTTTAAGTCCATTGATGTTTTCCAGAAATGATTTATCATTGTCACCTTCCGGTTCGTCCCAGTTCAGAAGGACATCATTATTATTTACCGTCGCCGTAAGATTAACGGGAGGAGGAAGATTTATCAATTCAATTTGAAAATTCAGAGTAGTGGTATTATCCCCGATAATCGCAACAGGCAACATTTGTGTAACATACCCGGTTTTTTGACAGGATGCCGAATAGGAACCAACAGGAATACCATAAATCGAATATTCACCTGATGAATTGGTATTATCGGAATAGATTCCCACATGAATAGTTGCGCCCTGAACGGGATTTCCTGAAACCGTTTCTGTTACGATTCCTGCAAGGGACCCTAAGTCATAAACCGGATTAAAAGATTTGTAAACCTTCATGTATTTGATCTGATTTTCGGTATAAGGATGGTCGCCATTTGCCGCCAGACCAGGGTTATAATCTTCCATAAACGTAAAATGAAGATAGTCATCTGTGGTAGGGGAGCACGTCGGGAAAATACATTCGCTATACGTAAAGATAAGATCTGAATTCAAATCAACAAAGCTAGACCAGTCCTGACCGAGGTTAATTGATTTCCGTCCCCAAATGTGGCGGAAGTCCTCAAAACCGTTATTATAGGTTTCGGTAACAGATGAAAAAAAGACAAAAATCCCCTCATCATCAATGATCATTTGTGGCATTGATGAGGCTCCGCAACGGTAGTTACCTACATTACCCATGATATCTAATGTCCCGTTGTTGTTAATATCCTGCATCCACCCGATAAGGTTATAATTTTCGATAAGCTCTGAACCCGGATCGCCGTAAGGGTTTAATGCATTCAAGTCGTTTGAAAAAACGGGCATATCTTCATTCCAGTAAGCCAGCCCGTCAACAAGCGGATACCAATATTGGGTAGCTCCATCGGAAAAGGTCCTGCAGATACCGAAAACAACATGAATTTTTCCATTATCGTCAAAAGTGAGGGTATGCATTCCATCAACACAATAAAAAGTGTCAGTAGGAAATTGATTATAGTGGTCCCACAAGGGATAAGGATGTTGCCAGATAGTAGTTTTTGTCCAATTGTCACCATTATCGGTTGATTTAAAAACAACCAGGTCTGTCCAGTCATCCCCGATCAAAATAGCAACATTTGAATTCCAGGCGATGATCTCATAGGTATCGGGCATAAAACCGGTATAATAAGCCTGACCCATACCGGGGATAATAGTATTTTGGATTTGCCAGGTTTGCCCCCCGTCAACCGAACGGGAATATACCATCGCTCCGTTCTGTCCCTGGTAGAGCGCACCACCATAATAAACCGGCATGGTAAGCGCAACAACATGAAGCACTTCGTGATTGGCTCCACCGGTTACGCTTCTTGGCCATAACAATTCGGCATTCGATAAAGGACTGTGTAAAATGTAGGAAGTCCAGGCACCGGTTCCTTTATTTGCCCTTTCGTTGATTGCAAGCCCTCCAACCGGAGCATTGGAGAAATGCGATACGATGATCTCTCCTTCCTGACCCCAAGGAGAATAGGATGGCCAGCCGGTCCTTTGGGCCTCGATACGCTGAACCGGAGTCACTCCCCAACTGTTTCCATCATAATAGTTATAACCGGTACCCCGATCGGGAAATGTCGGAAAATTCAATCCAAAGGTGAACGTGGCGCCAATGGTTCCGTCATCATGCAAATACAACCTGTTCTGAACACTTGCGTTGGTTTGCAGGTCGAAATAGGTGTTTCCGATCAAATCGTTGTAAAGCAGTTTTGTGTTATCCGGCGTTATAATTTCTTCATTTGAACGCGGATTTTTTAAGATTGCCTGGTCATTTTTCAGGCTCATGTTGCGTAATTCTTTGTTTACTGTTGGTCTGTTTTGCGAATATCCCAAAATGACCAGTAACAATGCCGTAATCAGGACAAAAAACTTTTTCATAAGTCAATTCTTTAAAGTTAGAAAATCTGTTTGAATTATTTCAATACGAAAGAAAATTGGGTTCTTTTTTTGAGTTCCTGATTTGTATTTATTATGACAAATCATTTGTTATCAGATTTAACTTGTGCCGGTTTACCCTGTAAAAATAAAAAAATAAAATCGAATTCTCAAAATAATTTTTTATTTACTGCAAACCCAAAGCAGAACAACTTAAAATTTTAAGGTGAAGATTTGAAACGGTAAGCAAAATAGGTGAATGACCAGAGGCGGCTTATAATTTATTCAAAGCCATTCCGACCACAATAATGTGATCGAACGCCAGCTCCGGCATTTGGTCAACGGGGAACCAGCGGGCATCAGCGGCATCGTCCCCGCCCTTCACATCAGTGTTTTGGGCATCAGCCATACCATAAAAGTTGATGGAAATATTCCTTCCCCGTGGGTCGCGATGGATTTCGCTGAAAGCATGCAACTGTTTAAGCTGAATACCGCTTAACCCGGTTTCTTCCAGCAATTCTCTTGCGACGGCTTCTTCAAGGGTTTCCTCCATATCCACGAAACCACCCGGCAATGCCCACATGCCTTCATAAGGATAATTTCCTCTTTTAATCAGTAAAACTTCCATTCCTCTTTCCGTTTTCCTGAAGACAGCCGCATCAACGGTGACCATGGGACGGGGATAATCGTAAGTGTAAGACATGGTAAATGAGACGTTAGAGGTTAGATATTAGACTGTTAGATCTGATTGTTAATGATTATTTTATTTCACTTCCGTTGTGGAAATCTTCTGATGGGATAATCAGGCAAAGATCATTACTGGTATTTTCTGCCGAAAGTATCATGCCTTTTGATTCGGTGCCGCGGATATTCCTGGGAGCAAGGTTGACAATCATACAAACCTTTTTTCCGACTAGACTATTGGGCTGATATTTTCCTGCAATCCCTGAAATCACTGTCCGCTGATCAATTCCGGTGTCAATTTTCAGTTTCAGCAGTTTGTCGGTTTTGGGTACCTTTTCGGCTTCAAGAACTGTTACGACACGAATGTCGAGTTTCGCAAAATCGTCGTATGTTACGTTTTCTTTGACAGGCTTCACCACGATATTATTTTGTTGGTTGGTTTTTTTTGTCTCCAATAATTTTTGAACCTGTGCTTCGATCGTTTCATCCTCTATTCTTTCGAAAAGCAATTCAGGTTTATTTAATTGCTGACCGTCCTTCAGCAGATCGGCGCTTCCTGCATCTTTCCAAATAAATTCCGGTAAATTCAGCATGGCAGAAAGTTTGACAGCGGTGAACGGAAGGAACGGCTTTGACAAAACAGCGAGGTTGGCGCAAATTTGCAACGAAATGTTCAGGATCGTTCTTACCCTTGCTTCATCCGTTTTGAAAATCTTCCAGGGTTCCGAATCGGTAAGGTATTTGTTTCCCAACCGTGCAAGGTTCATCAACTCATTCAGCGCCTCTCTGAAACGGAAACTTTCGAGGCTGCTACCGATTTTCATCGGGAATTCTTTTATTTCAGCAAGAACCGACTTGTCATAATCATTCAGGTCTTCAATTGCAGGTACTTTTCCATCAAAGTATTTATGTGTCAGAACCATTGTCCTGTTCACGAAGTTTCCGAATATGGCAAGCAGTTCATTGTTGTTTCTCGCCTGAAAATCTTTCCAGGTAAAATCGTTGTCTTTCGTTTCGGGACCATTGGCGCACAAAACATACCGCAGCACATCCTGCTTTCCGGGAAATTCTTCAAGGTATTCATGCAGCCATACAGCCCAGTTGCGGGAAGTTGAGATTTTATCGTTTTCGAGGTTCATAAATTCAAAAGCAGGAACATTATCAGGCAAAATGTACGAACCTTCGTGTTTTAGCATGGCAGGAAAAATGATACAATGGAAAACGATGTTGTCTTTTCCGATAAAATGGATCAACCGGGTTTCTTTATCTTTCCAGTAAAGTTTCCAGTCTTTGCCCGATTTTTCTGCCCACTCCCTTGTCGCTGAAATATAACCGATGGGAGCATCAAACCAAACGTAAAGCACCTTATCCTGCGCATCTTCCAATGGGACCTTTACACCCCAGTCGAGGTCGCGGGTAACGGCACGGGGCTGCAACCCCTGGTCAATCCACGACTTGCATTGTCCGTAAACATTGGTTTTCCAGTCATCCTTATGACCTTCGAGTATCCATTCCCTGAGCCAGGGTTCGTATTTATCAAGCGGGAGATACCAGTGCTTTGTTTCTTTTTTTACGGGAATATTTCCGCTGAGTACGCTCACCGGGTTGATCAGATCGTCAGGGCTGAGGGAAGTCCCGCAGTTTTCACATTGGTCGCCATACGCCTTATCAAAATGACAATGCGGGCAGGTTCCGGTGATGTAACGGTCGGCAAGAAAATGCTGGGTGGCTTCATCATAATATTGAAGTGACGTTTTTTCAATAAATTCATCTTTATCGTAAAGGGTTTTAAAGAATTCAGAAGCGGTCTCGTGATGAATTTGATTGGATGTCCGGGAGTAAATATCGAATGAAATTCCGAACTCCTCAAACGAATTTTTGATCATTCCATGGTACTTATCTACAATCTGCTGGGGTGTAACGCCTTGCTGCCTCGCCTTGATGGTAATGGGAACCCCATGCTCATCCGAACCACCTATAAAAACAACATCTTTACCTTTTAACCTTAAGTACCTTACATAAATATCAGCCGGAACATATACCCCTGCCAGATGACCGATGTGCAAAGGTCCATTGGCATAAGGCAATGCCGATGTGATGGTATATCGTTTGAAATAATTATTATCTGCCATTTTGATTGATTAAAAACCTGAATTTTCGGCAAAGATAAGAATAAGTCAATCAATCAGAGTTGGGTGATACCATTGTTTGCCATGAATTTTATGATTTATATAGCCACGAATGCACGAATAATATAAAATATCTGATAAACTTTCCGATCTTTGTTTTTATTAGGACATTTGTGCAAAATGATAGAAAAATGATCACGCCAGATTACTTGACTAAAGGAGATAAGATTGTAATTGTTGCTCCGGCAGGTAAAATTGCAAAAAAGAAAGTCGAAGCAGCTACTCAAATCCTTGAAAGTTTGGGACTGACTGTTGTTTTGGGCACTAAACTTTTTAATGATCATTTTCAATATGCTGCTGCTGACGATGAGCGCCTGGCTGATCTGCAGCAAGCCCTGGATGACAATTCGATAAAAGCCATTCTCTTTGCACGTGGAGGATACGGAGTTATCCGAATTCTTGACAAATTGGATTTCTCAAAGTTTTGTAAAAATCCTAAATGGCTGATCGGTTTCAGCGACATTACCATTCTTCATTCACATATTCATAAAAATTTTAAGATAGAAACCCTTCATGCTACGATGGCAGCAGGATTGGCTTATCCCGTTTCGGCAGAATCGCTTTCGGGCGCTTTGTTTGGGAAAAAATTGAAATACGAATTTGTGTCTAATCCTTTATCCCGCAAAGGAAAAACTAAAGGAATTCTGGTGGGAGGAAATCTTGCAATTTTGTGTAGCTTAATCGGATCGGTTTCCGATATTGACACAAAAGGAAAAATCCTTTTTATTGAAGACGTTGGTGAGTACCTGTACCGCCTCGACCGGATGATGTGGCAATTGAAACGTGCTGGTAAATTAAGCCATCTGTCTGGAATGATAGTCGGCGGAATGACCGAAATGAAAGATGGTGAAACTCCTTTCGGAAAAACCGCTTACGAAATTGTGGCTGAAGCAGTGAAAGATTACCACTATCCTGTTTTGTTCGGATTTCCTTCGGGCCACCAGGATGATAACCGGGCGCTTATTCTTGGTAGAAAGGTAACGCTCGACATAAATGAGAATTCAATATTAATTTTTTGAAAAATCGGATTATAATGGGAAGGATATTGAGGAAAATACAATTGTCATAACATTTGTAACCAAAAAACATGGAACATTGAGTCCACTCCGAAAAGTGATTTATCGTCATTGCGAGCGCAGCGAAGCAATCTTTTGTTATCGGAAATCAACAGATTGCTTCGGGCTTTGCCCTCGCAATGACGTCCTTTTTGCCTTTTCGGAGTGGACTCAACATTGAACCTTAAACTTTGAACTGACTATGTCCCTGCACAATGAATTAGGTAAAAAAGGCGAAGAAATTGCGGCTGATTACCTGTCTGACTTAGGATATAAAATCCGTGATCGTAACTGGCGGTGGGGAAAAGATGAGATTGACATCATCGCCGAAACGGATAAGTTTATTGTAATAATTGAAGTGAAAACCCGCAGTACATCATACTTTGGCGAACCGGAAGATTCTGTTGACCGACAGAAACAAAGGTTTTTAGTGCGCGCTGCTGACGAATACGTAAACCAAAAGCAGATTGATCTTGAAGTCCGGTTCGATATTATTTCGATTATAATTAATTCGGGTAAACAAACCATCCGGCATATCGAAGATGCTTTTTATCCTACACTTCAGGACTGAAGGAAGAGAATGCTGTTTTTCTTCGAAAATTTCAGCCCTTCGCTAAGGGAGCATTTTTTTATCATAAATCCGTTCGGCTTCAAGCTGAAGGGCTTCTTCAAATGTAAGGAAATATTGTCCTGCCAATTGGTTTATTTTAATTGAAAGCAGGCTGTCGGATAAAATTGTTTCTTTGATGCCTTTTAGCTTCAAGTAATTTTTATAGGTTTCATTATAACTCGTCTCAAAAGTATAAAGAGCATCCCTCCTGATCAAATCCAGGATTACGGCTCCCTGTTCATCTGCTTTGCGTTGAATTTCTTTCATCCATCTCCGGTCGTTCCGAATCTGCTCCTCAAAATATTCCGGACCTTTTAACATAAGCAATCCGTCCAGGTCTCTTTGGCTGTAAATATAATCCGCATTCAGGCTCAGGTCTTTTGCCAGGGTAATTTTTCGCACCCGCGCTTTTTCGATTTCCTTAATAAACCAGGCATCGTAATTCGTGATCCCGCTTTTGTAATTATGGAGGGTATCAATTCGCGACAAGGGACCATAAAGCGCATAGGCATCTTCAATAAATCCCCAGCCCAATTTGTGCAGAAACCTTTCGGTGACCATCAAAAGAATAATATCCTGCTTCTCAATCTCTTCTTTTAAGTTCAGCTCTTTTACAAAGGTGTCATTTCCGTATGATTCGGGGTAAGCCCTACCATAGAAATACCAGAAAGCATAGTTGTTAAATACATTTATCGGAATTCTGGCATTATAAATATTCCAGTAATAGCTATCGGCGATGGCCAAAACCATCGGACGGGTTTTTTCAGGATTTTCCTCGAACCGGTAAACAGGATAAGCCAATTGTTCGTTGGATTCAAGCTGGAACATCAGGTTGAGAGTAGAAGCGATATCGTAATCAGGTTTTTCCGGTGTTGTCTGAACGATCAGGCTGTCAATGTAAACATCGGGCATATCAATTTGCCGCAAATTTTCGATGTAACGAAGCAGTGAATCCGCCGCCACCGACATCCCGTAAACGCTCCAGTGGGTCCCGTGTTGTGGATAGAGGGGATACCTGGTTGTATCTCTGAGTTGTTTGAACCAGGTATTGAAATCAAGGTAACGAAGACGATAGTCGCGTGCTTTTTCAACAAAAACATTGTAGTTGGTTTGTCCGGTTATGTTTTTCAGGTATTTTTCAGGTATCAAATCCTGATAATATGTTGTTTTACCGGGTTCGAAAACAACCACGAGGTCAATGTCTTTTTCTCTTTTGAGGTATTCCTGAACATATCTCAACTTTCTGATTTTGCGATCAATGTTTTCTTCCCCGATAAAATCAACACCATTAAATTCACGGATGTAATCGTATTCCAGCAATTGATCATCTTTTCCCAACGATCACTCCTTCGGCATGGGTTGTTCTGAAAAGTGAGAAATCAATCTGGTTAATCAACCTAACGAGAAAGTTGCGAAAACCAATATTTTCCTCAAGATATTTGTTGTATTTTTCCTGAAATTCACCGCTCATCCAACTATCAATTGTAAAATTGGGTTGTGGTGACGGTACAAAATCACCCTCTAATTTTTTTAACGAAATAAAGGGCTTCTCTTTTTGAATTGCAGGGATAACCAGCAAAGCCAACAGAACAAATACCAATATTTTTTCAATTGTTTTCAACCCGATCAAAATCTAAAATAAATAAAAGGATTAAACCCTGATGAAGAAATAGAACCAAGGCAAATAACAAAAATCACGAACGAAATCACCATCATCGGAATAATTACCCGCATGGGTTTTCCCGCTTTGTAAATTTTTTCCTGCCATGTCTCAATTTTCACAAACCCTCCAAAAAACGAAAAGAAGATGGCGATCACCAGGATTCCAAAAAACTTATTTGTGAAATAAATATGATCATGCACAAAATCAAAGGAAAACATTTTACCAATGTAATTGAAAGCCATGCCCATATTGTCGGAACGGAAAAGCACCCAACCGATCAAAGTAATAAAAAAAGTAATGAGGATGCTCGGTATCTTTCCAATTTTACTATAGAAATTCAATAAAAAAATTCTGTCAGCTATCAGGAAAAAACCATGAAAAGCGCCCCACACTCAGGAAGTTCCATGCAGCCCCGTGCCAGAACCCCGAAATGAGGAACACAAGCCAAAGATTGAAAAACATGCGTCGCTTGCTGACCCGGTTGCCGCCAAGGGGAATGTAAAGATAATCCCGCATAAACCGCCCCAGTGTGATATGCCACCTGCGCCAGAACTCTGAAATATTTTGCGAGATGTATGGATTGTTAAAGTTTTCAGGGAATTTAAAACCGATCATCCTGCCAATACCAAGCGCCATATCTGAATAACCTGAAAAATCAAAATAAATTTGAAAAGCATAAGCCAGGATGCCAAGCCAGGCCGTTATGGAATTGAAGGAAAGGTTTTCAATGGCGAAAATCCGGTCAACCTGCTCTCCCAAAACATTTGCGATGAGAACTTTTTTCCCAAGCCCAATTGCAAACCTGAAAAAACCTGTCAGCCGGTTGTTGTTGTTTTCATTATTTTCTTCTGTCCTCAATCTGGTCGGCAATTTCATTGAACCGGACAATAGGTCCGGCAATGAGCTGCGGAAACATAAGGATATACATTCCCAGATCTGTCGGTTTTTTAAGAGGCGGATGCACACCACGGTAAACATCTACCGCATAGGTCATTTTCTGAAAGCTGAAAAATGAAATTCCAATAGGCAAAGCGATAGCCGTCCAGGCAAAGTTCTTTATGCCCATCCACGACAACATTACATTCACATTTTCGATCAGAAAATTTGTGTATTTGAAATAAATCAGAAGTCCAATATTCAATATGATTGACAATGTAACCAGCAGGCGTTTTTTTCTGCCAATTGAATTATTCATCCACTCAACAAGATAAAAATCTGCCACAATAGAAGCCAATACGATGAAAATGAAATCAGGAGCACCCCATGTATAGAATAAAATACTTGCGATAAGGGCAAAGATGTTTTTCAGCTTTACGGGTAAAAGGTAATAGACAATAAGAAAAGCGGGTAAAAAATAAAGGAGAAATAAGACTGCTGCTGAAAACCATATTAATATTTGCTCTTAGAATTCCTCGGCAGGATCAATGTTATTCTTTTTTTTCGTCTTTTCGTACTTTGTGCAATCGGTTTCGACCGAGAGGGGTAGTAGGGGCTTTTCAAAATCATTTTTGGTAAATCCCAGGGAAGTATCATCCAAAACTTTTCTCATGTAAATTGCCCAAATGGGTAGCGCCATATTTGCTCCCTGTCCCAGGTTGAGTGAACGAAAATGAGCAGCCCTGTCTTCACAACCTACCCATACACCGGTGGTCAGTTGTGGCACAAGCCCCATAAACCATCCATCGGAATGGTTGTTGGTTGTTCCTGTTTTACCTGCAACAGGATTTTCAAATTTATATTTGAAACGTAACCTCATACCTGTGCCGAACTCCACAACTCCTTTCATTAAATCCAGCATCAGGTAAGCAGTTTCTTCACTCATGGCTTCATGCTGCTTGGGGATAAAAGTTTCAAGTACATTCCCGCTTTTATCTTCTATGCGTGTGATGAAAATCGGTTCGATATAAACCCCTTTGTTGGTAAAGGTATTCATGGCTCCCACCATTTCATAAAGGGTAAGGTCTGAAGAGCCAAGCACCAGCGAAGGGACAGGATCGAGGTAACTGGTAACGCCCATATTTCTTGCAATTTTCACAACTGCCTGCGGCGAAAAACGGTTGACCAAATGTCCCGAAATCCAGTTATTGGAAGTTGCCAGGGCATATTTAAGTGTAATTTCCGTTCCCTTGTCATCTTTTGACGAATTGTCCGGTTCCCAGGTTTTCCCATTATCAAGATAAATAACCGGTTGTATATTGGGTAACTTAGTGCAGGGCGACAACCCGTTTTGCATTGCAAGCGTGTATAAAAAAGGTTTAAAAGTCGAGCCTACCTGACGGGCGCCCTGGGTAACATGGTCATACTGAAAGTGCTTGTAATTGATTCCGCCCACATAAGCCTTCACATAACCCGTGGCAGGTTCAACCGACATCAGACCTGCCTGAAGGAAAAACTTGTAATATCTAATAGAATCCATTGGGCTTAGCAGGGTATCTATTTCACCATTCCAACTGAAAACCTTCATAGGGATGGGGGTGTTGAAAATATTCTTTATTTCCTCAGGCGAAGCATTTGCTAATTTTAATTTCCGGTATCTTTCTGACCTAATCATGCCTTGATTGAGAATTTTTTTGATTTCCTCCGAAGCATTGTTTTGGAAATAAAAAGGTGCGTTGGGATAATGATCCCAATGTTTAAAAAATGTTGGCTGAAGGTCAAGGCTTAAATGCTCAATAACGGCTTCCTCTGCATATTTCTGTAGCTTGGAATTTAGAGTGGTATAAATTTTCAAGCCATCCTTATAAAGGTCGTAGGGAGTCCCATCCGACTTGACATGTTCGGCGCACCATTCTTTAAGTTTTCCGCGAAGAAACTCTCTGAAGTATGTAGCTTGTCCGGTAACGTGATCCTGCCGTCCGAATTTCGACATATCCAATGGCAAATTTCTTATCGAATCGTAAATGGTGGAGGAAATATAACCATACCTTTCCATTTGCCTCAGTACCACATTTCGCCTTGCCAAAACAGTATCAGGACGGCGAACCGGATTGTACAACGCCGGATTTTTTAACATTCCTACCAAAACAGCAGATTCTTCCAGTTTAAGGGAGTCAGGCGAAGTATTGAAATAAATTTTAGCCGCCGATTTTATACCGACAGCATTGTTGACAAAATCAAATTTGTTGAGGTACAGGGCAAGTATCTCCTCTTTGGAATAACGTTGTTCCAGTTTGACGGCAATAACCCATTCATTCAGTTTTTGTAAAACCCTTTTTGCTTTTGACCCCGGTCGCTCATGGAAAAGTAATTTTGCAAACTGCTGAGTAATTGTACTCCCTCCTCCTTTATTTTGTCCAACCACTGCGCCGGAAAACGCACGGATAACAGCCTTAAAATCAATCCCTGAATGGCTGTAAAACCGAATGTCTTCGGTAGCAATAAGAGCATTCACAAGGTTGGTATCAAGCTCGGTGAATCGTGTGTTAGAACGATTTTCAATATAGTACTTCCCAATCAAAACGCCATCTTCCGAGTATATTTCCGAAGCAAGGCTGCTGCTTGGATTTTCAAGTTCTTCAAAAGTTGGTATATACCCCAGCATCCCTGAAGATATTGACCAGAATAATAATACGATTAAAAGGATGATACCGATAACCGAGATCCAAAAAAACCGGAGGTATTTTTTTATACTGCTTTTTGATGTCATGAAGGTAATTTCTTCAGTTTAAGAAGGATTTTCTATTTAATGATTGAAAAATTTTTATCAATAAACTTCAAAAGTATTCAATTATTATCAATTGTGTCGGCGAGTACAATTTTTCGCAAAAGATTCAGCCCGGTAAGTGACGTTTTTCTGATATTTCTTTCTCGGTGTTCACCCATCATAAAATGACTTGCAACCGTATTCTCTTTTGAAGCAATCGCGATCCATGTCGTACCTACCGGTTTTTCGGCGCTTCCTCCACCCGGACCGGCAACCCCGGAAGTCGCAATTGCGTAATCCGTACCCATTCTTTTTCTGACACCTTCAGCCATTTCTTTAACTACTTTTTCGCTCACCGCTCCATGTTCTGTAATGGATTGATGGTTTACTCCAAGCTGTGATTCTTTTGTTTCATTGGCGTAAGCAATAACAGCCCCTTTAAAATAATCAGAACTACCCGGTACCAGCGTAATCAAATGAGCAATATAACCACCCGTGCAACTTTCTGCAACGGACAGGGTTTTCCCTTTTTCCTTCAATAGCTTACCTATTGTTTCATTGATCGTCTCATCTTCCAGTGATGAAATTTCGTCGGGTATTATTTTGATCAGTTTTTCAATTTCCTGATTCACCAGTTTTTCAGTCAGCGTCTTGTCCTGACCTTTTGCCGTTAACCTTAATCGAACGGCTCCGGGCTGTGGCAAATAAGCGAGTTTTATGTTAGCGGGTAGATTGTTTTCCCAGCTTTCAATTTTTTCAGCCAGCACCGATTCCGGGATGCCCTGTGTCATGATGGTTTTGTGAACAATGGCGGCCGTTTTGAACCGTTTTAGCAGCAAAGGAATTACCTCTTCTCTTACCATTTCTTTCATCTCGTAAGGGACGCCGGGCATCGAAATGTAGATTTTCCCATCTTTCTCAAACCACATACCGGGTGCAGTTCCATTCGAATTCCGAATGGGTGTGCAGGATGCGGGCACTTCAGCTTGCTTTCTGTTCAGCTCGCTCATTCTCACCCCTCTTATACCGAAAAGCCGGATAATGTTAGCATAAACATCAGAATTAAATACCAGATGAGTATCAAAATATTCGCAAAGGGATTGTTTGGTAATATCGTCTTTGGTGGGTCCGAGTCCGCCCGTGATGAGGATTATATCAGATCGTCTGCAGGCTTCATCAAGTGATGAAAAAATGTGGTCAATGTCGTCGGAGATGGTTGTAATTTGATGAACGCCGATTCCAACACGGTTCAATTCCTCAGCCATCCACGAGGCATTGGTGTTAACCACCTGCCCTATCAGCAATTCATCACCTATCGAAATGATTTCAACCGTCACCTTAGATTGTCTATATTTGCAATTTTTTCAGCAAAATTAGGAATATTTGAATATGTCAAAAGGGAAAATAATTCAGCCATCCGAACTGATTCTGAATGAAGACGGCAGTGTTTATCATTTAAAAATCAGGCCCGAAAATCTTGCGGATACTGTAATACTTGTTGGTGATCCTGAGCGAGTTGAAATGGTTTCAGGTTATTTTGATGAGATTGATTTTAAAGGACAAAACCGTGAAATCAAAACCCATACCGGCTACCTGAATAAAAAAAGGATAACGGTAATGTCAACCGGGATGGGCGTTGACAACATTGATATTGTATTGAATGAACTGGATGCCCTTGTAAATATTGACCTTGCAACAAGAACCATCAATCCAAAGCATAAAAAGCTTACATTATTTCGCCTCGGAACTTCGGGCGCTTTACAACCGGATATTCCGCCCAACGCTTTCATCCTTTCAGAATACGGTTTGGGTCTTGATGGCGTGCTGAGGTATTATAGAAATGCAGAAAGGATAATTGATGGTAAGATGACAGAATCTTTTATCCGTCAATCAGGGTGGTCGGCAGATTTGCCTAAACCCTATGCGGTGCAATCATCCGAATCATTATTTAATTTGTTCAAAGAACATTTTATTACCGGAATTACCGCAACTGCACCGGGATTTTATGCACCGCAAGGCAGAGAATTGAGACTTCCATTGGCTTTTCCGGATATTAATGATAAGCTTCGGGATTTTTCCTTTCAGAATAAAAAAATAGTCAATTTTGAAATGGAAACTTCGGCATTGTATGGGTTAAGCAAATTATTGGATCATAATTCTCTGACCATGTGTGTTGCCATAGCAAACAGAAAAAATCTTAACTTTAACCAGGACTATAAAACAGCCGTTAAAAAACTTATTGAATTATTGTTCGGAATTATAACAAAATAAAAATCTTAATTCGGTAGTTTTTGGAGAAAAGCAGGAATATTATTATCTTGCGACATCATTTTTTGCTGGATAAAATTTAAATGAAAAAATGGAGGTTATCAAAACATTGATGATTTATCGCAAAGCAGGATGGATATTATCATTTCTGTTTATTGCATCATCCTTGACCGGGCAGAAAGAGGGGTTGCCTGATAAAATTCGCCAGCTTGAAAAAGACCTTGAAAGGGCAAAACCAGAACAAAGAGTTATTCTTTTAAATACAATAGCTACTGAATATCTTGATGTGAAACCTGAAAAATCGTTGGTTTATGCTGACAGTGCCAACGAATTGGCAATTCGTATTTCCAATAAAAAGGAAGAGGTGCATGCATTGAAGAACCTTGGTTTGGCAAGTTCCCGGCTTTTCAAATATGACGATGCAGTCCAAAGTTTTCAAAAAGCGCTTGACATAGCAAAATCGGATGGAAACGATACCCTTATTTCCAATCTCTTATATTATCTTGGCGACACTTACTACCTGATGAATGACTTTTCCCAGGCATATATTCACATGCTGAATTCCTGCCATCTTGAGGAAAAATTAAAGAGCCAGGATCAATTAGCCATGCGGTACAGCTACATGGGAGCGATTTTACAAGCCCTGGCGGAATACCCCCTTTCGACATTGTATTTTAATAAAGCCATTGACATTTTTGATAAATCAGGGGATAAACAGAGGCTCGCCGACGAGTATAATAATTTGGGAAATCTTTACTCTGATTTGGGCAATTATAATAAATCACTTGAGCTTTACCAGAAATCCCTTACACTGGTTGAGGGGTTGAATGACAGGCAGGGAATGGCGACCACACTGAATAATATTGGAATTGTATATTATGATTGGGGCGATAAAGAAAGAGCGCTTGAGTTTTTTCAGAAATCCTTGAAAATAGAAGAAGAACTGAGCAACCGTTATGGGTTTGGCGATTCATACAATAATATTGGGATCATTTACAGCGATTGGGATCAAAACGATGTTGCCATTGATTACTATCAAAAGGCGCTTGGAATCTTTGAGGAATATAAAAACCATCAGGGGATGGCTATGGCGCTGAACAATATCGGCGAAAGCTATCTCGAACTGGGAGATAAAAAATCAGCCTTTGATTACCTTTTCAAATCATTGGATATCGAAAAAGAACTCTCCAATCAATTGGGTATTGCCGAATCCAGTCAAAGCATTGGATCGGCTTATTTGAAAACCGGCTACACGGGGAAAGCGGAAGAGTATAATACAATAAGTTTTACCATTGCCGATTCCTTAAGGTTAACTTCCATCCTGATGCAAAACTATTACTTGTATTACCAGATATATTTTCAGAAAAAAGAATATGCAAAAGCGCTGGAATATTATAAAAATTACATATCGCAGAAGGATAGCATTTACAACAATAAATTTCATACCAATATAGCCGGAATTCAGGCGAATTATGAAGTTGACAGGATGGATAAGGAATGGGAGCTTTCAAGAGAAAAGAGCGACATCGAGGCTAAGGAAATGAAAACCCAGAGGAATTATTTGATCATAATTTTTGTTTTGTTAGTGATTTTTGGATTCATGGTTTATTTTGACATTAAGTCGAAGAGCCGTGCCAATAAAAAACTTCAGATAATCAACCAAAACCTTAGTGAACAGAAGGCAGAACTAACCCGCACATTGGAAGAATTGAACAGAAATGAAGCCAAATACAGGAATCTGCTGGAGTTTTCTCCCACCGGGATCATTTATCTCGATAAAAAAGGGAAAGTCCTGGAAGTGAATAAAAAGATGCTTGAATTACTTGGTTCGTCCGATGAGGAAGAAACCAAAATCATCAATTGCCTTGATTACCCTCCCTTACAGGAAATAGGATTGTCGGATGCAATAATCAGGAGCATCGAAACCCATGAAACAATTTTTAATGAAGCTCATTATAAATCAAAATGGGGGAAAAAAATTGATTTCAGGTATTACATTACTCCCATTCTTAATCGTAAAAGTAACGTTTCACATCTTATATTGAACGTGGAAGACGTTTCTCTCTCCAAAGAATTTGAACGATCGAAAAAACTTTCAGAATTAAAATATAAAATACTCGTTGAAAATTCCTTGCAGGCCATGCTGGTTGTTGGCTATACCGGATTGGTTTTCGCTAACTCCCGGCTGGAGGAGTTATCCCAATATAAATTCAATGAATTGGCAGATGCTGACAACTGGCTCAAACTGATTATTCATCCTGATGATTATGAAAGGGTAACATCAAATATTCAGGATGCACTGGAAAAAAAGAAAATATCAGCCCGAAATGAATACAAATACACACGTAAAGATGGCACTGTAAGATGGATGGAATCGCTAGGTTCTGTCGTGGATTATGAAGGTCAACCAGCCATCCTTGTCGTTGCCATTGATATTACCGAGCGAAAGGAAGCAGAGAACATTTTGGTGGAATCGGAAAAACAATTGCGTGCCGCCAATGCTATGAAGGATAAGTTTTTTTCTATTATCGCTCATGACCTGAAGAATCCGTTCAATGCCATACTGGGTTTCTCTAATTTGCTTTATGAAGCCTACGATAATTTTGATGATCAACAGCGGAAGACCTTTATAAAAAATATTTGTGAAGCTTCCGGTTCAACCTTTAAACTTCTGCAAAACTTGCTTGAATGGTCGAGAACACAAACAGGAAAAATAGAGATCAAACCCGAAAAAATTGATATTGAAGCATTGATTAATGATAATATTGGTGTATTAAGATCAGCGGCTGAGAGTAAAAAAATTGATTTTTCTCTTCAAATCCCAAACCCGACAATGGCTTATGCTGACAGCAATATGGTTAAAGCCATCCTGAGAAATCTGGTCTCAAATGCTATCAAATTCACAAAATCAGGAGGAAAGATCAACATTTCGGCAGTAAATTCTGAAGAAGAGGTTACGATTACTGTGTCCGACACAGGGATTGGAATCAAACCTGAAGACTTGCATCGTTTATTCCGGATAGATGACCATTTCAGAACAAACGGCACTGATAACGAAGAAGGCTCTGGTTTAGGACTGATACTGTGTAAGGAATTTGTTGAAAAAAACGAAGGAAGGATTTGGGCAGAAAGCAGCCCCGGTGTTGGAAGTAAATTTATTTTTACCCTGCCTTCTGTTGCTAAAATCTAATACCTGTTATTTCAGTTTTTTATTTTTATTCATATTTTTACCGGCGATTAATTTGGAAAAAACTCAATTGGCAGAAAACTTTAAAAATAGTGAACTCAATGCTCTGATCAGTTTGCTGGATGAGCCAAGCAATCCTGTTTATGACAAGATCAGGGAAAAAATCCTCTTGTATGGCATCGAAGCCATTCCCTACCTCGAAAATGCGTGGGACAATTCGTTCAATAATGAAATCCAGCACCGGGTCGAAAATATAATTCACACCATTCAGGTTGCAGACTTAAGACATGAATTAAAAAACTGGAAAGAAAACGACAGGATAAATTTGCTGAAAGGATTTTACCTTGTAACAAAATATCAATATCCCGATTTAAATTTCGCTTCCATTGAAGAAAAAATAGAAAAAATAAAAAAAGACATGTGGCTTGAACTGAACAACAACCTCACTGCCCTGGAAAAGGTGAAGGTGGTGAACCACATTTTTTTTGACGTACATAAATTTTCGGGAAATAAAACCATTAACGATGCCCTTCCGGGTCTTTTTGTCAACAGCCTGCTTGAAACAAGAAAAGGCAATCATCTTACCATCGGTATGTTGTACATGATTCTGTCGCAAAAATTAGGAATGCCCATTTTTGGCGTTGACCTTCCCCAGCATTTTATTCTTTCATTCGCCGATGAAATTCAGGAAGGGCAGATTTCGGTTCCTAATGATAATGAGGTTCTTTTTTACATCAATCCTTTTAATAAAGGCGCTGTATTTACACAACGCGAAATAGAACAGTTCATCAAACACCTGAAACTAAAACCCAGCCCATTATACTATAAACCCTGTGATAACCTGACGATCCTGAAACGACTGATCGAAAACATCGTCGTTATGTTCAGCAAACAAGGCCAATCGGTTAAAGCAGTCGAATTAAAAAGGATTGCAGAAGTTTTGGTTTCCCATCCAAAAGATTGA
Source organism: uncultured Bacteroidales bacterium (assembly GCA_963840975.1). Taxonomy (GTDB): domain Bacteria; phylum Bacteroidota; class Bacteroidia; order Bacteroidales; family JAADJA01; genus JAADJA01. Next base: position 522,857 of record CAWJBC010000002.1, on the reverse strand, counting down.
CAATACTCAACTCACAATTTTTTTTATTGTTTTTAGGATTATACCAATATCCTTTATCAGGGTTCTTTTGCCGATATACCTCAGATTTAGAGCTAATTTATCGGGCATGATAAATTGGATATACGCACTCTCCGGATCGGGATAGGAGATGAGGATTTCATTTTCATTTATATATTCAAGAGAGGCATAATCGGTAAGCCCGGGTTTCACTGACAGTACTTTTTTTTGTTCGTCGGAATACATATCTACATATTTCCTGACCTCCGGTCGTGGTCCTACAAAACTCATTTCGCCCTTTAATATATTGACAAACTGGGGTAATTCATCCAGTTTATATTTTCGCAGCCACTTTCCGGTTTTTGTAACTCTGGAATCTTTATCACCAATGGTAAGCAAACCTTTCGCATCAGACCCGGAAACCATCGTCCGAAACTTCAGAAGTTTAAAGTCTTTGTTGTTCTTCCCCACCCTTTTTTGCACATAAAAAACACCCCCTCTGGTATCTGTAATGATGAAAAAAGAAACAAAGAGAAAAAAGGGCAACAGGAATATCAATCCAATAATGGAAAAAAGCAGATCGAAAAGTCGTCTAATCATGATATGGATTTAAAACCGCAATCAATTTCAAAAATATCAAGCTCAGCACAAAATTCATTGAACTCTTCAGGTCGCACTTTCAAACTGTTTCAGGAAACGGATGTCATTTTCAAAAAACAAGCGGATATCATTGATCTGGTATTTCAGCATGGTCGTTCGCTCAATGCCCATTCCAAAGGCAAACCCGGTGTATTTTTTACTGTCTATATTACAGTTTTCCAGCACATTCGGATCAACCATGCCGCAACCTAAGATTTCGACCCAACCTGAGCCTTTACATACCTTGCAACCCTTGCCTCCACAAATAAAGCAGGAAATATCCATTTCGGCTGAAGGCTCTGTAAAAGGAAAGTAAGATGGTCTTAGCCTGATCTTAGTGTCCGGACCGAAAAACTCCGTTGCAAAATAATAAAGCGTCTGCTTGAGATCAGCAAAGGAAACGTTCTCATCAATGTAAAGTCCTTCAACCTGATGGAAAAAACAATGCGCACGCGCCGATATCGCTTCATTCCGGAAAACCCTTCCCGGGAAAACAGAACGTATGGGAGGCTTTGTCGCCTGCATCATCCTGATCTGAACCGAAGACGTGTGTGTTCGCAAAGCAATATCAGGATTTTTTTCGATGAAAAAAGTATCCTGCATATCACGTGCAGGATGATTTTCGGGGAAATTAAGTGCTGTAAAATTATGCCAGTCATCTTCAATTTCTGGTCCTTCGGCAACACTGAATCCCATGCGTGAAAAAATTCCGAGGATTTCATTTCTCACAATCGAAAGCGGATGCCTCGATCCCAAACTGATAAAGTCGGCGGGCAAGGTAAGATCAATTGTTTTCTCCTCTCCTCCAACTTTTTTCCCAAGCGATTCCTTTAAAAACTCAACCTTTTCCTCGGCACTGTTTTTTAACTGGTTTAACCATTGTCCAAAATTTTTCCTTTCCTCCGGTGCAACGTTTTTCATTTCACCAAAAAGACCGGGAATGATCCCTTTCTTACTCAGAAATTTAATCCTGAATTCATCAACCTGCTCTGGACTCTCAGCCGTAAATTCAGCGATCTCGTTCAGGTATTTTTGGATGGTCTCTTTCATCACAATATTTACATCCGCTTCAACTATTTTTTTTAATCAATAATTTTGATCGTCATGGTGACGGGTTTCACCGGTACATCGCCCGGACCGGTCTGTACGGCTGCAATTTTATCAATCACATCCAGACCTTCGATCACTTCGCCGAAAACAGTATAAGCGCCGTCAAGATGGGGTGTCCCGCCAATCGTTTCATAAGCTTTAATCTGGTCAGGCGTGTATTTCACACCTGAACGGGCGCTGCTTGCCTGGAGGGTTTGTTCGTTTGTAATATTGCCCTGCACAATATAAAACTGTGAGCCGGATGATGCTTTCGCAGGATTTACCTGGTCGGCTTGGCGTGCTGCTGCTAATACGCCTTTTTTATGAAATTTAGCAGGTACAAACTCAGCTGGAACGGTATATCCCGGATCGAGTCTGCCGTCGGCATTTTGCCCACCCTGAATCATAAAATTCTTTATTACCCTGTGGAACGGTGAATTGGTATACCAGCCTTCTTTAACAAGTTTTACAAAGTTATCCCTGTGCTGTGGGGTTTCATTATAGAGAATAGCTGTCATTTTCCCATATTCAGTGGTGATCTGAACTTTTACCTGTTTGGTTGTTTGAGAAAAAAGGTTCGCAATTGCGAAAACACCTATCAGAACTGTCAATACAATACTTTTCTTCATGTTGTTAAAATTTAAGATTATCAATTAAAATTATGGAAGGCAAAAGTAGGAAAAAAAGTGAATGGGCGTTTTGTGGTTAAAATTTGCTTAAGGAAAAAGTTTGAAGCCGTGGGGAAGACTGACCTTATTTTTTTAGTCGGGCACCCGTCTTGCTTACGCCAATGCCCGGGCTGAATGATTCATGTCTTCAATAAATAATTAAATTCCAATCATTTCGATTGTTTTTTCGTAAACATATTTTGCGAATTCATACATTTCGGTTACTTGCTTTATGTTTGGTTTGCCAAAAGGTAATAAACCAATTTCACCGGGATACCGTGATGCTGTATATACTTTGTCTAAAAGTTCGAGTTTTTCTAAATCAATTTCAAATGCTACGTAAGTCTCAATTATTGAATACAGTTTAAATAAATTATGTATGCGGTCCGATTTTAAACTGTTCTCATCAATTATTGCTTTTAAACATTTTTCTACTGTTTGCTGTGAATGAAACGCTACTATATTTGTTAGAAATTCATCATTGATATTGTTTTCACAGCTTTTTAAATCAGCCTTAGCATATTCAAGCCACTGACGTGTGATTGCCTTCATAAATTATTTTTCCTTTTAAAACGATTTCGTTGCAAAACGAACTATTTTGCTTGATAAAAAGATGATACATCGGCAGGGTATGTACGATTAAATCAACTGCAATTATCTTTTTTATCGGACGAATAGCTTTGCTAACCTTCAGGTATAGTTGAGTATATTCATTATAATCTTTTGGTATATAATTATCATTCGTAACTACTAACAAATCAATATCGCTGTCGCTTTTCGGAGAGCCATAGGCGTAAGAGCCAAACAATAAAACCATGTAAGGATTCACTGCTTTTAAGCTATCGGTAAGTTGCTGAATGTAATTATTTTCAGTTGACATTCGTACTTTATATTTTAAGCCAGGTACTGTTTTTTACAAAAATACAAATTTCTTCAAGGTCTTTCAATGATCTGGCCGTCCAAATTACTTTAACCATTTATTTAGTTTGGCTTTTGCTTGTTCAGTTGTATAAACATTACCCTCCTCCACGTCTTTCAATCCCTGTTCAATTTTATCCGGCATAATGATTCTATCAATTACCTGATCTATGGTCAAATTATCAGGAAGAGCATCAATGGACTTTTTTATTTTTTCCTTTGTAAGCATATTTTTTCTTTTTGCAAATTTAAGTAATTTCGAACGGTGTCACAATATATCCCCTTTAATTTACTTAAGGTAAGAAACCCAAATTCAAAGCAGCGGGGTGTTCTGGGAATATTTAGTTTTCTTTCAGATGAAAATTGTTTTTACTGAACAATAATTTTCCTTGTGTAAACTTTCGTCCCTACATACATTTTTCCAAAATAGATTCCTTTCGGTTCATTTCAGTTGATGTTTGTTGAATATTAAATCAGAATATACCGGTTGGAAAATAGTTAATTGAAAATTAAGAGGATTTAACATTTGAGATAATTAGGAAAAGCTCGGAGTAATCTCAAATGGCGCAATTGACCGCTTGTGCCAATTTTCTATTACAGGTTCTCCATAGTCACTTCCCAGCTTCCATTCCCAAAATCCCTGAAACCTGTCTCGCCTTTGACGAGATGAAACCTGAAACTACTTTCCCTTCTTCATCTCTCCAAAACATTTCCTGCAAAGCGGAACATAACGGTCGGTTTCACCAAGCAGGACAAGGCTGTCATCATCCACAAGGCGGTGGGAATGATGGGCGAGATTGCCGCACTCCATGCAGATTGCATGGACTTTGGTCACGTATTCGGCTGTTGCCATCAACGAAGGTATCGGACCAAAAGGTTTACCGAGATAATCCATGTCAAGCCCGGCAACGATCACCCGGATGCCGTCGTTGGCTAAAAGATTACAAACAAAAGAAAGCTCATTGTCGAAAAACTGCGCTTCGTCAATTCCAACCACATCCACATCATTGGCTAACAGTATAATCTGGGAAGCCGTTTGTACGGGTGTGGACTTGATCGAAGTTTCATCGTGGGAAACTACGTCATTTTTATCATAGCGGGTATCTATGGCAGGTTTGAAGATTTCAACCCGCTGGCGTGCTATTTCTGCCCGGCGCAACCGGCGGATCAGTTCCTCTGTCTTGCCTGAAAACATTGAGCCGCAGATCACTTCGATCCAGCCGCCCCCCTTTGCCTGCTTTGTGGTGTTCTCTAAAAACATCTGCCGTTTTTGCTTTATTTGTTTACTTTTATTGCCCGATTTTTGACAAAAATAAGTATTTAGCGCATTCGTTTTAAAAAGGTAAAAACTTAAAAAATGGAGAACAATTCAAGATTGAAGTTGGTAGCAGAAGATGTGACCGCACTAAAAGGGCTGATCCGGAAATTTCAGGAATCACCGCAACAAGTTCCACTCATTGAGGTTGACCTTGCCCTCGAAAAGCTACGCAGGATTTACGAGCACATGGTTCAGATAGATGTTCAAGGCACCGTTATCAGCACCCAAGTAAAAGAAGAAGCAAAGGTTGAAAAAGAGAATGTTCAGGATGAAACGGTAAAGGAGGCTCCGGTTGAGATTAATTTCAAAAAGGAAGCTGTAATCGTTTCAGCACCTGTTGAAGAGATAGTTGAGGAGGTTAAAATTCAGCCAGACAAAGAAAACCCTCCGGCTTTGATTGATTTATTTTCCACCACTTCCGCCCGACAGAATTTAAGCGACACAAAATCAGTGGTTGAAAAAATGACTGAACAGAAGCCTACTGAAATTATCGCAGATAAATTTGGAAAGAAAAAAATTGCAGGTTTGAACCAGGCCATTGGCATCAACGAAAAGTTTTTCTTCATCAACGAGTTGTTTGAGGGAAATATGAAAGATTACAAAAGTGCAATTGACGCGCTGGACCAATCCGAAAGCCCTGCCAACGCACTTGAAAATATTGAAACCCTTGCAAAAAAATATGGTTGGGACAAGTCGAAGGATGCATATACCATGCTAATAGATTTTGTTGAACGCAAGTTTAGTTAACACTCACTCTTGAAAAGCTATAATACCTTTATATTATATTTTGTATGGTTTTCATTCTCCAATGGGCAGGATATAAATTATGCAAGGAAGACAATTGATTCGCTCTCCTCGCCGGAAATGCATGGACGAGGTTACGTAAACAAAGGAGATAAAATCGCAGCGCAGTATATCAGGAACGAATTTAATAAATCGGGACTGCAAAGCTTCACCGGCGGTTATTTCCAGTCATTTGAGATCCCGATTAATACCTTCCCTGATACGGTTGAGGTTTTTATTGATGACCAGAAATTAATTCCCGGTAATGATTTTGTAATTTTCGCCTCTTCCCCTTCTGTATCCGGAACCTTTGATCTGGCATGGTCAATCGCTGATTCATCAGGAGAATATACTGACAGCCACTCCAATTTTTCAAATAAGGTTGTGATTACCGACAGGAATCAAAAAGAGTTTGAGGAAGAAAATCCATTCGGTTCGATAGGAATTATTTTTTTAATGAAAGATAAAGTGTGGTGGCATGTCTCGAACGGAAAAACCATTAATGATTATTTTCAGGTACAGATTCTGAAAGAAAAGATACCATCCAACGCGAGGACCATTACCATTAAAGCGAATAACAAATATTTTGAAAAATATCAAACACAAAATGTAATCGGGTTTATATCTGGTAAGAAAAAATCTGATAGTGTTTTCGTTTTTACTGCTCATTATGATCATTTGGGGCAAATGGGATCAGAAACCTATTTCCCCGGAGCCAACGACAATGCAAGCGGAATAGCAATGCTGCTCGATCTGGCAAGGTATTATTCCCTTCCTGAAAACAGTCCGGACTTTTCGGTTGTGTTTATGGCTTTTAGCGCTGAAGAGGTCGGTCTGATGGGGTCGGATTATTATGTCAACCATCCGTTTTTTCCGCTGAGTAATATTCAATTCCTTATCAATCTGGATATGGTGGGATCAGGAAGTCAGGGAATAAAGGTCGTTAACGGTACTGTATTTAAAAAGGAATTTGACAAGCTGTCAAAAATCAATTCACGGAATGAATACATACTGAAAGTCAGCGAAAGGGGTGAAGCTGCCAACAGCGATCATTATCCTTTTTATGCTTCTGGAGTACCCAGTTTTTTTATTTATACGCTTGGTGATGAATGTAAAGAATACCATAATATTTATGATGTTTCTGGCAATGTTCCCCTAACTGAATACGAAGATGTTTTCAGGTTGCTGGTTGATTTTGTTACTTCTTTTTGAATAATTCAGATTTGAAAAATAAAAATTATAATGTCCAGATTATTTATTATTCCGACTCCTATTGGTAATCTCGAAGATATTACTTTTCGGGCGATCCGTATATTGTCGGAAGTGGATCTGATCCTTGCAGAAGACACCCGCAACTCAGCAACGTTGTTAAAGCATTACCAGATAGGCACGAGAATGCAGTCGTTCCACCAATTCAACGAACATAAGACCTTACAGGGGATCGTTAGCAGGATTGCCTCCGGAGAAACGATGGCATTGATCAGCGATGCTGGAACACCGGGCATTTCTGACCCAGGGTTTATTTTGGTAAGGGAATGTATAAGGAATGGATTGGAAGTAGAGTGTTTGCCGGGCCCAACAGCTTTTATTCCGGCGCTCGTCAATTCAGGGATTGCTTCCGATAAATTTGTTTTCGAGGGCTTTTTGCCTCATAAGAAAGGCAGGAAAAGCAGGCTGGAAATTCTTGCTCAATCCCCTTATACATTGGTTTTTTATGAATCACCCTTTCGGCTGATTAAAACACTTGAACAATTCGTCGAATTTTTTGGCGCTGATCGGCAGGCTTCGGTTTCGCGTGAATTAACCAAAATTCATGAAGAAACCAGAAGAGGAAACCTGGCTGAATTAGTGGAATATTTCAATAAAAAAAGAGTACTGGGTGAAATTGTGATCATTGTAGGAAACGCCCCCTGAAAATGTGTTCGCCACCGAACAATTATTTAGATAAACCGAACAGCTAAATCATTTATTAAACCCGCTCATTTTTTATTAAACCCCTGTTCTATATGCCGATAAAATTTCTGGCATGATGTTCGGCTTTCAACCACCAGACAAATTTAAACCATGAAAGCTTTTTTGTGCTGACACTGAACATCCTCTTCAAGCTTTTACTACCATAAAGGTTTATATCGGATTTGTCCACGTGCTTTTAGGGTCCCGAACCAATCGGGACCTTTTTTTAGGTGTAATACCGAAGTGATTTATGTAATAGTCCAAGCTCTTTGAAATGGCTTTTGCATGATGGACTATAAAATAAATCTGCTCGGTATTAACCAAAGTAGGAAATTCAAAACCGCCCTTCATGCCAGACTATTTTGAATTTCACTTTGGTATAACTTTGCACTTGAAAAAAATCCCGAAATGAATAATAAAAGAAAAGGTAAAGCAAAATCCCCCATCCTGCCTGAGATCATTCAGCCTGAAGTAAAAAGCAGGAAAGCCCTTAACTTATACACCTCCCATATTCCCGCGGGTTTTCCATCACCCGCTGAAGATTTTATGGAACAACGTCTTGACCTTAACGACTACCTCATCCACAATCAGGTAGCAACTTTTTTGGTTCGGGTTAGGGGAAATTCGATGGTGAATGCAGGTATTTCCGATGGTGATATTTTGATCATTGACCGCTCAGTTGAAGCAACAGACGGTAAAATTGTTCTCGGAGTTTTAAATGGTGAGTTTACCGTGAAAAGGATCAATAAAAGAGGGAAGAAACTGTTTTTGAATCCGGAGAATGAAGATTTCAAGCCGATTGAAATAACGGAAGAAATGGATTTTCAGATTTGGGGAGTTGTTACCTTTTCAATACATAAAACCTGAAAAGTCAGGGCGTGTTGTAAATATGCAAGGTGGTCCCGTCGAATTCAGTGAAGTATTGTTTTAATGGGTAAATGGCAAGTCCGCCGGCTGGCATTCCGTCAAGTATGTTAAAATACGACATGCAGCAGGAATCAACCATCAATACACCGGAATTGTCAACTTCAACACGTGCACATTCGTTTTGAGGATCGTAAGAACAAGTTCTTTCGTAGGCATAAAAAACAAACTGGTCGAGCCGGTAAACAATAATTCCCCTGTATCCTTCATCATAATATCTCCAACTTTGGGTTGGGATAAAATCTATCCCATCGGGCTGAAGATAAAAGTTCACATAAACATTGGGAATTTCACTTCCCTGGTTGTTGTTTTTGTCATTGCATGAAGTGACAAAAAAAATTGCGAGTGCAATAAAAAGAATCGAATGACTGGTGTTTTTTTTAACTAACATTGTTTTTCAATTGTACGAATTTTAATATTTCGTAATTTCGGCATTTATTCGTGAAACTCATCCCGAATATTCGGGACAAAAACGCAGTGCAATGAAATTTGTAAGCTGAACAATCCCGCCGAAGGCGGAGGGTTTAATACCCCGCAGCTCTGCTGCAAAATAAGTTTCCAAAGCTTACTTTGGGGTTTCATGCCTATGATTCAACGAAGATAATTTAAAAATATTGAACCGTAATGTGAAATACAAATTTTTCAAAGTGAAAATAAATAGAAGTCTTATCGTTATTCTGGCCCTGGTTTTTCTTGCATCGCTTAGTGGTTGCAGCATACTTCGCGGCAACCCCGAAAGAAAGGTTCAAAAACAACAGGAAAAAGAAAATAAAAAACTCAAAAAAGCTTACCAGGCTGATGTGAAGGCTCATTATAAAGCGCAAAGCAAGGAGACACGCAAACGAATGGAAAAGAATCTTCATAAGGTCAGCAAGGACTTTAAGAAGAAAAAGGGCAAATCAAAATCAAAATGGAAATGTACCTGAACTGACTTTTATGAGAACCGCTTTTTGTTACCGGTATATTTTTGTGTTCTTTTTATTGGTTACCAATATCGGTTTCACTCAGAAAAATGTGGAACAGGATAGAGGCAACCTGCAGTTCGACCGGCTTTTCTCCGAAAACATCAAATTTGTAAAAGGTCTTTCGCAAAACTGGATTTATGCCATCCATCAGGATCAATACGGCTATATGTGGTTTGGCACATGGGAAGGATTAAATAAATACGATGGATACAATTATACTATTTATAATGTTCAGGATGGGTTGAGCGATTATACAATCAATTGCATTTTGGAAGATAATGAAGGATATCTTTGGATCGGAACCAATAATGGGTTAAACAGATTCGACCGAAAAAAGCAGTCATTTAAACAGTTTACCCATCTTCCGGGCGACTCCTCAAGTTTGTATTACAACCGGATTCATTCAATGATTCAGACAAAAGATGGGAAAATATGGCTGGGTACGGGTGCAGGACTTTATGAATTTGATAAGGCAACTGAAAAGTTTTCCATTTACCTTGCTACTGGACAGGAATATTATAGTCCAAGAAGCAACTATATCCTTCATCTGCTGGAAGACGATAAGGGAATGATATGGGTATCCACTACTTATGGATTGATAAAATTTGATCCGAAAACAAAAAGATCAGCAAGATATTATAGTGTAGCAGGTGATAAATCGAGCATAAGTCATAATAATGTCCGTTGTGTTTTTCAGGAACGATCAGGAAATTTCTGGATTGGCACCCGGTCGGGCTTGAACTATTTTGATACAACCACACAAACCATCACGCAATTTTTTCATGAAGAGAATAATCCTGGCAGTATCAGCGATAACTGGATTCGTGTAATCTATGAAGATCGAAGTGGTTGGATTTGGATCGGAACCGAAGGCGGTGGACTGAATACCTACGACCGGGCCAGCAATCGTTTCATCCGCTATCAAAACGACTTAAACAACAAAACCAGCCTCAGCAACAACCGGGTTTACTCAATTTTCGAAGATAACACAGGAAACTTATGGGTTGGAACTTACAACGGAGTAAATAAAATTGACAAATATTATAATAACTTCGAGCATTGCCAAAGGATCAGCAATGATAACCTGAGTTTAAACGACAACATCATCTGGGCATTTGAAGAGGACAACCTGAATAATTTGTGGATAGGAACCTCCTCCGGCATCAACATAAAGGATAAGCTGACCGGTAAATTTACCTTCCTCACCAACCAGGCCGGTCATCCGAATTCCCTTTCAGGCAACGATATCCGAACAATCCTTTTCACGCCGGAGTACAACTCTTTTTGGTTTGGCAACTGGGGACTTGGACTGGATAAATATGATTTGAAGAGTAAAACCTTCACTCATTATCGTCATGATCCTGTCAATACAAGTTTTAGCAATGATTATGTGAATGATATTATTAAAGATAAATCCGGAATAATTTGGGTGGCAACCGGCAGGGGGTTGAACCGTTTTGATCCGAAAAGCTCTGCTATTGAAACATTCCGCCACTCAAAAGAAAATACCAATTCACTGAGTCACGATATTTGTATCTGTCTATTTGAGGATGATAAAGGCAATATCTGGGTAGGATCAAATGAGGGTTTGAATAAATATAATGTATCAGAAAACACCTTCACTCGCTATCTCCACGAGCCGGGAAATCCCGAAAGCCTCAGTCACAACACTATCTTCTGTATCAATCAGGACAGTAAAGGAATCCTTTGGATCGGCACCTCCGGTGGCGGACTCAACCGGTTTGATCCTGTCAGCAGAAAGTTTTTTTCATATACTATGGCGAATGGTCTTCCAAACAACATCGTATATGGTCTGTTGGAAGATGGTGATGGCAATATCTGGATAAGCACCAATTTGGGGATTTCCAAATTATATGTCGAATCGGGCAGGTTCGTAAATTATGATGTAAAGGATGGTATTCAAAGCAATGAATTTAATCTCGGTGCCTATTATAAAGATAAAGAAGGTAAACTCTACTTTGGAGGAATGAACGGCTACAATGTTTTTGATCCGGGAAAAATAAAATACAATCCCAATAAACCTGTAACCGTGGTGACGGCATTCCGGAAGTTTAATGAAATTCAATCGGTTGAGTATTCAGATGGCGATACCATCCGCCTGAAATATGATGATAATTTTTTCTCCATCGAAATTTCGGCGCTTGATTATACCAATCCATACAAGAACAGGTATATGTATCGTCTACAGAATGTTGACAAGGACTGGATACAAACAGACGCCAACAACAGGCTGGCTGAATACAAAAAAGTTCGACCCGGAACCTATATCTTCAACGCTGTCGGTTCAAACAATGATGGCGTATGGGATGATAAGGGAATCGCATTAACAATCATCATAATTCCTCCCTGGTGGTTAACCTGGTGGTTCAGGATTCTTTTTTTACTGATAATTATTGCATTGATCGTATTCCTTTTTTACCGAAGAATCAGAAGGATAAGGCATAAGCATGAGATTGAAAAGAAAATGCTGGAAATTGAAAAGCAGAAGTTTGAACTGGAACAAAAAGCCCTTAGGTTACAAATGAACCCGCATTTTATTTTTAACTCTCTCAACTCAATTCAAAGCTACATTCTTGATAATGATGCGGAGAGGGCAGTCCTCTACCTGGGTAAGTTTTCACAGTTGATGCGGCTTATTCTCACCAACTCATCCTATAAGTTTATTTCGCTGAATGAGGAGTTAAAATCCATCACCTATTATCTCGACCTGGAAAAACTCAGGTTTGAAAATAAATTCGACTATACCATCTCCCTCGACAAAAACCTGGATGTTGATTTCATTGATGTGCCACCTATGATTATACAACCCTATATCGAAAATGCGATCATACACGGATTACTTCATAAGCCCAACAAGGGGAAAATAGAAATCTCATTCAGGCCCGAAGGGAAAAAACTCATTTGTTCTGTTATTGACGATGGAGTGGGCAGGAAGCGTTCGATGGAAATCGTCAGGCAATCCGGAATTAAAAGAAAATCGAGGGGTATGATGATCACCCAGGCGCGTCTCGAAATTTTGAACCGGCAAAGCAACGACGAGTTTTCAGTTAGGGTCATTGACTTGCAAGATGAATCCGGAAATGCAACCGGAACAAAAGTTGAACTTGTTATTCAATATAAAGAAGAAGAATAAAATTTAATTATTGCAACTATGTTACGAGCCGTTATTGTTGAGGATGAACCCAGATCAAGGCAGACACTGTCAGGTATGTTAAAATTATTTTGTAAAACGGTGGAGTTAGTGGGCGAGGCAGAAAACATGAAAGAAGGAGTTGAACTCATCCTAAGTGAAAAACCCGATGTCGTTTTTCTCGATATCCAAATGCCCGACGGCAGCGGGTTTAAGCTGCTGGAAGAAATAGGCAAAGTGAATTTCGATATTATTTTCACTACAGCATACGATCAATTCGCTATCCAGGCGATCAAGTTTAGTGCACTCGACTACTTACTAAAACCCATCTTTCAGGATGATTTGGTAAAAGCTGTGAAAAAAGCGGAGGAGCGCAAACAATTGCATGACAAAAACGAACAGGTTGATGTTCTTCTCGAAAATTTGAAGAAAACGTCTTCCGAACCTCCCAGGATCATACTTTCAACCGCCGAAAAAATCAATGTAGTCAATGTGGATGATATTCTCCGTTGCGAGTCAGACAATTATTATACAGTTTTCTTTTTTACCAATGGGAAAAAACTTCTCATTTCGAAAACACTGAAGGAGAATGAAGACCTTTTAAAGGACCATCATTTCATTCGCACGCACAAATCTCATCTTGTAAACATGAAGTACATAAAAAGTTTTCTTAAACAAGACGGAGGATTTATTGTGATGTCGGATGGGACCCAAGTGCCCGTTTCGAGGAGAAAAAAGGAACAAATTCTGGAAACTATCAACCACCTCCCTCATTTATTATGAAGGGCACAGTCGAAGCAATCAATCACTTGTATGAGTGCCCTAATTTACCGAAAACTGATTTAGGGCAGCCGAAAACTGATTTTTTCTTTCATCTAATTTTATTTGCATTATATTTACCCCCACTTTTGAAAAGCACACCCAATAAAAAATGAAATGGAAAATTTATTACCTATTTTAATCGGCATTATCTGGATTGCCTATACACTTTATAGCAAAGGGCAAAAAAAGAAAAATGTCCAATCCCATCATATAGAAGAAAAACAGAAGGAAAAACCGCGCTCTATCTTAGAGCAAATATTGTTAGGCGAAGATCTGAAACCACCTCAGCCGTTTGCAGGATTGTTCGAAGATGAAGAACCTGAGCCGATAGTTCAGGTGATGGGAAAAAAGGAAATTATCCGTAAATCACCCCGGCCGTTTTTAAATGAAGAATTATCAGCTTTTATGCAGGAAGGACAATCGGTAAGTGAATTGTATGATCATGAAAAAACAATAGAGGAGATTTTGCTGGAAGGCAATGAAGGATTTGAAGAATTTGATTTTGATATTCGTAAGGCAGTAATTTATTCGGAGGTTTTAAATCCTCCTTACATTCATTATAAATAAGGGAATATTTTGACTTGATGGGGGAAAAATTTTGGAGGTTACATTTTTTTATTATTAACTTTACCCCCTTTTTAAAGCACAGTGTATTATCTGACATTAAATTATATGGTATGGTAAGAAATTTACTATTAACAATTGGATTAATTTTAGCGGTCAATGTGTTCGTTTTTTCACAGTCCGGAACCCTTAAGGGAAAGATTTTTGACAAAGACACCAAAGAACCAATTGCATTTGCAAACATTGTAATTGAATTGGGCGGTGCACAAAAAGGAGGTGCCACCTCCGATTTTGACGGTAATTTTATCATCAAGCCAATTGCTCCGGGAAGCTATGACCTGAGAGCTACTTATGTCGGCTACAATACGGTTTTGGTAAAGGGGATGATTATTAATTCCGATCAAATCAGGTTCTTCGATATCGAAATGGAGTCAACCGCAGAGCAACTTCCTGAAATCGTAATTTCGGAATATGCCATTCCGCTTATCAATAAAGATGAGACGGTATCCGGCGGACAGATCACAGAAGAAGAGATCAAGAAAATGCCTAACCGCAGTGCCAACGCCATTGCCACCACAGTAGGAGGGGTTTTCTCCGAAGACGGTGAAAGGGGAAATGTCCGCGGGGCACGATCCGACCAAACCGTTATGTACATTGATGGTATCAGGGTGTTGGGGTCAACCTCGTTACCGCAATCATCCATCGAACAGGTGGCTGTTTACCTTGGCGGACTTCCGGCACAATATGGTGACGCACGTGGTGGTATTATTAATGTAACAACCAAAGGACCTTCAGGGAAGTTTGGCGCCGGTTTTCAATTAGAGCAATCGGTTGATGGATTCGGGCACAGCCTTCTTGGATTTAATCTTCAGGGTCCGATTTTAAAAGATAAAAAGGAATCGTCAACATCTATTTTGGGATATTTTATTTCGGGTGATGCCTACTATAACAAAGACAGCAGACCCACAGCCAATGGTGTTTATGTAGCCAGTGATGAAACTCAGAATTCGATAGAACAGAATCCTCTTGTTCCTTCAGGATTATCCGGAGGGGGCACATTCAGTAGCGGTGAATTCGTAAGGCAATCTGATCTTGATCACAATAAAACCAATCCCAACGCAAGCCGTTATGGTGTCAATCTTTCAGGAAAAATTGATTTAAGACCCAGTAATAATACCGGTTTTACTGTTGGCGGTCAATACAACTATGATGACGGAAACGTTTATAGTTTTAACCAGACCATGTTTAATTCTGACAAGAATTATTTGCAGATGAATCAATCATGGAGGGTCTTTGGTCGCTTTACGCAACGCTTTGCCAACAGCAACGAAAGTGCTTCTTTTGTTAAAAATGTATACTACAGTCTCCAGCTTGATTATTCACAGGAAAATTCAAGATCCATGGATCCTGACCACAGAGACGATATTTTCAAGTATGGTTATCTGGGCCAATACACAACCTATAAACTTCCAACTTATGAATTGGTTGATGAGATTGACGTCAATGGTGTCACTTACGAAAATGTCCGCGTTCTTAATAGCTGGGATTTTGATACTGCTTATGTTTTTCAGGCTGCTGACTACAATCCTTTAGTAGCAAGATATACCGAGCAGATTTATGAACTCTTCCCAACCAACTGGGAAGCCTATCCGTTTGGTGTAGGTAACTGGAGTAACTCTGACCAATTGCAGCTTCGCGGCGGTTTGTTGAACGGTCAGGGTCCCAATGGATTCTATAGCCTATGGTCAGCTCCGGGAACTATCCAAACCCGCTACGGCGAAACCGACAATAGCCAGATTTCATTTAATGCTGCAGCATCCGCCGATCTTGGGAATCATGAAGTAAAATTTGGATTTATCTATGACCAGCAAACCCAGCGCGGATATAGTTACAATTCTTCCGGTCTTTGGGCAAGGATGAGGGGATTAACCAATTTCCATATCAAAACCCTTGATGTAGAGAACCCGCAAATGGACAAAATTGCAAACGATTCTATCTATTATTACAGAAAATACGATGAGCCTTCCCAGTTTACTTTCGATAAGAATCTAAGGAAAAAACTTGGTTTGGACGAAAAGGGACTTGATTTCATCCTTGTTGACTCTTACAGTTTTGATGATGGTACCATCCAGTATTATGATAAGGACGGTTATCTTCATACAACAAAGGTGGACGGCGATCTTTATTCCGTTGATATGTTCAGCGCTGATGAACTGCTGAACGACGGGCAATATACCGCTTTTTATTATGGTTACGATTATAAGGGCAACCGCCTCAAATCCAAACCAAGTTTTGAGGACTTTTTTACCAAATTGGATGAAAATGGTGATTATGCTCGCCCCATTGCTGCTTATGAACCGATTTATATGGCAGGTTACATTCAGGATAAGTTTTCATTTAAAGACCTTATTTTTAATATTGGTCTCCGTGTTGATCGTTTTGATGCAAATCAACCCGTGTTAAAGGATCCTTTCTTATTTTACCCGGCTTATTCTGTTAAGGATGTTAGTTATTTGGGCGGATCTTCCATTATACATCCCGATAATATGGGTGATGATTATGTAGTATATGTTGACAATGTAAATAATCCTACCGAAATTACAGGTTACCGTAATGATTTTACCTGGTACAATGCCAGCGGTGTTGAAATACAGGATCCATACACTCTTGACCGTGGCTCGGGAATTTCACCTTTGTTGGTTGATCCTAACCAAACGGCAGTTAACTCCAAAGCCTTCGAGGATTATGATCCACAGGTTAGTGTGATGCCCAGAATATCCTTCTCTTTCCCTATTTCGGACGAAGCTCTGTTCTTTGCTCATTATGATGTATTGACCCAGCGTCCATTAGGCAACCAAAGATCAGACCCCTCTTCCTATTATTTTATCAATAATATTGGAGGAAATATTGATAATCCCAATCTAAAACCTACAAAGACGATTGATTATGAATTGGGCTTTCAACAAAAAATTTCTGTAAAATCATCTTTGCGCCTTGCCGCTTTCTACCGTGAAATGCGCGACGACATTCAGGTTTACCGTTATAACGGAGCCTATCCAAGAGATTATACCTCGTACAACAATATTGACTTTGGAACAGTGAAGGGGTTAACCATCACTTACGATCTTCGCAGGATGAACAGCAATACCCGCCTGATGGCAAGTTATACTTTACAGTTTGCCGAAGGAACCGGAAGCAGTTCAACAACTGCTGCCGCACTGGTTGCATCAGGATTACCCAACCTGAGGACAACAAATCCCCTTGATTGGGACAGGCGTCATAATTTTAATATTTCTCTTGATTACAGGTTCAGCGAAGGAAAAGATTATAATGGTCCGGTTATCAGAACAAAGAAAGGAACGGACAAAGAAAAAGCCAATCAGATATTAGCCAATACCGGCGTTAACTTCACTGTAATCGGAGGTTCAGGAACACCTTATACAGCTCAGGAAAACATTCTTGCTTTTAACTCAGGCGGCGTTCAGGTGCTGAAAGGAACGATTAACGGTTCCAGGTTGCCATGGCAATTTAAGGTTGATATGCGTCTGGATAAAGAGTTTTATACCAACTGGGGAAACAAGGATCAGAAAGCTTACTTCGACATTTATTTACAAATCATTAATCTTTTTGATACCAAAAACGTTTTGGGCGTATATCCCGCAACCGGCGTACCTGATGATGATGGTTACCTTGCTGCCGCTGAATGGCAAACTCAAATAAATCAGCAGGTTGATCCGCAGGCATACCGCGACCAATACAGTATCAGGATAGATTCTCCTGGAAATTACAGTTATCCCCGCCAAATCAGGCTCGGGTTACAGTTTAATTTTTAAATGATTGTAACTTAGTTAAAAAGAGATTGAAATTAAAATATCGAAATAATATGAAAAATATTTTCCACATTCTGTTAGTTTTCCTTTTTTTGTTGTCAATCATCAAAATTAGTTCCGGTGAGGAATATAAGTTTGGCAGCTTTAAAAGTACCGCAAGTATTAAATCCACAGCAGCCGGTTGTAGCGCACCCTCCGGTTTTAAGTTTTTAACCGTGAATAATGTCAGGGCGCGTATCAATACCGGTGGTGACATGTGGTGGGATTTGCCGGGAGGTATTGGAGCGCAGTATTTTGTACCTGCCAATGGATCAGCAACTTCAATGTTTTCAGGTTCTTTGTGGATAGGCGGACTTGATATCAACAACCAGTTGAAACTTGCAGCGCTTCGCTACAGGCAGGTAGGGCAGGATTACTGGACAGGTCCCCTTACAATTGATGGAACAGCCGCAATTGATGAAGAGACATGCACAGAATGGGATAAATTCTATCAAATTAAAAGGGCAGATGTTGACGCATTTGTTCAGCATACCGATCCTGAAACAGGAATGTTTATTCCAGATCCTGATTATCAAATCCCTGAATATTTTTTCGAATATCCCGCTCACGGAGATATTTCAAAAGGTCAGAGTTTTTACCTTGCTCCATTCAAGGATGCTGATGGCGACGGAGAGTATGATCCTACTCAGGGTGATTATCCTTACTATGATCTTACCAACGAACTATGCCCTCTGAACTATGCCGGTGATCCAACCTACATACCAACTCCAACTATGGAATCGGAACTTTATGAAAATTATTTCGGAGGAATTCTTGTGGATCAGGTGCTTAAGGGAGATGAAACTTTGTGGTGGATTTTTAACGATAAAGGAAACATTCATACCGAAACAGACGGAGCAGCTATTGGAATGGAGATCAGGGCGCAGGCTTTTGCATTTTCAACCAACGATGAGATCAATAACATGACCTTCTATAGTTATGAAATTATCAACCGCTCCACTTATGAATTGACCCAGACATATTTTAGTCCCTGGGCTGATACTGACCTTGGATACGCATGGGATGATTTTATTGGTTGTGATGTTGAAAGGGGATTGGGATATTGCTACAATGGCACACCCGTTGATGAAGGCGGACCTGAAGCTTATGGCGAACAACCACCTGCTGTTGGTGTGGACTTTTTCCAGGGACCGTATATGGACCCTGATGATTCTGATAACCCTTCATACAGAGGCGACGGATTACTGGGACCTTCATTTGATGGAAGCTGTGAAATCGTTACATCCAACGGAATTCTTAGAACCATGCAATATGGTGAAGATAATGAATTTTCAGGCGAATTTTTAGTACGTGCTGAGGGCATCAACGGAATCAATTTTGGTAATGGGATTGTGGATGATGAACGTTTCGGTATGCGCAGGTTTGTTTATCATAATAATGGTGGTCCTGCATATCAGAATGACCCGACCAATGCGCCACAATATTATAACCTTTTGCGTGGAATCTGGAATGATAACTCAAGGATGCAGTATGGAGGAAATGCCCACGTTTCATCCGGCGCAGCCGGTCCTGATTGCGATTTCATGTTTCCGGGCGATTCCGATCCCTGTAACTGGGGAACTGGTGGTCAACCTCCTGAAGGTGGATTAAATACAAATGGAAATTATTGGACAGAGGAGGCGGTTGGTAATCAACCATCCGATCGCCGTTTTATGCAATCAGCCGGTCCGTTTACCTTGAAACCCGGAGCCGTTAACTACATAACCGTTGGAATTCCGTGGGCGAAAGCAATCTCCGGAGGTCCCTCCGCATCAGTTGCTCTTCTTCGTACCGTGGACGATAAGTGCCAGGCGCTATTCGAAAACTGCTTTAAGGTTATTGATGGTCCTGATGCTCCGGATTTAACGATCAGAGAACTTGAAAAAGAAATTATTATTTATATTTCCAATAGCCCTTCTTCAAATAATTATCGTGAAGCCTATAAAGAACTTGATCCGCAGATCAAAGCCGTTTCCGATGACTGGGATCCCTATTTCACATTTGAAGGATATCAGATTTTCCAGTTGAAAGATGCCAATGTTACCGTTGCCGAAAGCAGATTTGACCCAAATAAGGTCAGGCAGGTTGCACAATTTGACGTTAAAAACAATATAGGGAAAATAGTAAACTATAATTATAACAATGAAATAGGCGGAAATGTACCCGTTATTGAAGTTCAGGGTGGCGACAACGGCATAGTTCATTCGTTCCGTATTAACACTGATGCTTTTGCCACAGGTGACAATAAAATGGTCAACAACAAACAGTATTATTTTAGCGCCATCGCTTATGGTTATAATAATTACAAGGAATATATCCCTACCAATCCTTTGTTTCTTGACGGGCAGAAAACACCCTATTTGTCAGGCAGGAAAAACATTCAGCTTTACACTGCCATTCCACACAAAATTGTGAATGGTACAATTGCTAATGCCGATTTTGGTGAGGGTCCTCAGATTACAAGAATTGAAGGTCAGGGAAGCGGCGGATTAGAGCTGGAACTTACCAGGCAAACGATAGATGAGATTTTAAGCAAACCTCCTGCCTACATGATTTTTGATCACATGGAAGAGGATACCGTTTCAGGATCTATGGATTCTATATTCAGGTTTAATTATGGTGAAGAAGATTATCCCATCGCGTATCATCCGGTTTATCAAGCCAACTTCGGACCTGTAAAAGTAAGGGTTATTGATCCTTTAAATGTTAAAAAAGGGACTTATACCCTGCAATTTGATACCAGCTTCATCTGGCATACATTTAATAATGTCACCGGCGCTCCTGAAATTATTCCTGGCGGTGATACTGCTGGTGTACAAGCTTTTGCAAAGTGGAAGCTTATTAATAAAGAAACAGGTCAGGTATATAAATCGGAAGTAGAAACTTATGTTAATTATGAACAGATTTTTACTGATTTGGGAATATCTGTTACCCTGGGACCCAACTATTACCCTGGTTTGTACACAGTGGGTAAATCTGAAGAAGTTAATTCATCAGGTCAGACTACATTAAGACAGGTGAACGCAATATTAGCCAGCAACAATGGTTTGCTGACATCATCTGTTGAATTTGCCGACAGCTCAAGACGTTGGTTAACCGGGGTGCCGGATCTTGATGGCAATTGGCCCTTGAATTGGATAAGGTCTGGAACAAGCTTCAATGGAACATGTTGGGATGATTACCTGGATCAAACCAATGCCAATGATCCAGAGGAAGCGTATGAAAAAATCTATTTTGGAACCTGGGCACCCTATTATATGGCTTCAGCGGGAAATGATAACCAATGTGACCAAACGGGTCCTGTATGTTATGAAACCATCTCGAAAACGGAAAGTAAGAGGTTAAAGGGATTAGCCAGTGTTGACATAGTATTCACACCAGATAAATCGAAATGGACGAGATGTCCGGTGATAGAAATGTGTCAGGATTCATTGCTATCAGAGAACAGGGCAAAGAGATTTAATCTGAGGAAAGCCCCATCAGTTGATAAAAGCGGGAATCCTTCAGGCTGGCCACAGAATAGAAAGGTTTCCACCAACCCTGAAGATCCCAACTACATCCTCAGTTATGGCATGGGTTGGTTTCCGGGATATGCCATTAACATCGAAACGGGAGAGCGGATGAACTTGATGTTCGGAGAAGATTCATGGCTATCTGGTCAAAACGGAAGAGATATGCTATTCAATCCCACTTCAAATGTCATTTCACAACCTTCAGGAGAAATTTTATTTGGTGGCAAACATTACGTGTATGTAATGTCAAGCGGTGAAGTGAAAAAAGTAACTCCTTCTGCCACAATCCGGTACACTTTCCCTGCTTATGATGCCGGGCGTGTATTGGCAACTTCTCTCGATACCATTCCTGAGCTTCTTGCCTATAGGAAAATTTACATGGGTTTGATTTATTCGAGTTCAATGTATGTTGGTATGCCGCTCTCAGCGCCTGATCAACCATTTTTATCCAACGAAGCAAAAGTCAAGATTAGAATAGCCAAGCCTTACGACAGGTATTTCAGTCAGCCGCTTAGTGTTGATGACAGTGAAAATAATCATTATCCAATGTATGAGTTTTCAACTGATGGCATTGCCACTACCTTCAACGACGTAGAACAGTCGAAAGAGGATATGGAATTGATTGCTGTCGTTCCGAATCCTTATTATGCCTTTGCGGTTGGACCCGGATACGAAACCGTGCCTCTGGATAACAGGGTAAAAATCATTAACCTTACCGAGAAGTGTACTGTTTCAATCTATAACATTAGCGGAACATTGATCAGGAAGTTTACCAAAGACGACCCGGTAACTTATATTGACTGGGATCTTAAAAACCAGGCAGGAATTCCCATAGCGGGCGGTATTTACCTGGTTCATGTCAAGGATCAGAATACAGGAAAAGAAGTTATTGTTAAGTGGTTTGGTTCGCTCAGGGTTGAAGACTTTAAACAATTCTAATAAAATAAAGATCAGAGTATAAAATAATCAAAATTATTATAGTATGAAGAATTTTTATAAATACCTGGTTGCAATAGTTTTAATGGCAGTGATAATGCTACCGGTGCATGATGCAAATGCCGGAAATAAAGACAGAGCCGGACAGGCAGGTGCAGATGAGTTGTTGATCAATCCCTGGGCACGCAGTTCAGGATGGGGAGGCGCTAATGTAGCAACCATTAGAGGTCTTGAAGGTATTTTTAACAATGTAGCAGGTCTTGCGCACACACCTAAGACGGAGATCATTTTTTCGTATGCCGACTGGATGAAGGGCGCAGATATTGCCCTGATGTCTTTTGGTTTAGCTCAAAGGGTAGGCGAATCCGGAGTGTTTGGTTTTAGTATTATGTCGTTAAACTTTGGTGAAATAGAAATTAGAACCATTGATTTGCCGGATGGGGGTATAGGAAAATTTTCGCCCCGTTATCTCAACATTAATATTTCGTATGCCAAAGCGTTTTCGAACAGCATCTTCGGAGGTCTGAATATTAAAGTCATCTCTGAGTCCATTTCGGATGCTTCGGCACAAGGAATTGCTTTTGATGCCGGGATTCAATATGTGACCGGCGAACTGGAAAATATCAAATTCGGAATAACCTTAAGAAATGTGGGAATAGGTAAAATGAAATTTTCGGGAGATGGTTATTCCCTTCAAACAACCGTTCCAAATAACGACAACCAGTTTACTACTACTCAGCGGGGAGCTTCTTTTGAAATCCCTACCCAGTTAGTGATTGGAGCCGGTTATGATTTTCTGTTTGACGATTCAAGGTTTACCCTTGCCGGATCATTTATTTCCAATTCATTTAAGAAGGATCAGTTCGCATTGGGTGGAGAATTTTCTTTTAAAGACTATGTTCAGGTGAGAGCAAGTTATACTTATGAAGAAGGAATTACAAAGCCTGTCACTGATCCCGAAAGAACCAATTCGGAAAGAGGTTTTTCCGGAGGCTTAACCGTTCAGGTGCCATTGAAAAAGGAAAGTAAATCGGTATTTGCAATTGATTACTCATACCGGCCAATGGAAAACTTCAGTACGGTGCATACCTTTGGAGTAAGATTTACGTTATAGGATTCAGCGAAAGCGCTAAATATAATTTTCAAAGCTTAAAAGGGACCCTTATCCTAAGGGTCTTTTTCTCTTTTATTAACTATTAAAACATGTGAAAAATGACGAAAGTGAATTATTATACCAGTGAAGGATTGCAGAAGCTTAAAGACGAGCTTGAGCAACTTGTGATGGTAGAACGACCGTCTATTTCAAGACAGATTGCCGAAGCCCGCGATAAAGGCGACCTCTCAGAAAATGCAGAATATTCAGCAGCCAAGGAAGCGCAGGGTATGCTGGAACTGAAAATATCAAAGTTGCAGGACCTTATCCAAAACGCAAGGGTTTTTGATGAATCGAAGCTGGATGCCAGCAAAGTATTGTTAATGTCAACAATCACAATAAAGAACCTTAAAAATAATGTTCAAATGAAATATACGCTGGTTCCTGAACAGGAAGCTGATTTTAAAACCGGCAAAATATCTGTTAGTTCACCTATTGCCAAAGGACTATTGGGGAAAAAAGTGGGCGATACGGTTGATATTATTGTTCCTGCCGGAACCATTCCTTTTGAAATAGTTAATATTACTAGATAAAAATAAGACAATGGCAAGTATATTTACAAAAATCATTAATGGAGAAATCCCTTGCTATAATGTGGCTGAAGATGAAAATTATTTTGCTTTCCTCGACATCAATCCGCTTTCAAAAGGTCATACTCTTGTCGTCCCTAAAAAGGAGATAGATTACCTTTTTGATCTGGATGATCAAATCTATAGCGGGCTTTTTACTTTTGTTAAAAAGGTATCAGTAGCCATTGAAAATAGTGTTGATTGTATTAGAATAGGAATGGTTGTTTATGGTCTTGACGTACCACATGCACATATCCATTTGATCCCGGTAATGGGAACAGGAAACGAACTTAGCTTTAGCAATCCCAGGGTGAAACTGACTTCCGAAGAGTTTAAAGAGATCGCTGAAAGGATTAGTGCAAGGTTCAAAAGCTTGTAAAACGAAAATATCCTCAATAAGCCCTTTCGTTCCTCCCCTCGATGTAATTGATAAAAGATTTGTTCACCACCTTATTGCCCCCGGGAGTCGGATAATTGCCGGTGAAGTACCAGTCGCCGGTATGATCTGGTATAGCCTCGTGCAAGTCTTCGATGGTTTGATAAATGATTTTAACTTCAGCTTGGATATCTGTCCCCGTTAGCATTTGTGAGATTTTATCGGAAATTTGTTGTGCAGAAAATGGTTTATAAATTTCTTTCACAAAATTTACTATTTCCTCTTTTGGTTTATGCTCCTGAGCTTTGCATTTTTTGTAAACAGCATTAATGATACTTTCTTTCCTTACATCCTTTAACAACTCAATTGTAGCCCTGAACGCTATAAAATCGCTCAGTTTAGCCATATCAATTCCGTAACAATCGGGATATCGGATTTGGGGAGCAGAGGAAGCCACGATGATCCTTTTTGGACCCAACCGGTCGAGGATACGAATGATGCTTTTCTTCAGGGTTGTCCCTCTCACAATTGAATCGTCGAGAACAACCAGGTTGTCCACACCTGGTTTAACCGCACCGTATGTAACATCATAAACGTGACCAACCAGATCATCCCGTTGGTTATCTTGTGTGATGAATGTTCTCAGCTTCAAATCCTTTACCGCAATTTTTTCGATACGGGGACTGATGGTCAAAATTTTATCGAGTTTTTGGGGTGTTATCTTATTGCCAAGTTGTAGGATCTTATCTTTTTTTATGGTAGTACAAAACTGATCAAGTTCTTCTGCCAGCCCCCGAAAAGCAACGGCTGCGGTGTTGGGTATGTAGGAGAAAACGGTATTCTCAAGGTCATAGTCAATTTCTTTTAAAATTTCCGGCGCCAGAAGTTTTCCTAATTTTTTCCTTTCGATGTAAATGTCTTTATCTGTCCCTCTTGAGAAATATATTCTTTCGAATGAACACGATTTCTTTTCCATGGGCTCCCTGAAAAGAAATTCACCGGTTTCCCCATTTTTTTTAATTATAAGTGCAAATCCTGGCTTCAACTCTTTTATTTTTTCAACCGGAACATTAAAAACCGTTTGGATGGCAGGGCGCTCCGAGGTGGCTACCACCACTTCATCATCCTGGTAATAAAATGCCGGGCGAATTCCTGAGGGATCTCTCATGACAAATGCGTCACCATGCCCCATCATTCCTACAATGGTATAGCCTCCATCCCAATATACCGATGATTTTTTTAAGATATTCTGAACATTTAATTCATCCGCAATTTTTTCGGTGCTTCGCCTCTTGGAAAAACCTTTCTTTTTGAGCTGACGGTAAAGCTGCTCATTTTCTTCATCCAAAAAATGACCTATTTTTTCGAGAATCGTAATGGTGTCGGATGTTTCAACCGGATACTGTCCATATTCAACCAGGCGATTGAAAAGCTCATCCACGTTGGTCATGTTAAAGTTACCAGCCAGAACCAGGTTACGGGTTTTCCAGTTGTTGGAGCGGATCACAGGGTGAAGATTTCCCACATCGTTACTTCCAAAAGTTCCATACCTGAGATGTCCCAACAATAATTCGCCGGTAAAATCAAGATTGTACTTGAGCCATTGCGGGTCGTTCAAACGACCCGGAGTTTTTAATTGAACTTCTGCAATCTTATCATAAATCTCGTTAAAAATATCCTTGACCGGATTTTCGGAATTGGAGCGAATCCTGCTAATGTATTTATTTCCAGGAGAAATATCAATTTTCAAACCGGCGATGCCTGCACCATCCTGCCCGCGGTTATGTTGCTTGTGCATTAGAAGGTGAAGCTTCTTTAAGCCATAAAAACTGGTCCCGTATTTCGAGAAATAGTATTCAGGAGGTTTTAATAAACGAATGAGGGCAATTCCACATTCATGTTTGACTATATCGCTCATGAATTAAAAAAATTTAAAGTGACACCATCACTTTTTATAACTTCGCTTCAAATTTGAGCAGCAAAAATACAATATTAAAAGAAGAAAAACAGATACCTGAAAACTCATTAAATGATGAGTTGACTCCGAAAAGACAATCAGGACGTCAATGCGAGGGCGAAGCCCGAAGCAATCTATTGATTTCCTGCACCAACAGATTGCTTCGCTATGCTACCAATGACGATAAATCACTTTTCGGAGTGGACTCAATGATTATTTAATTTTTAACCATTTCTCAGATTTCATTAGATTTGCCCGGATGATTACAATTAGAAAAGCCCATAACACCGATATCAAACTAATTGCTGAATTTCAGTATAAAATGGCGCTCGAAACAGAGTCCATCAGTCTTGATCAGGATATGTTATTTAAGGGAGTTCAATCCGTATTTGATGATCCCAATAAAGGATTCTATTTGGTTGCTGAAATGAATCGCGAAATAGTTGCCTGTACCATGCTCACCCCTGAATGGAGTGATTGGCGAAACGGAACTTTCCTTTGGATTCAATCGGTCTATGTAGTTCCGGAGTACAGAAAAAAGGGAGTATATTCAAAAATGTATTCTTTTGTGAAAAATATGGTATTTGATTCTCCGGAATACTTAGGATTGCGACTCTATGTCGTAATGAACAATAAAGAAGCCCAAGAGGTTTATACAAGAACCGGTATGGATGGTAATCATTATAAATTGTTCGAGTGGGTTAAGTAAATTATTGAATTGATTGGTTTGAAACGTATAAATTAATTTAAAAACATGAAAAATTTTATTGGATTGCTGGTCGGTTTTCTTTTCATATCTCTGGGTTTAATATCACAGGTTGACCGCACGGACTGGATTGGTATTTACCCGGATGGCTGTACATCAATTACGGCTGGCAAGTCAGCCACAGCAGATGGCTCGGTAATTACATCCCACACTGACGACAGTCATCGTACCCGTTCAAATATCTTTATCCAACCTGCTAAAGACCATCAAGCCGGATCAACCACAACCATGTATAAAAGAGTGGCATGTGATACCACCATCATGCCTTCGTATTCCAATATTCCGATAGGTGAAATTCCACAGATAAGCCACACCTATTCATTCATCAATTCAGCCTATCCGTGTATGAATGAAAAGCAGCTTGCCATCGGTGAATCAACCTTCGGTGGTAGAGAAATCCTTCAATCGGATAATGGCTTAATTGATTGCCAGCGGCTTTGTCAGTTGATGGTTGAAAGGTGCACTACGGCAAGGGAAGCGATTAAAATGGCAGGTGAATTAACCCAAAAGTACGGCTGGAACGATGCCGGTGAATGTTTGACTATTGCTGATAAAAATGAAGTGTGGCATTTTGAAATTGTAGGACCGGGTAAAGGAAAAACAGGTGCCATCTGGGCTGCACAAAGAGTACCTGATGACCATATCGGAGTAAATGCCAATGCCAGTAACATTAAAGAAATTGATTTGAAAAATAAAGATTTTTTCATGGCATCCAACAATGTTTTTCAGGTAGCACAGGATAGCGGTTGGTGGAATCCGGCAAAGGAGACATTCCGGTTTTGCTATGCTTATGCGCCTGAAAGCAGAGCCTCTGTCGCTTCGCGAAGAAGGGAGTGGCGGGTGTTAGATTTGTTGGCGCCTTCTTTAAAACTCGATCCGAATGCCGAGAACTACCCTTTTTCAGTGAAACCTGATTCACCGGTAACTCCTGAAAAACTAGTGTCGGTATTTAAAGATTATTATGAAGGAACGCCTTATGATATGACCCGACTTATCACAACCACTAACAAGGAAGGCAAAACGGTTGTATCGCCGATGGCAAATCCATTCCTGCCTTACGACCAGTTAGAAATTCAGAATGTACAGGGAGGCTGGTATGAAATTAACAGCAAAACGGGAGACATCAGGTTTCTTGGCGAAAGGACCATCGCCCGCTGGTATACCATGTACGCAACCATCCTTCAATCACGAAACTGGTTACCAGATGAAATCGGCGGTATTGCATGGATTGCACTCGACAATGTAGCGACATCCATTTATGTTCCGGTTTATTGCTCGGTTACCGATTTACCTGAAAGCTATAAAACGGATGGCAGGAGAACAGGTTTCTCCTCATCCTCTGCATGGTGGGTATTCAACAGGTTAGGGACACTTACAGCCCAGCGCTGGGGCGATATGCGCCATGATGTGGATGCGGTATGGAATCCCTGGCAGAAGGAATTATTCAGCAATCAAAAAATTGTTGACCAGAAAGCGCTTGAAATATATAATGCAAAAAATCCCGAAAAAACCATTGGCTACCTTACCGGTTACACAAATGAATGGGGAGAAAAAGTAGTTAAAAAGGCATGGGAACTAAGTGATTTTCTGTGGACCAAATACGATGAAAAGTTTTGAAAGCCATTGAAAAATATTAATTCGCTTTTGTGTCAACCGGAAATCCCATCAAATTTTATAAGGTTTCGTTATGCGTAACATCCAGTTCCTGATCTTTTTTTCAACAGTCATTACCGTTTATTCGTTACTAAGCTGGTACATCTTCAGCAAGGGATTACATGTATTTCCGGCTGGAAGCCCTGCAAGAATTTATTTTAAAGTTATCTTCTTATTTCTCGCAGCTTCCTATATTATTGCAAGGTTCCTTGAGAGGATATGGTTGTCGCCTGTTTCAGATGTTTTAACCTGGATAGGATCGTTTTGGCTCGCTGCATTTTTTTATTTTTTACTCATTGCTCTTATCATTGATATCCTAAGGATTGCCAATTACATGGTTCCGTTTTTCCCTGATATTTTTAAAACCGGAGTTTTCCGTATTTGGTTATTTAAGGGCATCGTGAGTATGGTTGCTATCCTTCTTATTGCAGGTTTTATTAACAGCCTACTCCCCAGGATAAAACAGCTCGACTTAACCATAAATAAAAAAGTTGAAGGGCTTGATAATTTGAAAATCGTTTTTGTTTCCGACATTCATTTGGGAACAATCATTGGTCCGCGGCGGACGAACAGCATCGTAAATAAAATCAATGCCCTGAATCCTGATCTGATTCTTTTGGGAGGTGATGTGGTTGATGAAGACCTTGCTCCGGTGATCCGAAACAATCTGGGTGATTCGCTGCTGAAATTAAAAGCCCGCCTGGGTGTAATCGGTATTACCGGTAATCATGAATACATTGGCGGGGCTGAAAAGGCGGTAAATTATCTGGAAGCGCATGGGATCACCATGCTTCGTGATTCATCCCTTCTGGTTGATGACAAATTTTATATTATTGGCAGAGAAGACAGGGATAAACCCAGGTTTTCGGGTCGTAACAGAAAAGAATTAGAAGCGCTTTTAGAGGTTGTTGACAAAACAAAACCTTTGATTTTGTTGGATCATCAACCTTTTGATCTTGATATAAAGGAATCCCTTGAAATTGATCTTACCCTTTCCGGTCATACCCATCACGGACAAATGTTTCCGCTGAATTATATTACAAGAGCCATTTATGAAGTAAGCTGGGGATATAAAAAGAAAGGGAAAACCCATGTTTATGTTTCGTCCGGTGTTGGAGGCTGGGGTCCGCCGGTTCGGATAGGGAACAGACCTGAAATAGTTTTAATAAATCTTCACTTCGCAAAATAGGACATTCAGGTTTTTCCTTACATTTGGACTCCTAAAAATGTCCATATATGTTTAAAAAATTACCGCATACCTATGTACTGGTCTTTTCCATTATTATCATTTCGGCTATTCTCACCTGGATTATTCCCGGCGGACGGTACGATCGTAAAACCGTTGTTGTTAATGGAGTAGAAAGAAGTGTAATTGTCAGCGGCTCTTACCAGCCAGTCGAAAGTCAGCCTCAAACCTGGCAGGTTTTTTCAGCATTTTACGAGGGATTCAACAGCATGTCGCACATCGTGGTTTTTATCCTCATCATCGGTGGTGCATTCTGGATTATGAATGAAAGTAAAGCCATCGACATCGGGATGATCGCCTTTTTGTTATTTACAAAAAAGTTTGAACGATACCGGTTGATCCGTAAGTTAGGTGTGAACAACATCATCATGTCGCTCGTGATGATCATCTTTAGCGTATTTGGTGCAGTGTTTGGAATGAGTGAGGAAACCCTTGCTTTCACAGCTATCTTTGTTCCGTTAGCTATAACTATGGGCTATGATTCACTGGTTGGAGTGGGTTTGTGTTATTTTGCAGCCCATATTGGTTTTGCCGGTGCCATTCTTAATCCTTTTACTATCGGTATCGCACAAGGATTGGCAAGTGTTCCTCTTTTTTCTGGTATAGAATACAGGACGGTTTGCTGGATAATTCTTACTATCCTCAGCATCGCCTTCATACTTTGGTATGCCGCACGGGTCAAAAAAAACCCTCAAAAATCAATCATGTTCCACGAGGACAATTACTGGCGTCAGCATCACACCCTGGATATTGAATCAGTAAAGTATTACACACCTCTTTCAGCATGGATTGTGGCGGGAGTAATACTGATTGCCTTGCTTATTTATTCGTATATTTTTCCTTTCAATCCAATGAAACTGGGATTATCAACAGTTAATTGGCCTGTTTTGCCTGTTCTTACCGGATTGTATATAATATCAAGTATCATTTCCCTAAGAAAGTCAGTGCATTTTTTTGTCATCAACCTTCTTGCATTTACTATTCTGTTTCTGGTTGTTGGCGTGCTTGGATTCGATTGGTACCTTGAAGAGATCGCCGCATTGTTTCTGGCAATGGGTATTGCCACAGGGTTTGCTATTGGCAAATCCACAACAGACCTTACAAAATCATTTATCAGTGGGGTAAAAGACATCGTCTCGGCATCATTGGTGGTTGGTTTTGCGGGTGGTATTATTGCGATTTTGAACAACGGGCAAATCATTGATACCATTTTGAATTCGCTTTCATCAAGCCTTGAAAACACCGGACAGTTCTCTGCTATTTCAATCATGTACCTTTTCCAATCGGCGTTGAACCTGATCATTACTTCGGGTTCGGCAAAAGCAGCGCTAACCATTCCCATCATGACCGACTTTTCTGACATCATCGGGCTTTCGAGGCAAGCCATGATCACTGCTTTCCAGTTTGGCGCAGGATTTACCGATATGATCGCCCCCACTTCAGGCGTGCTGATAGGAGTGCTTGGAATTGCACGAATACCTTATGCCAAATGGGTAAAATTTATCATTCCTTTTCTTATTTTCATTGGCATTATCGGATGGCTGTTGCTGATACCTACGGTGACGATGACGTTGAATGGTTTTTAAATGATTTTATTGAAATTAAAGTAATTTGAATTTAAATTTCATTTTATAGCGTCAGGTTTATCTTTCCAAGTATTTTTGCATGCCCGTTTGAGTTTGTTTTTTATAAGTTAGTTCGTAGTTAAATCGTACAAGATGGTAAAAATTTTTAGTAAAAATGTCATTAAAGGATTCCTGATGCTGATGACATTTATTTTATTCCCCACATTTCTTCATGCCAATGGGGCTTCCGTGATACCCTCATTAGGTCCTATCCGGCTGGAATTCATCCTTTTTGGTCTTACCCTGATTGGAGTAGCCGTATTTCATAAAAAAACAATGGTCGTAGCATTAACCGGGCTAACCGTTGTTCTTATTTTTAAATTTATTTTTGATTCACATTTTGATTTTTTATCTCATCTGACAGGGCATGATGGTCATGAAGGAGAGTGGCGGATACTCTTAAACCTGTTGGGATTGCTATTTGGATTTGCCATTCTTGCCAAGCATTTTGAGGAATCGAAGGTTCCGGATATTTTGCCAAAATTATTACCCGACGATTGGACCGGTGGGCTGGTTTTATTGTTCTTTATTTTCATCATGTCAGCTTTCCTCGATAATATCGCTGCAGCTATGATAGGCGGAACCATTGCAATGGTAGTTTATAAGGGGAAGGTTCATCTGGGTTTTTTGGTTGCGGTTATTGCATCAAGTAATGCCGGAGGAGCAGGGAGTGTTGTCGGTGACACCACTACGACGCTTATGTGGATTGATGGCGTGAGTCCCCTTTGGGTGTTACCGGCTTTTATTGCAGCCTTTTCTTCGTTTTTAGTCTTTGGAATTTTCGGTGCAATACAGCAGCATAAGTACAATCCTATTCAAAAAGATCCAACCATTGGTGTCGCGGTTGACAAGGGTAAGCTAATGATAGTTGTCATGATTTTGATTTTTGCCATCCTGACCAATTATTTCCTCGACTTTCCGGCTTTAGGAGTTTGGGTTGCCATATTGATTGGTGCCATGGCTCGAAAAACTCCCTGGTTTGAATTAAAACATGCCTGGAAAGGAACCGTTTTTCTTATGGCACTGGTTACCATCGCCTCTTTGATGCCTGTGGAAGAATTGCCTCCCGCTTCATGGCAATCGGCGTTTTCGCTGGGATTTATTTCTGCAGTTTTCGACAATATTCCTCTTACTAAACTTTGTCTTGATCAGGGTGGCTACGACTGGGGCATTCTTGCTTATGCCGTTGGATTTGGTGGTTCCATGATTTGGTTCGGCTCCTCAGCCGGTGTAGCTTTATCAAATATGTTTCCCCAAACAAGAAATACCGTTAACTTTTTGAAAAATGGCTGGTATATCCCTTTGGCTTATATCTTCGGCTTTTTCGTTATGTTGGGTATAACCGGCTGGCATCCTCATGAACCCCATAAGGAAACTCAGCAAACGGAAATGAATCTTGATGATTAACTCTCTTTCTGATCAATTTTTTAAAATGGTTGTTTGTAAATAAAATCCAAATAAAATATCAGGTAGTTGATTCTATTATGTAATTT
This sequence comes from uncultured Bacteroidales bacterium, assembly GCA_963840975.1. Lineage (GTDB taxonomy): Bacteria > Bacteroidota > Bacteroidia > Bacteroidales > JAADJA01 > JAADJA01. The sequence continues at coordinate 489,911 of CAWJBC010000002.1, read as the reverse complement.
TGAGCGATGATTCCTGCTTCAAAGGTTTTCGGTTTATTTCTTGCTTGTGCTCTTTTTTATTTAAGCATAAGTGCAAGTTCAGGTTTTTCGCAACCTGATAACGACCTTTTGAAAGGCAATTCGAATAATCTTCCGAAATCCTGGATTACAGAAGTTACGGTTATTTATAACCTGATAAAACCTTTAAAAAACCAGCATAAATCCTTCAATAATTTCTTAATTTACAGCTTTAAAGGTTTTGTAAACGACCTTGAAGTTATTTGGAAACACGGAGATTATAATGCAGCAATTCTCAGTTCACGATACATCACCTTATCAAATTTTATTCCTCTTCGCCTCAATGTAAAAAACATTATTTTCCCCTTTCATTTTTTCATGTAATTCCTGTTTGAATATTTTTATAATCCTGGTTTTAAAATCAGGATTTTGGGTTTTAAACTTCAAATCATTATAGGCTGAGGGCGTATGTCTTTCATTTTATGGGTTTGATTCATTTATTAATCAAATATTTATCGCGATATGGAATTATCAATTTTTATCATTGGTTTAGTATTAATGGCTTTGTTTTTAGTACCGGTTATTTTGCTCATAAGATCAGGGAAAAAAAAGGGACAATAGATTTGAATGTGGTTGCCAATTAATTTTTAACTGGCAACCACATTTTAAATTACATACAAATATTTTGAGGTCAGTTTGAAATTAGATTTTAACCTGCATCATTCAAAAATATTAGACTCAGGACTAAAGTCCTTTATGTGTCAAGGTATTGTCAAGCCCCATAAGTCTGGGGTTAATAAGAATCCAGTATTGATGGGCTTTAGCCCTGATTTATGAATTAAACAAGTCAAATTTATTATTTAGTTTATGTTACATAACTTGAAAAAACAGGGTATAAAAATTATCCTGATGCCGCTGACTTTTATTTTGTTACCGGCGATTCTCTATGCTCAGGGTTCCGCCACCATCCCCTCATTAGGACCCGTCAGGGTCGAATTCATCCTCTTCGCCCTTTCACTTGTAGGCGTTGCCATTTTTCATAAGCACACTATGTATGTGGCGTTAACCGGCTTATTGGTGGTATTGATTTTTAAGCTGGTTTTTGATTCTGGATTCAATACCTGGGAACACTTTTTTGGAGATGCCCACGAGGAAGGTGAATGGCGAATATTGCTGAACCTTGCAGGGTTGTTATTTGGTTTTGGAATATTGGCGAAACATTTTGAAGAGTCGAAGTTACCTGATATACTGCCTAAATTTTTGCCTGACGACTGGAAAGGCGGACTTGTCTTGCTTTTTCTCATCATGATCTTATCGTCTTTCCTCGATAATATTGCTGCTGCAATGATCGGTGGCACCATTGCGATGGTAGTATATAAAGGAAAGGTTCACCTGGGATTTCTGGCTGCCATCGTAGCTGCCAGTAATGCTGGCGGTGCCGGAAGCGTCGTTGGCGACACTACAACCACACTGATGTGGATTGATGGTGTGAATCCAATGTGGGTGACACACGCCTTTATCGCATCCATAGCCGCCTTCATGATATTTGGTGTGATTGGTTCTATACAACAGGACAGGTTTCAAAGGATTTTAAAAGATCCTGTAAAAGAGTTTACCGTAGACAAGGGAAAAATATTTATTGTAGCGCTGATCCTTATTGGCGCAATTTCAACAAATTATTTTCTGGATTTCCCGGCTGCCGGCGTTTGGATAGCTATCTTAATAGGGACGCTTTTCAGAAAAACGCCCTGGCATGAACTGAAAAACTCATGGAAAGGAACTGTTTTTCTGATGTCGCTGGTAACCTGCGCCTCATTGATGCCGGTTGAAGAATTACCTCCAGCCTCATGGCACTCAGCCTTTATTTTAGGATTTGTATCAGCGGTATTCGATAACATTCCGCTTACAAAACTTTGTCTTGACCAGGGTGGTTACGATTGGGGGATCCTTGCTTATACCGTAGGTTTTGGAGGCTCAATGATCTGGTTTGGTTCTTCGGCCGGAGTCGCTTTGTCCAATATGTATCCTGAAGCAAAAAACACATTTGGCTATCTGAAAAAAGGATGGTACATAGGTATAGCCTATATATTCGGTTTTTTTGTAATGTTGGGTATAGTGGGTTGGCATCCTCATGCCGCTCATAAGGTTCAGCATCAGACTGAGGTCAATGATGAGGGCACAAAGCATTGATTCAAATACAATGGATAGATAAGGTTCTGTTTGAGATACATATCATGTTTCAAAATTCTCATAAAAATAAATGAGAAGATTGTATAATTTGAATAATTTTGAAGTATAGAAAGTGTAGTATAATTTAAAAATTACCAATATGTTAAGAGGAATTCTCCCAAAAGAAGTTGCATTTTACGACTATTTTGATAAACTTGCTGCTCTCAACCTTTCTATCAGTAAGGTGTTCATGAAAATGGTGGAAGGGAAAAAGAACATCATCGAATCTGCCCAGGAAATTAAAAAATTGGAACGTGAGGCGGAACGGCTTACACGAACAAGTATTGACCTGCTTCATCGGACATTTATAACCCCCTTCGATCGTGACGATATTTTCCAGCTTTTCAAGGGTATGGACAATTTTTCGGATGATATTAATGCTGCGACTTTTAGGCTTACGCATTATGAAATAAATGAAATCCGGCCTGAGACAATTGATTTTGCTCAGAATATATTAAACTGTGCAATTGAAATTGAATCCGCAGTAAAGGGTTTGCGTAAGATTAAGAAAAATACAGCTATTCGTCAGAGTTGTGCCAAAGTTCATGAGTTGGAATTCCAGTCGGATGAAATCCTTCGTAAAGCCATAGCCAGTCTTTATCATCAAAGCGATGTTATGCTTTTACTGAAGTGGAAAGAAATTTATGAGCGGCTTGAAAAAGCTGTTGACCGCATGGAAAAAGTTGCCAGCATTATAGAAGGCATATTAATTGACAATTCATAAGGTGTTTTCATCCATTAAATTACATTAAATTTGATCTTATGGATCCTTTAATGACCATTGTAATCATTACCGTTATTATTGCATTGTTGTTCGATGTGGTCAATGGCTTTCATGATGCGGCAAATTCAATCGCAACCATCGTTTCAACAAAAGTTTTGTCACCTAAGTTTGCAGTACTTTGGGCAGCCTTCTTCAATTTTATTGCGATGTTTGTGTTTGCACCTAAAGTAGCCAACACCATTGCAAAAATTGTCAAAATAGATTCGCTTGATCCCGCTTTTGTTTATGTGGTGTTGGCAGCATTGCTCGGAGCGATTATTTGGGACCTGATCACCTGGTGGTTGGGATTGCCAACAAGTTCTTCACACGCACTCATTGGGGGGCTTGTGGGCGCCGGCATTGCCCATGCCGGCACTGATGTTATCAACTGGCATAAATTGATTGAAACGGCAACCTTTATTCCGGTGGCGCCCTTGATTGGTTTTGGTTTAGCGTTTCTGTTAATGATTGCGGTTTACTGGATTTTCCGCAAGTGGACACCCAAAAAAGTAGACAATGTCTTCCGGAAAGGACAGATCATTTCTGCAGCATTGTATTCTTTAGGTCATGGGGGAAACGATGCTCAAAAAACAATGGGAGTTATCGTGGCAGTATTACTTGCGGCAGGGATATTTCAGCCTGATATTGAATTATCTTTATTCCATTGGAATACATTGTGGATAATTCTTTCCTGTCACCTTGCAATGGCAATTGGTACTGCGATGGGCGGATGGAAAATTGTTAAAACGATGGGAATGAAACTGACAAAAATGAAGCCTGTGCATGGGTTCAGCGCCGAAACTTCCGGTGCCCTCACACTTTTTCTTGCTACTCATCTTGGCATTCCGGTTTCTACTACGCATACAATATCCGGTTCTATAATTGGCGTTGGTTCTGTGACAAATATTTCTGGTATAAAATGGAAAATTGCTATTAACATAGTATTTGCATGGGTTTTAACCATACCGGCGTCAGCGTTGGTGGCAGCTTTAAGTTTTTATATTTTCCAGTATTTTCATAAAGGATTTTAAACCGTTTTAGTATTTCTCAACACCCACCATTCTACACCCATAAATTTTACGGAAAGTTTAACTTTGCGCGATGAAGAATAACTTTTGGATTGCGTCCGATAAACCTGTGTTTACGCTGGCACCTATGGAAGATGTTACAGATACAGTCTTCAGGGAAATCGTATTGAGTATTTCCGATCCAAAACATCTCCATGTTCTATTCAGTGAGTTTATTTCAACAGATGGATTGTGTCATGAGGTTGGAGGCCCTAAAGTACGGCACCGGTTAAGAATCAATGATTCAGAACGGAAGCTGCTAAAAGAAAAGAATGTAAAAATAGTCACACAGATTTGGGGTACGCATCCTGAAAAATTTTACGAGGCGGCAAAACTGATTTGTGAAGAAGGAGAATTTGATGGTATTGACATCAACATGGGCTGTCCGGTAAAAAAGATTGTAAAACAGGGAGGTTGTTCTGCACTCATCGCCATGCCTGATTTAGCCAAAGAAATTGTTCTTGCGGCAAAAGAAGCCTCTGATGTACCGGTGAGTATTAAAACCAGGATTGGTATCAGCAAAGCGATTACTGAAGAATGGATACCTGCGTTGCTTGAATGTCATCCGGCATTAATTACCATACACGGTAGAACCCAAAAACAGCAATCGGATGGATTTGCCGATTGGAATGAAATAAAGAAAGCTGTTGCTTTGCGCAATACCCTCAGTCCGGCAACCCTGATTCATGGAAACGGCGATGTTGATTCGCTTAAAGACGGATACGATAAAGTGAAAGAATTTGGGGTAGAAGGTATTATGGTCGGTCGGGGAATATTTCACAATCCCTGGTTTTTCAATTCGAACGATAAGAAAATTGAACCAAAAGAAAAACTTGAATTGTTGTGGAAACATACCGAACTGTTCACGAAGACGTGGGGAAAAACTAAGAATTTTGCCATACTAAAAAGATTTTTTAAAATCTATACCAATGGATTTCCCGGAGCTCATCAATTGAGAAGCAGGTTAATGGAAACAAACTCAACAGAAGAGGTAAGAGCAATACTTGATGATTGGCAAAAAATGAATAAAGATCACATAGAATAAAACAATACCATTACCTTAGGGCTGTAAATCCGGGTTCTTATTTTTTCCGCTGTAAGCCCATTTTAAATAAATGGAGCCCCAGGTAAAGCCACCTCCAAAAGCAGAGAGAATGAGGTTATCTCCTTTGTTTAGCTGACTTTCCCATTCGTGAAGACATAGCGGAATTGTGCCGTTGGTGGTGTTGCCATAACGCTGGATATTGATCATAACCTTTCGTGGGTCAAGCTCCATTCTTCGGGCAGTTGCATCAATAATTCGCAAATTAGCCTGGTGAGGAACCAGCCATGCAATATCGTCGGATTTGAGGTTGTTTTTTTCCATAATTTCTGCCGAAACATCAGCCATACCCTTTACGGCAAATTTAAAAACAGCCTGCCCTTCCTGATAAATAAAATGCTCCCTTGCTTCAACAGTTTCGTGTGAAGCAGGTTTTATTGAACCGCCGGCTTTCTGATGAAGGTAAATCCTTCCAGAGCCATCGGTTCTTAAAATGGAATCAAGAATTCCATACCCATTTTCTTCTGGCTCCATCATTACCACACCTGCAGCATCTCCAAAAATAATACAGGTTTGCCTGTCAGTATAGTCAACAATGCTCGACATTTTATCGGCGCCGATAACAAGAACCTTTTTATAAGAACCTGTTTCAATGAATTTTGAAGCTGTAACAAGGGCGAAAAGAAAACCTGAACATGCAGCATTCAGATCGTAACTGAAAGCGTTTTTTATCCCGACTTTATCACAAATGATGTTGGCCGTAGCGGGAAATTGCATATCGGGCGTAACCGTTGCGCAGATTACAAGGTCAACTTCATCCGGTGAAGTATTGGTTTTTTTCAAAAGCCCATTAACTGCCTTTGCAGCCATATCAGAGGTTCCCAATCCTTCTCCCACCAATATCCTCCGTTCTTTTATTCCCGTTCTTGTTAATATCCACTCATCAGTGGTTTCCACCATCTTTTCAAGCATTTCGTTGGTAAGAATATTATCGGGAGCAAATGAATGGACACCTGTAATTGCCGCTCTAATTTTTGTCATTGAATCGGATGTATATTTATAAAAAGCACCAAATATAGCAATTAGTTGCTCTCCATATATTTTGACATGGCTCTTTTTATTTTTTTAGTGAGACCGGTATCGTATATTTCTTTTGAAAGAAGGATCATATTCATAATGGCTTTGCTGCTTGAAATACCATGTCCGATAATGACCGGGGCATTCACGCCCAGTATAGGGCTGCCGCCGTAAATTTCATAATTAAATTTTTCGAAAAAATCATCCATAAGACCGCGTTTCATCATCAGGCGATAAATTGCTTCTAACTGTTTCAGAAGGATGTTTCCGGTAAAGCCATCACATACAATTACATCTACTTTGTTCTTGAAAATGTCACGTCCTTCAACATTTCCATAAAAATTAAAATCTTTTGAATCTTTCATTAACGGAAATGCCGATTGACAGATGAGATTTCCTTTTTCTTCCTCTTCTCCAATGTTCAGCAAGCCAACCTTTGGATTTGCAACGTTTAGGATAATCTTGGAGTAGATTGAACCCAGAATTGCAAATTGGTATAGCACATCGGGTTTTACGTCAGGATTTGTGCCGATATCGAGCATGACATTGGTTCCGCCGATTTCCTTGGGTACGAGCGTGAGGGTACATGGTCTGATGACTCCGGGAATATTGCTGACGCTGTACATTGCACCGACCATCGTTGCTCCTGAATTGCCTGCGCTTGCAAAGGAATCAACCTCATGGTGTTTCAGGCACTTCAAGCCTTTTGATATGCTTGATTCAGGTTTTTGGGTGTAGGCTTTTATCGGCTTGTCACCCATTTCGATAATGTCGGGGGCATGTACAATGCTAAAGATGTCCGGATCAATATTCCGGTCCTTTAATTCTTTGATGATTAAATCCTCTGGACCAAATAATACAATTTGATCTGTCACAGCAATTTTTTCAAGCGCAGCAATTGCTCCATCAATTGTAGCCGCTGGTGAAAAATCACCCCCCATGACATCAAGTCCAATTCTCATTGGTAGAAATTAATAATCTGAAATTTATTTAGAAGAAATTACTTCTTGTCAGCTTTTGAATAAACGAGTTTACCTTTATAGTAAAGGTCTCCATCAACATAATATCCTCTATGATATTGATGAACTTCTCCGGTTGCCTGACAGGTAGCCAATTGCGGCACTGCTGCTTTATCATGGGTTCTCCGTTTATCCCTTCTTGTTGTCGAAGTTTTTCGTTTAGGATGTGGCATCTTCTTTTATTTTAAAATTTTTACTCGAGTTTAATGTTTTTTAATTGTTCCCAGCGGGGGTCAAGCTGTTTATTATTCGAAAGTTCATCTAATTTTTTTATAACCTCTTCGTTACAGCCTCCTTTTCCTTGTTTGTCCTCATCATGGACCTTCTTAATAGGAAGAGACAGGGTTACATATTCATTGATCAATAGGCTGACATCAATCTGGTATTCCGTCTCGGGAATAACAACTACATTTTCCGACTCTTCTTTTCGTTCAGATCCGAATTTGATATAGTATTTTTCATTTAGATTGACCGGCAGAAAAATATCGTCCAGGCACCTGTCGCACAACACTTTCACTTCTCCTTGAATGACAAAACTCAGTATCATCATGCGGTCTTGCTTTTCGAGGTTTAATTCAATGTTCAGGTTGCTGTCTTCAATATCAGCATTATCCAATGACTCAAAGAACTTTTTATGAATTTCCCAGTTGTACGTGTGATTCCCTACGCTTAACCCTTTGAAACTGATCCTGAACTCATTCAAATAGTTCACATTACAATGCTTAGAAAATTGGGGTGCAAAGGTAAAATTATTTTTATGATTCACAAATATTAATAAAAATTTCAGGCTGAACGCCCTAAAGAAGGGCAGGATTATTTATTTTTGGTTTCCATTAAAGTTAAATTCGTTTGAAAAAATTAAACCTTCCCGAATACACTTTCAGGATCAGAGAAGTGGATGCTAAAAAACAAATTTTCGACGAAATACGGAAACGCTTTGTATCGCTAACTCCCGAAGAATGGGTTCGGCAAAACTTTTTAAAGTATTTGACAACGGAAAAAAATTATCCGCAATCATTGATTTCGGTGGAAGGCGGACTGAAACTCTTCAAGCGGAAAAAAAGAACCGACATAGTAGTGTATGGCAAACAGGGCGAACCTTTACTGATCGTTGAGTGTAAAGCTCCCGATGTGCAAATAGACCAGAACGTATTTGATCAGATTGTCCGTTACAACATGGCATTACGGGTAAAATACCTACTGCTGACCAATGGAATAAACCATTATTTTTGTGCTATTGATTATGCCAGCCAGGGGTATCACTTTTTGAAAGATATTCCGGATTACAGCGACCTGATTTGAGAATTCCTGAAAATTCATCTTGACAAGTACGGGATATTTTACTATTTTTATAGAGTTTAACATAGTGAAAATCTTAACGTCATGGAAGAAAACATTATCACCATCGCCACTTACCCCTATTCGCGGGCGCAATTGCTTAAGGGACGGCTGGAAGCCGAAGGAATAGAATGTTTCTTGTCGAATATCAATCTCGTGCAGGCTCAAATTTCAGGAGGAGTGAAGATCAATATTGCAGGGAAAGACACCGCAAAGGCATTGAAAATAATTGATGAGGTGAAAGAGGAATACGGGGAAGCGAAACAAAAAATTGTTGACCGGCTAAAAAGTATTCGCAGGATTTTGGTTCCTGTTGATTTTTCCGAACAATCCATCAATGCCTGTAATTTCGCGGTTGGTTTGGCATCGAAACTGAAGTCTGAAATAAAGTTGCTTTATTCCTACTTTAACCCTATTGTAATTTCCGAACCCTACCTTGAGGACAGCTCATTTATTTACCAGATGGATGGAGTGGTGAGAAATATTGAAGAGGAAGCAAAATCCAAAATGACAGAATTGATTTCCAAAATAAAACAAGATGCCGAAAAAGAGTATCTAAACAAATTAAAAATTTCTTATCATCTCGACAGGGGTGCACCGGAGGATGTTATATTAAATTTCGCTGAATCATGGAATCCCGGAGTAGTGGTCATGGGCACAAAAGGAGCAGGCAAAAGCTCATTTGATTATTTTGGAAGTGTAACAAAAAAAATTATTACCAAAGTGCGGATACCCGTCCTTGTCGTGCCTCAGCAATCTGTTTTTATGGGGATCAGCTATATTGGTAAGGTTATGTACGCAACAGATTTCGATAAGTCAGACTTCAGGGCATTGCGCAAATTATTGACCCTTTTGCGACCTTTTGATGTGCGTATTTATTGTGTCCATATTTCCACCGGGAAAGACACTGCTTTTGACAATGCTAAGATGAACAGTTTAAAAGAGCATTTTAAAACTGAGTTTAGCGATTTTAACCTTCACTGCGATTTGATCCAGCGCAATGATGTGCTGCAGGGTCTGGAAGATTACATCGAAGAAAAGGAGATTGATATGCTGGCATTAACCACTCAGAAACGAGGTGTCATTGAACGGCTGTTTAATCCAAGCCTGGCAAAGCAAATGCTGTTTCATACCCATATTCCCTTGTTGGTGTTTCATTCCTGAGAAGAACGAAATTCATCGTCAGTATTTGTATAAAGAATGCCGGGTCTTCATGTCTGCTCAATTCTAAAAACAGTAATAATCAAAAAAATGTTATAATATTAAATATCAGCAATTTAATTTAGAAAGCAGATTTCTCTTTGGGAAACGATCAGGGAAACTTGTTTAATAGCATTTAAAAATGCTGGCTTGTCTTAGGAGATGAATCCAAAAACAAATCTATGATGAATGAAAAACCAATTTTACTCGTATTTTATCGCATCCACAGGATTGCCCGAAGCTACTTTGATGATATAGAAACTGATGGTTCCCATACCGATCACAACTGCGATCAAACCGGCTAAAAGGAATGATGTCCATTTCAGCGATTCATGGTAAATGAAACTGTCATCCAGCCAAATTCCAAGCCTCCACCATGCCACTGGAACGGCGATGATAAATGCGATCAGGATAAGTATTGCAAATTCCTTATAAAGCAATTGCAGGACACTGCCAACGGATGCACCAACAATTTTCCTGATACCGATTTCTTTGGTTCGCTGTTCGGCAATATATGAAGATAAGCCAAGCAGTCCGAGAAGGGCAATAAATATGGTAAGCAGGGTGGCTATCTGAATAATGCTTGCGATCTTTTCTTCAGCTTTATACATATCATCAAGGCTTTCGTTCAGAAATTCATAATCGAACGGACGTTTGGCATTGTATTCATTCCATTTCGATTCGATGAAGGCCAGTGTTTCTTTTTGCTTGTTGGGATTGATCCGGCAGGTAAGCAGGAAGCGGGGCCTTTCGCTGATGATCAACATTACAGGTTCAATTTTATTGTGGAGTGACCTGAAATGGAAATCTTTCACAATCCCTATAACTTTCAGCATCCTTCCACCGGTGCCGTCTAATTCAAAGTCGTAGTGGATTTTTTTACCCAAAGGATTTTCCCCCCATCCAAATTCCTTTACTGCGGTTTCGTTGATTATCACAGCCTCTAATGCATCGGTTCCCATATTTTTGTCAAAATCCCTGCCCTTTACAATTTTCATATTCATGGTTTCAACAAAGTCATAATCGGTTTGAGCCATGATGATGGCATGGTCATTCATCTTGTCTTCCTGTTCAATACGCATTACCTGTATCCATTCAATTTGACCCGGAACGCCAGTTGAATTGGTTACCGCTTCAATATCGGGATTGTTAAGAAGTTCTTTTTTAAATGTTTCAATCTTGCTTCTGAATGTTGAATCCTGTATTTCCATTACCACCAGATTTTCTTTATTGAATCCGAGATTTTTGTTTTTCAGGAAACGGATTTGGCTGGTAACAACTATTGTCCCGATGATCATAAAAATAGCGATAAAAAACTGAAGTACCACAAGCACTCGCCTGAGTGATCCACTTTTCCTTCCGGTTTTGGTAATGCTACCTTTCAGCACCTTAACCGGCAGGAAGGATGAAAGATAAAATGCCGGATAACTTCCTGAAATGAGTCCTGTGATGATGGTGATAATAATGATTTCCAATATAATGAACGGACTGTTTGTGATATTGAATGTAAGTTCTTTTCCTGATAAATTGTTGAATTCAGGAATAAGAATGGTAACAATAAGAATGGCGATAAGGAGAGCAATGAAAGTAAGGGCAAGAGATTCGGACAGAAACTGGCGGATAAGCAACTTTTTATGAGCGCCTAACACCTTTCTTACACCCACTTCTTTTGCCCGCTTCGCCGATCGGGCAGTAGCCATGTTCATATAATTAATCGCGGCAAGCATTAAAATAAAAAAAGCTACAGCCGAAAAAATAAAAACGTATGATTTGTTTCCAGTTGGTAATTCAGCGCCTAAACCCTGCCGGAAGTGTGTTTCGGTAAGCGGAGTTGACATGAGGTTGTAGTTCGCGTTGATCTGATCGCCTATTGGCTTCATGTATTTATCATAGAATGACGTAAATTTATCATGTATACCCTCCATCCTTGAATTTTCTCTTAAAAGGATATAAGTATAAACTCCGATATTCCAAAACCGCTCAGGCTCAAGGCTGTTAAAGTCGTTAATTCCCTGTTGCACTGCAATTGACATCCCTGATATCAACGCATCGAATTTCAGGTGCGAATTTCCCGGAAGGTCTTCCATCACACCGGTAACCTTGTATTTGCGATCGCCTCCGGAAGTAATTATTTTACCCATAGGGTTTTCGTTACCAAAATATTTCCGGGCAATCTTTTCGGTCAAAACAATGGTATTAGGCTCGGTCAGGGCTTTTTGGGGATCACCCGTTATGAAAGGATAAGTAAAAATATCAAAAACTGTTGAATCGGAAAAATAAAAATAATCTTCGTAGTACTCCTTTTCTCCTGCCCTGAAAAGGGTATTTCCGGTTCCAAATAGCCGTACAAACTCTTCCACTTCAGGAAACTCAATTTTCAGTGCAGGTCCCATCGGAACAGGCACTATCGCAAACTTATCATGTTTATTGCCTATGGTAAAATCGGATTCAATCCTGTAAATCCGGTCCCGATTTTCATTGTATTTATCAAACGAAAGTTCATCCTGAACATACATTAAAATGAAAATGGCTGCCGCGATTCCAATAGAAAGTCCGGCGATATTGAGAATAGAATAAAACCTGTTTCGTACGATGCTTCGGTAAAGGCTCAGAAGGTAATTCTTTAACATGGTGATTATTTTATTTATTATAATTGTTACGTTTCTGAAAATTTAACTAATTCTTTCCCGTGCTATTCATATTTTAGGGTAACTACAGGATTTGCTCTGGCAGCAATGATCGCTCTTAAACTGGTTATAGCAATTGCGACTGATAAAAGCAAACAGCCCTGCATAAACAAATATTTTCCAACTGATAGGTGTTTGATATGGGAAACTGTTTAACCAATAAGACATAACTATATAACCGATAATCCATGCCAAAACACATGCCGATAAGATAAGCCAGATGAACTCTTTAGAAATACCTTTAACAATATTCAAACTAGAAGCTCCCAATACTTTTCGAATTCCGATTTCTTTTGTTTTTTGTTCGGCTAAAAATGAGGAAAGGCCTATCAAACCAAGTGCGGCAATAAAAATAATTATGAGTGAAAAAATCAAACTCAATTGACTCAGGTTTTCTTCATCTTTATAAAGATTGGCAAGTTCCTGTTTCAGGAAGAAATACTCAAAAGGGCGGTCAGGTGCAGTTTTGCGCCATAAGTTCTCGATAAAAGCAATTGCATTTTGCTCAGTTCCAGGATGAATTTTTACAACCAGATATTTCATAAACCACAAAACCTCATTCGGGTATTCTTTCATATTCAAAATAAAAGGACCGGCTTGTTCGTGTAGAGATGTTGCATGAAAATCCTTGAAAACACCTATTATGCGTTCATCTCCATTAAGTGATTTTATTTTTTTCCCAAGCGCTTTTTCAGGACTTTCCCAACCCAAATGTTTTACCATTGCCTCATTGATTAGCATCCCTTTGGAAGGATCGGTTTTGTTTTCTTCATTATAGTCTCTGCCTGCAATGATTTTAATTCCGAATGTTTCAACAAAATCGTAATTAACGACAAGGGCAGGATAAAACTGCCATTTATCCTCAGGATATCCTTCCGGTCTGAATTCATGCGTATTGTGTGAAGACCCAAAAAGATCATCCATAGTTGTGACGCTCACAATATTTGAATTGTTCAATAACTCTCTTTTAAATGCAGGATAGATGTTTGCGACAGGTGTTCGGTTAATGGGGATGACAATAATATTTTCTTTTTCAAATCCTAAGTCGGCATTTCGTAAAAAATTCAATTGTCTGTGAATAATCACTGTGCCAATGATTAAAGTGATAGAGATCGTAAATTGAGCTACCACGAGGATTTTGCGGGGTATTCCGCTTCCTGAACCAAGTTTTATTTTGCTTTTCAATACCGTAACGGGTTCAAATGATGACAAATAAAGAGATGGGTAAGCCCCTGATAAAATCCCAACCAAAAACCCTAACAGAATGATCAGGGCAAGATTCGACAACTCAAATATTGTTCTTATGGAAATTTGTTTACCTGTATATTCATTGAAGTAAGGTGTTATCAATTCAACCATAATGATGGCTATGATGAGTGCAATGAAACTCATGATCACCGATTCTCCTATGAATTGTAGTATCAGTTGCATTTGGTGCGCTCCGGTCACCTTTTTTATTCCAATCTCTTTTGCCCTTCCGGCTGAGGTGGCGGTTGACAAATTCACATAATTGATAATTGCAATGATTAACAAAAAAATAGCGATCGCACCATAAATATAAATTGATGACATGTTTTTATTGGGTTCTATTTCATAATCGAGTTTCGATTTCAGATGGATATCGAGCAATGGTTGAAGGTATAGCGTGATGTTGGTCTTTTCAGCATCGTAAAAATACTTTTGAATAAAGTCAGGAAATTTAGCCTCAAGTGCTTTGGGGTCTACATTCTTTTCAAGTTCTAAATAAGTCCAGCATGGATTCCATACCCATGTCTTAGGAAGGCTCCCGCCAAACCTTGCTCTGAGTGATGACATCGAACCGATAAAATCAAATTTAAAGTGAGATTGAACAGGAATATCCTTTATTATGCCGGTGACGTGCAACTCCAGATTGGTTTCGAAACGGATGATTTTTCCCATGGGGTCTTCCTTGCCAAAATATTTTTCAGCCATTGACTCTGTAATGACTAATGAGCCGTTTTCGCTCAAAGCAGTGTTTGGGTTTCCTTTGACAAAAACATAGTCGAACAGTCCAAAAAAAGTAGAATCTGCAAAAAAGAACCTTTTTTCATTGAATTTTTTATCCTGATATTCCACAAAACTTCGAGGTGCCTGAAAATTAAAAACCCTAACAATGTTTTTAATCATGCCGGGATATTCGTTTTTCAGGGCAAATGCCACCGGAAATGGTGAACTTGCCGAATTTTCGCCTACACCTTCAAAATCATAAACATTCACAAGCCTGTAAATATTTTTAGCGTTTTTGTGGTAACGGTCATATTTGAATTCGTCGGCAATGTAAAGCGAAATGATGAGGAAGCTCGCGATACCGATTGCAAGACCCAGGATGTTAATGAGGGAATAAGTTTTGTGTTTGACTATATTCCTGAATGTTATTTTTAAATAATTTTTAATCATTGGAAAATCACCTTGAAAATATGGGGTTTCATCAATTATGCCAAACGGAGTAACCGATTGTATTCCATAGAATTAACCAAATTTTCACTTAGAAACTCTTCGGTAAGTGTCCATAGCCTGACAATAGCTGTACATATGCGTACAGTGAAGATTCAGGCTTCTTACCTATATTGGGTTGAACCTATTACGACACGCAGGCTTTCTGGTATAAGGTCAAATATAAAAGGTGAATGTCCAAGCGATTCGCCGTCCGCTTCAAGATTAATAGGAGGTTTTGAATCTATCCTGAAGGTTTTGCCCTGAAAAGTCTGAACTTTTGGATTTTTAATGAATGAGCCGTCATAGAGATGTTTTACCTCCCGGATGACTGTAAATTTACTCAGTTTCTTTATCAGTGTCAGATCTAAAAGTCCATCATCAGGTATTGCATAGGGTAGTTGTTTCATGCCTCCTCCATTGTACTTGCAAATCCCAACACTAATACTAAAGGTTTTGTTTTTATATTGCAAAGGAGAATCGTCTATTTTAATTTCCGTTTCAGTGAATTTATAGAACAGGAGACTGGAGAAAAGATTTTTCAGGTACAAAAAAGGACCACCCTTGCCTCTTTCTTTGTCTTTATTTGTCTTTGCGGCAACTTCCGCATCGTAACCCATCCCAGCAACATTGATGAAATATCTTCTTTTAGAGGTGGTTGAATTTAGGTAACTCACCCTGCCAATGTCTTGAAGCAAAGTATTTCCTTTTTTAATCAAATCAATAGCTTCGCTATATTTGAAAGGTATTTGAAACATCCTGCACCAGTCGTTTCCTGTCCCTACCGGAATCATTGCAATTAAGAACTCCGAGGTGGGTACGCTTTTTTGATAGAAAATACCATTGACCACTTCGTTTAGGGTTCCGTCACCACCGACAACAATAAAATTGCGGTATCCTTTTTTTATAAATTTTGTTGTAAGCGCGATCGCGTGTTCTTTATGTGTTGTAAAGACAGATTCAAATGACAACTCAGATTGATTGAGGTGCTCGTTAATGACAAACCAGTCCTTCTCCCCTTTTTTCATGCCGGCGTTGGGGTTGACGATAACAAGCCAGTCGTTATTTATTTTGAGGGATGTTTTTGCCATTATGCCAGGTTAGAAGTTTATTATATACAGTTTCCGGTGAGATGTTTTCAAGACACTCACAATGATTATTCTTTCTGCATTTTGAACACTCTTTGTTCAAAACAAGATACTCCGCATTTTCCCCAATGGGTGCCCATCGTCCCGGATGCATAGGTTTTATTGGAGGATAAAGTCCCAGCACATGTTTGCCCAAAGTCGCAGCGATGTGCAATGGGCCTGTACTGGCGGCTACTATTCCGTCAATTAAGCTTATGAAACTAACAAGTTCTGAAAGCGCGAGTTTGCCGGTAAGATCTACAATATTGGGAAACGGATCAATCAGCTTTTCTTTAACCTGTAACCCCTCGTCGCTGGTTCCGGTTATAAAAATTTTGAACTTATCTTCGGGCAGCAGTGTTATCAATCGTGAGAAATTAATGATTCCCCACTCCCTGGCGCTTCCTTTTGATTTTGGATGCAAGACAAGATTGAATTTGCTCTTATCGAGGAGATTTTCAATTTTGAAATCCAAAGGAGAAATTTTCTCAAATCCATAATTTGCCCGGATATCTTCAATTGAATATGTTGTTTTTACTCCAAATACTTGCAGAAGTTTAAGATTTAACTGGGCTTCATGCAATGATGATCGCCGCCTGGTTAAGGGTATTAATTTATTGCAATATAGATAATGGTATAAACGACCGGTTGAGCCAATCCTCAGAGGTATTTTTGCCTTATAAGCCAGGCATGCAATTTCTTTTACAGGGAAAACATGAATGATAGCATCTGCTTCCAGTTGCTTAAAAGCATCGGTCTGTTCTTTTCTGTCGGATTTCTTGATTGCTTCCCAGTCAACAAAAACGTCAATATTTGAAGAGCATGCAACTATTTCTTTTGTGTAGGATTTCCCCAGGAATATGATCTTGCATGAGGGGTACATTTTTTTTAAAACACCTGCCAGGGGTAATGTTAAAACAACATCTCCGATGCTGTCGGTACGGCTAATGATTATATTTTGAAAATCCATTCCTAGCGCCCCTGATTTGTTTTTTGATAAAGCTGTTTAAGTTTTACGTATTTTAAAAATGTGGCATGAGCTGAAATTCTGCAAATTATATATCCTGAATAACCATCAAGGAAACCGAATTGAAAGAAATAATTCCGTATAAACTTAAAAAGAGGGCTGAAAAATATTTTAAACAGATTGGAACGATTTCCGTTTTCAAAAGCCACCATGGCGGTTAAATCAGTGAATTTGTTAGCTTGATTGACATGTTGTGTGATGGAATAATAAGAATAATGAAGTAAATCACCCTTTAAATGACCGATAGTACATCCCTCAGATAATACGAATCGCTCATGTATCTTCTGTCCCATCCATTTACCCTTTCTTCTGTCAAACAGCCTTAGCTTGGCATCCGGATACCAACCGGAATGCTTAATCCATTTTCCGCAATAGTTGGTCATCCTGTTCATTGTATAGCCATCATGTTTCCAGTCTGTTTTAACTTTTAGTATTGAATTCCTGAGATCATCCGAGAGCATCTCATCGGCATCTATCGTCAGGATATGATCGTAGGTTGTCCTTTGATCGGCAAATTCATGTTGTTTTACATAATCCTCAAATTTGTTTTTAATAACAATTGCTCCTTTTCCTATGGCAATGGTTTCTGTTTGGTCAGTAGAAAACGAATCAATTACCAATATTTCATCGGCTATGCCCTGCACCGAATCAATGCATCTGCCAATATTTTTTTCTTCATTCAGGGTGATGATGACAACTGATAATTGCGCCATTTTAATGTGTTATTAAAAATCCTAAAAATCAAAAGTAACTATTTTAGAAAAAACACAACCCAAATGACAAATGTATTGTGGACTGATTTTTTGTTATTTTGAGGATTGTTCAATCTGTTTTATCAATTTTGTGATGAAAAAAACAGAGAAGTCTTTTTTGTGACAAATCATAGTCTAAAACTTTAAAACCCTGAAAAATAAAGGCTTGGGGAAGACTTGGGTGAGTTGAAATTTGTTTATTGTTTAACAAAAATATTCACAGGGTTAAACCTTTTATATGGATTACTTGTTTAACAAGCGAACAATTTTGCATAGCAACAGAGATAAGCGGAGGTTTATGGCACATTACTCAATCAAAGATCTGGAGAATTTTACCGGAATTAAAGCGCATACTATAAGGATATGGGAGAAGCGTTACAATATTGTTGAACCCAAAAGAACTTCTACCAACATCAGGTATTATAGTGACAAGGATTTAAGGAGGTTGTTGAATATTTCAATTCTCAACCGAAATGGCGTGAAGATTTCTAAGATCATTAACTTTTCCGATCAATCAATCAATGAAAAGATTTTGAACCTTGCTCAGTCGAATAGTGATATTGAAAGCCAGATCGAAGCACTGGTTATTGCCATGATTGATTTGGATGAATCAAAATTTGAAAAAATATTTAATACGGCTGTTATTAACTTGGGATTTGAAGAGGCGATTTTAAGACTGATGTATCCCTTTTTTAAACGAATAGGATTGTTGTGGCAGATAGGTTCCATCAATCCGGCTCAGGAGCACTTTGTTTCGAATATATTGCGACAAAAACTTTTGGTTGCCCTTGATGGTGTTTCGCAAACAATGAATGGAAATTCAAGGTCTTTCCTGTTATTTCTTCCAGAAGGCGAGCATCATGAGTTAGGATTGATCTTTTATCATTATATTATCAGGAAGTACAGACATCATGTTTACTATTTGGGAGAAACTGTTCCAATTGAAGCTCTAATTGAAATATCCAAAACAAAAAAAATTGATTACCTTCTTACCCAATTAACGACAAGCATATCCCAGGTTGAAATTGAAAAATATTTAACCTTATTGGCTAAAAATTTCAAAAAAGCTACTATTTTTATTTCAGGCATTCTTACAAGCGACTTCGAATTCCAACTACCCTCCAATATTATCATATTAAAAGATATATATAAGCTAAAAACAGAATTAGAAAAAATAGTTACCTAAGGCATCATTTTTTGCTTTTTTCCCTCCTGTCTCGACAAAAATTGACTATATTCCGTACATTTTGCAATGTTATTTTGCTGTTTGTTTAATTAAAAACAAGCTATTGTCAAACAATTAACAAAAAATTAACAAAATAGAATATATTGAAAAAGAGTTAATTAAATATCAATTTGAATATTTAATTTAAAATTAATCTAAATAACTTGTTTTATTCATTATTAGCGTTTACTTTTGTATCGGAATTGTTAAACAAATAGATTTATTTAAAAATTTATGTTATGACAGCGATTGAATTCAACCACAAAATACTAAATTTAAGAGACAATCTGCAATATTTTGCATATTCTCTGACATCAAACCGTGAAGATGCCAATGACCTGTTACAGGATACCTTTGTGAAGGCGATAATTCATAAAGATAAATTTGATCCTTCCACTAATTTAAAAGCATGGATTTATACCATAATGAAAAATACTTTTATCAATAAGTACCGAAAAGACATTAAGGTTAACACAATTATTGATAATACAAAAGATCTCTATTATATGAATAACTCCAGTCAATCGGATATTGTAACTCCTGATTCAAAATACAATCATTCCGAACTTGAAAGGGTTATCAGTGGTTTGACTGACGAGCACCGTATTCCTTTTCAAATGCACTTTCAGGGTTATAAGTATAAGGAAATAGCAGAATCATTAAATCTTTCCATTGGAACAGTAAAAAGCAGGATATTTTTTAGCAGAAAGAAATTGATGGAAAAATTAAAAGATTTCCAGAATTAGAATTAGTTATTCATTACAAAGAAATTAATTTGGGTTAATTAATGTTGATCATTCTTAAAAAGCCATCCCTGAGCAGGATGGCTTTTTTACTTTCTGACGTAGCCCTAAAAGATGATTGAACAGGTTTAAAATGTTGTTCATCAATAATAATGGATCCCTGGATATGTGATGAATATGATCTCTTTTTATAAACATAGGGCTGCCAGTTAACCAGGTGCCAGTTTTACTTTTGCCTTTTCTTATGTCAATTGCCTGAATTAGCGAAATATCTGCTTCAATTTTTATTTTCGATAACAAGAAGTAATTCATAAGGAGGTAATTAGCTTGTTTATGTAATCTCTTTTGTTGGATAACCAAAACCAAATACCACAGAATCTTTAACAAAAAGGTTGATCCAGGTAGTTTGCCATCATTAATCAATTTAGCTCTATTCTAAGAATGTGTTGATGGTATTATTTACAAATATGATAGCGGCTCTACCTTGACGGCTTTTGGTAATGCTGTAGAGACAAATATTGCATCGAATGAGGCAGACCTATATGCACACCTGAATAGACATTCTGATCTGGAGATTTTCCTGCGGTCAGCAGATTGCGCGCTCATCAGGGTTACACTTATAAGGTTTTAGGTCGTGCTTGGAATTGATGACGGCAGGTGGTGGTCTGTTGACGATATGGATGCCACATAAAAAGGACCTCGGGTTTTGAGACGAATGCCAGAAGCTTTGATTAATCTATGGAAAGTTCATGTTATAATAGTAAGAAAGTTATAAAAACAAAAAAGCACTTTGATTAATTCAAAGAGCTTTTTGCTTTAATGAAATAATTTACCTTTTTATTTAGGCAATAGTACTCCATCTATCACATGAACAACACCATTGGAACCTTTTAAGTCAGCTGCTGTGACGAATGCTGAATTACCAGATTCATCGGTTAATTTAACTTTTTCCTTTTCCATTGAAGCTGTTAGTGTTCCACCGCTGACGGTTGTCAAAACCGCTTTACCCTTGCCACTTTTAATTGCTGCGACCACTGCAGATGCGTCGAGATTTCCACTTACCACATGGTAGGTCAGAATTTTAGCCAGTTGGGCTTTATTCTCAGGTTTCAGCAAATTTTCTACAGTACCTTTAGGCAGCTTATCAAAAGCAGCATTTGTCGGTGCAAATACCGTGAAAGGGCCTTCACTCTTTAAGGTTGTAACAAGATCAGCTGCTTTAACTGCAGCAACCAAAGTTGTGTGATCAGCAGATCCTATTGCTATATCCACAACATCTTTTTTCTGGCTGAAAGCGTTCATTGTTGCAACGAAAGCAATCATAACTACAAATACTTTTTTCATATTTTACTTTTTTTGTTTAAATTTACATATCATCATCCTAAACAAACAGTTATTTGTTTTGTTCAAAGTTTGAAAATATATTTTCCATATTAAGAAAAATAATGCCTGGCCTGATAGAGTATTGCATACTCATGGAGAAAATAAATTATTAAAAAAACAATTTATAGCTTTATATGTTATGTTTAAGATATTGCAAGTAATATTGAAATTATAAATTTTATAGAATGCCTGGGATTAAAATTGGTAATCCGGTTGCACTTATTACCGGAGCGTATTGTTATTTAACAACCCTGAATAAAATAGGTATAGTATAAGTCTGTCCTGAACCTTCTGTAAACCAAATTGAAGGGGCATATTAATAATAAATGGATTTTAACATTTGGTTTATATTTATCAGATGATAGAATGTGCTCAGTAATATTGAGCCCCCTATCTTATGCCAAACTGAATTTAAACTGTTTACCATAGAAATGATAAACGTTTTAAACACGGACTGAAGAATTTCCATTCATGAAGAATTACGATCAAAATAGTTAGATCAATTTCCATTTAATCCTACTCATCAATATATATATTCAATTACTAAACCCCTTCATTGGCATTTTGCTGGATGATTAAAGATTTCACCTTCACGAAATCTATCACCTGAATTGAGGCAGATAAGATGATTTAATGTTTGATAAAAAAAATAAAATATTAAACAAAAGTTAAATATTTGTTAAATATTTCAGCTATAAGATCAATATTAATTTTATAAAAACACTAATTATCAATAAGATAATATAAATTCTGAATAAATTGGAATTTAATTATGTTTAAGAAATAATAAAAAAGAATGAACAATATCTTAAACTTAATGTTTATCTGGTATTAAAGTCAAACTTATTAATAATTTAAAAAAATAAAAAAAATGAAAACAAAAATGAAAATTTCTTTAATTGCTCTGGTGATAGTACTGGTAAGTGCTATTAATGTATATTCAGCAGCCAGGGTACAGGTGATCCACAACTCAGCCGACGCAGCAGCATCAGTTGTTGACGTATGGTTGGACAATACCTTGTTAATTGATAACTTTACCTTCAGGACAGCAACTCCGTTTGTGGATGCACCGGCAGGAGTAGAGTTTACGATTGCGATAAAGGATCAGAACAGCACAAGTCCTGAAAATCCGATCTGGTCGCAGAACTATACGCTGGCAGATGGAGAAACTTACATTCTGGTAGCAGAAGGAATTGTAAGCCCAAGCGGTTACAACCCAGCCACACCATTTGATATTGCAGTTTACCCGATGGGAAGAGAAAATGCAAACATGATGGACAAGACCGATGTTTTGGTACATCATGGATCAACCGATGCCCCAACTGTTGATGTTTACGAAACAGGAGTTGGAGCAGGAATGATTGTAGATAATTTAATGTATGCAGACTTTGCCGGTTATCTTGAACTCGGCGTATTGGATTATGTTCTTGAGATCCGTGATGAAACAGGAACAACCACCGTAGCAAGTTATGATGCACCTCTTGCAACTTTAGGTCTTGATGGAGCAGCGATATCAGTGATAGCATCAGGATTTCTGAATCCGGCCAATAACAGCAACGGACCAGCGTTTGGTTTGTATGTGGCGCTGGCAACAGGTGGTGACCTGGTTATGCTTCCGGTACATTTGCAAACTGCCCGCGTACAGGTGATCCACAACTCAGCCGACGCAGCAGCATCAGTTGTTGACGTATGGTTGGACAATACCTTGTTAATTGATAACTTTACCTTCAGGACAGCAACTCCGTTTGTTGATGCGCCCGCAGGAACAGAATTTACGATTTCAATAAAGGATCAGAACAGCACAAGTCCTGAAAATCCGATCTGGTCGCAGAACTATACACTGGCAGATGGTGAAACTTATATTCTGGTAGCAGAAGGAATTGTTAGCCCAAGCGGTTACAACCCAGCTACACCATTTGATATTGCAGTTTACCCGATGGGAAGAGAAAATGCTAACATGATGGACAAAACCGATGTTTTGGTACATCATGGATCAACCGATGCCCCAACCGTTGATGTTTACGAAACAGGAGTTGGAGCAGGAATGATTGTAGATAATTTAATGTATTCAGATTTTGCCGGTTATCTGGAACTTGGGGTATTGGATTATGTTCTTGAGATTCGTGATGAGACAGGAACAACTACCGTTGCAAGTTATGATGCCCCTCTTGCCACTTTAGGCCTTGATGGCGCAGCCATTTCAGTGGTAGCATCAGGCTTTCTGAATCCCGCCAACAACAGCAACGGACCTGCATTTGGACTTTATGCAGCTCTTGCAACTGGTGGTGATCTTGTTATGCTTCCTGTGCATCAGCAAACAGCCCGAGTACAGGTGATCCACAACTCAGCCGACGCAGCAGCATCAGTTGTTGACGTATGGTTGGACAATACCTTGTTAATTGATAACTTTACCTTCAGGACAGCAACTCCGTTTGTGGATGCACCGGCAGGAGTAGAGTTTACGATTGCGATAAAGGATCAGAACAGCACAAGTCCTGAAAATCCGATCTGGTCGCAGAACTATACACTGGCAGATGGTGAAACTTATATTCTGGTAGCAGAAGGAATTGTTAGCCCAAGCGGTTACAACCCAGCTACACCATTTGATATTGCAGTTTACCCGATGGGAAGAGAAAATGCTAACATGATGGACAAAACCGATGTTTTGGTACATCATGGATCAACCGATGCCCCAACCGTTGATGTTTACGAAACAGGAGTTGGAGCAGGAATGATTGTAGATAATTTAATGTATTCAGATTTTGCCGGTTATCTGGAACTTGGGGTATTGGATTATGTTCTTGAGATTCGTGATGAGACAGGAACAACTACCGTTGCAAGTTATGATGCCCCTCTTGCCACTTTAGGCCTTGATGGCGCAGCCATTTCAGTGGTAGCATCAGGCTTTCTGAATCCCGCCAACAACAGCAACGGACCTGCATTTGGACTTTATGCAGCTCTTGCAACTGGTGGTGATCTTGTTATGCTTCCTGTGCATCAGCAAACAGCACGAGTACAGGTGATCCACAACTCAGCCGACGCAGCAGCATCAGTTGTTGACGTATGGTTGGACAATACCTTGTTAATTGATAACTTTACCTTCAGGACAGCAACTCCGTTTGTGGATGCACCGGCAGGAGTAGAGTTTACGATTGCGATAAAGGATCAGAACAGTACAAGTCCTGAAAATCCGATCTGGTCGCAGAACTATACGCTGGCAGATGGAGAAACTTACATTCTGGTGGCAAACGGAATTGTCAGTCCAAATGGTTACGAGCCTAACCAACCCTTTAACATTTTTGTTAATGATATGGGTAGTGAAGCATCCGGTGACGCAAATATGACAGATGTTCTAATATTTCATGGTTCAACTGACGCTCCTGTTGTAGATATTGTAGAGGTAGGAGTCGGTGCCGGGACAATAGTTGACAATCTTGGATATAGTGAATTTGCCGGCTATCTTGAACTTCCGACCAATGACTATAGATTGGCTATTAAAGATGAAACAGGCTCAGTAACTGTAGCTACTTACGATGCTCCCCTCGCAACTTTAGGTTTGGACGGTGCGGCTCTTACTGTTGTTGCCTCCGGTTTTCTTGATCCGTTAGTCAATAGTAATGGTGCTAATTTTGGACTCTGGGTTGCGTTAGCCTCTGGTGGAAACCTGGTTGAATTACCAAAGTTCCTGAACGTAAAAGAAAATTTAATTAATAAAGAATCGGTTCAGGCATATCCTAATCCAGCCACTACACAGGTCAGTATAGAATACAGCCTTATTGAAAGTGCTGATTTAACTATCGAACTTTTTGATATCCTGGGACAGAAAGTATTCGAAAGTCAGCAATTCGAATCCTCTGGAAAATTAAACAAATATACCATTGATGTGACCGGCATGAACGAAGGAATTTATTTCCTGAGTCTTAATGCAGGCGATTCCAGGGTAACTAAAAAAATACAGGTGGTTAATTAATTTGTTTGATTTTAGATCAATCTGTTGGAGAATCCCCTTTTTTTCAGGGGATTCTTTTTTTCTTTTCAATTCAATGAAAACAAGTAAATTTGATGTGTCGAACAATAAAACTAATGAATTATGATGTACATTACCAGAAGGGAGAGATTTAATGCGGCTCACCGGCTTTTTCGTCCCGAATGGTCGGATGAAAAGAATCTGGAGGTTTTCGGTAAATGTTCCAATCCTAACTGGCATGGGCACAATTATACCTTATACATTACTGTTAAAAGCGAAGTAAACCAGAAAACCGGTTTTGTTATTAATCTTAAGGATTTAAGCAGAATTTTAAAAACAAAAATCATTGACAAGGTTGATCATAAAAACCTGAATATTGAAGTTGACTTTCTGCAAGGAAAGATCGTTTCAACAGAAAACATTGCTATGGCAATCTGGGATGAGCTGGTAGAAGAAATCAGCAAATATAATGCTGAGTTATATTGTGTTAAACTGGTAGAGACAGAGAATAACTTTGTGGAGTATTTTGGCAAATAAAAAAACATAACATGGCAAAAAAGAATTTGAAAAATGTAATCGAAAATGGCCATTCAGAAGGCTATGAAAAACTGGATATTTATAATTTTAAAAATGTTGACAAGTTAAGTGAGCATTATAGCGCTATTATAAAATTAATTGGCGAAGACCCTGAACGTGAAGGATTATTGAAGACCCCTGACCGTGTGGCTAAATCAATTCAGTTTTTGACACATGGTTATCTCCTGGATCCTGTTGAAATTTTAAACTCGGCAAAGTTTAAAGAAGATTACAGGGAAATGGTGATTGTTAAAGATATTGAAATCTATTCCATGTGCGAGCACCACATGATCCCTTTTATTGGCAGAGCGCATGTGGCATATATTCCAAATGGATATATTACAGGTCTGAGTAAAATTGCAAGGGTCGTTGATGCTTTTGCACGCAGGCTGCAAGTCCAGGAAAGGCTAACGACCCAAATCAAGGATTGTATCCAGGAAACACTCCAACCTTTGGGTGTGGCTGTCGTAATTGAGGCACAACATTTATGTATGATGATGCGGGGCATACAAAAGCAAAATTCAGTTACGACTACATCAGATTTTACTGGTGCTTTCCGAAGGCACGAAACCCGTGAAGAATTCATTCACCTGATCGGGACAAAATTACATTAAAGCATACTGTCAAAAGCCTATAGCTATTATTTCAGGCACTATTTTTGATCAGCGAGCATTTCATTATTTTTAAATAAAATTGACAGCTATGTTAACACAGAATAATTTTTATCAAACAACTCAAGCCGGTTTTGAATCTAAAACCCTGGCTAAAAGTTTTCTTTCCAATGTTTTTGCCTGGATGGGCATTGCTTTGGCGCTAACAGCATTTACCGCTTATTACTTTGCAAATTCACCCGAACTGATCTCATTGCTCATTCATCCGGAAACCGGAATGACAATATTGGGATGGGTTGTCATGTTGTCACCTATCGGATTCGTTCTTGCTATGTCGTTGGGTTTCCAAAAGTTTTCGATTGGAACACTTACGATTTTATTCGGGCTTTATTCTGTAATAATGGGTGCAAGCTTAAGTTTTATTCTGCTTATTTATACATCTGCATCTATCTTTCAAACCTTTGCAGTAACCGCCGGAATGTTTGGTATTATGGCAGTGGTGGGATACACCACTAAAACCGATCTGACCAAATTCGGGTCCATCCTGATGATGGGTGTAATTGGTATCGTAATCGCCAGTGTGGTAAACATGTTTATGAAAAGTGCCGCCTTTGATTACATCATAAGTTTCATTGGAGTTTTAATATTTACCGGATTAACGGCTTATGACGTTCAGGCATTAAAAAGAATTGGAACGGGTGCCGAATACGGTGCTGAATCCACACGAAAGCTTGTCATTTTAGGCGCTTTGAGGCTTTACCTCGATTTCATCAACCTTTTCCTGTTTATGCTCAGATTTCTGGGTGACAGAAAATAATTCAACATAAAATGCAAAGCCCCTCAAAAGCAATTTTCGAGGGGCTTTTTAGTATTAGATAAAATATTCTATTTATATTTTATACCCAGTTTTTTGCTGATCATTTCGAGCATATCAATTGTCATTTCAGGCAGTCTGTATTTTGGATTCCAGCCCCATTCTTTGCGGGCAGCAGAATCGTCCATGCTGTTCGGCCATGTTTCCGCAATGGCTTTCTTCATCGGATCAACATTGTAGTCCATTATAAAATCCGGAATGTGTTTTTTAATCTCAGCAGCAATGATTTCCGGATCAAAACTCATGGCGGAAACATTGAATGCGTTTCGGTGTTTGAGTTTAGCAGGATCGGCCTCCATCAAATCAACTGCGGCATCCAGTGCATCCGGCATGTACATCATATCAAGAAATGCTCCTTTTGGCAATGGACAAGTAAATTTCCTGTTTTTGATTGCTTCATAGAAAATTTCAACTGCATAATCTGTTGTTCCGCCACCCGGTAATGTTACATTGGAAATAATTCCGGGGTAACGCAAACCCCTGGTATCAACTCCATAACGTTTGAAATAATAATCACTCAGTAATTCACCGGTTACTTTTGTAACGCCGTACATGGTTGTCGGGCGCTGAATGGTATCCTGTGGCGTATTATCAAGCGGAGTGGTAGGACCAAATGCACCAATCGAACTTGGGAAGAAAACTGCACATTTGTGTTCACGAGCCACTTCAAGAACATTGTAAACTCCGTTCACCCCAACATTCCAGGCAGCCTGTGGCTTGGATTCTGCAACGGCAGATAGCAATGCAGCAAGGTTGTAGATCGTGTCAATCTTATATTTTTTTACAACCTCATTCATTTTTTCAATTTCGGTAGCATCTACTTTTTCCAGTGGACCAGAATTGGCGAGTTCTTCGGATGGTTGGGTACTGCGGTAACCGGCAACAACATGATCATTACCATAAATTTTTCTTAAATGCATGGTCAGCTCAGAACCAATTTGGCCGACAGACCCGATAATCAGTATATTTTTCATTCTTTTATTTTTTAGTGTTAATTAATTAACAATTTTGTGGCAAAAATAGATATTTTTGCAAGCCATCAAAAAAATTTAAAAATTGGGTATCTGGTTTATATTCAATTAATAATATTTTTGCTGACGCAAACGACATTAAGTAATCACTTAAAATATTAAGACATGTACGGTAAATTAAAACAACATCTTACAACAGAACTGGCGAATATCAAAGAAGCCGGTTTATTCAAAAACGAACGGATCATTACTTCACCACAGGGTGCAGAAATACAATTAAACACAGGACAGGAAGTATTGAACTTCTGTGCAAATAATTACCTCGGATTGTCCAATCACCCCCGACTGGTAAAAGCCGCGAAGAATGCCACTGAAACCCATGGATTTGGAATGTCGTCCGTGAGATTTATTTGCGGTACACAGGATATGCATAAAAAGCTGGAGCAAAAAATTGCTGAGTTTTTCGGAACAGAAGACACCATTCTTTATGCCGCTTGTTTTGATGCTAACGGTGGTGTGTTTGAACCCTTATTCGGCGAGGAAGATGCGATCATTTCCGATTCCCTGAACCATGCTTCCATCATTGATGGCGTAAGGCTTTGTAAGGCTCAACGGTTCCGTTATGAAAATGCAAACATGGCCGATTTGGAAGAAAAGCTGAAGGAAGCCTCCAAGACTGCAAGGTTCAAAATCATTGTCACAGACGGCGTATTTTCCATGGACGGAAACGTAGCTCCAATGGATAAGATCAACGTTCTTGCAAAACAATACGATGCCCTGATCATGGTGGACGAATGCCATTCAGCAGGTGTTGTAGGAAAAACCGGTCGTGGAGTTACCGAGTTGTTCAACATCCGCGGCGAAGTAGATATTATTACCGGAACTTTAGGAAAAGCTTTCGGAGGTGGAATTGGTGGTTTTACGACAGGTAAAAAAGAGATCATCGAAATGCTGAGGCAGCGCTCAAGACCATACTTGTTCTCCAATTCTTTGATTCCCGCTGCAGTTGGCGCAGGGATTGAAATGTTCGATATGATGACAGAAACCCATGAGTTGCAGGATAAACTCCATTGGAACACTGACTATTTCATGGAAAAAATGAAAGCCGCCGGTTTCGACATTAAACCATCCAAATCGGCTATTTGCGCTGTGATGCTGTATGATGCAAAATTATCGCAGGATGTAGCTTCCAGGTTGCTTGAAGAAGGAATTTATGTTATCGGTTTCTATTATCCGGTGGTTGCAAAAGGATTAGCAAGAATCCGAGTTCAATTGTCAGCCGCTCACGAAAAAGAGCATTTGGATAAATGTATTGCAGCATTCACCAAGGTTGGGAAAGAACTGGGCGTAATAAAATAAGTTAGATCATCATGATACGAAGGCCTGATACTTTTCGAAAGGTGTCAGGCTTTATTTTTTTTCAGAAAGTCAGTTCTTTTTGTACAGATTAGATTGCAGGGAGATCAATAAATTTATATTTTAGCTGAGTTAAAGATATAGCTATCATTCAAAATGAAAACACATTTATCCCTTTTATTTGTGGTCATAATTATGTTGTCAGGTGCAAAAACTACGGCCCAATCAAATTTCAAGGAAGGATATATTATTACTCTTTCGCTGGATACAGTGTATGGCTTTATTGATTACCGGCAATGGGATGTTAATCCATCTGAAATTAAATTCAAATCTGATTCATTGTTTGGGTACGTGGTATTTACACCACTTGAAATCAAATCCTTTGTCGTTAGCCTTGACCATTACTTCGGAGGTGTCTTTGAAATTGATAAATCACCGCATCTTCCAGAGGACCTTACCGAGGAAAATGTAGAAATCCCCGATATTGATACTGTTTTTTTGACCACACTTGTGGAAGGAACCTTATGTCTATTTTATCTGAAGGATGCAAATGCCAAAGAGCATTTTTTTATTCGGAAAAATGATTCTGAAATAAAGGAGCTTATTTATAGACGCTATCTTATTCTGAATGAAAGCCATTCGAATATCGTAAGTAAATCCAATATTGCTGAAAATAACTTGTATAAAGGGATGCTGATATACTATACCAGTGAATTACCAGGCTTAGTCAGCAAGATTAATGCAGCACATTATCGGTCGGCTGACCTGATCAAAATTGTTGACGAATACAACAAAAAGACCGGCTGTGTTTCGAATTATTGCCAAGTCAATAAAAGTCGGACGAAATGGATTAAATCGCTACATGCCGTTACCGGATTATCCTATTCTCACTATAACCTCACCAAATCAATTTCTGATGAGGGTGGTAGCGTGGTTGACTCGGATCCGAATCCTTCATTTACCTGGTTTGTTGTGGGTCTGGGCTTGAATTTGATGCCACCGCGAAAGTTGCAAAGATTTTCGCTTTTTACGGAGATCCTTTATTATGCTGATAAATATATTTTTAATTATCAGATTGAGAAACTACCACACTTGGACTATTTTTACCATTATGATTTTTATGCCCATTATATGAAGTTTAGCGTATTGCCACGGTATCAGCCAAAGTTTAATAACATCAGACCCTACATTAATGCCGGTATAACAATGTCAGTGCCTATTTCAGGATATTACGAGGGATACAAGGAAACGCAATTCTGGGATCAGGTGAGAACAGAATATTATTCCGGCCTCTATCCCAAGGTTGGAATTGATGCGGGGATTGGTCTTTATTACAAAAAATTTAATTTTGACTTTCGTTATTCTCTCGGAACGAAATTGTTTTTTATGATTTCGTACCGGATAAAGGCCAGTGATAACCGGATAAAATATGAGTTCTAAATTTAGGATTTATTGTTTATTTGGATGAATGTAGCAAAGAAATAAAATCACAATGATTTCCAAGCCTGATGCATTTTCAAAAAAGTATCAGGCTTTATTTTTTTACTTTTGCCGGTAATGATCATTAGTTGAGATAATATGAAAATGCAATTAGAAAAAACGAAATATACCCTTCAATCCTTCGTGTCCGGTAAAATATTCAGTGACTCCGGTTGGATGCTGGAAGCGCCCAACGAAAACACACCCGGACTGATCCGAGCGATTTATCATAAAAAACAGCTTGAAGTTAAAGAAGACAATTATGGCATCTACAAGTTTGCCGACTGGCTTCCCATAGGCCGATGGCTTGAGGGCTCCTCCTCCCCGGTAACATACAAAAGTGAAGGTTTAGCTGGAGAGCTTGGGCTTGCAAATTTGTACATCACCTTCAGTGGTTACTGGCCTGAAAAGAAAGCAATGATGACAACCTGTTCCTTCAAAGAAACCGAAGCTTATTCAGTTTGTGCACGCCTTAACCCGAAACAAAATAAGATTTTGGTTGTAGCTTCTGCCGGCAATACTGCCCGCTCTTTTGCAAGGGTTTGTTCTGACAACAATATTCCACTTTTGCTTTGTGTGCCGGAGGATAATCTGGATGCTCTTTGGTTTGAAAGTCCGATAAAGGACCATGTTAAACTTGTTGTTTCCCGAAAGGGTGGGGATTATTTTGATGCGATTCACCTTTCTAACATTGCCAGCTTGGTTGATGGTTTTATACCTGAAGGCGGAGCCAAAAATGTTGCCCGCCGCGACGGAATGGGAACAACTGTTTTATCAGCGGCAACATTTATCGGGAAAATTCCGGATTATTATTTTCAGGCGGTAGGAAGCGGAACCGGTGCCATAGCTGCATGGGAAGCAAATCTGAGGCTGATAGAGGATGGTCGTTTTGGAAATCAAAAAATGAAGCTAATGGTTTCACAAAATTTGCCGTTCAAACCGATGTATGATGCATGGAAAGCAGGTTCACGGGCAATGCTTTCACTGGACGATGATGAGGCTAGGAAGCAAGTTGAAGAAATTGATGCCAAAGTGTTATCGAACAGAAAACCACCTTATTCACTGGCTGGAGGGCTGTTTGATGCACTGGTAGATACCAAAGGGGATATTTTATTGGCTGATAATTTTGAAGCTCAAAGTGCAGCGACCATGTTTGAGTTGCTGGAAGGAATAGACATTCATCCGGCAGCGGCTGTTGCAACTGCATCTTTGATTAAATTTGCAGGTGAAGGGAAAATTGATCCTCAATCAACCATTATGCTTAACATCACGGGCGGAGGGGAAAAACGGTTTATGGCAGATAAACATCTGCATTATCTGAAACCTTCATTGGTCTTCGATATCAACCCGGATACAGAAGAAGTAAAATCCAAAATAGAAAAAATATTTTAGTACAAAGTTTATAAAAAGACTAAGGACGCAAAGAAATAAGGTGAAATGGAAAACAATCTTGTATTATACAATACCTTAAGCAGGAAAAAGGAAAAGTTTGAGCCGATGAACCCACCGTTTGTCGGGATGTATGTCTGCGGACCAACGGTTTATGGTGATGCACATCTTGGTCACTCCAGGCCGGCTGTCACTTTCGACCTGGTTTTCAGGTATCTGTTGCATATCGGTTACAAAGTCCGGTATGTAAGAAATATCACTGATGTCGGGCACCTTGAGCATGATGCTGATTCAGGCGAAGATAAGATTGCAAAAAAAGCCCGGCTTGAGCAAATTGAACCTATGGAAGTGGTTCAATACTTTTCCGACAGGTATCATAAAAATATGGAGCAACTCAATGTCAAAAGCCCGAGCATCGAACCGAAAGCTTCGGGACATATCATTGAACAGATAGAAATGATCCGGAAAATTCTTGAAGCTGGATTCGCTTATGAAATCAACGGTTCGGTCTATTTTGATGTTGCAAAATACAACCAAAATCATAATTACGGGATTTTATCAGGGAGGGTACTGGAAGATTTGATGTCGGCAACCCGTGAATTGGAAGGTCAGGATGAAAAACAGAATCCCGCCGACTTTGCACTTTGGAAGAAAGCTCAGCCCGAACATATCATGCGCTGGCCGTCGCCCTGGAGCGATGGTTTTCCAGGCTGGCATCTGGAATGCTCTGCCATGGGAACAAGGTATCTGGGCGAACAATTTGATATTCACGGAGGTGGAATGGATTTGCTGTTCCCTCACCATGAATCGGAAATTGCACAGTCGGTGGTTGCTAACGGAAAAACTCCGGTAAAATACTGGCTGCACAACAACATGATCACCCTGAACGGACAGAAAATGGGCAAATCGCTTGGAAATGCCATTTCATTGTTTGATTTCTTTGCAGGAAATCATCAACTTCTTCAGCAGCCTTACAGCCCGATGACCATCCGGTTTTTCATTTTGCAGGCACATTACCGCAGCACCCTCGATTTCTCGAATGAGGCATTGCAGGCTGCCGAAAAGGGATTAAAAAGACTCATGTCAGCCATCTCAATCCTGGATAAACTACCTGTTAGCGATCATTCAACTTCCAATATTGCTGAATTGCGACAGAAATGCTACGATGCCATGAACGATGATTTCAACAGCCCTGTTGCTATTGCTCAATTGTTCGAAGGAGTCAGGATCATTAATTCGGTGAAAGATAAAAAGGAAACCATCACGGCTTCCGACTTATCAATCCTGAAAAAAACCATGATTGATTTTGTATTAGATATACTTGGGCTGAAAGAAGAAGAAACAAGCGGAAACAATGAACTGGTAGACGAATTGATGAACACCATTTTGACCATTCGGCAAAAAGCAAGGGAAAATAAAGATTATGCAACTTCCGACCTGATCCGCGATCATTTGACAAAGCTGAACATCAGGGTTAAAGATACAAAAGAAGGAGCAGAATGGGATGTAGAAAATCAATAATTCGAGGAAAAAAGGACAAGTAAAGTTGTCCAATTCATAAATAGTGAATAAAAGTTGGCGGGCTTACACTTCTCTTTTATCCTGAACTGTCTGAACCCGAAATTATTTTTAGGTTTTAAACATGATTAAAATAAAAAACCATAACAATTCCTCGACTTTCAATAAACCCTTTTTGTACATTTTAATTTTTTTAATGTTAACCGGCTTCGTCGTTTACATTAATCTTTTGTCTGCCAGTTTTCTGGATTATGACGATGGCGGAAATGTGGTTAAAAATGAAAATATTTCGAATCTCTCCATAAAAAATATTATCGCCCTGTTCACCACATCGGTTTACTATTCGTACAATCCCATCACTTTTCTTTCTTATGCCCTGGAGAACCAGTTTTTCGGACTAAAGCCCGGATGGTTTCATGCAACCAACATTGTTTTGCATCTGATAAATGTACTTCTTGTTTTTCAATTTATATTTCTGCTTACCCATGAAAGGAAAAGCGCCTTGATTGCGGCAGCATTGTTTGCGCTTCATCCCATTCATTCCGATGTCGTGGGATGGATTTCTGCCAGGAATTACCTGTTGTGCACGCTCTTTTACCTTTCTTCCCTGGTATTTTATATTCGCTACTTAACGTCCTCTCCGCACAGAAACGCGAATCTGATTCTTTCATTGGTATTTTTTGTGTTAGCGTGTTTATCCAAATCTCAGGCTGTTACGCTGACACTGGTAATTTTATTATTGAATTGGAAATACAAGGTCAAATACGATACAAAGCAATGGATCATCCTTTTTATTTATTTGTGCATCTCCGCTGCCACAGGTTTAGCTACCCTTTATTTCAGAGCGGATTTGGGTAAAACTGAAATCATCCCCGACTATACTTTTGCCGAAAAGATAATAGTTATTTGCTTTTCACTGGTGAAATATTTATGGAAGCTGATTTATCCTGTCAATCTTACTGCAATAGAGTCTTTTCCTTTCAGATCGCCTTCCGGAAGGCTTCCGATTGTGGTTTATCTTTCACCTGTAATGATTGCTATTGCAACTTTTTTGGGGATACGGTCAAAAAAAATTACTCCAATCATTCTTATAGGAATTTTGTTTTTCACACTTAATATTCTTATCACTCAATTGACCTTTTTGGAGGATGGATTTAGCGCTAATAGATATTTTTATTTATCGTCCATCGGGATTTACCTGCCCATTTCCATTGCGGCAAACAAACTTTATGAAAAGGCAGGTCGTTCCCGAAACTGGCTTATTGCCGGATGCTGTTTAATCCTGGTTTTACTGGCAGTGAAAACATACGAGCGATCCAACGAATGGAAGAATACCCTTACTTTGAGCAATAGCATTATTAACAAATCGCCGGATGTAATTATGGCATATAATATCAGGGGAATCTGGTATTACAACCAAAAAGATTATGACGCATCCATCAAAAATTACGATGAAGCAATCGCTGTATTTCCGGGCTATTCACCGGCTTTTTTTAACCGTGGATTAGCATTGGCGGCAAAGCAGGAGAATACCGCCGCTCTAAACGATTATACCCAAGCCATTGAGATCAATCCCAATTTTGAAAGCGCTTATCAGTCGAGGGGTGTTTTATGGCTTGATGTTTTTCATGACTATCCAAAGGCAATGGCTGATTTTAAAAAGGCGCTTTCGCTAAAACCCGGCAATGCCCAGGCATATTATAATCTGGGGCTTACTTATTTCAGAATGCAGGATGTGGAAAACGCCTGTAAAAACTGGGACCAGGTCAGAGCATTGGGGTATAAGCAGGCGGATGGTATGATTTATAAATATTGCCGGTAATTAATTGTCCTTTAACTCTATTCCTGAACGACTATTAAGGCATTTAAATTTAACTAACCAATCAAATAAATCGTATGGTCAATCCAACCATTTGATATATATTAAACGGTTTGTTGAACTTTTAAGACGAGGTGACGCATCCTTATGAATTGAAAAACATCAAGTAATCAAATAGCAAAGTTAAAAGTGGGGCAGGCTTAAAACTTTGTATTTTTTACTTTGGGTGTTTGATATTTGTAATTTCTATTGACCTATCCTAATTGGATTGTTCTGACCATTATAATATTAATTTGTATTTTTGCGGTAAATAGTACATTATGGTGACAATTATTAAAAAGGGTTTGCCCAAAAAAGCACTGAAGGACAGGATGAACAAGTTGAAAAGTTTGAAAGGCTTTGATGCTTATAAATACTGCGGAATTATATCCCTCAAAAAAGATGCTCTTATCATTCAGAAGGAATTGAGAAATGAATGGGCTTAATTTTCTGTGCGACACCAATATAATTCTGTATCTCCTTGCGGGTGACCGGACGCTTGCAGAATTACTGAATGGAAAAAGGATTTATTTGTCGTTTATTACTGAACTGGAATTGCTCTCTTATAAAGACCTTACGCGCACCGATATAAAGAAAATTCAGTCCTTACTTGCTGATAGCACGGTAATGGACATTAATCCTGAAATCAAACGATTAACCTTACTTGTCCGGCGAAAGTATAAACTCAAACTGCCGGATGCGATCATCGCTGCAACATCTCTTTTCATGAAAATACCCCTGATAACGGCTGATGTCTCTTTTAAAAAAATTGAAGAACTTGAATTGGTTCTCTATGAGTCAGCTTAATAAATATCCTAAGGGAACCGAAGCAAAAGGAAAGTCAATTTGCCAAATAATCAAATGACAAAGTAAGAAGTGGAGCAGGAATTGGACTTTTTAGGTTTTACTTTAGATGATTCGATTTGAAATTAATAACCACCTTCAATTGAATAGATTTCATACCTTTGTGATAAAATACAAAATATGGTTGATTATAAACAAAGAATTACCATTGAACCTGACAAAAGAGGGGGGAAACCATGTATTCGTGGAATGCGGATTACGGTAAGTGATATACTTGGATGGCTTGCAGCTGGAATGACAATTCCGGAAATTTTAAATGATTTTGAAGAGTTGGAGGAAAATGATATATATGCCGCCCTGAGTTATGCTGCCGACAGGGAGAATAAAACCTACCAGATTGCCGTATGAAGCTTCTGTTTGACCAGAACATTTCGCACAGGATACTGCAATTGCTGCCTGAATCTTTTAAAGGTTCGAGTCATGTAAAAGCAGAAGGTTTAATCAATTTTCCTGATCGTCAGATTTGGGATTTTGCAAGGTTAAATGAGTTTGTAATTGTTACCCAGGATTCTGATTTCAATGATCTGAATTCCTTATACGGTTTTCCACCCAAAATTATCTGGATCAGAACAGGAAACCTTCACACCGATGCGATATTTAACATTATAATAGAACACCACACCGATTTACAAAAATTTCTGGATGATCCAAATTATGGATGTTTCGAAATAATACGATTTAAAAAGAAATAAAACCGAGTGATCCCTACTGACACATCTCCCTGGTTCAGCGTTAGAAAAGATGAAAAGGGAAAAGATGAAAATACCAAATAATCAAATGACAAAGTGAAAAGCGGTGCACGATTTAAACTCTGTACTTTTTACTTTGGCTGTTTGATATTTTGACTTCTTTAGGTCTAAACCATCTTTACAAGGAAATAATTCTTCTTCCCCTTTTGTACAAGGATATACTTTTGGTTCAGCAAGTTGTCGGCGGTGATCTGAGTTTCTTCCGTTACTTTTTCCTTGTTTACCGCCACACCATTGTCTTTCAGCATCCGGCGGGCCTCACCTTTGGAAGGGAAAATATTCGTTTTTTCGGCAAGGAAATCAACAATATTGATCCCATTGTCCACTTCAGTTCGTGAAATCTCACTTTGGGGAACGCCTTCAAAGACACTCAGTAAGACATCTTCGGTCAGTTTTTTAAGTGTTTCGGTGGTCCCTTTTCCGAACAGTATTTCGGAAGCTTCAACAGCCATGTTAAAATCTTCCTCCGAATGAACCCGGATGGTTACATCCTTTGCCAGCGCTTTCTGCAGCAATCGAAGATGCGGAGCTTCTTTATGCTGAAGAATAAGATCATCTATTTCTTTTTGCGAAAGCAGGGTAAAGAGCTTGATCCATTTTTCGGCATCTTCATCCGATGCGTTCAGCCAGTATTGGTAAAATTTGTAAGGAGAGGTTCTTTGGGGATCGAGCCAAACGTTTCCGCCTTCACTTTTCCCGAATTTGGTTCCATCAGCTTTGGTGATCAGCGGGCAGGTAAGAGCAAAAGCATCGGCTTCGCCTTCACCATCGGCACTGTATTTTCTGCGGATAAGCTCTGTCCCTGTCACGATGTTTCCCCATTGATCGGAGCCTCCAAGCTGGAGGTTGCAACCCTTGTTTTTATACAGCCAGTAAAAGTCGTATCCCTGCACAAGCTGATAAGTGAACTCTGTAAATGACATTCCCGTCTCCAGCCGCTTTTTCACCGAATCCTTTGCCAGCATATAGTTGATGGTAATGTGTTTGCCTACATCACGAATAAAATCGAGGAAGCTGAAATCACTGAACCAGTCAAAATTATTAACCACCTCAGCCTTGTTTACTCCATCCACGAAATTGAGGAACTTCATCAGTTGGTTTTTCTGGCATTCAAGATTATGGTTGATCTGCTCCACTGATAAAAGCTGACGCTCTTCTGTTTTGCCCGAAGGGTCGCCAACCCTTCCTGTTGCACCTCCAACCAGCACATAGGGTTTGTGCCCGCAACGCTGCAAGTGGACCAGCAACATAACAGGAACAAGGTTTCCTATGTGCAACGAATCAGCCGTTGGATCAAAGCCACAATAACCTGAAGTCATTTCTTTCTGCAATTGCTCTTCTGTCCCAGGGGTCATGTCGTGTATCATGCCTCTCCACCTGAGTTCTTCAATTAAATTCAGTTTCATTTAAAAATTTTTTGCAAAGATAACAGGAGATGTGATATCTGAATTATGAAATATGATTTGAGATTTATGATTTTGATTAACAACCAATAGTTTTAACGATGACTAATAAATTCTTTCGTCATCTAGTTTTGGTTTGATGTCTTTGATATTGAGTTGCAGATTCACCACGCCATTCCATTCATTTTCTTCGATATGGTAACAAATTTTAAATGGTTTATTGCGGATAATATGGACGATTTGTTCGCTTTGCTGAAACGCAATAGCCGGAATAGGAAATCCCCTGATGTTTTGATGCACTACTTCGAGCTTCAGGTGGTTTTTACCAACGATACGCGCGAATCCGGTATCCATCACATTGTCCGTTTCAAAAACCGGGGACATATTCCCGGGCCCGAAAGGTGCAAATTGCTTCAATATCCTGAAAAACTTCTTATTGATATCGTTCAGGCAGAGTTGCATATCCACCTCTACCTCAGGTGTCCTCATTTTTTCCTGGATGGTTGAAGTAACATAATTCTCGAACCGTTCGATGAAAGGAGTAAGGTTTTCAGGTTTCAGAGAAAGCCCTGCTGCATATTTATGCCCCCCAAAATGTTCAAGCAGGTCGCTGCAGTGGTCAACTGCATCATAAATATCGAAATCCTTTACCGACCTGGCAGAACCTGTTATAAATCCGTTTGATTTGGTCAAAACGATAGTGGGACGGTAGTATGTTTCGATGAGGCGTGAAGCAACGATTCCGATAACCCCTTTGTGCCATCCCGGACTGAAAACAATGGTTGAATTTGACTTTAACAAACGTTCATCTTGTTGGATCATTTCCATTGCTTCAAGCGTGGTCTGTGCATCGAGGTCTTTGCGCTCCGTATTAAAATCGTTGATCATAATGGCAAAGGTTTCTGCATCGGGGATGCTTTCAGCAACTAACAGCCTGACGGAGTTCTTTGCACTTTCTATCCGACCTGCTGCATTGATTCGGGGTCCCACCAGAAAAACCAGGTCGCTTATGGTTAATTCGCGGCTGAAAATATTATCCGTTTCATCCACTACAGATTTTTCGATCCGGCACAAACCACTATATTTAAGAATCGCCTCAATTCCGGGTCTGGGATTGGTATTCAGCAGTTTCAAACCATAATGGGCAAGTATCCTGTTT
Source organism: uncultured Bacteroidales bacterium (assembly GCA_963840975.1). Classification (GTDB taxonomy): domain Bacteria; phylum Bacteroidota; class Bacteroidia; order Bacteroidales; family JAADJA01; genus JAADJA01. The sequence continues at coordinate 450,007 of CAWJBC010000002.1, read as the reverse complement.
TCGCCGGTAATTTTTACAATATCGGATGCGATACTGACAACCACCAGGTCAAGGTATTTATGTAAATTTTCAAAAGGAATTCCATTTTTGCCTGCAAAAGCCTGCACCAGTTTAAAGCCAACGCCACAGCCGGATAATTCGTCATAAGGATAATTGCAGTCGGAACGTTTGGCATCCAGTACTGCTACAGCTTCCGGAAGTTGATCGCCCGGACGGTGATGGTCGGCGATGATGTAATCAATGTTTTTGTTTTTTGCATAAGCTATCTTCTCTACAGCCTTGATGCCACAATCGAGTACGATTACAAGGGAGAAATTATTTTCAGCGGCAAAATCAATACTCTTAAACGAAACCCCATAACCCTCATCGTAGCGGTCGGGAATATAAAAGTCAACATGGCTGTAAATGCTTTTTAAAAATGTAAAAACCAATGCTACTGCTGTTGTGCCATCTACATCATAATCGCCGTAAACCAGGATCTTTTCATTATTTTTTATAGCAATTTCAATTCGTTCCACAGCTTTATCCATATCTTTCATCAAAAAAGGATCGTGCAGTTCTTCAAGGGTTGGGCGAAAAAAAGACTTGGCTTCTTCAAAGGTTTTTATGCGACGCTGGGCAAGCAGATTTGCAAGGTTATGATCAACATTCAATGCTTCAGAAAGATGTTGAATCGTAGCCCTATCCCCCTGTTCCTTAAGTACCCAGCGCTTTTCCATAAAAATTTTTGAATGCGTAAAGATAATAAAATATCAACGGGATTTTAAAATAAAATCCTAGGAAATAAAATTAAAAAACTTTTAAGAGGATGTAATTATTTTTAAAAGGTAGAACGCATCGCCTCCACAGGATCGAGACGCGAAGCTATGTAGGAGGGAATGATGCCCGCGATTAAACCAATGGTCACCGAAACTGAAACCCCTATCATGATGTTCATAAAAGTAAGCTGCAAAGTGAATGGAAAATTTTGGGATAACAGCACCAAAACATAAACGATCAGCAAGCCAACAATGCCTCCAAATAACGAAAGGAAAATAGCCTCAAATAAAAACTGATATAAGATGAAAAATTTTTTGGCACCCAACGACATTTGAATCCCAATTTGGCTGGTCCTTTCTTTGACCGACACAAACATGATATTGGCAATCCCAAAACCTCCCACAAGCAATGAAAAGCCACCTACAATCCAACCTACGATGGCTATTACTTTGAAGAAAGCATCAAATTCCTTTGTAATCACGCTGGTTTCGTTGATAGCAAAATTGTCTTCTGATGCCGGTTTCAACTTACGAACAGAGCGCATTATACCAGCTAATTCATCTTTTAACTCGTCGTTTGAGATCTGAGGTTTGGCTCTAACCAGGATGGTGGTTCCCACTTCCTGTATGTCAATATGATTGCGGGCAAAGTTAACGGGAATGATCGCCTGGTTGTCGGATGAACTGCCGAATAAGTCATCCCCTTCTTTTTTTATTACTCCAATCACTTCGAGCTTGCTTCCGAAGATTTTAATTTCCTTTCCGATGGCAGGCATCCCCGAAAAAAGTTTATCTGCAATTTCGGAGCCTATGATCGCAACATTATTTCCGCTTGCTGATTCCTGGGGCGTAAAATACCGTCCCTTCACGCAGGTCAATGGGTAATACTTTTTCAAAATCGTGCGAAACACTCAGGATGGATGCGTTTTTAATGTTGTTATTTTTGTATTTGATGGTGCGACTTACCTCGAACATAAATGCGCTTGATTCGGCTGCGTTACTTCTTCTCTGGATTTCACGCAAATCATCCATGTCGGCTTCCGGACGCTTCCAGTATTTCCACCAGGGATAGTCATTTCCCCCTTCCCATGGCCATTTTTGCACGAAAAGCACATTATCTCCCAACTGGTTAATACTTTTCCTGATTGCAATTTCCATCGAATCGAAAATGGTTAGCACCGAAATCACTGAAAAAATCCCAATGGTGATCCCCAGCAAAGAAAGGAATGTCCTTACTTTGTTAACGATTATTGCCCGGAAGGCAAACACAAAACTTTCACCAACTAGTTTCAGATATACTTTCATCCAATCAAATCATGAATTTAAAACAGTAAAAATAAATTATTTAGGCTGAACAATGCAAAGAAATTTAATTGTTACTTTGTAACCCTGTTAATAAAAATTGCAAACTTACAATAAATCAGTACGATGAAGAAGGTTAACAGCGCATTGATTTCGGTATACTACAAAGACGGTTTGGACGAAATCGTCAGGCTATTGAATGATCTTAATATAAGAATTTATTCAACCGGCGGTACTTTTGAATTTATAACCCAAATTGGAATAAAAGCCGAAACAGTTGAATCGCTTACCTCCTACCCTTCCATTCTTGGCGGTCGGGTGAAAACATTGCATCCAAAAATTTTTGGCGGTATCCTTGCTCGCCGCGATAATGCGAATGATCTACAACACCTTGAACAATATGAAATCCCCGAAATTGACCTGGTGATTGTGGATTTGTATCCATTTGAAAAGACGGTAGCTACCACAACCAATGAGCAGGAAATTATTGAAAAAATTGATATCGGTGGTATTTCGCTGATTCGTGCTGCTGCGAAAAATTTTAAAGATGTCCTGATTGTTCCATCCGTTGATCAATACAGTGAACTTATTGCACTTTTGAAAGAGAAGAAAGGATATTCGGATATGGAAGACCGCAGAAGATTTGCCACAAAGGCGTTTCATATTTCGTCTCATTATGATACTGCAATTTTTAAATACTTCAGCCCGGAAGAAGAAAATGTATTCAAACAAAGCATTGTATCTTCCACTGTATTGCGATATGGTGAAAATCCGCATCAAAAAGGAATATTTTATGGCAATCTCGATGATGTTTTTGAACAAATACACGGGAAAACTATTTCTTACAACAACCTTGGGGACCTTGATGCTGCCATCAATCTGATCAGCGAATTTGATGAAACTACCTTTGCCATTCTGAAGCATACCAATGCATGCGGAATAGCAAGCCGTGAAAAATTGTTGAATGCCTGGAAAGATGCGTTTGCCGGCGACCCGGTTTCGGCGTTTGGCGGGGTGTTGATCACCAATCAAAAGGTTGATGCGGAAACAGCGGAAGCGATCAATGAATTATTTTTTGAGATCATTTTGGCACCTGATTATGAAGAAAAGGCTTTGGAGGTGCTTAAAGCTAAAAAGAACCGGATACTGTTGCGCAAAAAATCTTATCAATTTCCTTTAAAGCAATTCAGGTCGGCATTAAATGGCGTTCTTGAGCAGGATAAGGATGTAAAAACAGAAACAGCTTCTGATTTGAAAGTCGTAACCAAATTATCACCCAATGAGTATGAGGTAAAAGACATGTTGTTTGCCAACAAAGTAGTTAAACATACCAAGTCAAATACCATTGTACTTGTTAAGAATAGGCAATTATATGCAAGCGGAACGGGGCAAACATCGAGGGTTGATGCCTTAAAGCAAGCCATTGCCAAAGCCGGCGAATTTGGTTTTGACTTAAAAGGGGCGGTAATGGCTTCGGATGCTTTTTTCCCTTTTGCCGACTCTGTTGAGTTGGCTTATAAAGCCGGAATAACCGCCATCATTCAGCCGGGCGGATCGGTTCGGGATCAGGATTCGGTTGATTATTGCAACGACCATCAGATGAGTATGGTTTTTACAGGATTCAGGCATTTTAAACATTAGAAAGGATTAATTCCTTTAATTGTTTGTACTTTTGAACATTCAAATAACATTTTTTAAATCGTAAAATATCAATTATAATCATGGGTCTTTTTTCATTTTTAACGAAAGAAATTGCAATTGATTTAGGAACTGCAAATACCATCATCATTTACAACGATAAAGTAGTGGTGGATGAACCCTCTATTGTTGCCATCGAAAGGCAAACCGGTAAAATCATTGCTGTAGGTAAAAAAGCGATGATGATGCATGGCAAAACCCATGAAAATATAAAAACCATCCGGCCTTTACGAGATGGTGTTATTGCGGATTTTCAATCGGCGGAATACATGATCAGGGAATTGATAAAGATGATCTGGACAAAAAAACCGCTTTTCCCTCCTGCTTTGAAAATGGTAATTTGCATACCATCTGGTATTACGGAGGTTGAGGAAAGGGCTGTTAAAGATTCTGCCGAACAGGCTGGAGCCAAAGAGGTTAGGCTTATCCATGAACCGATGGCAGCAGCCATTGGGATTGGGATTGATGTAATGGAACCCACAGGCAACATGATCATTGATATTGGAGGAGGAACAAGCGAAATTGCTGTAATCGCTTTAGGTGGAATCGTTAATAATAAATCCATCAGGATAGCGGGTGACGATTTCAATTCAGATATTGAAGAGTATATGCGCAAACAGCATAATATCAACATAGGAGAACGCACTTCTGAACGAATCAAAATTGAAGTGGGCGCAGCCATGACAGAAATTGATAATCCACCCGACGATTATGCTGTTCATGGACGGGATATGCTGACAGGTATTCCAAAGGAAATCATGGTTAACTATGCAGAAATTGCCCATTGCTTAGACAAATCCATTTCAAAAATTGAGGCGGCAGTATTAAATGCACTTGAAATGACCCCTCCTGAATTATCAGCTGATATCTTCAGGACAGGTATTTATATGGCTGGTGGTGGTTCGATGTTAAGAGGCCTTGATAAACGAATTCATTTGAAGACCAAGCTTCCGATTCATGTGGCTGAAGATCCATTGAGAGCCGTGGCACGAGGAACAGGTATAGCTCTAAAAAACTTTGATAAATTCAATTTCCTTATTAAATAAAATTCAATTGTCTGATAACACAGGTTTTTTATTGATTGAACGGTGCGAAATCTATTTGCCTATATACTAAAACAGTACTTCTTCTTTCTTTTCCTTTTATTAGAGGTAATTGCCTTTTCATTTGTATTACAAAACAACTTTCAGAGAGCTACATTTTTAAATTCTACCGGCGCTGTTACCGGTACTTTATTATCTGCGCTTAACAATGTTTCGGAATACCTTACGCTGAAAAAGGCAAATGATATGCTGGTAAACGAAAATGCCCGCCTGAAAAACCTTCTCCCTGAATCCTATTTAATAACAGATAAAAAAGAATATTTTTCAAGCGATTCGATGTACCGTTATATTGGCGCAAAAGTGATCAGCAATTCGGTGAATCATCAGAAAAATTATATGATGCTGAACAAAGGAAGCAAAGATGGTATTGCAAAAGATATGGGTGTTATTACTTCTGAAGGAATTGTTGGAACTGTGGTAGATGTTACACCTCAGTTTTCAAGGGTAATGTCGGTGTTGCATTTAAACAATAAAATAAACGCCAGAATATTTAAAAATAACCACCTTGGAACAGTGGAATGGAGTGGAAACTATTACCGAAACGGAACCCTCGTTGATATTCCAATGCACGTTCAATTAGAACCCGGTGATACCATTGTAACTTCAGGCAATTCACTGATCTTTCCCGAAGGAATCATGGTTGGCACTGTGGAACAATATAATATTCTGCCAAACGAAAAGTTCAATACGGCTTCAATTAGGTATTCGGTTGATTATAACAGCCTTTATTATGTTTATGTGATCATCAATCTGAAAAAAAATGAGCAATTAAGGTTAAATATGAATCCTGCTGATGGGCAATAGAGTGCTGAGCAATATTATTCGTTTTATTGTAGTCGTGGTGATACAGATTACTATTCTTGAGAATATCAATTTCAGGGGTTACATCAATCCGTATTTCTACGTCTATTTTATTTTGCTTCTTCCGTTCGAAACCCCCGGCTGGCTGTTGCTGATTTCTTCGTTTATGCTTGGATTCAGCATTGATATGTTTACCGGCGCCCTGGGGATACATACAGCTTCTTCGGTGTTGATGGCATTTGCGCGTCCGCTTGTAATCAAAGCCATACCCAGCCGAAAAGATTTTGAACCCGGGATGATACCCTCCATTAGCCATCTGGGGTTTTTATGGTTTTTTAGCTATTCCTTAATTCTGATCCTCATTCACCATACAGCGCTGTTTTATATTGAAGTTTTCAGGTTTGCTGATTTATTCAATACTTTTCTTAGGGTGCTTATAAGCACGCTGTTTACCCTTTTATTGGTTATCATTGCTCAATATTTATTTTTTAATGTAAAGGGCAAAAATTAAAAGTTTTTCATTTTTTTTATCTTGCCATAAAATTATTGTCATATATTTACATTCCTTTAAATAATTTACATTACTCAAAGTAGGGTTAAAAATATTCAGAGAGGATCGTGGATTTTAAAAATTTTACTAAAAAGCAATTAATAGCGAAGGTTAAGGAATTATTAACCGAAAAGGAAGATATTCTGAAAAGTGTTCCTTCTTCCGACAGGGAAATAGTGCGCCATCCAAACAGCATTGAAAATACCTTCAACGCTCTTTTTGAAAGTTCGCCTGATATGCTTTTTACCATTAAACCGGATGGTGAAGTAATTTGGGTGAACCTCACCGGAGCCAAAACACTTGGTTATAAGCGCAACGAACTGATCGGCAAACCGGTTTGGAACGTTGTCCATGAAGATGATCTTTCCTTAATTAAAAGCAAGGTGTCGGACATTATTAACGAAAAAAAGGTTCATGCCGAATTGTATTTCTATAAAGTAAGAAAAGACGGGGCTTTGCTTTATGTTCACGAAAGAACGCAACTGGTGTTCAATGATGACGGAGAGGTAAAAGAAATAAGGATTATTTGCAGGGATATTACGCAACGAAAATTAGCTGAAGATGCTCTGAAGTTTGAAGAACAAAAATTCAAATCCATCACCAATAATCTCAATGTTGGAATCTACAGAAGTACGGCAGATGAAAAAGGGACGTTTCTTGATTTCAATCCTGCATTTATGAAAATGTTTGGTTTCAGTAGCCGAAAGGAGCTAATGGAAACCAATGTATCATCCATTTATGTTGTACCGGTTGACAGGAAAAGATTTCTTAAAACGATTGCAGAAAAGGGTTCGGTTAAAAATGTTGAGGTACTGCTTCAAAAGAAGAATGGTTCCCGGTTTATTGCCTCGGTCAGTACCATCGTTACAAAAGATCAAAAAGGTCATTCAAAATATTATGATGGTATTATTGAAGATATTTCTGTGAGAAGAGCCACAGAAACGGAATTGATTAATTCAGAATATAAATACCGTACCCTGATTGAATCATTCAGCGATATTATTTTTATTACCGACTATAACTCCAGAATGCTTTTTGCTAATCCGGCTTTAAAAAAGCAGACCGGGTTTGGTGTTAAGGATTTTAAAATAATTCAAAAGGAGAATTCCAATATTCATCCTGATGATGCTGATTTTCACGAAAAATTCATTAACCGTTTTATTAAAAGTAAGCGGCTTCATTCTGATATCATTGAAAACAGGATCATTGATAAAAAGGGTAAAACTCATTGGTACTCATCCGTTATTTCCAAAATAGAATTTGATCATAAACCTGCCTTGCAGTTTATTGTAAGGGATATTACCAAACAAAAAGAAGCGCTCGATCAGCTCCTCAAAAGCGAAGAGCAATACCGAACCTTGTTTAACTTTTCGCCTGATGGAATTCTTCTCGAAAATATGGAAGGGACGATTATAGATGCCAATCCCGCCATGTGCAAACTTACGGGGTACAAAAGGGATGAATTGGTCGGGAAGAAAGTACACATGCTTGCTCATCCCGGAAGCCTTGATCAGGTTGATAAGAATTTATTCATGTTAAAGCAGGGTAAACATCTGAAGCATGTGGAAAAAAGCCTTAGAAGGGATGGCACACCTGTCCTGATCGAGCTGAATGAACGGAAATTTGTTCTGCCTGATGGTGGCATAGGAGTTATTTGTATCGCTGATGATATCACCAAAAAGGCAAAAGCTGAAGAAAATTTAAAAAATTCAGAAGAGAGTTACCGGGGCTTGTTTAATAGTTCAAGCGATGCCATTTATATTCAGGATAAGGATGGCTATTTTGTTGATGTGAATGAAGGAGCGGTAAAAATGTATGGCTATCCACGCCAATTTTTTATCGGTAAAACTCCTGAATTTCTTTCCGCCCCGGGCATGAATGATTTGAAAAAGACAGCCAGACTGATCCGTAAAGCCTTTCAGGGAGAATCCCAATTGTTTGAATTCTGGGGCATTGATAAAAAAGGGAGAGTATTCCCAAAAGAAGTAAGGTTGAACAAGGGCCATTATTTCGGTAAAGATGTGGTAATTGTTTTTGCTCAGGATATTACTGAACGAAAAATTGCGGAAAGAATCCTGATTGAAAGCGAAAAAAAATACAGAAAAATCTTCAATGCGTTTCCTGATATTTATTTCCGTACAGATCTGTCAGGAATAATAGAGGAAATAAGTCCGTCCGTTAAAAGAATTGCGGGGTATCGCCCGGAAGAGATTATTGGTAAGTACTCCAGAGATTTTTATTATGATAGTGCCGATTGGGATAAAATAGGTGATTTGTTAGATGCAAATGGGAAGCTGGAGGATTTTGATACCAGGATTAAAAATAAAGCCAATAAAATTCTCAATTGTTCACTTACCGCCTTTTTTATTTTTGATGAAAAAAATGAGCCTATCGGAGTGGAAGGTGCCATCAGGGATATTTCCGACAGGAAAAGAGCCGAGTTCAATCTGAAAGAAAACCAGCGAAGATTAGCCACGCTCATGAGCAATCTTCCCGGAATGGCTTATCGCTGCCTGAACGACGAAACATGGACCATGGAATTTGTGAGCGAAGGTTGCTTTGATCTTACAGGTTATAAATCAACAGATTTGTTAGGCAACAGCAAGATTTCATATAACGACCTGATCCATCCCGATGATCGGACGATTGTCAGAACAAGTGTTCAGAAAGGGCTGGAAAAAAGTGAACCCTTCAGAATGATTTACCGGATAGTTACAAAGAAAGGAAAGCTGAAGTGGGTATGGGAACAGGGCATTGGAATATATTCGGATGAAGGCAACCTAATAGCGCTTGAAGGATTTATTGCAAATATTACCGAACAAAAACTTGCCGAAGAGGAAATGAGGAAATTTTCACGATCGGTTGAGCAAAGTCCTACAATAGTTGTAATAGCCGATCTTAACGGGAACATTGAATATGTCAATCCAAGATTCACAAAAGTAACCGGTTATCAAGCCAAAGAGGTGCTTCATAAGAATACGAGCATCCTGAAATCGGGAAAGACTCCGTTATCAGTTTATGAAAATTTGTGGCAGAATATTACATCAGGAAAAGAATGGTCAGGTGAATTTATCAATAAAAAGAAGAATGGCGATCTGTACTGGGAGTCGGCAAATATTTTTCCGTTGAAAGATGAAAAAGGGAAAATTACCCATTTTATTGCTATGAAGGAGGACATCACCTATCGCAAATTGATGGAACAGGATTTGGTTAGTGCTAAGGAAAAAGCGGAAGAATCTGCCAAACTGAAATCTGCATTTCTTGCCAATATGTCTCATGAGATCAGAACACCGATGAATGCAATCATCGGATTTTCGCAATTGTTAGCCGAAGCTGATACCTCACCTGACGAACAAAATCAATACATTTCGCTGATCCAGAAAAGCGGTAGTGATTTGCTTGGTCTCATTGACGATATCATTGATATTTCAAAAATTGAAGCGGGTCAGCTTAAAATTTATAAATCGGATTATTTTGTTGACAGCATTCTCTCAGAAGTTTATGAATCTTACATTAAATATCTAAAGACTACCCAATCAAATAAAAATATTAGTTTCCGTTACAACCGTTCTGAAAAATTAGAAAATATTGTCCTCCATACCGACATTGATAAACTCAAACAGGTTATTCGAAACCTCATCAATAACGCCATCAAGTTTACTGATGCCGGTTTGATAGAGTTTGGTGCAGAATTAAAAACGGACGGAAGGAATACGTTGTTACAATTTTATGTCAGGGATACCGGGATTGGGATACCCAATGATAAGCTGGACATCATTTTTGAAAGTTTCAGACAGTTGGATGTTCCCAATAAGAGGATTTATGGTGGAACCGGTCTGGGACTGGCAATCACACGTAAAATTGTTGAAATTTTAGGAGGAAAGATTTGGGTAAAATCCATTCCGGGCGAGGGTTCTACTTTTTATTTCAACCTTCACTGCAACCCTTTGCAGGTGACGGGAAAATTGAATACCAGCGAACCTGTTGCCACTGTTCTGAAAAGCTACAACTGGGAAAACAAACACATCTTAATTGTAGAGGATGACGAGCAAAGTTTTCTGTTTTATCAAAGTGTTTTGAGAAAGACAAAAATGAGGGTTTCGAAGGCAACAGATGGGAAGGAAGCCCTTGCTATCAGTAAAAAAATAAAATTCGACCTGATCCTTATGGATATCAGAATGCCGGTTATGGACGGATACCTCACCACCCAAAAAATATTAGCCCTTGATCCCTCGGCAAAAATAATTGCCCAAACGGCTTACGCAATGGCAGGCGAAAGGCAGCGGTCGCTGGATGCAGGTTGTATTGATTATATTACAAAACCCATTCCTATTCAGGAATTTTTAAAAGTGATTGAGAAATACATTTGAAAATCAAATCCTTTTAACTGAATCATATTCCATGTTTTCAGCACCATTGTTAAGCAACCTTTTCAAAATACCGAATGTCTTTTGTCCGACAATTAATAAGATATCCTCAAGCACGGTTAATATTTCTCAAATAGCATTGAACATGAAGAAACTTTTACTTACTTCATTAATATTTATTCTAATCGTTAGTGTCTATGCCGAAGGGTGGCGTTCGGGAGAACAACAGGTAATAATTCAAATAGAGAATGAAAACCAGTTACCTGTTCTGAAGAAGTTGGACATTGATTTCGAACCATGCGCCATTGAAGTTATCAGAGCTTATCTTATACCCTCAGAGAGAATTAAACTGGAAAACCTGGGATTTAAAATTGAAACTGAGATTGAAGACCTGAACAAACATTTTGAAAATTTCTGGTTGACCGATGATGCTTATCATTCTTATCAGCAAATCATTGATCTGGCTGACAGTCTTGAAAATCACTTTCCTTCCATTTGCAAGAAAGAAATTGTAGGTACTTCCTTGGGCGGGCGTCAATTGGCTGTCCTTAAAATCAGTGATAACGTATTAACGGATGAACCGGAAGCCGAAGTTTTTTTCGATGGAGGCATTCATGGAGATGAAATCGGCGGACCTGAAAACATTATCCGTTTTGCCAGAGATTTGTGTTTGGGATATGGTACCAATACAACGATTACCAACCTGATCAACAACCGCGAAATATTTTTATACCTGATGGTAAACCCCGATGGAAGGGTAAATATGGTCAGGTATAACAACAACGGAGTTGATCTCAACCGCGATTGCGGTTATATGTGGGATCAGGACGGAACTACTTTTGGACCTTTCGGCGAAGTAGAATCCAAAGCCCTTCGCGATTTTAATTACAATAATCAGTTTGTGGTTTATACATCCTATCACAGCGGAACCGAATTCGTATCCTTTCCGTGGAGTTACCGCCCGGATGCTACCAATGATTTTGCCCAGATCAATCAATTGGCACAGGTGTATGTCAATCAATCGGGCTATTCTAACTTGCCTTATGGCGCAGGTTATGCCGGAATGTATCCCATCAATGGAAGCACAAAGGATTCGTATTATGGAATCACAGGTTCGGTCTCATGGAGCATAGAAATATCTATGAGCAAACAACCTCCCGCCTCGCAGATTATGATGTATTATAATTACAACAAACCGTCAATGCTGGCATTGATAGAGTATTCCGGTTACGGACTTCAGGGTATGGTAACCGATGCAATTACCGGAGAACCTGTTGCTGCCTCCGTATTCGTCAACAATTATTATCCATGTTATACTGATCCGGTTGTGGGTGATTATCATAAATATGTACTTCCAGGAACTTACAGCATTACTATCAAAGCCAATGGTTACCAAACACAGACTATCAATAATGTTGTAGTTACTGCGAACAATGTAACAAATACCGATTTTCAACTTGTTCCTGAAGAAGGGCAATCTGTTTACAAGCTTGCAGCGTCAAGAATTCCCGGTAACAATTTTAGCGATGAAGGATTTACCCCGGCTGTAATCGGTTCGCCCGACGATGTTAACTATTCTCTGGGAAAAAGCGGATATTGTGTCCTTGACATGCAATCTCCTGTGCTGGATGGACCCGGTTTTGACCTTATCGTTTATGAAGGAGATTCATCACCCGAAGGATATACCTGCTATGCCGGTTCCACAATTGATGGACCCTGGATCAGCCTGGGAACGGGAAATGGCACAACAGAGTTCGATTTGGCAGCAATTGGTTTACCCCAATCGCAATACATCAAAATACTGGATGATGGCGATGGGTCAGCCAATGTCGCCAATGCCGGATTTGACCTGGATGCGGTCAATGCCATTGAACCGGTGTCGGGTGTTTACCTTGTAATGCTGGAATATATTATAGATGACTCAAATGGAAACAACAATGGATTGATTGATCCCGGTGAAACAGTTGATTTGAACATTGAAATAAAAAACAACGGAGATATTCCTGCCACCAACATTGCCGGTGTTATTTCCTCAGTCTCTCCTTATGTTACCCTCATCACCTCAACGGCAGTTTTCGGAACCCTTGCTCAGGGTGAATCTTCAAACGGGACTTTTACCCTTTCGGTAAATGAGGCAGCGCCCTCCGGAACAAGTTTTGCGGTCATTTTTTCACTCAGCGCCAATAGCGGAAGTTATACAAATACATTTCCAATGAATTTTTCTATCGGGCTTATTGTTGAAGACTGGGAAACAGGTGATTTCAGTCAGTTTGACTGGCAAACAGGAGGGAATGCCAACTGGAATATAACCAATGCGAATCCTTATGAAGGAATTTATTGCGCCAGGTCGGGAAGTATTGGCAATGACCAATCCTCCAATCTGACGATTTCATACAATGTAGTTGCAAACGGTGAAATATCCTTTTTCAAAAAAGTTTCTTCCGAAAGCGGTTATGATTTCCTTTCATTTTATATTGACAATACTTTGCAGGAAAATTGGTCGGGCGAAGTTGCCTGGAGTGAATCTTCGTTTCCGGTGAATTCAGGTCAACATACTTTTATGTGGGAATATTCAAAAGATGCTTCAGTCGCAACCGGCTCTGACTTAGGTTGGGTGGATTATATCGTTCTTCCTTCCGGTGCTATACAAGGATTAATCGCTTTTTTTACAGCCAACCAAACCACAGTTTGTGAAGGGGAAAATGTAAATTTTACCGATTATTCAAGTGGCAATATAACATCCTGGATCTGGAGCTTTCCTGGCGGCACGCCTTCTGTATCCTCACAACAGAATCCATCAATCTCTTATACTACTTCCGGAACTTATGATGTTACCCTTACTATTTCGAATGGAATTGATTCGCAAACCATTGTTCAGGAAGATTATATCACTGTAGCAGCTATTCCTGAAATGCCTCAAATACCGGATGGGTATGAATATCCCTGGTCTATGCCGGGTTTTGAATACGAATATACAACAACAGCGGTTGCTTTTGCTGAAAGCTATGAATGGGTCGCAGAGCCTTCGGACGCGATTGAAACAATTGTTAACAACGGAACCAATTGCATTATTGATTTTACTGATTATTGGGATGGCGTGGTTACATTAAAAGTAAAAGCTATAAATGATTGTGGCGAGAGTGAATTTTCTGATGAATTACTCCTTTATGTGATTTGGGAAACTATCCGGGAAATCCATCAGAATAGTTTGATTATTTCACCCAACCCATCCGATGGAATGGTCAATATAAGTTTAGGAGATATTTCTGATGATCAGGTTGAAATCAGGGTGCTCAATAATCTGGGGAAGGTTGTTCATGAAGAAAAAATTTTGAATAGTAAAAACAATCCTGCTGTCAATTTGAATTTAAGTAAAATTGAACCAGGGATTTATTTCATCATTGTATTAGAAAAACAGACAATTTTTACCGGAAAAATGATCATAAGGTAATTTTTAATTCGTTTGGTAAAACCCTTTAAGCAACATTGAGTAAAAAGTATTATTTTGGCAATCTGAATTTTACAAAAACATGGCTGTTCTGCACATCTTAATTCGATTTCGACAACTTATAAATAATAACTAATTAAATTAATTATGAAACATTTACTACAAATTGAAACCAGGTTAAGTCTTTTGGTACTTGCCTTCTTCTTTGCAGGAATTACTTTTGCTGATGATTTTAAGTATTCCGACAGTTGGGGAAAACAGGGATTTTCGCTGAAAACACAAAAAACTTCAGGTGTTGAGGTGAATTATTCGATCAGTAATTTCTCTCTTTCAAAAGATTTGATCAATGGAATCCCGATGGATGCCATCGGACTTCCGGGTACTTTATTACCCAACAATGAGGGTGCCCCCAATCTACCGGGTGACGGAAGGTATGTGGCTATTCCGCAGGGAGCAACAGTTCACTATAAGGTGATATCATCCAGAACTGAAAAATTTTCAAATATTGAATTAGCTCCGGCATTTAAAATTCCCTGGGCAAACGATGACAACCCGCTCGTATACAATCAGAACATGGATATTTACTCAAAAAATGAATTTTATCCTGCAAATCCGGTTATTCTTTCTGAAGTTACTCAGGTGAGAGGTGTAGATGCTGTTATACTGGGTGTCACACCATTTCAATACAATCCTGTTACAAAAGAATTGATTGTTTACCGCGACCTGAAAATCGAAGTAACCTTTGAAGGAGGTACCGGACACTTTGGTGAAGATCGTTTAAGAAGCCGCTGGTGGGATCCAATGCTATCGGATATGTTGCTGAACTATGAATCGCTTCCAAAGATGGATTATAATAAATCCTTTCAATCCAAAGATGAAACGGGATGCGAATACCTTATTATTTCCCCCACAGGCGCTGATTTTCTTCAATGGGCAGACTCCATCAAAGAATTCAGGACCTTGCAGGGCATAAAGACCGAAGTGGTAACACTAAGCGAAATAGGGGCTAACAATGCCATCACCATTGAAAATTATATTAATAATGCCTATAATACCTGGGACATTCCACCGGCAGCTATATTACTGTTTGGCGATTATGGTACCAACATTGCCAATAGCGTTATAGCCCCTATTTACAACAGCTATTGTGTTTCGGATAATATTTATGGTGATGTCAATGCCGATCAGATGCCGGACATCATCACAGCAAGAATGACAGCCAATAATGCTACCCAGCTTCAAACCATGGTCACCAAGTTTATCAACTATGAAAGAAATCCACCCACCGATCCGGACTTTTATGCTCATCCCATGACATGTATGGGTTACCAGACAGAGAGGTGGTTCCAGATATGCACGGAATCAGTAGCCGGATTCTGGGAACAGGAATTAGGTAAAACAACCAACCGTGTGAATGCGATCTATAATGGAACTCCTACCTCCGGTCCGTGGTCAACAGCAACGAACACCACCACAGTTGTGAATTATTTTGGTCCCAATGGACTGGGATATATACCTGCAACACCCGGACAGGTAAACTGCAGTTGGAACGGAACAGGAAATAATGTTGTAACAGGTATCAACAATGGAGCATTTATCTTGCTTCATCGTGACCATGGAGCCGAAACGTTATGGGGAGAGCCTGATTTTTCCAATAGTCATATCAATAATTTGACCAATACCGATCTCACTTATATTTGGTCCGTAAACTGTTTAACAGGGAAATATAATTACTCCGGAGAATGCATGGTTGAAAAACTTCACCGTCATACTTCCGGCGGCAATAATGCAGGAGCCTTAGGTGCCATCGGGGACTCCGAAGTATCATATTCATTTGTCAATGATGCCTTTGTTTGGGGAGCGTTTGATAACATGTGGCCCAACTTTATGCCTGCCTATGGCACCAATCCTGAATCAAGAGGTTTGATGCCCGGATTTGCCAATGCAGCAGGTAAATATTTTCTGCAACAATCATCCTGGCCATACAATACAACCAATAAAGAAGTGACTTACAATTTGTTTCATCATCATGGCGATGCATTTCTTAATCTGTATTCAGAGATTCCGCAGAATTTGACGGTGGTTCATAATCCCATCCTCTATGCAGGAGTGACAAATTTTGATGTAACGGCCAATGAAGGCGCCTTCATAGCCCTGACTGTAAATGGTGAAATCATTGCTACTGCAACTGCAACAAGTGGTCCTCTTTCAATAACAGTTCCACCCCAACAGCCACCTGATCAGATGCTGGTTACCATAACTATGCAAAATTATTACCGCTATACATCTTTTGTCGAAGTAATTCCACCTGCAGGCCCTTATATCGTTCAAAATGCTGTTGAAATTAATGATGCTTCCGGAAATGGAAACGGAATGATGGAAACCTCAGAATCCATTATGGCTTCTATTACTGTTGAAAATGTTGGAATTGAGGATGCTACCAACGTAATTGTGAACATTGCCTCTGCTGATGAGTTTGTTTCTATAACTGATAATACAGAAACCTACGGTACTATCGTAGCCGGAGCCACAGCAGTTATCGTTGACGGTTTCGCCTGGGAAGTTGCCGATAATATCCCTGATATGTACACTGTCGTCTTTGAAATGATTGCAACCGATGGAAATGCTACCTGGATTACTTACTTCAGTGTTGTGGGTCATGGACCGGTACTTGAAGTTGGGTCACTAATGATTGATGACTCACAGGGAAATAACAACGGCCGTCTCGATCCGGGGGAAACAGCCATTGTGCTGATTCCAACCTATAACAATGGTTCCTATGATGCAATGGGCACCATCGGGAACCTGAGTTGTTCAAGCGGATTTATTACCCTGAATAATTCTGCTTATAATTTCAATGTCCTTGGCGCCGGTTTGATGGAAGAAGCTGCTTTCAACTTAACGGTTGCCCCAAATGCACCAATCGGAACGGGTGTAAGTTTTATGTATGATGTAACATCGGGTGGATATAATCAACTCGAAAATTTTGGCGCTACCATTGGTCTGATAGTGGAAGACTGGGAAACAGGAGATTTAAGCCAGTTCAACTGGCTGACCGGAGGTACTACCAACTGGGCTGTATCAACTGTAAATCCTTATGAAGGCTCATATAGTATAAAATCAGGATCTTTGGGCAACAGCCAGAGCAATTATTTGTCACTTCAATATGAAATTTTTGGTGCTGATAGTATCTCTTTCTGGTACAAAGTTTCATCTGAAGCAAGTTATGACTTCCTCAAATTTTATGTTGATAATATCTTAAAGTCCTCCTGGTCGGGTGAAGTTGGATGGGCGCGCGAAGCAATTGCCGTAACCGCCGGAATGCATACCTTTAAATGGGAATATAGTAAAGATGTCAGTGTCGCAGGGGGAAGCGACTGTGCATGGCTCGATTTTATCGTATTGCCTGCACCCCCAATGACTACTGCTTATGCCGGTCAGGATGGGTCCATCTGCGAAGACGATACGTATTCCTGCAATGGTACAGCTTCATTATATAACCTTGTTAACTGGACTACTTCGGGCAACGGAACTTTCGATAACAGCCAGGTATTAAACCCGGTTTATACTCCAGGAACCGGTGATATTACCAACGGATCGGTAGTGCTCACATTAACTGCCTACGGTCCTGAAAATGACGTTACTGATAATATGACACTGACCATTCACAGCGCACCCGTTGCAAATGCCGGACAAGATGAACTTGTTTGCAGCAATGCTACCTTCGAATTAATGTATGCAATGGCTGAAAATTATGTTTCGGTTAATTGGACAACTTCCGGTGATGGAACTTACAATGATGCAAATATTATCAATCCTGTTTATACTCCCGGAAACGGAGATATTGCAGCCGGATCGGTAACATTGATGTTCGAGGTAAATGGGAATCCCCTCTGCGGCTATGCGAATGATGATCTTATACTTACATTTGAACCCGCCGCGATGGCATTCGCAGGAGAAAATACTGAAACATGCAGCAATGTTCCGCTGGCATTGAACGCTTCTGCTGATAACTATACCTTAGTTGAATGGGCGACTTCCGGCGATGGAACTTTTGATAATAATGCTATTCTGAATGCAGTTTATACTCCGGGTGTAAATGATGCAGTTACAGGTTCAGTAACACTTACACTAAGCGCTATGGGTAATGGACCCTGTGAGGTGGCGACATCAGAAATGATGCTAACAATCAATGCTGTTGCAATGGCTTTTGCAGGGGAGGATCATCAGATCAATTCAGATGAAACCTATACAATTGCTGATGCTACTGTTGCAAACGCCTTCATGGTTTCTTGGACAACTTCAGGCGATGGTACGTTTGATGATGCGTCTTCTGTAAATCCTACCTATACTCCGGGAATAAACGATATTGCAGCTGAACAGGCAACATTAACATTGACAGCCGGCAATGAAGATTGCGGAGAAGTGTCCGATAACATGACCCTTGTTGTGAATACCAGTGGTGTAGATGAAAACACCGCTGGCTTTGACATTTCCATTTCGCCCAATCCAAACAACGGTAGTTTTACGGTTGAGTTAAGCGGCGATAACAACGAAGTAATTGCTATACGAATTTACAACGCACAAAGCAGATTGGTTTATGAAACTGAAAATATTCAGGTTAATAAAAACTTCAACCAAACCATTCAGATGAATGTTGAAAAGGGTATTTACTTTATCAGGCTTGAGGGCAAGGAACTCAGGGTAAACAGAAAATTGATAATAAATAAATAGTAGTTGAAAAAGCCCTGCACCTTAAATGCAGGGTTTTTTTTTGACATAATGGTCAGTGTTGCTCCCTGGTTCATTTCCTCCTTTATTTCAAATGAAAATTAATGAACCAAGCATGGGTAAACTTTTTAATTTTGGAACCGTTAAACAACTATTTAAAAATTGTCATTGTCTTTATCATCATGAAATACAATCCAATTATATTTTTATAAATTTATATTTTCTCACACATTATGAAAAAAATCTATGTTTTCGTTTTATTGATGGCTTCGCTGTTTACGATTGAAGCAGGTGTTGTTGAAAAGACTTACTATTTTGACAATCCGAGTGTAGTTTCATCCGGCGATTTTCAAATGATCCATTTTAACAACACTTTAATTACCGGTAAAACAGGTGAGCCCGCGCTGCCTTATCAATCAGTTCAGCTTTTACTTCCTCCGGGAGAAAGTGCTACCACAATCGAATTTATCGGTGAGGATGATGTTCAGCTTTCGGGCGTTTATTATCTTGTATCCCCAGCAAGCTTCAAGGCCATTATCAGAACCCGGCGACGGCACATTCAGTTTAAATGAACTTGTTTATCAAACCGATGCTTTTTATCCGACTGTCCCTACCGGTCAACTCATCACCAATTACATGAATGGATATGCTTTTGCTTTATCCACATTCACCCCTGTCAGGTTCAATCCTGTAACGGGAGTGGTATCGGTTTACAAAAAAGTGACCATCAAAATCACTACTGAGCCTTCAGCTCAATCGGTCAATGCTATTGAAAACCTGAAATCAGAAGTGAATATTTATGACAGGGTGTTGTCATTTTCACAAAATCCTGAAACGATTTCTCAATATCCCTCTGCATCGAAGAGCGAAGATGATTATCAATTGCTCATCGTAACACCTGACCAGTTTGCAGGCAATTTTCAGGAGCTTATTGATATTTACCTCGAAAGAGGAATAAAATCTCAGGTGGTAACAAGGGAAACCATTAATACAAGCAGCACAGGGCAGGATTTACAAGAAAAAATCAGGAATTTTATCATTCAGGAATACCAGGATCACAGTGTGGAATATGTTCTATTGGGAGGAGATGTCGAACATGTTCCTTACCGCGGTTTTTATTGTTATGCCCAATCCGGCTCAGGATATGAAGATAATAATATTCCTGCCGATCTTTATTTTTCCGGGCTAGATGGTAACTGGAACACCGACGGAGATAATAGTTGGGGCGAGCCGGGCGAAGATGATTTGCTGCCTGAAATAGCTGTCGGACGTTTTTCGTTCAGCAATTTAACGGAACTGAACAACATGCTTCACAAAACAATTTTCTATCAGAATAATCCTGTCTTAGGCGAGTTTAATAATACATTATTAGCAGGAGAGTGGTTGTACGGCAGTCCGGAAACATGGGGTTCGGATTACCTCGAACTGCTGATCGGTCATAGCACTGAAAACGGTTATGAAACCTGGTGCGTTCCGGAAAGCTATAACTTTCAAAAGCTTTATGAAGAAAACCAGTCATGGTCTGCCAATGATTTGATAACAGCTATCAATTCAGGAAAACAGTATGTGCATCATGTGGGTCATGCCAACTCAAATTATGTGGCTTATATGAGTAATTCTGATATTACTAATGCAAACTTTTATGGTGCCAACGGTTTAGACCACAACTTTACCATTTTTCAATCGCATGGTTGTATTTGCGGTGCTTTTGATGACAATGACTGCATCATGGAAAAAATGGCAAGCATTTCAAATTTTGCTGTAGCTGTCATTGGAAATTCAAGGTACGGCTGGTTCAACGAAGGTCAAACAGAGGGACCTGCTGCTCATCTTCATCGCGAAATGATGGATGCACTTTACCACGAAAAGATCAATCATATCGGCGCGGCTTTTATGGAGGCAAAAATTCAAACGGCTCCATGGGTTACAGCACCGGGACAGTGGGAAGAAGGCGCATTGCGATGGAACTTTTATGATATCAATATCCTGGGCGACCCAACTCTGTCTATCTGGACTGCAGAACCCATTGCAATTGAGACAACCTACGAAAGCGAAATTCTGAGCACTGCTTCTTCCACCACTGTCACTGTTACCAGTGATGGAAACCCAATGGAAAACATTACATGCGCTTTCCTGATGGATGGTGTATTGTATGGCACAGCAACAACGGATGCTTATGGAGTTGCTGATATTAATTTCGATCTTCCATTTACATCTGCTGGCGATGCGCAATTGATTGTTACCGGTTACGACTGCTTGCCGGCCTCCTATCCTGTTTCTGTTGCTCTGGCTACAGGCATTCATGAAATCAATGAGCAAGGATTTGCCATTTACCCCAATCCATCAACGGGATATTTTTCAGTTCAATACAATCTGAATAAAGAAACTTCTGTTAAAGTTGCGCTGCTCAATTGCGTTGGGCAGGAGATTAAAGTTTTATCTGTTCCCGAAAAGCAATCCGCTGGAAATTATCAAATGAATTTTTCGGTGGCTGAAATCGAGGCAGGTATTTATTTTATAAGGATTGAATCGGACGAACAAACTCGAATTGAGAAATTAATCCTGACAAAATAGGCTGATGTTGAAAGGATTAGTTTTTTATTTAACTTTGACCTCTGTCCTTTGAAAATCATAAATTTTAAATAAGATGAAAAGATTATTATTTTATGTTACCATTTTAACTGTGCTTTCCTTAGGCACAATGGCTCAGAAATCGTGGGTTGGTTTTAATTCTGATGTTCCCGGAACCCCCCAAATTCTTATCGAAGAACAGGATCAATCAACAGTTGTTCTTGACATTTCGATTTCGGGAATGTTTGTCTCGGATATTACACAGGAGGGGCGTTCGTTTAAACGCCTGGAATTAATCGAAAACAGAACAACCAAAGACATTGGAAAACCCGAATTGCCGATGATCAGCGAACTGATCGGTATCCCGGGAAACCAATTGGTCAGGGTCAATGTTTTGGAGAAGGAAACCATGAAGTTTCAAAACTATTTTATTTACCCATTCCAAACCCCTACAACCGATAATCCGGGCGGGCAAGACAAGGCATTTGTAATGGACCAGAAGTTCTATTCCCAACCCAATTCTTTTCCGGTCAGTCAGGTTTACCTGGATCAGCCCGGTATCTGGAGAGATATTAAAATTTCAGGTTTACACATAATTCCATTTAATTACAATACTTCATCTCAGGAACTTGAAGTAGTAACTCATCTCAGACTTGAAATCGAATTTTATGGAACTGATCCCGGTTTTACTTTTCAACCCAACAAAAATGTGAGTCCTAATTTCTTTAAAATGTATCAGGCGCAGGTTTTGAATTTTCAATCACTCGGATATTCGATGAATCTGTTGAGCAATGATGATATCAAATACCTGATCATCACCAATACCGAAGCATTGAATTCTATTCAACCTTTAGTTGACTGGAAAAACCAGCAGGGATTTAGGGTAGAGGTAAAAACACTTCAGGCAGGATTTATTACACCTCAGAATTTTAAGGATTACATTACCCCGCTATACAACAATGAGGGACTTGAATACATTTTGATGGTGGGTGATGCTTATCCAAACGGTGGCAATCCTCCCGGCACCAATGATGTTCCTATGTACTACTGGGCGCCGGGAGCAGAGGACGCCTCCTATTCCGACAGCTGGTACACTTGTATGAACGGCCCGGATGATCATTATGCCGACATTGCCATCGGGCGGATTGTTTATGATAATCTTGCCGAACTGGATCTGCAAATTCAAAAAACACTTGATCACTATTTCAATCCCGATGCAACGACCAACTGGGCTGAAAATTCTATTCTGATTGCCCACATGGAAGAATATCCGGGTAAATACACGCAATGCAGTGAAGAGATCAGGACTTACCCGTATTCTTTGCAGACGCCAATATTTCAGCAGGCTTATGGAGGAGCAGGATATACAAATACCCAGGTGGTAAGTTATGTAAATGCAAATTCATGCGGAATTTTTAATTACCGCGGACATGGGAGCGCCACAGAGTTGTGGCAATGGTGTCCTCAGGGAAGCTTTACCGCTCAGCATGTAAATCAGCTTACAAATAATGATCGTCTCTTTGTGTTTTTTGATGTATGCTGTGACAACATGGATATTGTAGCTCATGCTGGCGATTGCCTGTGTGAGTCGTTTATGAAATCACCTGTTGCTTGTGTTGCTACAAATGGAGCAATTATCCCCTCTTATACCATCCCTAATCATGATTATGATAAGGAGATGTATAAAGCAATTTTTGATGAAGGAATTAATAACATCGGTTATATCACCAACTTTGCAAACATTACGGTATTAAATGTACATGGAACAATAGGAAGGTCAAATGTAAGAACATATCTTTGGCTGGGTGATGCCTCTATTGAGCCCTGGACGCTGCAACCTGCAAACCTTACAGTATCACATGACGGACAGCTTTTCCTTGGGTTATCCAATTTTTCGGTGAGTGTGCTTGGGACAGGCGGCCCGATTGCAAATGCAATGGTCTGTGTTTCAAATGATGATCAAAGTGTTTATGGGGTTGCTTATACCGATGCAAGCGGTTATGCGGAAGTTGTATTTGATGGTCCGGTACAAGAGGCCGGAATGGCTAAAGTTACGGTTACCGCACATAATCATCTTCCATATCAGGCCGATATTCCTGTAATTCCCCAAAGTGGTCCCTACGTGGTAAAAGATTCTTTTGTACTGAATGACCTGACCGGTGGAAATGGAGATGGAATGATGGATTACGGTGAATCCATAATGTTATCATTAGCTGTTAAAAATGTTGGTATTGCACAGGCTATAGGTGTTACTGTTACCCTTTCGACCAATGATACTTACATAACATTTACAGATAACACCCATTTTTATGGAAATATCGGACCTGACCAGGTTGTAATGGGAACCGATGCCTTTACTTTTGATGTGGCAAATGATATTCCTGATGAGCATTACGTTGTAATCAATGTTGAAGCCAATGGAGGCAGTGACGATATATGGACGAGTAACTTTTCCCTCATGGGCCATGCACCAGTTCTTACCCTGGGCGAGGTTGTTATCTCTGACCCTGCAGGTAATAACAATGGAAAAATTGATCCGGGTGAAACCGTCAACCTAGTTATTTCTGCCGAAAATTCGGGTTCATCCGAAACGTTTAACCTCGTTGGAGAATTATCCGGTATTGATCCTTTTCTAACCATCAATACTTCGCAGGTAAATTATGGAAATATTCCGGGAGGCAGCAATGCAACAGGAATATTCAACGTTACGGCTTCTGTAAATACTCCTGCTGGTCACCTGGTTGATTTGACTTTTGATATGTCAGCAGATATGGGTATTAATGGGACCGGAAGTTTTAATATCGTAATTGGACAGATTCCTGTACTGATAATAGACCTCGATGGAAATCATAATTCAGCTCCTGCCATGGAAGCTGCTTTACAGGATATGGAAATGTCCTATGAAACCTCCACTATCATTCCTGCTGATCTTAACCTTTATTCCACTGTCTTTCTTTGTTTGGGTATTTATTCCGAGAACCATGTGTTATCTTCGGCCGAAGGTCAGGCATTTGCAGATTATTTGAATAATGGAGGGAGTATGTATATGGAGGGAGGTGACACCTGGGCCTATGATGCACAAACTGCCGCTCATGCTATGTTTAATATTGACGGAGTTTCTGATGGCTCTGGCGATATGGGTACCATATTGGGAATGGCAGGAACTTTCACTGAAGGACTTTCCTTTGGCTATAACGGTGACAACAACTGGATGGATCATCTTGAACCCATCGGAACGGCTGTTAAAATATTTTCAAATCAATCACCGGTTTATGGAACAGGAATAGCTTATGATGGTGGTAATTACAAGACCATTGGTACTTCTCACGAATTTGGTGGATTGGTGGATGGAGCTTCTCCTTCGACCAAAGAAGAGTTAATGTCAATGTACCTTGATTTCCTTGGCATTTCGCAAGGTTTACAAGCTATGTTTGGCTCAAGTACTACAGAGCCCTGCACACAAAGTATGATTGACTTTTATGATCTGTCATCCGGCGGCGCAATAAGCTGGGAGTGGACTTTTGAAGGAGGATCACCAGCTACCAGCACTGAACAGAATCCTGTGGTGGCTTATTTTACTGCCGGCACCTTTGATGTTACACTCACGGTTTCTGATGGTCTTGAAACAAATACAATGATGTTGGAAAATTATATAACCGTGACTGCTCCATCGCAAATACCCGGAACGCCTACAGGTGAGAATGAGATATGCACGAACTGGTCACCGCCAACACAATACTCTACTACCGGTGCTGCTAATGCCGAGTCGTATATTTGGGAAATTATGCCCTCAGCAGCCGGAACAATTTCTGGAGGTGGAACAACGGCTTCTGTTACCTGGGTGTTGAACTGGGAGGGAACTGCAACCATCAGGGTGAAAGGGTATAACGAGCCATGCGGCGAGGGTCAGTTTTCGGAAAACCTGAGTGTGGCATGCTCCATTTGCACCGGCATAAACGAGCAGGCTGAGCTGGATGGCGTAAGGATTTATCCTAACCCATCGAACGGAAGGATTACGGTTGACTTCGATCAGAATGTCGGTTCAACTGAAATTACGGTAATAAATATGCTGAACAAAGTTGTTTTCACTGATAAAACAGAGACGATGACCGGCAAGACTATGAATATTGATCTCGGAGACCTTTCGAAAGGAGTTTACTTTATTAAATTAAGACCGACAGGCAGGAAGAAACGAGGAAGATTATTATTCAGTAGTTTTGAGATCGATAATTATAAAGCTAAAAGGCTGTCCAAAATGGGCAGCCTTTTGTTTTAATTTGTGCCATAGCTGACTTAATGCATGGCAATTTAATTTGGTAGGACCTGTTACGACTTTTTCTTTAGAAAAATCAAACAAGAGCATAATCATGAATAAATACAAAGCTAAAAATCCTGAGTCGTCCTGAATTTTAACTTCTCATAATTTAGAATAAATTTACATAGTTTTGCACTTTCTTGTATTTTGGCAACTGTGTGTGCAACTTTAATATGGCATATTGTGTCATTTACAAAAAAATGATCCTGCGTTCCATTGTTGATTTTCATCCGGATAGAAAAAATGTATCCCTTTGTAACTTTGGATGGGGAAATATGTATTTAATAAACTAATAAATAAACATGAACATGAAGAAAGTAAACACTATTATTTTATTTGTTTTGATTTCCACGCTGTTCTCCGGTGTTGGGTTTTGCCCAGAAACAAAACGGACCCACCAAGCAGCAGAGCGGGCAGAAGGAAAAAATAGACACACGGGTTGACAATATGGGATACTGGAGACAAATGGCTGAAAAAGGTTTGGTTCCTGTGGCTCCTGAAGTACAGATTCCGGAAGCGGTTTATACCGGGAGTATGATCAATGCCAAGAGCGTTAAAAGCGGCAAAGAAGACTCGCCCGATGTTCCGGTGACCAATGCAACCAATGTTACCGAATCGGAAAATTCCATCTTTGTGAATCCGGCGGATAACGATTTTATTCTGAACTCCAACAACTCCACATCATGGAGCGGCGGATCAGTGGGGACGCTTTATGGCGCCAACTATTTCCTTTCAGAAGATGCAGGTATTACCTGGGGCGGTTCAGCACAGGGAGCCGGCGGAAACAACAGCGGTGATCCTACCACTGCCATTAATATTGACGGTTCAAGGATGTATGTTAATTATATCTCAAATCCGGGTGGAATGGGATTGGCTTATTCGACTAACAACGGTTCCAACTGGAGTGCGGTTACTGTGGCTCCAAACCCAGGTTCACTGGCTGATAAAAACCACATGTGGATTGATAACAGCCCATCAAGTCCTTACGAAGGAAACTTATACATTACCTGGACCGATTTTGGCGGTTCAAACAACAACAATATTGTTTTAAAATCCTCTTCCAATGGTGGTACCACCTGGGGATCGCTGATCAATTTAAGTTCTGCGGTAAGTGCCGGTAGTCACAACCAGGGAGTAAATGTTCAAACCGGTCCTGATGGTCAGGTTTATGTGGTTTGGGCAATTTATGATTCATGGCCTCAGGATGAAAAAGCATTGGGTTTTGCCAAATCGTCCAATGGCGGTACGTCCTTTACTCCCGGAACCCGGATCATCAATAACATCCGTGGAATCAGGAATACTGAAGTGGGAAAAAACCACCGTGTGAATTCATTTCCTTCGATGACGGTTGATATCAGTGGTGGATCTTTCGATGGTAATATTTACGTAGTATGGGCTAACATTGGAGTTCCGGGTGTTAATACAGGAACCAGTGCTGATGTTTACCTTATTAAATCAAGCGATGAAGGTGCAACCTGGTCAGTGCCAATAAAAATTAATCAGGACCCTGCAGGTATGGGTAAAAAGCATTATTTCCCATGGATCGCCTGCGATCCTGAAAACGGAATACTGAGTGTAGTGTTTTATGATGACCGTAATGTGGGTACATCCCAGTGCGAAACCTGGTGTGCCAACTCAGTTGACGGCGGCGAAACCTGGGAAGATTTTAAAGTGAGTGATGTTGCATTTTCTCCCTCAGCTATGCCAGGACTTGCCGGCGGTTATATGGGTGATTACCTCGGAATTACTGCAAGAGGAGGTAAAGTTTACCCGGTGTGGACCGATACACGGAACAGCAAGTTTATGGCCTATACCTCTCCTTATGAAACCAACAGCCTTCCCAAACCTTCCGATCTGACCATTCAGCTTGATGAGGAAACGGGAGCTACAACACTTAACTGGTTGTTTGATGGCTCGAAGCCATTTTTATATTTTAACATTTACAGAGAAGGTGAATTGCTTGGAACAACTACCGATTTAACCTGGTCGGATGGTTTACCCGATTATGGCGTTTTCCAATACAGCGTAACAGCCATTCACGATGAAGGTGAATCATCTCCTGTTTCAGCTTCCATTCAGTGGGGAAATCCTCATATTTATGTTACACCTGATGAAATTAATGCGAACCTTGTTATCGGAACTTCAACCACCGAAACCATAGTTGTTAAAAACGTGGGTGAACTGGAACTTGAATACACAGTCAGCCCTTTGATCAACAACAAGAAAAGCGGGAAGGACTATTGTGATGCAAGTGGAGGTATTTGCGATGAATACATCAGCAATGTTACTTTCGGCGACATCAATAATTCTTCTGCCTGCGACAACTATCATGATTATACTAACATGTCCACTATATTAAATCCAGGGCAAGCTTATCCAATTTCAGTTACAAATGGAAACACAAGCTACTCTTCTGATCAGTGTGGAATCTGGGTGGACTGGAACCAGGATCAGGATTTTGACGATGCGGGAGAATCCATTACCGTATCCGGATCACCCGGAGTAGGACCCTACACTGGCAATATTATTCCTCCGGCAACAGCAGTTCCCGGAGAGACAAGATTGAGGGTCAGGATTACCTATACCGGCGCTGTAGATCCCTGCGGAACAACAACATATGGTGAAGTGGAGGATTATTCGGTATTTGTTTTAGGTTGGTTATTGATTGACAATAATGGCGGAACCCTTATGCCGGGCGACTCAGCTTTAATTAACGTTGACCTGGATGCTGCTGAACTTGAAGCTGGTGTTTACACCGCCGACATCAATATTGGCTCAAATGATCCGGATATGGGTATGGTAACTGTTCCCATTACACTTGCAGTGGGAGCAAGCATTCCATCTGCTGATGCTTATGCCAGTCCTGCGCTGATTTGTGAAGGCGAAACCACTCAGTTGTTTGTGGACATGGTTGGTGGTTCAGGTACTTTCACCTATAGCTGGACATCCATTCCGGAAGGTTTTACCTCCACTGAGCAAAGCCCGATGGTTAGTCCGACGGATACTACAACCTACATCGTGGAGGTATTTGATGGAATATTTACAGTTAATGATACAGCTTTAGTTGAAGTGGCAGCATTGCCGGGTCTGAGTGCTACCCCAACAGGAGAAACTGCTTTTTGCATTGATCCGGTTAATACATTATATGAAACTGAAGGAGCCGATTATGCCTTATCCTATTCGTGGAGCCTTACACCGGAAACAGCAGGAACCATAAGCGGCGAAGGACAAACCGGAGTCGTTGACTGGAATGCTGAATTTGCAGGTGACGCTTATGTCAGCGTGAAAGGTATGAATGATTGCGGCGAAGGCGAATTTTCAGAAATGCTGATGGTGACGGTACATGCCCTACCCGAAGTTACATTTGCTGCAAGCGTTGATAGCGTTTGTGTTTATACGGATATTTTTGAGCTGAACACTGGGTTACCCACTGGAGGAGTATACTCAGGCAGTGGTGTAATAATGAATAATGACACTTATTCCTTTGATCCCGGAGCAGTAGCCACAGGTGAGCATATGATTACCTACACCTACATTGACGGTAACGGATGCCAGAACTTCGCTGAAGATTTTATTTATGTAGGCGAATGTCTTGGTATCAATGAAGTATTTAACGGAATGCAGGTCGAGATTTATCCGAATCCAAGCAACGGTTCATTTATCGTAAAACTTAAATCGGATAACACCGAAACCATGAATCTGAAAATTCTGAACAACCTGGGTAAAGTTGTTTACGATGAAGACAATATCAATATTGACCAGGTCTTCATGCGTGAAATTGACTTGACGGGATATTCCGAAGGTTTATATTTCATTAACCTGTTTTCAAATTCAACTTCTTATATCGAAAAGATCATTATAAAGAAATAATTGGATTTCCCGAAAGGGCAACCCTGTTGATCTTCTGCCAGGTTTCCGTATTAAATATGGAAACCTGGCTTTGTTTTATGACGTATGAGATATTGTTAAGAAGGAAAAAATTTTTGATCTTCAACAAACCAATAGGGTCCGAATGGGGTCTATTAAAAAATATTTTGCAACGACATATATTTTTCTAAATTTGCTCTCTCGTTTAAACATAAGGTTTACAGAAATATAAAAACAAAAACAATGAAAATGTCTTTACATTCTTTCAGGCGCAGCAATCCAAAACAGGTATTGCTGGCAGTTATTTTCACGATGGTAATAATTTCAGGCCTTTTTGCCGGCGACATAAAATACAGCGATAGCTGGGGCAAGGCAGGCTATACCGTTGAATCCCAAACCCCCATAAAGGTGACGGTGAATTACTCTATCAACGGGTTTTCATTAACTGACTTTGACCTTAAAGGCGAATCAATGCAAAACATTGAATTACCCGGTCATTTTCTTCCTAACAACCAAGGAGCACCAAACCTTCCGGGTTCGGGACGCTATATTGCCATTCCACAGGGAGCCGAGGCTTCTTTCAATATTGTTTCCTACAGGTCAGAAACCATAAACAATATTAACATTGCACCGGCCTTCAGGATTCCATGGGAAACGGAAAATGATCCGCTTGAATATGTAAAGGATGCTTCCATTTACTCCACCAATAAATTTTATCCCGAAGAACCCATCCTTGTTTCACAAAAGCAGGTGATCAGGGGGATAGATGTTGTGATGCTTGGGGTAACTCCTTTCCATTACAATCCGGTTACACGTCAACTTATTGTTTACCATGATTTGAAAATAGAGGTGACCTTCACCGGAGGAAACGGGCAATTTGGCGAGGACAGGCTTAGAAGTCGCTGGTGGGACCCAATGCTTTCGGATATGTTGCTGAATTACGAATCTCTTCCTAAGGTTAATTATAACAAATCTTTTCAGGCTACTGATGATACAGGATGCGAATACCTCATCATAACTCCTGATGGACCCGAATTCGTGCAATGGGCTGATTCAATCAAAAAGTTCAGGATGCAACAGGGGATTCTGACCGATATCAAAACCATTTCTGAGGTTGGCGGTAACAATGTGACTACTATCGAAAATTACATCAACAATGCCTATAACAACTGGGATATTGTACCGGCAGCTTGTTTACTGTTAGGTGATTACGGTACTTCAGGTAACACCATCACTTCACCGATATGGGACAGTTATTGTGTTTCGGATAATATTTATTCCGATGTAAACAACGACGACATGCCGGATATTGTATTTGCCAGGATGACCGCACAAAATGCAGCACAATTGCAAGTCATGGTCACCAAATTTCTGAACTATGAAAGAACACCGCCTACAAGCGCTTATTTTTACAATCACCCGATAACCGCCCTGGGATGGCAAACCGAACGGTGGTTCCAGATTTGCACTGAAGTGATAGGGGGATACTGGAGAACAGTGCAGGGAAAAGATCCGATCAGGGTAAATGCCATCTATTCAGGAACGCCCGGCTCTGTTTGGTCAACAGCGACCAATACCACTGCGGTAGTGAATTATTTTGGTCCTAATGGGTTAGGATATATTCCCGCCCAGCCGTCAACCCTTGGAGGATGGAGCGGAGGAACGGCAGCAATGGTTAATGCAGCCATAAACAATGGAGCGTTTATGTTGCAGCATCGCGATCATGGTTATGAACAGGGTTGGGGAGAGCCTGACTTACTCAAGTTCTACATATAAATAGTCTGACCAATACCGATCTTACGTTTGTTTGGTCAGTAAATTGTCTTACCGGTAAGTACAATTACAGTTCTGAAGTTTTTTCGGAGAAATTTCACCGATATACCTATAACGGCCAAAATTCAGGCTGCGTCGGTATCAATGCCGCATCTGAAGTATCCTATTCCTTTGTGAACGATGCCTATGTCTGGGGTGCTTATGATAATATGTGGCCTGATTTTATGCCCGGATACGGTTCCACGCCACTGCCGAGAGGTGTGTTACCCGCTTTTGCATGTGCTGCTGGAAAATATTTTCTTCAGCAATCGAGTTGGCCCTATAATACAAACAATAAGGAGGTCACCTATAATCTTTTTCATCATCATGGTGACGCCTTCTCAACTATTTATTCAGAAGTACCGCAAAATTTGACAGTTGCCCACAATCCCATTCTGTATGCAGGTGTGACAAGTTTTGATGTAACCGCAAATGATGGCGCATTTATTGCCCTAACTGTAAACGATGAAATTATCGGAACCGCAGTGGCAACAGGCATTCCTGTAACAATAACAATTCCCGGACAGGTTCCACCCGATCACGTATTGGTTACGATTACCAGGCAGAATTATTATCGCTACCAGAGCCTTGTAGCTGTAATTCCTCCCACTGGTCCGTACATTGTTCAAAGCGCCATTGCGATCAATGATGCCGCCGGAAATAATAATGGAATCATGGAAACAGGCGAAGACATTCTGGCTTCAATAAGTGTGACGAATGTTGGCGTAGTGACTGCAAACAATGTGTATGTCGCCATTAATACCAGCGATGAATTTATCACCATCACTGATCAGAATGAATCGTACGGAAATATTGCAGCAGGAGCCATTGCAACCATCACCGATGGTTTTGCGTGGGAAGTGGCTGAGGATATTCCTGATATGCACAATGTAACCATTGAAGTGGTTGCAACCGATGGTACCAACACCTGGATAACATCATTTAACATTCAGGGTCACGCCCCTCTGCTTGAAGCCGGGTCTCTGTTTGTTGATGATTTGCAGGGAAATAATAATGGTCGCCTTGATCCGGGTGAGACAGCCAACATTCGGATTCAAACTTACAACAATGGTTCTTTTGTGGCAAATGCTTCGATGGCTTCATTGAATACAAGCAGCGGTTGGCTAACGCTTAATAATGCAACCTATAGTTTGGGAAATATCGGTGCAGGCGCGATGATAGAAGCAGTTTTCAATGTTACGGCTTCAGCCACTACCCCAGTCGGAACAGCGGTTATTTTAAACTATGGGGTTGTTTCGGGAGCATACATTATTCAACAGTCTTATGCAACCTCTGTCGGGTTGATAGTTGAAGATTGGGAAACCGGTGACATGAGCCAGTTCAATTGGGTGACAGGAGGCAATTCTAATTGGGCTTTATCCACCACCAATCCTTACGAGGGGATGTACTGTATAAAATCAGGCGTCCTGGGTAACAGCCAAAATAACTATTTGTCGTTGCAATATGAAACCTTCAATGCCGATAGTATTTCCTTCTGGTATAAAGTTTCATCCGAATCCGGTTATGATTTCTTAAAATTTTATGTTGACAACGTTGAAAAATCGTCATGGTCGGGAGAAGTGGGATGGTTGCGCGCCGCATACGCTATTGCCGCCGGAACACATACATTTAAATGGACATACAGCAAAGACGTGAGCGTTGCAAGTGGCAGCGATTGTGCCTGGGTTGATTTCATTGTCCTTCCCGCAGCCGTTTTCGATGCTTCTTTTAATGCAAGCGCTACCAGTATTTGCGAAGGGGAATCCATTAATTTTTATGACCAGACATTGGGCAATCCAACATCATGGAACTGGACTTTTGAGGGAGGCACACCTGCCGTTTCCTCACTCCAAAATCCGGTGGTTCTTTATTCAGGTCCGGGTGTTTTTGATGTAACGCTATCGGTAAACAACGGAATTGAAACCAGTACTTTATTTCTTCCGAATTACATTACTGTTTCAACACTGCCTGCTGTGGCTCCGGTGCCAACCGGAATCACTTCCGTTTGTGCGGAATGGGGAAGCACCTCATACAGCACAACGGGATTAACCGGAATTACTACTTATGATTGGATGATTGAACCGGCTGCTGCCGGAAATGTGAGCGGAACCGGAATGAATGTAACGGTTATTTGGACCAACGGCTTTTTAGGCGTTGCTACACTGAAAGTTGCAGGTGAGAATATTTGTGGTGCTGGTGCATACTCTCCGCCATTGACCATAACACGCTACCTGCCTGAAGTAACACTGGAATCTTTTGATTGGGTTTGTCTGAACTGGCCCGAATTTGAGCTCACCGGCGGATTACCCGAAGGAGGAACTTATACAGGAACAGGGGTTTCCAATGGCATGTTTAACCCAGAAGTTGCCGGAGCCGGGGCTCATACAATAACTTATACTTATGAAGATCCAAACGGATGCGAAAACTTTACCACCGAAACAATTCTTGTTGACCCCTGCACAGGTATAGATGAGCAATCGAACAATTCAGGGATAATGATATTTCCGAATCCAAACAATGGTTTATTCACACTAAAGCTAAACATAACATCTGACAAATTTGTGAACCTTTCCATTTACAATTCTCTGAATGAAATTGTCCTGGTAGAGAACAACATTGAACTTGTGAAAAACTACAGCCGCAAAATTGATTTAAGTAATTTATCAAACGGGATTTATTATATTCACATTTACGGCGATTTGACAGATCAGGTTAAAAAAATTATCATACAGAAATAATAATTAATCAACTATGAAAACATTAATGCAAACATCTTTTACCGGATATTTTAAAGTCTTGTACCTGTTATTCGGTTTATTTGCCTTTATATTGAATGCAAATGCTCAAACCAACTTAAATGTAGATTTACAGAAGGTTTTACCCCAATCAAAAACCGAAAGCATTGAGGATTTTGAAACCGGTAATTTTTTGCAATTCGATTGGCAAACCGGTGGAACACTACCCTGGCTTATCACCGATGTAACTCCTTATGAAGGCGCTTTTTGTGCCCGGTCAGGTGATATCAACGACAATCAGGAATCGTGGATTTCTCTTACATACGATGTGTATAGTGCAGATAATATAACTTTTTGGTACAGGGTGTCTTCAGAAGCGAATTATGACTATTTAAAGTTTTATATTGATAACGTTGAACTGGGTAGTTGGTCAGGTACCGTTCCCTGGGCGCAGGCTACTTACCCTGTTACGGCAGGAAACCATACTTTTAAATGGAGGTTTAATAAAGACGTCAGTGTTTCCACAGGTGAGGATGCAGGATTTGTTGACTATATTACTTTCCCCCCAATGGAGATCGAAGCTTTATTCACATCAGATACTACTGTAATCTGTGAAGGCGATGTAGTTCTTTTTTCTGACGAATCGGTTGGACCCATTACACAATGGACCTGGATATTTGAAGGAGGAACACCCTCTATTTCAAACGAACAAAATCCGATAGTCGGTTATGCAAATGCCGGAAGCTACAGTGTTCTGCTTGAGGTTTCAGATGGTGTTGAAACATCAACAATTTATATGGAGAATTATATTACAGTTGGAGCCGTTCCTGCAATTTGTCCTCCACCTACCGGAATAACTTATTTGTGTGCAAGCTGGGGTAATTCATCCTATAATTCCGTTGGATTAACCGGTATAACTTTATACAACTGGCTTTTGACGCCTGTTGAAGCCGGTACTGTTTCCGGAACCGGTAAAAACGTCACCGTTATCTGGGCTAATGATTTTCTGGGTGTCGCAACCCTTAAGGTCGCCGGTGTGAATTATTGCGGGATCGGTACTTATTCTAACCCGCTTACCATTACAAGGTATTTACCAACAGTAACCCTTGCGCCTTTTGCAAACGTCAGCATTACCACTCCTCCGTTTACGCTGACCGGTGGAGCGCCAAACGGTGGTGCTTATTCCGGTCCCGGCGTTAGTGGAAATACCTTTAGTCCGGCTGTAGCAGGTCTTGGAACGCACACTATTACCTACACCTATACCGATTTGAACCTTTGTGAAAATTTCGCCGATAATACAATTACCGTTACCGAGATAACCGGAATTTCAGGAAATTCATACAATGGCGCTATTAATGTTATGCCTAATCCTAATAATGGATTTTTCAGAGTGACTATCTTTATTCCCGAAACTACAACAGTTGATTTGAAGGTTTTTAATTCATTGAATGAATTGGTCTATGAATCAAAAGATGTAGTTGTAAATAACGATTATTCGCAGGATATTGAACTGAAAAATGTTGCCAGGGGGATATATTATCTTCAGGTAACGGGTAAAGACCTTCACCAGGTAAAGAAAATCATTGTTCAATAGCTAAGTTCGCCCCTAAAAATTTGAAAGCCGCTTTGGATAATTCCGGGGCGGCTTTATCTTTGTTTGGCTATTTCTGAATAACGAAAACATATTGTAAGATGATCATTTACCATTCCTGCTCCCTGCATAAAGGCATAACAAATGGTTGACCCAACGAATTTAAATCCTCTTTTTTTCAGGTCTTTGCTCATGGCATCCGATTCGGGGCTTTTTGACGGCAATTGGCTCAACTGACCCCATTTGTTTACGATGGTTTTGTTGCCTGTGAATTGCCAGATGTATTTATCAAAAGTCCCAAATTCTTTCTGGACTTCAAGAAACCGGGCGGCATTATTTACTGTCGCCCGGATTTTGAGCTGGTTCCTGATGATGCTTTCGTTAAGGAGCAATTGCTGGATTTTTTCCTCTTTATAGCCTGCAATTTTCTTATAATCGAATTGATCAAAAGCTTTTCGGAAGCCTTCCCGTTTTTTCAGTACTATCGCCCAGCTTAAACCCGCCTGAAATGCGTCAAGCACCATAAATTCAAAAATCTTCCGGTCATCGTGTACCGGTACTCCCCATTCCTTGTCGTGGTAGGCGATCATAAGGGGATCATTGTTGGGCCAGGAGCAAGTTTTGTTTTTGTCCATAGTTATTTAAAGTTGATGTTATCAGAGTGATTCAATAATACATTCACACCTTTGACACATTTTTCATTGTCAAAAGCATAAACAGCATTTAGCCTTCCTTTGATTTGAAATTCATCGGTTTTTTTTGCATTCCATATTTTTTCAAATATCGGGTCTTTGTTTTCGGTAATGTTTACTTCCAGGTACATCCCATTCCTTATATCAAGCAGATAAAATTTTCCGGTCAAAAGATATTCGTTTTTTGTGCTGTCGTTTTCAATGCCAATGATATGGCCCGAAATCAGAACCTCGGCATTTTCCCAATCTTCTGTGTCGCTGCACGAACCCTGACAATAGTGAAGAATATCTGCAACCTGAAGAAAATCCTGATCAAGAATAATTGTTTGCTGCTCTTTGTGGCAGGAGAGTAAAAATCCATTTATAAAAATAATGATCAAGAAATAAAATACCGTATTTCCTTTACTGGCTTTCGATTTTATGTAGTTTTTCAAACTTGTGTATTTCATTATAATATTTGTATTATTCGGAATGCTTTACCTTAATACCCAAACCAAAACTGCTTAAATGTATCTGCCGGTAATATTCAAGTTGTGTAAAAGTTTCATCCTTTGCCATGTAAATGTAGTCGTACCTTCCGAAAATGTAGAAATCTGTTTTACGCGGTGTTCTCCATGAAACTCTTAATTCCGCCCCCGGGTTGATCCCTTGCTGTGTTTCCTGGTAATCGTACTCTTTATTTGATAGCGAAACGAACGAATATCCGAAAGCTGCAAGCAGGGTCAGATATATTTTAGGAGTGATCATCAGGTTGTAGTGAACATTGATTTTTGGTTTGTAAATAATAGTCCCCGACGATGTGTTTGACCTTTTTAAATAACCGAGATGAAAAGTTGCACCTGCATTGAGATTTCCAATGATTTTATGGTTATATCCGGCGCCGGCATCAATTACCCCTTTGTAAAGCGTAAAAAACCCTTTATAATTCTGCGAAAGCCCAAGATCAAATGTAAAGGATGGCTGCTCCTGCGAATGACCGTTAAAACTCATTATCAATATCAACAGTATCAGGTAATGTTTTTGTTTCACAACAGAAGGAGTTTAATCAAACAATTTATCAATGGCGCTGAGTTCGGATTCTGTGAGTTCTTTTCCTCCTCCTAAAAATGATGTGATAAATGTCATTTTTGCAGCAGCTTCAACTACCTCCATACGATCATAAGCCTGGAGCAGGTTATACCCGACAGTCAATATCCCGTGGTTTTCCATTAGAATAACATTTCCTTTCATACTGGCGTCCGCAACACTAACAGCCAAATCTTTTGAACCCATAAGGGCATAAGGCGCAGAAACAGGTACGCCCAGTACGGCTCTTGATTCCCCAGCCAGGTTGGTTTTTATTTCTTTTCCGGCTACTGCAAAACTGGTTGCAAAAACCGGGTGTGCATGAACGATGGCTTTTATATCGGGGCGTCGCGCGTAAACGGCAAGGTGCATTTGAGCTTCCATGCTTACTTTTAGGCTTTCCGATAAATTTTTCCCCGATAGGCTCATGATCCCGATCTTGCTTTCATCAATGCTGGCTTTATCAGTTTGCGAAGCTGTGATGAGAACAATATCACCTATTCTCATGCTCACATTTCCACCCGACGTGGTGGTCAGTTTCTGATTGTACAACCTGCACATGAAACGTGCAACCTCCTTACGCTCTTCCAGATAATTCATTTATTCAAAAATATTTTTGATGGACAGTGTATTCGCCGGAATAATTCCTTTTTCGGTGATGATCCCTTTGATATATTTTGCCGGTGTAACATCAAATGCAGGATTAAGGGCATCAGAACCGGGATTGGTAACGCGGACCTGTATAAATTTTCCTGACGGATCAATTCCGCTTTGAAAATGAACCTCTTCGTCACTGCGTTCTTCAATAATTATTTGTTTCCCTGATGGACAGTTCATGTCAAATGTCGAAAGGGGTGCCGCTACATAAAACGGAATGCCGAATTCATGCGCAACTATTGCTTTTTCCAGTGTACCTATTTTATTTGCCACGTCCCCATTAGCTGCTATCCTGTCTGCCCCCACTATCATCAAATCAACCATTCTCTGCGACATATAAAAGGCGCCGGCATTGTCGGGTATTATCGCATGAAGAATCCCTTCATTCTGTAATTCCCAGGCTGTAAGTTTTGCGCCCTGATTTCTGGGGCGGGTTTCATCAACATAAACAAAGACATTTTTACCGGAGTTGTGGGCAATATAAATAGGAGATAAAGCACTTCCATAATCAACAAATCCCAGCCAACCCGCATTACAATGGGTTTCAATCCTGCATCCATCGCTGATCAGTTCATTTCCGTATACACCGATCATTCGGGCAGCCTCTGTATTTTCATCCGCCAGTCTTTGTGCTTCATTCATCGCATTTTCAACTGAAATCTGTCCTGCCTTAAATACTTTGTCAACAGCATAAAACAAGTTGCTCGCAGTAGGACGGGTGGACTCAATGGTTTTCTTTGCTGCAATCACTACGCTGTGATCCAACGATCCGGCACCTTCAATATAAGCCTGCGCCATGGCAAAACCAGCGGTGGCACCAATGGCTCCTGCTCCCCGCGTAATCATCGCCTTTATGGCGAAACAGCTATCCTTCCAGGTTTTGGCTTCATAAATTGTAAATTCAAAAGGAAGCAAAGTCTGGTCAATCATAAATACTGATGAACCTTCCATCCACACAGTCCTGTAATGTTTACTATTTACCTGCATCAATTCAAAAGATTTAAATGCTAAAGTAGATATTTTATTCGTGAAACTGATCCCGAATATTCAGGACAAAAAACGCAGTGCATTGTCCGAAGGACTCCTATTGAGAAATTTGTCCCATAGGGATGCCTGCGGCATAAGTTGAACAATCCCGCCGAATAGGGAAGTTCTCACACCTGTTGTTCGATAAATGACTTTGATTTTTTTTATTTGCACCCTCACAAAACCTAAGCCCGATAAGGAACCGGAATAAATACAATAATAAACTGAGAAAATAATTGAACAATTTTTTCTGCTTTGCGTAGTTGTATGAATTTATAGATTTTTTGAGGAATCCGATGCTCCGAAAAAGCGGGCAACCTGAGAGTCATTTTGAAATACGATGATTTTTTTGATCTTAAAAACGGATGAATTTTTTTATGGTTTGTTAAATAGGTGTTAAGTTGTTGTTAATCAAATCTAAAATTGTTAAAAAAATATTAGTTAAAAAATATTTAAATAAAATCTACCCAAGTATTATTTTTCATATTATTGCGTGCTTTTTTTTAAACCAAAAAAGCTTTGTAAGTTATTAGAAGACAATAAATTAAAATAGAGTACTGAGGTAATACTTAATTAAATTTACGAAAACAAACGATGAAATCGAAAGAAAAAGAGACAAAGACGTCTGGTTTCCTTGATGAAAAGGAAACCGAACCTCCAAGTAAAAGCCTTTTTACAACGGAGTTGAACACCCTGATGGAACAGGTAAAACATGGTGAAAGCGACTTCCCTGTTAACCCAAAAGCGCAGGAATTCAAAAATAAACACTTCCCGCAAATTTCCAACAAAGAATGGAATAACTGGCAATGGCAGCTTAGAAATAGCTTCACGAACTACGAACAAATCAAATCTTTTCTCTTTTTGGCTGATGATGAAATTCAGCCAACTATCAATGGCAACAATTTGCCTATCCGAATGACCCCTTACTACGCCAGTTTGCTTGATGCTGAAAATGCCCGTCAACCCCTGCGTAAAACTGTTGTTCCTGTTTTGGATGAGTTGATTACTCTGCCTGAGGAAAAAGCAGACCCTCTGGGGGAGATGAATAACAGTCCCGTAAATCAGATTGTTCATCGTTATCCTGATCGTGTACTCTTTTTAGTTTCGGGATTTTGTTCAACCTATTGCCGGTATTGCACCCGCTCGCACATGGTTTCTAAAAAGGATAAGGTTCATGCTTCCAAAACGGAGTGGGATATTGCTTTAGATTATGTCAGGAATCATCCTGAAGTGAGAGATGTTATATTATCAGGCGGTGATCCGCTGACGCTTTCGGACAATAAACTGGAATATTTGCTTTCGCAATTGCGTGCGATTGAGCATGTCGAAATCATCCGCATCGGGACCAAAGTGCCGGTTGTGCTGCCGCAGCGCATCACCCCTTCACTTACAAGAATGATCAGGAAATATCATCCGGTTTTCATGAGCATTCACTTTACACATCCCGATGAACTGACCCCTGAAGCACAGGCAGCCTGCAATCGGCTGGCTGATGCTGGAATCCCAATGGGAAGCCAGACTGTACTTTTAAAGGGAGTAAATGATGATATTGATGTGCTCAAAAAACTGATGCATGGAATTCTTAAAGTGAGGGTAAGACCTTATTACCTGTATCAATGCGATCCCATTCCGGGTTCAGGACATTTCAGAACATCCATCGAAAAAGGTCTTGAATTGATTAAGGGTCTGCGCGGTTTTACATCGGGATATGCTGTTCCACATTTTGTAATTGATGCTCCCGGCGGCGGAGGTAAAATACCATTACTGCCTGAGTATTACCAGGGAAAAATTGATGGCATTGCAATGTTGAAAAATTATGAAGGGAAAATGTTTTATTATCCTGACCCCGATTGATAATCAGATCAATTTGATTTTTTGATTGGGATTGATCTTACGTTAATATTCAATTGTTCTGGCAGCAAACCGGATAGATTTTGATTAAGACTTAACTATACCAACAAACTATAAATGAAAGTCGGTATTACATACGATCTGCGTGATGATTACCTGAAACAGGGCTTTACGATGGAAGAAACAGCTGAGTTCGACAAGCAGGATACCATTGATGCCATTGAGCAGGCTATTCAAAAAGCCGGTTTTGAAACTGAAAAAATCGGAAATGTAAAAGCATTGTGCCAGCAACTGGTTGCAGGAAAAAGATGGGATATCGTTTTCAATATCTGTGAAGGATTTTACGGGATTGGTCGTGAGGCGCAGGTTCCGGCGCTGCTGGATGCCTGGAATATTCCTTATGTTTTTTCTGATCCCTTGGTTATGGCACTTACCCTTCACAAAGGGATGACAAAATCGGTGATCAGGGATGCCAAAATTCCTACTGCAGATTTTACTGTAGTACATACAACCGAAGAAATTAAAGGGGTAGATTTGCCTTTCCCGCTTTTTGTGAAACCTGTTGCAGAAGGCACAGGCAAAGGGATCACTTCAAAATCTATTATCGAATCTTTTTCGCAATTGCAAGAGGTGGTTACCTATCTTCTCTCAACCTTCAGGCAACCTGTTCTGGTCGAGAAATTTCTGTCGGGCAGGGAATTCACGGTTGGCATAGTAGGGACGGGTAAAAATGCAAGAAGCATCGGAGTAATGGAAGTGATTCTCAGGCAAAACGCTGAGAAAAACGTTTATTCGTATTTTAATAAGGAAGAATACCTTACAGTCGTTGAATACGCTTTGGCAGAAGGCGAAATTGCCGCAGCCTGTGAAAAAGTTGCCATCGGATCGTGGCGGGAACTGGGCTGTCAGGACGGCGGACGTGTGGATTTGCGTTGCGACGAAAACGGAATTCCCAATTTTATTGAAGTGAATCCGCTTGCAGGACTGCATCCAATCAACTCCGATCTTCCGATATTGGCGTCGAAAAAAGGAATTGGCTATGAAGAACTAATCAGGATGATCATGCAATCTGCGGTGAGTAAAGTAAAATTATCAAATTGAAAAAGATGAAGAAAGCATTGATACTGATCAACAAATTATCGGATAATCCTACGCAGGACGAACTGGATGTGCTGGAGCAGGCACGTGTGGTTGAAGAAACGTTGATAGAGCTGGGATATAAAACCTCAAGGGATTTTCTCGAATTGAATATGCAAAAAGCAAAGGATACGATCATCAGCCTTCAGCCTGATATTGTGTTTAACCTGGTTGAAGGTGTGGATGGCAAAGCCGAACTTATCTACTTCCCTACTGCCTTGCTCGAAAGCTTAAATATCCCATATTCCGGTTGCCGCCTCGACAGTATGTACCTTACTTCCAATAAAGTTTATGCCAAAGAAAAAATGAGGGCGAATGGGTTGCCCACCGCTGACTGGTTTTTACCATCGGAGATGGATAAATTGTCAGCAGACAAGGTTTACATCATCAAGCCTTTGTGGGAAGATGCTTCCGTTGGCATTGACGAGCACAGGGTTTTGAAAGGGAATGACCCAAAGATGATCGAATTCATGAGCGAGAAACACAATCACAAGTTTTTCATCGAAGAGTATATTGCTGGTCGCGAATTCAATATGTCGGTTTTGGGCGGTAAGGCCGGACCTGAAGTGATGAACCCGGCAGAAATGTTATTTTTGAATTACCCCGAAGGAAAGCCACGTATTATGGGTTATAAATCGAAGTGGGTGGAAGGCTCATTTGAATATGAAAATACTTCGAGGACTTTTGATGTGAAAGAAGCCGACAAACCATTAATTGAAAAGATCAAAGAAATTTGTATCAAATGCTGGCATGTATTTAACCTGAAAGGATACGCCAGGGTTGATTTACGAGTGGATGAAAACAATCAGCCCTATATTCTTGAGATCAATGCCAATCCGTGCATTTCGCCTGATGCGGGATTTTATGTGGCATGCAGCCAGGCAGGACATAAGTTTACCGATGTAATGAAAAGAATTATAGAAGATGCCTACACCAACTGATATCAATTATAAATTCCGGACGGAAGTTTATCCTTCTGATGTGGAAGCGGTGAGAGACATTGTGGTTTCGACCGGGTTTTTCAGGGATGATGAAGTGCCTGTTGCGGTGAGTCTGGTTGAAGAACGGTTGAAAACCGGTAATAACAAGCGGTTACGAATTCATCTTCCTCGAAATGGATGGTAAGCCGGTGGCATACAGTTGTTTCGGGATCATTCCCTGTTCGTTGCTTTCGTACGATCTTTACTGGATTGTAACCCACAATGATTACCGTGGAAAAGGACTGGGATCAATATTACTCAAAGAAACGGAGGATCAAATTGCGAAATTGGGGGGCAAATCTGTTTACGTTGAAACATCATCCAAAGAATATTACCTGCCTACACAACGTTTTTATGAGAAGAATGCTTACGATCTGAAGGCGAGGTTTGAAGATTTTTATGATTTCGGGGATGATAAATTGGTGTATGTGAAAAAAGTATAAAAGATGATTGAGGTTGCATTTGCGAAGATGCGTAGAAATGGAGAAGAGGCTGCCCCATTAGAGGGCAGCCTCTTTGTGTTTAAAATATTTATATCTTTTTAAAGCAGAAAAACATTTTACTCTATTCTTACTGTACATGATTTCTTTCTGCCGTTAACTTTTTTTTTATGATTATTTTAAAAAGATAATTAATTTAGCTTTTAATAAGATAAAATAAACCATTATGAAAACTATAATTTTTGCAATAGGATTATTTTTTACTGCTCAATTCATATTTGCTCAGGAATCATTCAGATTGGAATGGGAAATTGCAAGATAATCCTATTCCTGCTATATGCTATATAATTGATGAACGAAGGAAATACGAGTTGTTGGTTGGTTATTAATTCAGAAAAATAAATCAAAACTTACGATGCTGACGGGTTTATATTTAAAATGACACCTGGAAGGAGAAGTCATTTATATATTTATCGTTATCACTTCGCAACCCGATACTAACCTGATTTTTCGAAAAAGTGATACAGCTTGATAATGGAAATTATTTTGTCTTTAGCAGTTATGGCCCAAACGATTACTATAATCCTGCCGAAACAGCTGATGGTTCTTAATTTTTGACCAGGATTTAAACCTGATAACGGAAAAGAAGTATGACTTGCTTGAACCTGTATAAATTGATTGGTGACCCTAAAATTATCAGGGAAGATAACGGGACAATTCTAATAGCTGCATCTGCGGAGCGTGCAAGTGCTC
Source organism: uncultured Bacteroidales bacterium (assembly GCA_963840975.1). GTDB lineage: Bacteria > Bacteroidota > Bacteroidia > Bacteroidales > JAADJA01 > JAADJA01. The sequence goes on along the minus strand of CAWJBC010000002.1, from coordinate 405,757 downwards.
CACCCTGATCAATATAGCATCGAACTTGCTCATTATATAGGTTCACACAAACCGGCGATACCCTCGAAACCCGCTTTTCGTAATTATCAACGTAATGTACGTGGTTTACGATGTTGACAAGAATCCCAGATTCGAATCAATTATTTGACTTCTTGAGCATACTAACTACGGGTTACGGTGATTTTGAATGTTATGTGCTAAAGCCGGATCTGACAATTGATACTGTTAGTTTCCATAGTTCTTGGGATTATTATCGTTGATTCGGATTTAACGACTGACTATTGGTATCCCGATAAGTCATTATATGATGGCAAGCGGGTTGGAAATAAACGAATTTGACGATGATTATGGGTTAGGTGTATTCCGCTGTGATACCCTTGCAAATATTTCGGAATATCTCTTTTTGAATAAGACTCAATGTTTATGATCGTACACGCGTATACAGCAATGCATGGCCTTTGCCGATGATAACAGCATTTACATTGCCGGGTTTATGGCTGACTTCTGGGATTGTGCACAGTCCTGACAGTATTGAACTTTATGTAGTGGATACAGGTTTTAACCAAGTAGCATACAAGAGCACTTGGAGGAGATATCAGTTACGATGTTATGGGAGTTATGACAGCTAAAGATAAGGGAGCGATCCTTTACGGGATAGCTTGGCATCCATCGGGTGAAAACTGTTACGGCAACCTCGTTATTTATTATGTTAGTCGCGAAGACCTTAGGACTGGAACCCGTTCAGGTTTTTGATACGGGAATAACAGTTGTTAACACTAATGTTTACCCCAATCCGGCAAGCAATATCATTCATTTCTATGTAAACAAGGAGCTTTTAACTGAACGATCGCGTATTAAACTATACAATAGTTCAGGCAGAAAGATATACGACTACCGATTACCAGATAAAGGCAATACCTTACAACTTAACATCTCCAATCTTGAAAAAGGCTGGTATGTGTATGAAATTTCAAATCGAAAGTCAAATTATTTCGAAAGGAAAATTTGTTAAACAATAATTTAATAATAAAAATACCATTTAAAGATTGGAAACCCTTATGTTTAATCAACCAACAATAGCTTCTCCACCTTTTCGAAATCACCAGTCGTTAAACGATAAAAATAGACCCCGGATTGTAAAGCCTTACCGGATTTGTTGGTTCCGTCCCAACCAAAATAATAGGTTCCCTCGTTGAATTTACCACTGGCAAGTGTTTTGATTTTTTCACCGACAGCATCAAAAATTTCAAGGTTTACAATAGCGGGCTTTGGCAATTCGAGCGTTATCACTACCTGGTCGGTGAAAGGATTGGGATAATGCGTAACCCGCGGGTTATTATAATGTTCTCCCGAGATACCTGAAGCGAAATCCACATGAAAAGTAACAGGTATTTCGATCAGGGGATAATCGGGATCGTTGGATGTAATAAAAATTGTTCCCGTATAATCACCCAAAGGCATCACAGAACCATCGCAAGTAACAGTTATGGAATGCGAACCTCCGGGTTCAACTGTTCCTGATGCAGGCTCAACTGCGAGCCAGGGATAAATCTCAACCGTTTTAGAAATGGTAATAGTAATATTGGAGGCTTTGTGCCCGCCATCGCCATACGAATCGGTTATCCACAGTTTCCAGATTCCCTGCATGGCTTCACCATTGAAAACATCAAGATTGACGGTGTAATTTCCGGAGCTTGAACCGGCAGCAATCACAGCCGCTGTCCCTGCAGGAGATTCCACCCTGAAGGTTCCTTCTTCAGGATAATTATCCGTCAGCCATTGGTAATTGATAATCCAGCCGCCAATTTCACCTTCAACATTGGCGACCTCAAAATTGGTCCAGCCCAATTCGGTAAATGTATTGTAATCCCAGGTATTCTGATTGGGACTGTTGGCAACGGTATAAGTATAATCTTCAAAAACCGCCGCATTCCAGGTGATGGAATAATTCAACTCCAACTGTCCTGTATTTGACAATTGAAATGTCTCAATATCCGTGTCTCCCTGGTTGACCCAGGCGTTGATCTCAGTTGTATTGACAGCGATTCCGGGAAATAACTGCTCGCCTATGTAAAACACATGCGGATCGGCAGATCCTATAAAAGGATGATTGGATGTTTTGCCCGACTGATCGGCGGCTGCAATATAATAAGCTATTTCGGAACCTGCGGAAGCGCCCGGTAAAATTGCAGTATAGATTTTGCCGCTTTCGTGGGTCATCACGATTTCCTGCTGGCTCCCACCGTTGATCCAATAAAAAACCTTCACTTCATTGTCAATGACAGGTGAACCGCTGTAAGCTGTGATGGATGCCTCAATTTCATATTCTGCTTGTGCGGGTTGATCACCCAGCAAAGGGAAATGTTTGATATGAAGCATGTCCAGGTCGGCAATGCCATTCGCCCGGCAATGGAGCGCATCGGTTGATTGCCACGATCCGGTAAAACCCAGTATTTCGTAACCCGGCATGGCTTGCTGGTAAGCCGCAATCGCATCATCATCCCATTGCGAACCGGTTATAGGGACGAAAACCCTGTTGTTCAGGATGATGGAGTTGGTGTAGGGTTGATTATTGGGTGTCCACACCCGGAAAACCTGAAAATGGTTTCCCCATGCTGAAATCTGAGCGGCGTAATAAGCAGCCGTTGCTTCAATTTCGTCGTACTGCGGATGAGTGGTTGGAACTTCACGAATCAAAACTTTATCAACATCCAGAAATTTTCCCCAGCAATCAATATGGTCAATATAAGTGTTGTTTGGATCGGGAACCACGTGGTAAGTATTGATGCCCAGGTAATCCAATACCAACTGGTCAATTTCAGCATGGGATAAAGTGGGATTCTCAGTCCATATCAGATCAGAAGAAGATGAAATGCCGTATCCGTCTGTCATATAATTCCCTCCGGTGGCTATCAGATCCATTCCGAACCATTCAACACCCAGAAGTTGTGCAACTTTTTGAGGGATAAGGTCATCATTCGGGCGGTCGGGACGGTTATAGATAAAGTCCACAATGCCTATCTCATCATCGCCATAACGGATGTACATTGGACCATAGTCACGTGTCCAATAGGATTCTGTCGGGGCAATTAAAAAATTGACGTTCGCCATATTTACACCATTCGCCTGGTATTGGTTGGTCACCAAATTCTGGTTGCTGGCATTCGATACGATGGTTGTGACCATTATTTCTTCCGAAAAACCTGCAATAAGTTCATAGGATATCCCAAAAGGATAGCGGATCAGAACGCCCTGCATGTGATCGAATTCGGCAATATTATTTACAATTCCGGGAGGAGGGTCGGTAGCTTTGAAATCTTTCCCCAAAAGATGGACAAGGGCTTTCTCCCTTTCCGACATTTCGTGCGTGTAAGCGCCCGGTTCAATGGTACGTTCCTGGGCAAAAGATTGATTGTAAGAGAAAAGGATTATTCCGCTGAGGACAATGAGGAGGTAAATATTTTTCTTCATGATGATGAATTAAAGATTGTTCAAAAGACTTTTCATCCGTGCGAAAGGTTGCATTGTATAACGATAACAATAAAGACAGGGTTACAACAGTGTGTTTCAAAATAGCGTATATTTGTAGATTAATTTATAAAAATGACAGCAAATATTCTTATTGGCATAATTGGTCCCTGGCAGATCGCCCTTGTGGTGGTAGTGGTTATTTTATTGTTTGGCGGAAAAAAGATCCCTGAATTGATGAAAGGAATTGGTAAGGGAGTAAAGGAATTTAAGGACGGACTTAATCCTGATGATAAATCAAAAAAAGACAATGAACCTGCTGATCCGAAAGATTGAAGATGATCGTCGGGTGACACTTATGAATTAACAACATCCAGTGAATAAGCTGATAATTTATTTGGTCATTTGGCGTTAAAATGGTTTAAGTTTGCAACGAAAGTAGATTTCTGCCGTAAGATCGGTATTGTTCAACTTGATCTTAACTCTGAAAAATAATGATGATTAAATCCTCTATAATTCTTGTTTCTTTTCTTTTCTCAATCGGAACGGTTTTTACAGCGCCTTACATACCTGTTCCCGACACAACGGATCAATATGAAAGTCTGGCGCTGGGCATAAAAAATGAACTACCGGTAAATGATACCGCCGCGATGAATTTACTCATTGCCAGCGACCTGAAAAAATCTGTTATCGGCGATATGCTCGATAGCCTTGTAAATATTAAGTTTTTCACCAACAATAGTTTTCCTCTTGATTCAAGTGTGCTGAATGTAAACCTCTACCCTGCCGGTTTTGTCCCTGTTTTCAGCGACTCGGTCCTCCAGTCGAGGATTGATTACCTCGACAGGAACTCATTGATTGATATCACCTATAATAAAAATGTAAAGGCTTTCATTGAGTTGTATTCCGTCAGAAAGCGTGCACTTTCTTCCAGAATTCTGGGATTGGCTGAAGTTTATTTTCCTTTTTTCGAGGAACAGCTTGATAAGTATAACATGCCTCTGGAGCTAAAATACCTTGCCGTTGTTGAATCAGCCCTCAACCCGACTGCCAATTCGCGTGCAGGTGCCAAAGGCTTGTGGCAGTTCATGTACAATACAGGTAAACTTTATGGACTCAAAGCGAATTCGCTCGTTGATGACCGTTTTGACCCTTACAAAGCTACCGATGCCGCCTGCCGCCACATGACCGACCTCTACAATATTTACGGCGACTGGAACCTGGTAATGGCTGCCTATAATTCCGGGGCAGGAAATGTAAACAAAGCCATACGCCGTGCTGGCGGAGTAAAAAATTACTGGGCAATCTGGCCTTACCTTCCATCCGAAACCCGCGGTTATGTGCCCGCTTTTATCGCCGTCATGTACCTGATGAATTATTCTGTTGAACACAATTTGTATCCCACGCGTCCACTTATCCTTTTTGAAGAAATTGACACAGTTCAAATAAAAGATGTTCTGTCGTTTGAGCAGATATCAGAGTACCTTAAAATACCCAGGGAAGAGATTGAATTTTTAAATCCTGCTTACAAAGCCGGCATCATTCCGGCGAATAAGGATCAGAAATATATTCTGCGATTGCAGCATAAGTATACCGGCGAGTTTATTGAGAATGAAAGCGCACTCTATGCTTATAAATCCACCAAAGGGATTGAAAAAGAAAAGCTGCTTGCTGAAGTTAAAAAATCCAAAGAACAGGATATTCACGTGGTGAGAAGTGGTGAGAGCCTGGGACTGATTGCCAAAAAATATCATTGCTCTGTAACGAGTTTGAAAAGTTGGAATAACCTGAAAAGTAATACCATACGCCCGGGCCAAAAATTGTATATTTTAAGTCCGGGAAAAACAACAAGCACCACCTCCAAAACCGCCGGGCAGAAACCAAAGGAGGTCGTTCAGGTGAATAAAGATACCAACAGGCACATTGTCGCTAGTGGGGAGACTTTGGCTTCCATTGCGCAAAAAAATAATTGTACGGTTGATGATATGAAAAAGTGGAATAATCTGAAGGATGATACCATTCATCCATCACAGAATTTATTGGTTACCGCTCCGAAAATTGAAGTTACAGCTACAGAAAAACAACCCGAAAAGCTGCCTGAAAAGAAGCTGAAAAGTGAGGATTATATTTATCACACAGTACGTAAAGGTGATACATTATGGGACATCGCCAGGCAATATGATGGCGTTACAGTTGAGCAGATCAAGAGACTGAACAATATCAGTAACTCAAAACTTATGCCCGGGCAGAAACTGAAAGTAGCCCAAAAAGGTTAATCCCTTTTGTTATTCCGGCTGAAACCCGGTTTTGACCTTCATTTTGGCATTTGATTTTCTGTTCGGCTTTAATTATAGAAATCCAAATTTTCAAATATGATGAACCGCAATTTAAATCTGATCGCATTTCTTTTTTTCTGCCTGACGATCATCTCCTGTGATGATACAGGTACTTACAAACCAAATTCTTCCGGTAAAACTGCTGAAATGATCGTTGTCACCAATAACGAGGCGAAGTGGGAGAGCGCCGCATTGGATACCATCAGGCAATTTTTTAACACGGAGTTTGATGTCCTTCCCCAGCCGGAACCTTTGTTTGAGATGGCAAATATTCCAATGGCAAGTTTCAGCAATACCCCCATGTACCAGTCTCATCACAATGTTTTCATTGTTGATATTGACAATACCCTGAAAAAAGCAAGACTGGATGTCAGGAAAGATGAATGGGCAAGTCCGCAGACCGTGATCCAACTGAGCGCTCCTTCGGAGGAAGCTCTGGTAGCATACTTTGAAGATTCAAAATATTCGGTTTTAGCAGTGCTGATGAAATCCGAAAGGGAAAGGCTGATCAATACTTTCAAGAAGTTCAGGGATCCTGAAGTGATATTAGAGTTGAAGAATGAATATCACATGACATTGGAATTGCCCAGCGGATTTTATATCGCCAAAAAATCGGCTGATTTTGTCTGGATCAGAAAGGAAACGCCAAAAATAAGCCAGGGAATAATGATCTATATGTACGACTTTATTGACACAGTTGCCTTCGACGTAGCAAGAATAGTAGCCTTCAGAAACAGCATGACCGAAGAGTATATTCCCGGACCCACCGAAGGTTCGTTTATGACCGTGAGCCAGGATTATTTACCAGTCATCTCCAAAAAGATTGACTTTAATGGTTTGTTCGCCGTCGAAACCAAAGGACTCTGGAAACTTGAAAATGATTTCATGGGTGGTCCATTTGTAAATTATACACTCGTTGATGAAAAACGGAATAAAGTTGTCACCCTCGATGGCTATGCCTATGCTCCCAACGCACCCAAACGCGATTTGATGATACAAATGGAAGCGCTGATTTACTCGCTGAAGTTTGAGGAATAGTTTTTGATTGATTTTATTCACTTGTGTCGCGAAACTGTTGCGTATTAAAATCAGGATGGATTGGACAAGTGGTTTTCATACCACCCCTAAAAATTATCAATAATCAAATTACGATTAACCACAAAATTGGGACGGATATTTTTAAATAGACTACGTTAAATAAATCTGCACTCAGCACCTTCCATTAATTTACTAATTTTAGCTTTTTAATAAAAATTGCTGGTTTGGGCATATTTCTATTGCGTAAGTGAAATGATTAATTGTATTATTATTGATGATGAACGCCAGGCTCGTGAGGTTTTAAATAAACTCATCGTACGGTATTTCAATGATAAGATTCAGGTTAAAGCGCTTGCCGGTTCAGTAAAAGAAGGTGTTGGTTTTATTCATAAGTACAATCCTGAAATAGTTTTTTTGGATATCGAAATGCCCGAAGAAAATGGATTTGCCTTATTCAGCTATTTTGATCACATTCATTTTGATGTCATTTTCACGACAGCCTATAAACAATATGCTATAAAGGCAATTAAGTTTTCTGCATTGGATTATTTGTTGAAACCGGTTAATTTCATAGACCTTAAAGAAGCGATTACTGCTTTAGAAAAGAAATTAAATCACAGCAAAAAGCAAGAACGAATTGAAGCGATGCTATCAAATATTGCAATCGGTGACGATATTCATAGTAAAATTGCATTACCAACAATGGACGGGTATCGGTTGGAAAAAATTAAAAATATTATTTATTGTGAAGCAGATGAGAATTACACAAAGATTCATCTGAATACTGGAGATTTGGTAATGGTTCCGAGAACTTTAAAAATAATAGAAGAACTTCTCCCTGCCAAATATTTTTTCAGAATACATAAGTCCTATCTGATTAACCTGAATTTTGTAAAGTCCTATTCTAAAACAAATGGATATCGAGTTTTGCTCGAGAATGGAATTGAACTTGACGTAGCTGTTAGAAGAAATGATGAGTTTATTAAAAACCTGACCCAAGGAAATCAATAACATTTTACTGATGCGGATTCAATTTATCATCCTCTTCCTCCTCTCCCTTTTTTTTTACGCATCGTCATTTTCCCAGAAATACCAATCTAGGCATTATACCATGAAGGATGGATTACCCGATAATTCGGTCCGGTCAATTTTTAAAGATTCCAAAGGTTATCTCTGGATCGGAACAGATGCCGGACTTTGCCGTTTTGATGGTAAGAAATTTAAAATATTTTCTTCAACGGATAGGTTTAAGGGAGAAAAGATATGGTCAATTACTGAGGATGGTTCAGGTAATCTTTGGTTTGGAGATTATGGGAATGGAGTCATCAAATATGATGGAAACACCTTTATCAAGTATAATGCTGACAGCGGACTCGTCAATAACCGTGTTCGGATCATTGAATACTCCAAAAAATTCAATCTTGTTCTTATTGGAACAGATTACGGGTTAACTGTTTATGATGGCAAAACTTTTCACAATTTCAGCAAAGAGCTTGGAAATGCCGAAGATCCCCTTTGGGTCACGGGATTCTATGAAGATTCAATTTCAATAAAAGTATATACCTTTTCACATCTTAACTATACTCTTGATCCCAATAATCTTAATCTTGATAAAATGGGTGATAATGAACCTTTGTATTGTGGGTCTTATTTAGCGACTCATTTTGCTAAGGATGGAAAACAATATTTTACTGACAGGATCGGGTTGACTATTTTGGAAAACAATGATACCCTTAAGTACATTACCAATGCAGCCAATACCCCCAATAATCGCAATTTAGGACAAGTATTTGACATAACAGAAGATAATGACGGAATGATATGGTTGGCATCATGGGAGCCCTATGCCTTGAGCCCCGGAGGGCTTTATATGTACGATGGCGAGGATGTGCTAAAGATGAACAACACTTTTAATCTGGACTGCCGGGCAGGATGGTCGCTTTATTACGATAAGGATTTTGATATTTTATGGTTTGGAACTGTGGACAATGGTTTATACCGAATCACAAAGAACCTGTTTGAATATTATGATCCTGAAATGTTTGGCTTAGACAGTCTGACCATCAATGATCTTCTTTTTGACAAAGAAGGAAACCTGCTGATTCTCGACAAAAAGCATCTTATAAAGAAATTTAATGACGAAACTTTCGAGGTTTTACCGAATAAACCATTTTATGAATCTGCAAGAGATTACAACAAAAGAATCAAAAACACCAATTGGTCTGAAATAGGCAAAACCAAAGACTATAATTCCTTTCTGAGTGCATTGGAATTTGCTAAAATGACATTTGATCCCAGTGGAAATTTATGGATAAATAGTGATCCGGGATTATTTAAAATGAATTATTATTCTATGGAACCTATCTGTCATTCCATGACCGGCTATGGCACCAGAAATATCGTTTTCGATGGAAAAGGACGTTTAACTGCAGCAGCCTCGTGGGGACCTATGATTGTTTTTGAAGATATAATTAATTCAACGGCTGTTTTGCCACTCTGGAAGACAAAAAATCTTCCGAAAGACATCAGCAAAGTTCTGGCTAAAGATGATAAATTCTGGATGACAAGTTTATCGAAAGGGCTTTACTGTGCAATGGATACGGTTTATAAAAACTACAATGAAACCAATTCAGAAATTGACAATTCACTTAATTACCTCTGTCTTGACAATATTGGTTCATTGATATTAGGCGCTAATAACGGCAATATCTATATTGCGGATATTACCACAGACAGCCTGAATATCCTGCACAAAATCGGTCCTTCTGATGGAATCTCAGGCAACAGCATAAACTGGCTGCAGGCTGACCGAAGGAATCAACTTTGGATTGGGACAAATACCTGGCTGAACCGGCTTGATCTTGATCAGCTTTATTCCAATAATACCATCCAGCTTTATCACTATAATGAAGAGGAAGGATACATCAACCAAGCGGGAAATGTTGCCATGCTTGATCACAACGGGGATATTCTGGTAGGAACCGAAGGGAGTTTGCTCCGTATCAAAAGTTCCGAAGGAATAAACAAGTTCAAGACAAAACAGCACATTCGATTATTGGATTTTGAAATAAATGGAAAATCATTCCTGCAAAAACTTGTGAGCAATTTGGGACTAGATGAACATGCTGGCATTACCCCATGCAAACTTAGCTACGATCAAAATTATTTGGTAGTCCGTTTTGATGTTTTGAATTATTTAAATCCCGATAAAGATATTTTCAGATATTTTCTTACCGGGCTTGACAAAGAGTGGAGTGCATTTTCTGATTTACGCCAGGTTTCATATTCACATTTGCCACCCGGCAATTATACCTTACATATTGAAGGGAAAAATTTAAACACTGGAGAAAATTATAACCAATTAATCATCCCAATTAAAATAAAAGCTCCTTTTTGGAAAACCTGGTGGTTCTATTTATTGATCAGCAGTTTTATTATAATAGGTGTATGGATCTATTTCAGATTCAAGATAAAAAAGACTAAAGAAGAGGAACAAAAGAAATCTGAAATATCCCGGCAATTGGCTGAATTAGAGATGAAAGCCCTGCTGGCGCAGATGAATCCGCACTTTACCTTCAATGCCATCAATTCCATTCAAAATTACATTCTGGATAATGATGTTGACAAAGCACTATCATATCTGTCTGATTTTTCTAAAGTCGTTCGGCAAACCTTAGACAATGCTTCTAAACAATTCATTCCTATCGGAGAGGAAATTGAATATCTGAGAAGGTATCTCCATCTCGAGCAAATGCGCTTTGATGATCAGTTTTTATTTGAAATCACGGTTGAGGAAGGAATAGATCCGGAAACTGCACTTATCCCGCCCATGATCCTTCAACCCTTTGCAGAGAATGCCATAAAACACGGACTGAGACACAAAAATACACAGGGAAACCTGTCAGTCAGGTTTTATAAAGCTGACGAGAATACCTTGAAATGTAGTGTTGAAGATGACGGTATAGGAAGGGAGGCGGCTAAAGGGTTAAATAGCGGATTGGAAAATCACCGTGCTGCCGGAACAAAAATTACTGAGCAGAGAATTAAACAATTGAACAGCTATTACAACCAAAGCATCTACTCTGTTACAATAATGGATTTATCTGATGGCAATGGAAATCCTTCCGGCACAAAAGTCATCATTATGCTTCCTCTTCAATACGGTTAAAAGCTTGTGACCAATCAGTCTGCTAACAATCTAATATTTGCCGGATTAAGAATATTTTAAGTGGTATAGTGGAAATACAGGTATAAAGGAATAATCGTTACGGTTAAGGCAATCTGGTTGGGAAGTATTAAATTTTTATGTAAAACAGAAATCCTGTATTTCCTCTATTCCATTATACCCTTAATACCCCCTCCCACTACTACTCCATGTGTAGAAAATTTCATTGTAAAAAATATACAGATTATTTACAAAAATTTGTATTTATACTGCAAACGGGATAAATTCCCACATTATAAAGTCTGCAATCGCCAATATTTGCTGACTGAAGATTGCTGACTAAATTATTAATACGGCATTTTATCCCGCGCATAGTTTACGTTTATTTCCGTATATAATACGCTCACCCTCAATTTCTGTACGAATAATAAATCCTTTTTATGGAACCATTAACCGGTTCTATTTTAGACAGCGATAAAAATATAGATCGTCTGAAAAATATTATAAAAATGCATGGATAGAACCATACATTAGTAAACCAAGCAATTTTGAGGAGCAAGAGGCATTGCCCAATGGGTAGCCTCTTTTTTTTCTCGTTTCATGGCATTGCACTAAGTAATCCCCTGATAATAGCACTTTCAAATCCGGTTCACCTAATTGTTATCAGGCATCACAAAATATTTATTAAAAAAAACTTGTATTTCAAAAATAAATCCTACTTTTGCCCATTCGGTTTAACTAAATGGTTAAACCAAATGAGTAAAATGAAAATATATTAAACGAGATGTGCTTTTTAATTTTTATCAAATTGAATTAGTGGAAATTGGTGTCTTTGAGCCTTTGTGGCAGAGAATAAAAAGCGCCACCAAGACACTAAAACACAAAGATGCACAAAAAGTAATTTATTGAATATCAATCATTAAATAATAGGTTTTTAAGATGCTATAAATTTAATAATTGGGTCCACTCCAAAAAGTAATTTTGAATCACTTAGTCACATAGAATCATAGGAACTCACATAGGTTTTTGCCTCATTATCAGCTATGTGAAAATCTTTGTGCCCTATGATCCTATGTGGTAAAATCATAATAAATACTTTTCGGCGAAAACTCATTTTTGGATTTCTTCTAAACCGCACAACCCGTTATGTTAAATAAACAATGGCTAATAAGGAACTAACGACTGAGCAGGCGATTCTTGCTGCTGCTAAAAATATCTTCATCCTGAAGGGAATGGATGGCGCGCGAATGCAGGAAATAGCTGATGAAGCGGGTATTAACAAAGCCTTGTTGCATTATTATTTCAGGAGCAAGGACAAATTATTTGAAGCCATTTTCGCCGAAGCTATTTCAAAGTTTATCCCCAACATCATGGAGATGATGAAATCGGATTTACCTTTGTTTGCCAAAATTGAGATTTTTACAGGGAAGTATATAGATGCCTTTGTTGAGAACCCGTTTGTTCCGGGCTTTATCCTTCACGAACTCACTCGCGATCCCTCGAAAATTATCGCAATGGTAAAAAATGCCGGTATTGATCCGGAGGTATTTATCAATCAAATCAATAAAGAAATTGAATCGGGAAATATCATTCCTGTTGAACCCTACCATCTCTTAGTCAATATGCTGTCAATGTGCATTTTCCCTTTCGTTGCGACACCTATTTTGATGAATATCCTGTTCGCTAATAATACTATGGAATACAAGCAGTTTATTGACCAACGGAAAAAAGAAGTTCCGCAGTTTATCATAAATGCAATTACCAGGAAATGAAAAAGCAAATATTATTTTGGGTCATTTTGTTTTCAGGCATCTCTGTATTTGCCCAGGAAAGCGTTACCCTGGAGCTATGCACATCCAAAGCCGTTGAAAATTACCCATTGACAAGGCAAAGCCAACTGTTGCCTGAAGAGCATGATCTTAAGATCAGCAATCTGAATAAAAACTTTCTGCCGCAAATGGTCCTGAACGGGCAGGCGCATTACCAATCGGATGTCACCAAAACACCCATTCAAAATGTTCCGGGGGTAAATATCCCCACAGTTTCAAAAGACTGGTACAAAATTATGCTGGACGTAAACCAGGTGATTTATGATGGAAGCGCTACAAGCAGGCAAAAAAATGTGGAGGATATCGGTCTGGAAATAGATCAGCAAGCGTTGCAGGTGGAACTTTTTAAGCTAAAAGAAAGGGTACAGGAGATTTACTTCAATGTGTTGCTGGTAAAGGAGAGTAAAAAAGTGCTCAACCTTTACTACGCTAATTTAGCGGCAAAACTTAAGGATGTGGAAAGTTGCGTAAGGAACGGAATCATTCTGGCTTCAAATGCAGATGTATTAACCGCTGAGATGATAAAATCGGATCAGGCGATTTCAGAAACTGAAATCACCCTGTTGAGCCTGATTGCGATGCTGAATGAATATACCGGTCTGAACCTTAACGAGAGCAGTGTTTTTACGATCCCTGATGTAGAAATAAATCCCGGTGTTTATCAAAACAACCGCCCTGAATTTACTTTGTTCTCACTTCAGCAAAGTAAAATTGATGCATCGAAGAAATTGCTTGGTTCGGGTACCTTACCGCGGTTGAGCGCCTTTGGACAGGCAGGATACGGACGACCGGGTTATGATATGCTGAACGTAAATTTCGACGATTTTTATATGATAGGTGCAAGGCTGAACTGGAAATTCTGGGATTGGAACCATACCCGTAAAGAAAAGGAAATCCTGAGTATTCAAAATGAAATCATCAATACTCAGAAAGATACCTTTGACAAAAACCTTAAGATTGATTTGCAGAAAAAAATTGCGGAGATCAAAAAGGTGGAAGATATGATAGGTCGCGACGAAAAAATTATAGAATTGCGCGAAAAAATCTCCAAAGCCGCCTCATCACAGTTGGACAACGGAATCATTACCTCCACTCAATACCTGGGAGAAATGACTGCTGAAGCCAATGCCCGCCTTGACTTGGAATCGCATAAAATAAGGCTGATAAAAGCAAAACTCGATTATAAAACAACCCTGGGAAATTAAGAAAAATCAGAAAAACAAACGTAGTATGAAATCGAAATATTTAATACCCTTAATTGCCATTATTTTTGCCGCCTGCTCCGACAATAATGATAAATCGGATGCCTACGGCAATTTTGAAGTAGATGATGTTATTGTTTCGGCAGAGGCAAATGGCAAGTTGTTACTATTTACCGCCGAAGAGGGGAAAAATCTCCCTGCAGGTGAACTGGTAGCCGTAATCGACACAACCGACCTTATATTAAAAAGAAATCAGATGGATGCTCAGAAAAAGGCAATTTCTGCAAGGATTGGAAATATTCAGTCGCAGGTAGAGGTACAAAAGCAACAAAAGAAAAACCTCTTAACAGATAAAGATCGTTTGGAGAAGTTATTGAAAGATGGCGCTGCTACGCAGAAGCAACTGGATGATATCAACGGGCAGATTGATCTTATTGATCGGCAAATATCTTCGATCAACACTCAGAATGTTTCTGTATCTGCTGAACTGGAAGTGATAAATACCCAAATTGCCCAATTGGAGGAATCTATCAGCAAATGTAAAATTTATAATCCCACCGAAGGTATTGTGCTTGAAAAGTATGCCGAGCCAAATGAAATTACCTCTTTTGGTAAGCCATTGTATAAAATTGCCGACATGGATGAGATGATACTTAGGATTTATATAAGCGGACATCAGTTGCCGCAAATTAAATTATCGCAAGAAGTGGAGGTGCTAATTGATCAGGATAAAACCACCAACCGGAAACTTACCGGATTCGTTAGCTGGGTTTCCGAAAGCGCAGAGTTTACGCCAAAAATCATTCAGACCAAGGAAGAAAGGGTCAATATGGTGTATGCTGTTAAAGTAAAGGTAAAAAATGACGGCAGCCTTAAGATTGGGATGCCGGGAGAGGTGAATTTTTGATGTTAAATATTATAGAACATAAAGTGATTATTCTTGATGACCTTTGTGAATTCTTTAAGATACCTATGGATTAAATCTTTTCACTTATTAATTAAATTGTTAAACTAAATTCGATAAAAATGAAAAATCACAAATTGACTTTATTGCTGTTTCTTTCATCTCTTTTCTTTTCAGGAAATTTAATAGCTCAGGATTACAAGACTGATGATATCCTTGGCATCTGGTTCAACGAAGAAAAAGATGCCAAGGTGGAAATTTACAAGGAGAATGGGAAATATTTCGGAAAGGTGGTATGGCTGAATGAACCCAACGAACCGGCAACAGGTTTGCCCAAGCTGGATGATGAGAACAAGGATGAATCGCTGCGCAACCGACCGGTAATGGGATTGCTTCTGGTGAAGGATTTTGTCTTTGATGGTGATGATGAATGGGAAGATGGCGAAATCTATGACCCCAAAAACGGTTCCACCTATTCATGCTACATGCAACTTGAAACAATGAACAAACTGAAAGTACGCGGTTATATCGGCATTTCGTTGATCGGCAGAACAACCTATTGGACAAGGACTACAAAATAATCTGATGATTCATCTTTCCATTTTGTCAACTGAAATTTCAAAAAGCTATGGTAATGTTAAAGCATTGACCGATATTTCTTTGTCCATCGGAAAGGGAGAGTTGTATGGGTTAATAGGTCCTGACGGGGCTGGGAAAACGACGCTTTTCAGAATTCTGACTTCATTGCTGATACAGGATTCCGGCAAGGCAATGGTTGAAGGGTTTGACACGGTTAACGATTTTAAGTCAATCAGAAAGATTGTAGGCTACATGCCTGGCCGCTTTTCACTTTATCACGATTTGACAGTAGAAGAAAACCTGGATTTTTTTGCCACGATTTTTGGGACAACTATCCATGAGAATTACGATCTGATCAGGGATATTTATGTGCAGATTGAGCCTTTTAAGAATAGAAAAGCCGGAAAGCTTTCGGGCGGGATGAAACAAAAACTCGCACTTTCGTGTGCCCTCATTCATAAACCGGAAGTTTTGTTTTTAGACGAACCTACAACCGGGGTGGATGCCGTTTCGCGCAAGGAATTCTGGGAAATGCTTAAAGACCTTCAAAAAAAAGGGATTACCATTATGGTTTCAACGCCTTATATGGATGAAGCCGCATTGTGCGATCATGTAGCCTTGATTCAGAAAGGGAAAATTCTCAGCATTGATACCCCTGAAAAAATAGTGGAGCAATATAAATATCCTTTGGTTAGCGTTGTCAGCGATAGCATGTATCAACTGCCCGAACATCTGCTCCAATTTCCCGGCTCCGAGTCTGCCTTCCGCTTTGGCGATTCGGTTCATTTTGCTTCCCGACATGAAATTGAGATTCCGGAACTGATAGCTTATCTGGAGAAAAAGGATCACCGTAAGATAGCGATTGAAAAGATTACCCCCAATATTGAAGATTGTTTTATGGCATTATTAAAGGATGAAAACTGATTCGCAACCGATCATTAAAGTCGAGAACCTGGTAAAGAAGTTTGGAAACTTTGTAGCCAATGATAATCTTACTTTTGAAGTGAAGAAAGGGGAAATATTCGGCTTTTTAGGGGCAAACGGAGCCGGTAAAACCACTGCCATCAAAATTCTGTGCGGTTTGTCCTCACCCACTTCCGGTATCGTTGAGGTGGCGGGATATGATGTTTACAGGCAAACGGATAAAATCAAACAGAATATCGGTTATATGAGTCAGAAGTTTTCACTTTACGAAAACCTCACAACCAAAGAGAACATTCGGTTTTATGCGGGCATTTATGGCTTGTCGTCAAAAGAGATCAACAGCAGAATGGAGGAATTATTAAAGCGGTTGGAGATTGAACACATGAAAAACAGTCTGATTTCATCCCTCCCTTTGGGTTGGAAGCAAAAACTCGCTTTTTCGATTGCTATTTTCCACCAGCCGAAAATTGTTTTCCTTGATGAACCTACAGGTGGCGTTGACCCAATTGCAAGACGGCAGTTCTGGGATCTGATTTACCAGGCTGCTAACAGCGGTATCACCGTTTTTGTTACGACCCACTATATGGATGAAGCTGAATACTGCGACCGCGTTTCCATCATGGTGGACGGTCGCATCGAAGCGCTTGATACTCCAGCAACTCTGAAGAAAACTTATAATGCAAAGAATATGGATGAAGTGTTTTTGAAGCTGGCAAGGAGGAAAGTAAATAGTAATTAGTCCTTAGTAGTTAGTGGGTTTTTAGTAGAGAGTTAAAGATATTGTATTTCGTTAAAAATTAATTGTCTAAATTAATAAAATAGAAAAATGAATAAATTTAAAAATTTGTTAGTATGGCAAAAAGCCCTTGAATTCGCAGTTGAAATTTATAGAATGACTGTTAAATTTCCAAAGTATGAAATTTTTGGATTATCATCTCAAATGCAAAGAAGCTCCTCTTCAATTGCATTTAATATTGCTGAAGGAGATGGCAGGGATTCAAAAAAAGAGTTCAATCATTTTCTTGATATTGCTCTCGGCTCAAGTTGTGAAATAGAAACCCAATTAATTATCTCTGAAAAATTGGGGTATATCCAATTCTCCGACCTTAATGACAAAACGCTGAAAATTGAAGAAATTCAAAAAATGCTTCAAGGACTTAAAAAATCAAATAATAGTAAATGAATTCCTTAGTCAAAATTTGCTTCAATCCTTTCAACAGATAATTCTGATTACTAATGACTAAAGACTAACTACTAATTACTTTGAAAAGATTCCTCGGTTTCGTCAAAAAAGAATTCTTCCACATTTTCCGCGATGTAAGGACGATGCTGGTATTGTTCGGCATACCGGTTGCGCAATTGCTTATCTTTGGTTATGTAGTGACAAATGAGATCAAGGACATTAAAATTGCTATCTATGATCAGTCGAAGGACGAGGTAACACTCGAAATCTCTAACAAGATCATCTCCTCGGGTTATTTCATCCTCGAAAGAAACCTGAACACTGCTTCCAACATTGATGAGATTTTCAAAGAAGGAAATGTGAAAGAAGTTATCGTTTTTGAAAAAGATTTCGCCCGCAACCTCGAGCGTGAAGGAAAAGCCAATGTTCAGCTCATCGCCGATGCATCTGATGCCAATACTGCCAACCTCATCGTCAATTATACCAGCGCCATTCTGATGGATTATGTGCAAAAAGTAAATGCCAACACTACCACTCCTTTGAAAATAGAACCGGATGTAAGAATGGTTTACAACGAAGGATTAAAAGGCGTTTATATGTTTGTGCCCGGCAGTATGGCGCTCATCCTGATGCTGGTTTCAGCCATGATGACCTCCATTTCCATTGCCCGCGAAAAAGAATTGGGAACAATGGAAGTGCTGTTGGTTTCTCCGCTCAAACCATTGCAAATCGTCATCGGAAAGGTCATTCCTTATGTATTTTTTGCTTTTATAAATGCCATAACCATTATTATCATTGGCTATTTTGTTTTCGGGATGCCCATGAAAGGAAGCATACTTTTATTGTTAGCCGAGTGTTTCCTGTTTATCAGCATGGCGTTGTCGCTGGGGATCTTAATTTCCACCATCTCCAACAGCCAGCAGGTGGCTATGTTTATATCTGTATTTGTTCTGATGTTGCCTACATTGTTGCTTTCGGGCTTTATTTTCCCGATTGAAAACATGCCCGTCATTCTCCAATGGATCAGCCACATTATGCCGCCAAAGTATTTCATCATCATCATCAAAAATATCATGCTCAAAGGAACCGGGTTCATGTTTGTCTGGAAAGAAACCCTCATCCTGTTCGGAATGATGATGTTTTTCATCGCTGTCAGTGTTAAAAAATTTAAAGTCAGGCTCGAATGAAAAAGTTACTTGTCACTCGTTACGGGTTCCTGGTTACAGTCTCCATTCCCACTTTGAAGGGGGGCAAGGGGATGTCTGATTATTTCGGTTCAAATCCCTTATACCCCTATTTCCTTTATTAAACCTGTCTAATATCTAACCTCTAAGTACTCCCAACACCATGCGCCGTATCCTCTTCATCATACAAAAAGAATTCATCCAGATTTTCCGCGACAGGACGATGCTCCCTGTCATTTTTATTGTTCCCATTGTACAGTTGATCGTTCTGGTGTATGCAGCTTCTCTCGAAATGAAAAAGATTGATATGGTTGTGGTTGATCAGGACTTGTCAACCACATCCAGAAAACTCACCAGCAAATTTGATGGCTCGCCCTTCTTCTCAGTGTATGGTTCCACTTTCAACATTCAGGAAGCTGAAAATGAAATCACTGCCGACAAGGCTGACATCGTCATCGTCATTCCGCCCGATTTTGAAAAGAAGCTATTTAAAGAAAACAAATCCCCATTACAGCTCCAGATAAATGCCATCAATGCTACCGTGGCGGGACTTACCAATGCTTACGCCATGAGTGTAATTGCCGACTTCAACAGGAATATCATCGCTGAAAACGTTAACTACATCCAGCCATCACCAACCAAAAATATTACCATCAATAGCTCTTTCTGGTACAATCCCGAACTGAATTACAAGATTTATATGCTGCCCGGAATCCTTGTTATTTTAGTCACCATCATCGGAATGTTTCTCGCTGCGCTGAATATCGTCCGTGAAAAGGAGATGGGAACCATCGAACAGATCAACGTAACACCCATTCGCAAGTACCAGTTCATCATCGGAAAGCTGTTTCCTTTCTGGATAATTGCCATGTTCGAGCTGGCTTTCGGACTTGTTATCGGCAAAATTATTTTCAGCATTCCCATGGTTGGCAGTCTTTGGGTGCTGTTCGGGTTCACAGCCGTTTATCTCATCGTTGCCCTTGGTCTGGGATTGTTTGTTTCCACCCTGTCCAACACACAGCAACAGGTCATGTTCCTCATGTTTTTCTTTATGCTCACTTTTGTTTTGATGAGTGGTATTTTTACTTCCGTCGAAAGCATGCCCGAATGGGCGCAATGGGTCAACAAAATAAACCCCTACGCCTATTTCATGCGCGTCATCCGCATGATCCTTCTCAAAGGCTCCGGCTTTTGGGACATCTCCAAAGAGTTCTTCTCCCTGCTCATTTACGGCACCATCATCCTCAGCCTTGCGGTTTGGAGATACAGGAAGACGGTATAACCTGACAGGCTCCTAATATCTCATTGACTCAATAGTTCTTGCTTTTCGCATTATTATATTGTACATTTGAACCTGTTTTTATAAAGAATTCATTAACAATTCAAGACTATTGATGAAATGATATAATTCAAACCCCCATCATTATGAAAAACTTATTCTTAATCATATTGATTTGTATATTTTCAGTCAATGCCAATTCACAAATACAGATTGCCACCAGCTTTAGCACAAATGCAACTAAAAACCACAACCAGCGCAAGATTGTCCGCGATTATGATCACAACATCTTTGTTTTTTATGAGGATGTTTTAAACGGGTCCTCTGCTATTTATTTCGTTTGTTACGATAGCCTTACTTCTATCTGGTCTCAGCCTGAATTTTTGACCTTTGGCAATAGTCCCGCTGCTGCCATTGGCCCGACTGACTCAATTTACATAGCATATCTGTCAAATGATTTAAACAATAAAGTTATGTTGATGAAGAAAATTCCCGGCGGTAACTGGTTTCCTCCTTTTCAGATCAGCATGGCAGATAGTTTGCTAAACAATCTACCAGTTGCAGATGTGGACAATGAAGGTCGAATTGTTATTGCCTGGATTGAAAAGGGAAGTATAGAAGACAAGATTATCTTTTACAAAAATGGACTTACTAGCGAAATATATTCCAGTGAATCCATTACTGATCTTTCACTTGCCACTGATCTCCTCTATTCTGATGAAAGGATTTTTATTGCAATTGAGGAATTTGGTAACAGAGTAAAGTTTTTTCAGTTTTATAATATTGAAGATATGGAAGTTTTACTTGACACTCTTGGCACTAAACCCTGTCAATCAATTGGCGTTTATGCACCTGGTCTGTTTATGGATTTGTTTCCGAGGCTAATGTATATTGATAATAATAATAATGTTTCATTGGCTAGTATCATTTTTGATAATAATTTTGTCTTAATTGGTCCTTATACTTTAGTTGAAGGTCCTATTGATGATATTGCCATTGATGATATACTCCAACCTATAGGATTTAGTTTTTTATATTCTGATGCGGATGGGCTCTATCATTCCTTTGCGGGTCATTCAGACATGCCAGATGTGACCTTAATAGATTGGTTGCCTCCAATCTATAGCAATTCTTCAATTGCTTACAAGCATTTCAGTGCAACCATTGTTGATTTCATTTGGGTTGTTGGAAGTGGTGGTTCTTATCCAATTTATTATAAACGGTCGAATAAAATTCCTTATAATCCGGGAACAAATATTAAAACAAACAATGCAACCGGGGATATTACTCTCTGGCTTTCGCCAAATCCTTTTAAGGATCGTATATCTTTTACTGTTACTGGAACAGAAATAGCCCAGCCTGAGGTAAAAATATATGATTTAAGAGGTAGCCTGATCAAAGTAATTAATGTAGATGGTCTAGTTGATAACGGGAATTCATATTCCTTCCAATGGAATGGACAAAATGAATCCGGATCGGCTGTAAAAACCGGAACCTACATTTTAAACATAACAATGGGAAAAAGTATACTGAACAATCTTATCGTCAAAGAATAAATTCCCGCTGGATTCCTGATAAATCCTGATAGATTTTCATGAATACCTTTGTGTCTCCCAAAGCATTCATGCGCAGGCAGGAATCCAGGAATCCTCCAAAGTAAGAATTCCTCCGTGCCTCTCCATGCCCTCCGTGTCTCCGTGGTGATATAATCAATAAAACCATTTTCTCTCTATTGTGCCCTATGTGCCTATGTGGTTAAATTCCATTAAAAGCCCTTCAGTACCCAAGTCTAAAATCTAACCTCTAAAATCTAAAATCCATGTTGTCCTTTATAGTAAAAACTCTCCGTTTCTCTCCATGCCCTCCGTGTCTCCGTGGTAATATCTTTCCGATCCCTCCTGTCTTTAATCAACCAGTTCCCCGGATAAATTATAAAAACCCCCGGAATATAATTCCCTGTCTCGTAAAATTTAATCCAATTTATCGCATTATAAATAGTATTCCCCGTATAAATAGAAGAACATTTATATTTACGAAATACATTCCCATCATTTTAAATAATAATTTTGTTTTTATAAAACATATTCCCTACTTTTGACAATCCTTATCAAAAAATTAACAACCGCATTATGTTAACATGGAATCTTCGCCCCGTTTTTAAAGCCAGAGGAATTGAAAAGCCCTATACCTTTCTCGTAAAAGCCGGCATTTCACCCCACACCGCCACCTCCATTCTAAGCAGCAGCACCTGCGTCATGCGTTTAAACCACCTGGAGTTAATTTGCGAAAAGCTGAACTGTACCCCCCACGACATCATGCTTTGGAAACCCGATCCCGGCAAGCAATTACCCGAAAGCCACCAGCTCCTTACCTTGAAAAAGGATACATCCGGTTTTGATTTATCCGAAACATTAAAGACAATACCCCTCGAAAAGTTAAATGAGATTGCCCGGCTTCTGTCCTCACAGAACAATAGCCCCCAGCCCTGAAAGATTTATGAATCACCTATTGATTATAACCCTCCAACCTAACAGGTTTTTCCCAACCTGTTAGGTTTCACATCGCAAATGATCAGTTTTTATTCTTCAGCTTTGCCCGTTTGCCCAAAGCTGAACCTCAGCAGTCCAACAGCAACTGATACAGTAGGATTGTTATCTGAAAAATAGGAAGTAACATCTTGTATCGCAATCCCCAGCTCCCACGAAAAACTTTCGTTATTGAACGGGAAAAACGAAATACCCACCGGTATTTTAGTTCCGGTTGCGCCGCCGGTCACCACACCTATCGAACCCCTGAACCATTTAACAGGCATCAGCCGCGTTCCCAGCCCGAAAATCAGGTTATCATACGATCCGGGAACTTCTGTTATCGGGAAATAGAACTCCGTTCCGAATTCAAATTTCTCATTCAGCAGGTAAGCGCCACCAAACCTTAAATTCATCGGTAGCTTGGTTGTTTTGCTTGCCAGTCCTTCCCATCCGCCCCACTTGAAATTCCCGAATGCCACATTATCATCCAATGCAAAAATGTTATAATTATCCAATCCCGTAGTCTGAATATCATTAAATGTTGCATCCTCACCTTCATATACATTTCCATCCCATTTTATCTGCCCCACATCCGTCAGCGCCAATCCAATTCTGATTTTGTCAAAAAGCATAGCCGATAAACCAAAATCCAAACCCCATCCGCTGCCCACCGATTGGTATTCAGTATTATCAATCTGCGATGGCGAATAGGTGTCAAAATCAACATTCAGGGTTGGATTAAGTGCCGAATAGGCATTAATCACACCATCTTTGTACGAATAGTTAAAAACACTGTAGCCGCGGATATATTTAATCCCAATCCCTCCGTACAGACTGATTTTTTCGTTTTTAAAAAAACTTCTTCCATACGAAAAGTTGTACTCCCTGAACCACGACATTTCAAGATAAGTGTTATCAAATAATTTCGACACGAATTCAGGGTTGAGACTAATCCCGATGGAATCACCAGATTCTGCATCAAGTTGAATGGTATCGAAATACGAGGAATTATATCCGTTAAAAAGAATATCAGCGCATTGTTCATTTAAAAACGAATCCCACATGATCCGCTCTTTTACAGCAAAGCCGAAGCCTCCTAGTTTTTCATCCTGGTAAGATAGACCCACAGCACCCATATTACCTTCAAACTGAAGCTTGGTTTCCGTAAAATCCTGCACAGCCGTTTGTTTCTCTTCACTGTTAAATTTGGTATTCGATGATGAAAATAGCTCATTCACCAGTGCGCGCTTCAAAGGCTCAGAATAAACAGAAAAGGTTCCTTCGCCCACTCCGAAATTCATCAAATGACTGTTACGCTTCCAGCCCAGGTTGGCGGGATTAAGCCCCACGCACTGGTAATCGGTAACAACTGCCGTGCTGTATCCTGCACCTGTAACTGTAAAAGCCCCAGACTGGGTTTGTGATTGAACTGCAATTGAAATAACAGCGGCGAAAAATAAAAAGGTAAAAATCTTTTTCATGGCGATTCGTTTAATTTATTTAAAACTAATGTAAAGCAAAGGTAAAAATTATCAGGAAAAACAGCAATAATGAAAGATTTTTTTGACTCATGAACCCAGCTTTACCCTAAAATAAAATTTTTCATATTCAGAATTATTATTATTTTAGCCAATGAGGAGTTCAAAAATCCGCCCCTGATGATGGGAAAATATAGATCGGTTACATTAATATTGTTGCTGTTGTTTCTTTCGTTTTCTTGCAGGGAAGCCAAAAAAGGAGAGGTAGACGAACTGAGGCAATTCAATAAAAGAAATGACCGAATAATAAAGAAAATTTTAGCAGCCGGTAAATTAACCGCTACCATTGATTATAATTCAACCAATTATTTTATTTACCGCGGCGAACCCATGGGTTACCAATACGAATTGCTTAAAACGTTCAGCAATTACCTTGGTGTTAAGTTGGAAGTAGTTATCAATAATGACCTTACATCAATTTTTAACTGTATCCAAAGCGAAGAATGCGATTTAATTGCCACTGGGTTGGCTATTACAAAAGACAGGAACAACGCCGTTGAATTCACCAAGCCTTTGATGCAGACCCGGCAAATGCTGGTTCAGCGTAAGCCCGACCGCAAAACAATGCCCGAAAGTCACAACGATACTATTTTCATCCGGGATCTGCTCAATCTGGCAGGAAAAACAATTCATGTACAGAAAAATTCCATTTTTAAAACACGGCTTCTCAACCTTTCTGACGAAATTGGCGCTGATATTCATATTGTGGAACACGATTTAACAGTCGAAGACCTGATCAGAATGGTCGCCATGCATGAGATTGACTTTACCATCAGTGAAGAACATATTGCTCTGGTGAATAAGCGTTACTATTCCAACCTTGATGTTGAGACACCAATAAGCTTTTCGCAAAACATTGCATGGGCTGTAAAAAAAGAAGCTTTTGGTTTGCTTGATACACTCAATTACTGGCTCGAGAATTTTAAAAATACAAAGGCATCCGTCTTTCTTTACAATAAATATTTCAAAAATTCCGGACAAACAAACATAGCCAAACGAGCTACTATTGCAGAAAAGAAAGTTGGAATGATTTCGCCTTACGATGATATCATAAAAAAATATAGCAGTCAGATCGGCTGGGACTGGCGTTTGCTTGCATCACTCATTTACCAGGAGTCGAGGTTCTATCCTGATACCGTTGCATGGAGTGGAGCTTTTGGATTGATGCAAATGATGCCGGGTACTGCCGAACATTATGGAATTGACAGTCTTTCATCGCCGGAGGATCAGATCAGGGCCGGGGTTGAGTTTATAGCCGCCCTTGAAAAACAACTGACTGATAGGACTGAAAATACAGCTGAAAGAACAAAGTTTGTTTTGGCTGCCTACAATGCAGGTATTGCTCACATTTATGATGCACGGCGGCTGGCGGAAAAATACAATAAGAATCCGAATATCTGGGATGATAATGTGGATTTTTATTTATTAAATAAGTCGAAACCCGAGTATTATAATGATTCAGTGGTAAGATATGGCTATTGCCGTGGTGAGGAAACTTACGCTTTTATTCACCAGATTTATGACCGTTATGAACATTACAAAAACCTTACGAGCCTTAATTAGAGAACTCCAAAATTTAATTTCCAAATATCTCCGAAGGATTCTTCAGGACAAATAATAACCAAAGTCAAAAATTTCAAAATCGAAATAGTTTGATTAATGATATTTTAAGATTATGACTTATTCGTTTTTTTTGACTTTTAAAACCAAAACGTTTTCATAGGGTACCAGGTAGTATTAATTTAACAAGGTGTCTTCCGTTTTCTAATTATTTGCGACTATTTTCCCACAAACAGGTTAACCAAAAATGATTTTAACCGTAGAAAGGTTTAGATCGTTGTTTGTATTCCTTAAATCTTTTAAAATAATGAACAAGAAAAGATTCATAAGCCTGGCATTAATGTTTATTCCAGCGTTGATTTATTGTCAGTCGCCCGACACATCTAAAATATCTTCGAAGGACAACCTGCTTGCCATAAAGCTTTATAACGAAAGCCTGAACTCTTTCAATCAGCAGAAATATCTTGAAGCGATTACTTTGCTCAACAAATCTATCGGATTTCATCCAAAATTTGTTAAAGCTTATTATAACCGTGGCTGCTATCGCCTGGCGCTGAATTCGTGGGATGACGCAATTGCCGATTTCAGCCAGGTAATCACCCTTGATCCTAACTCTAAAGGATACATGGGCAGGGGTTATACTTACATGATTAAAAAGGATTACCAGAAAGCAATAGAGGATTTATCGGTAGCTGCCCTCAATGATCCTAAGAACCCGATTGCGTTCTATTACCGGGGATGTGTATATGCGCAGTTAGAAAGAAATTCGCAAGCATTGAATGATTTTGATAAAGCCATCGAGCTGAAACCTGACTATGCCAGTGCTTACAACGAAAGGGGAATACTTAAAATGGAAATGGATGACCTTACGGCGGCAAAATCAGACCTGATGAAAGCCGTTAGCTTCGATCCATCGTTTGCAATTGCATTTAATAATTTAGGTGAATTGGCTGCATTGTCAGGCGATCGGGAATCGGCGCTTGAGAATTTCACCACCGCTTTAAAAATACAGCCGGAGTTATATGCTGCGTTCAACAACCGGGCAAAGATTAAATTTGCTACCGAAGATTTGAAAGGCGCTATTGACGACTACAATAAGGCATTGGCTATCCAACCTGATTTTTGCAAAGCATATAATAACCGCGGCATTGCAAAATACAACCTTGGTGATCTTGACGGCGCTATTGCCGATTTCACAAAATCCATCGAACTTGATCCGAAATATGGGGATGCATTGCTGAACAGAGGCGTAGTAAAAGAGATGATCAGGGATACAAAAGGCGCTTGCCAGGATTGGACGAAAGCCTCAGAACTTGGTGTTTCGGCAGCCGGAAAATATGTTATCAGTCAGTGTAATAATGATTAAAAGGAAATGAAAATGATCAAAAATATAGGTATAACAAGCCTTTACATACTTTTTATCACGAATTTGGCTTTGGCGCAAAGTGTGGAATTTACCAAATACAATTTCCCTTCTCATAAGGAAGAACTCAGCGAAGCGCTTGACTACATAAATGCAGGTGATAAGTATTACCAGCAAGGTCCGGGAGTTTACAGGCTTGCCATTGACAATTACCTTAAAGCGTATCAATTCAACCCGAACAATGCTCTGCTCGATTATAAGATCGGAAGATGTTACCTTGATCAGAATGATAAAACGGAAGCCATCAAGTACCTTCAAATGGCATTGGCAATTGATCAGCGGATAAGCCTTGATATGCAATACAATGATGTTAACTTCTTATTGGCAAGAGCTTTCCACCTCGATTATCAATTTGACAAAGCTATCGCAAAATACAAAGAACATAAAAGTTCATTAACACCGGAACAATTGGCTAAAGATGTAAAGACGATAGATAAAATGATAGGTGAATGTGAAACTGCTAAAAAACTGGTTGCCAAGCCGGTGAGGGTGTATGTGGATAACCTGGGCGATGTTACCAATTCCGCCTATCCCGATTACAGACCATTGGTAATTCCGGAAGAAACCCTGCTTATGTTTACTTCTGCACGTGAAAATACTTCCGGAGGTAAAAGGGATAAAGACTCCTATTACTTTGAGGACATTTATGTATCGTACTTTCAGGATGGAAAATGGTTGTTGCCCGAAAACTCGTACGATCTGAACAGTACCAGCCATGATGCCACGGCAGGGATTTCATCTGATGGCACCATTCTTTTTATTTATAAATCAGCAGGTGGCAACCGGATATTTGAAAGTAATTTGGTAGGCAATACCTATTCGACACAAAAAGAGTTGCCTGGCGCTATTAACAATGGAATGAAACAGGCTTCGGCAGCGCTGACTTTTGATAAAACAACCCTTTATTTTACAAGCCTGAGAGATGACGGATATGGCGGACAGGATATTTACGTAAGTAAAACCGATTCCAAAGGCAGGTGGCAGGATGCGGTCAACATCGGAGCTACCATCAATACTCCTTACGACGAGGAAGGACTCTTTATTTCGCAGGATGGAAAGACATTGTACTTCAGCTCCAAAGGGCACAACACTATGGGTGGTTTCGATATATTCAAAACAGAAATGATAGATGGAAAGTGGACCCTCCCGCAAAATATGGGATATCCTATCAATACACCTGATGATGATGTGTTTTTTACAATGGCGGCAAACGGACAGAGGGGTTATTATTCCTCCAAGAAAAAGGATGGATATGGCGGACACGATCTTTATATCATTACTTTTTTGGGTGCGGCTAAACCAATGCTTCTAAGTGGCAACCAACCTGTTTCTTCATACAGGCAGATTTCATCAGCTCCCTCTCCCGAGCCCGCAATAGAACAGAACACTACGCTGTCGGGTGTGATTCTGGATGCTACTTCACAGGTTCCTTTGCAGGCTACAATTGAGATTGTTGACAATTCAAGAAATGAACTGATGGCGAGCTTTGAATCCAACAGCACCACCGGAGCCTATCTAATTTCACTCCAGCCGGGTAAAAACTATGGAATTTCAGTAATCAGGAAAGACTACCTGTTCCATTCCGAAAACTTCGACATCCCTGAAGATGCTGTGGCTAAAAAGATCATCAAGGACATATACCTGAAAAAAGCAGAAATAGGCACAAGAATCATTCTGAACAACATCTTCTACGATTTCAACAAAGCAACACTTCGTCCGGAATCGGAAGCCGAACTTGATCGCCTGTACAAAATGCTGACGGAAAATCCGACCCTCAAGATTGAAATTTCAGGTCACACTGATAATGTCGGATCTGCTTCCTATAATCAGAAATTGTCTGAAAGCCGGGCGAATTCAGTGGTCAATTACCTTTTGGATAAAGGCATTGATCCCTCGCGTCTCACGTTTAAAGGATATGGTTTTAATCGTCCCGTGGCAAAGAACGACACTGAAGAAGGAAGGCAGCAGAACAGAAGAACCGAATTTGAAATCATGGGAAAATAAAAATCCCTTCTGAGGCCAGAAAGGATTTTAACATCTGATGATTTTAATGGAAGTTATTCTAAAATCTCTTTTCGAATTCCGGTTTTACGATTTTTAGCCATTCAACTATCCGTTTATCGGTCAATTCCTCTTCATTGTCCATGTCGAGTGCAAGGCCGAAGAACATATCATTTTCAACGCCTTCCGAGTCAGTAAATTTGTAACCTTCAGTTTTCCATTGACCCACTATCCTGGCGTTCCTCTTCTCGAATTCATCCTGCAAAGTACCCAGTCCGTCAACAAAATGATTGGGATAAAGGATGTGGTCGCCCAATCCGAAAAAGGCAACTGTCTTTCCTTCCATATCAATCTCATCCAAAACCTTAAAAAACATGTTCCATTTATTTGAATCCGTAGCATCCTGCCAGATGTGGGAACCTACGGTAGAACCCCCGACTATCCATTTGGAGCATCCTAACAATATATCCCTGTCCAACATATTGAGTGATGCTTTTACGATTTCGAAACCTTCGAAATGACTCACAATTTTATCGGCAACAGCTTCCACATTTCCGCCTTCGGGCCAATAAATCAAAGCAATTTTTTTCATACTTTGTTGCTGTTTATTATTTTTTATTTAAGAATGTGCAAATTTAAAGAAATAATTTTCTGTAAAAACGTCTGCATATTGTTTTTGCAAATTTAAAGCTCAACGTCTGCTTATTGCTGGGAAATAATTTTTATTCAAATATTGACTTTAAACATTTAAGGCAAACTACTTGATCTTTTCCACATAAAACCTGCACGCATCTTTTATCGAAATATTTATTGGCAAAAAGTTATAATTTAAAGCCTCCCTGATTTTGCGATTCGAGTACAAATAGGAATTTCCGGCCGTGATAGCTGTTTCGCGGGTGATCAGAGGTTTGGTACCGGTAAGCTTACCCTGAAGGTACGATAATTGCCAGGCAAGTTGCCCCATCAGGCGGTTGGCTTTGAACAAAGGGGGCTTTTGTCCGGTTTCTGTGGCAATCTTCGAAAAAATTTCATGGTACGTAAGGTTTTCGGCTGAAACAATAAAACGCTCGCCGCTGATATCGCTTTCGGTAAGCCGTTTCATGATGGCCGCCACATCCCGAACATCCACAAATCCATTGCATCCTTCTGAATAAAATTTTAAACCCTTCAATACTACCGAGATCATCTTTCCCGTTCCGCTGTGGGTTTCACCCGGACCGAGTATAACCGAAGGATTGATGATGACGGCAGGTAAACCTTCTTCTATTCCCCTCCATACTTCCCGCTCAGCGCCATATTTACTGATGGCATAATTGGAGTTTTGACGCGAAGCTTTCCAAACAGTTGACTCATCAATACTTTTTTGATTTTCGGCGCGACCGATGGCTGCAATGGAGCTGACATGGCAAAACTTCCTGATGCTTTTGTTAAGGGCTGCGTTTACCAGGTTTGCAGTACCGTTGATGTTTGATCGCATCATCTCATCCCGGTCCTGTGGCTGGAATGATACCAGTGCTGCTGCATGATAAATTTCGGCAATATCCATCCCCAGCAGTTCATCCATTTCATCAATATGCAGCATATTACCGTTCACCCATTTCAGCGTTCCCTTGAGTTGCTGAGGCGAGCTTTGGTAGAAATTGAAAATACGGTTGAATAAATCCAGATTAGAGGTTTCACGTTTCAAAGCCATCACATGTTTACCCTCGAAAAGTAAATGATAGATAAGGTGAGTGCCTAAAAATCCCGTACCGCCTGTTACAAATACCATTGCGCAAAGCTAAATAAAATCATAAAGTTTATTTGAGTTTAACGGTGGTTTTTATTTATCGTAAGTTTGTATTTGAAACATTATTTAAAAGTTCTTGTTTAATACCCTTAGTTATTCATTTATTAAAACATTTTGACAGATGAAAAAGATTATCCTTATTGTATTCAGCTTGAATTTGCTTTTCTTCGGCGCCTTTGCGCAAAAGGGTAAAGAAATTGTTCTTGGCGTCGGTGGAGGCGTTACATCAGTATGGATCATTAACCAAAGTTTTTATGGCGAACCTGAAGTGGATTATGCACCCAAGATGGGTTATGCCGGGGGTTTAAACCTCGGTTATAATTTTAATAAGAACATTTCATTGATGACAGAACTACAATACTCCCTTCAGGGGCAGAAATATGACGGAAAACAAACCTTTGATGGTTCAACTTATAATGTGGAGAGAGACATTGACCTGAGTTATTTTAATATTCCATTGCTTTTTAAATATTCTTTTGGTACTGGCGGAACCAGATTCCGTTTTCTTGCTGGTCCGCAGGTAGGCATTTTGTTGGACGCAACGCAGGAATATCTAAGGAATGGTGTGAGGATAGGCACTCCGGCAGATGATCAAAATGGGAAACAATTCACGACCGATACCAAAGATATTAATGAACGCTTCGAAACAACCGATTTCAGCCTTGTAATTGATATTGGAGCCGATATCCATCTTTCTGATTTGTTTTTTATCAGTGCAGGTATCCGTGGCAACTATGGTTTATTGGAAATCAATGCTGAACCTTACAGGATCGAAAATTTAGAGGGTGAATACCTTCCGTCGCATAACCTCTGGGGTGGTGTTTATTTCGGTATCTGTTATAAATTGGATGTTCAGGGCTATAGCCAGAGGAGTTTTTAGTTTTTTATCAATATCATCCCGGTAATTGCTGCAATATAATTCATAAATAGCTTTCTGTCTGAAGTATTCAGTCAGCAATCAGCAATTTACGACTCTTATTTTATTGCCGGCTGCCAACTGCCAGTTCTTTCATCATTTTCTGTTGAAGACAATAATACTCTCGATCAGGTACCTTTATTAAATAGTTCCTTGTAAATTCTGATCATACTTTCGAGGTCTATCATAAGGTTGATGATTAGGTATGTACCGAACCCGATGAGGATAATTCCAACAATACGGTTCATCCAGATCATAATCTTTAAATTGAGAAAATGTTTGATCTGGTGCGAAATGAAACATTTCAAAATATCGGTTGAGAAAATGGTTCCCAAAGCGCCGGCAAGAAAAATGTAGGTATCATAATTGTTTACGCCAAACCTGGCACTGATTGAAACCACTACGGTGACCCAGATAAACCACATTCCGGGGTTGGCAGCATTCAGGAAAAAGCCTTTGATTACATACACGTAAAATTTGGAAGGTTTGTTATTGTTCTTATTGTTTACGCTGTCAGAGGGGTTTATCACTTTTCTGATGAATGTAAATGTGCCAAAAATGATAAGGATAATGCCTCCAATGATACTGAACAGCGTGTTTTCACGCGGATCGGAACCCAGAAACTGAACAGATCCGAAATAGGCCAAGATTAGCGCGGTGAGATCACTGAAAAATATCCCGATGGCGAGGAAGGCTCCTGAACGAAATCCACGATGTATACTGGTTTGGATAAGCGAGAAAAATGCGGGACCCAAAAGAACTGCAAATGTCAAACCTACCAAAACGCCCTGCAAAAATGGATTCATTTATTTCAATTGCGGTTTATACTTTTCACACCCTGAACACTTTCCAGATAATCTTTCCATTCAGCGTGCATATTTTTTTTCATTACCCGCGGAAATTTGTTTGCTCCGCCTTCTTTTCCTTTCATCTTCATCCAGTTGCTGAAAACTGAAGTGGGCAACACTTCAACAAAAACCTCACGGATTGCAGCTATCCGCTCAACGCGGTAATCATCATTTAAAACCTTTAGGTATTCATCAATTTTTTTCCGGGCAAGGGAATGATCGAGCGGATCGTCGCATCCTAAATACCACTGATGGGCAAACATAGAATCATATTCAATTCCTGCCACCGTAAACTCCCTCACAGCGATATTACATTCGTTTTCGAGCATTTCGATGGCTCGCGACATATTTTCGATCGAAAGGTGTTCACCGCAAATACTCAGAAAATGCTTGGTTCTTCCGGTGATTATTATTTCACATTTGGCTTTGGAAGTAAACTTTACCACATCACCGATCAGGTATCGCCATGCACCCGAACAGGTTGTCATAAGCAGTGCATATTCCTTACCCTCTTCGATCTCCTGAACGGTAAGCGCCTGGGGGTTGCTTTTCAGGTTGCCTTCTCCATCAAAATTTGCATCGTT
Organism: uncultured Bacteroidales bacterium; assembly: GCA_963840975.1. GTDB lineage: Bacteria > Bacteroidota > Bacteroidia > Bacteroidales > JAADJA01 > JAADJA01. Next base: position 372,479 of record CAWJBC010000002.1, on the reverse strand, counting down.
AAACGGGATGAACTCAAAGAAAATCCCATTGTCCAGGATCAGTTTCAAACCGCCCACATTAAACCCATCAGTATAAGCGATATAGCCTTCAGAAGCAAGATAGGATTCCTGGAAGTACACCTTTTTACCAAACAGCTTTTCAAAGCTTTTGCCATAAGGTCCAAAAGAAACACCACTGTGAACATACACCGATAAATTGGGCCAGATGTCGTGAATGGATTTCGCGCCGTAGTGATCAATTATTTTTTCAAGTATGATCTGAATCCATGCCGGCACGCCCACAATGACTCCAATATCCCACTCTTTTGCCTTTTTAATGATCTCATCCAGCTTGGTACTCCAGTCTCTTTCCCTCGAAATACGCTTTCCGGGCTTATAAAAATGCTGAAACCAGAAAGGCAGGTTGCCAGCGGAAATTCCCGACAGGTCGCCTTCATAATAGGTTCCGTTATACTGGAGATGGGTGCTTCCGCCGATCATCAGAAACCCTTTTTCATAAAATTCGATAGGAAAAGAATATTTGACGGTTGAAACCAACTGCCTGATACTTGCTTTGCGAATAGCGCGGATCATATCGTCGGTGACCGGTATCTGTTTACTCGCAGCTTCGGATGTGCCTGAAGTCAGGGCAAAATACTTGACTCTCCCGGGCCATGCTACAAAAGCTTCTCCGTTCAGAGCTCTGAACCACCATTTCCGAAACATGGTATTGTAATCGTAAATGGGCACCTTTTGACCGAATGCTTTTACAACATTTTTTTGCTTGATGATATCAGTAAAATCAAAGTGTTCACCAAAAGCTGTGAACTGTGCTTTACGGATCAGCTTTTTAAGAACTTTCTCCTGGGTTTCGAATGGATCAGTTTGCTTTTTCTTTTTCTGATCAAGGGGATAGTTCCTGAGTTCGTAAGCTTTTTTTATGATAGATCCTAAAATGGGCATATTGTCGAAAGATAAATTTATTCAGACAAAAATAGATAATAAATATTTACTACTTTTAGATAAAAATTGAAAGGAATGAAGATGATTTTGAAGCTGATAATCGTTTGCATCATTTGCCTTGTCGGTATAAGTATTCTTTATTTCGCCGTCGTGCTGATATATGCCTCCTTAACGGAATTTAAACCTGAGCCAACCGAAAACAGCCTGATCAGCAATCACAACCAAAATGCTATTCTCGTTAACAGGGAATTGAATTTTATCACATGGAATATAGGCTATGGGGGATTGGGGAAAGAGATGGATTTTTTTTATGAAGGAGGGAAAATGGTTATGCCAACCCATGCTAAGAATATTAAATACCTTAACGGAATAGAGGAGTTTCTTGCCAAAACTTATAGTATTGATTTTTTTCTTTTTCAGGAAGTGGATTTTAATTCAAAACGAAGCTATTATCAGGACCAAACGGAATCAATAACCTCAATTGGTAACCTTTCTGCCCTTACAAAGGCAATTAATTATCAATCAGTGTACGTTCCTGTACCACTTATCAACCCAATGGGAAAGGTAAAGTCCGGATTGGTTACCACCTCGGCTTTCAGCGCAATAGAATCTGTAAGAGTGGCAACACCCGGAAGTTATACCTGGCCCAAAAGGCTCTTCATGCTAAGGCGATGTTTGCTGATTACCAGATTCATGGTGGATGATCATCAGGATTTGGTTGTCTTCAATATCCATAATTCAGCTTTTGATGATGCGGATGACCTGAGAGATGAAGAACTGAAAATGATAAGATCACTTGCTATTGAAGAATTTCATAAAGGAAATTATGTTGTGATCGGTGGCGACTGGAACCAAAATCCTCCTGGACTGGAAGTGAACCGCACAATTCATTACAAGGTTCAAACACTGCGTCCAGTTCCCAAAGACTTGATGCCCGAAGGCTGGACGTGGGCATTCGATGGCAGCCTGCCGACTAACCGCGATGTGGATAAGCCTTTTGACAAAACCACAACTCCCTGCTCAACTATTGACTTTTTCCTGACCTCTCCCAATGTTGAAGTTGTCGAAACGCGAACCATTGACCTTGAATTTGAAAACTCGGATCATCTTCCGGTAATTATGAAAATACGGTTGAAAGAATAATTTTCCTGTTCAGGGATAGGCAAAAAGATAAGATCATTTCACCAGCATCATTTTCTTTTTTATAGCAAGACCATTTCCTGTCAAAGAAAAATAATACACACCGGAGGATAGGTTAAAATCTTCGGAGTTGAAGTGTTCGACATACTTGCCCGGAAGCCTTACCTGATTATCAATGAGGGTTACAACTTCATTCCCATAAAGATCATGAACCTTAAGGCTTACTGTTTCGGGTTTTAGCAGTTTGAATGAAATAACTGTATTTTGCATAAAAGGATTCGGATAGTTGGGTTCCATGGTTGCAAAAGGAATTTGTTCCGCTTCCTTCACATCAGTGTTGATTAAGGCATCAGGGTCAATAATGGCTGTCCAAACACTGAGATTATTGTCCTGTAGCCTTGTCCAGATGGGTCGGATAACATTATTGTGCACTGAAATATTATTATAATCGCCGAAGAATACGTTTGAGTTGGGAAGGAATGGTTCTTCACTGATCTTAAAATTAACAAAAGTTTCACCCCCATCTGTCGAAACAGCCATGTAAACATCGGTATTGGTGTCGGTGTAATTCCTTCGGTCGTAAAAAACAAACCAAAGATAACCGGTAGCCTGATCAATGGCCATCCATGTAAAGAATTGCTGTTTGCCGGCAGGATCATCGTTTACCCTGATGGGACCCGTCCAGGTATCTCCACCGTCAGTTGATTTTGCAAACCAGACATCCGTATCATCTTCGCCGTTTCGCTGATCGGACCAGTTGATGTAAATATTTCCGTGATAAGCGCCTCCGCTTAAATCACAAACTGTAATGGGTAGTCCGTTACTCCGGCTGATCCCTGGGATTCCATAATCCCATCCGGTCGGGAAGGGGTCAACAAAAATATCCTGTTCCAACCATGTTTCACCCTGATCGAGCGACCGATCGAAAACCAAACCTGCAGGTCCAGCCCAGGCAACATAAATTTCACCATTGGGTCCAACCGCAGGAACGGCGCCTTCCACGGTATTGTCGCTATCAATACAATCACCATCCACTTCGTTTATTTTTATTGCTTCGCTCCAGGTGTCACCTGCATCTGTTGATTTTGAGAAACGAATAATACTTTTATCATTTGGGTTGGAACTGCCGTAATCGTCAAATTGCGTCCAGGTAACGTAAATGTTATTATTTGTCCAGTCAACAACTGCCCATTCCTTATCCTGCGCTTTGGAACCATTTAAACCCATATACGATCCATCATTCCATGAAACCCCTCCATCTGTTGATTTCTGGCAAACGATGCGGTCAATCCAACTACCCGCCTGGGGCCATGAAAGATGAAAAAAATAAACATTCCCTAATGTATCAGTAATCAATACGGGATCGCCCCAAACACCATTCTGAACTGAAGTAAGGATGCCGGTACTCCAGGTATAGCCTCCATCAAAAGAGTGATAGACATTGTTGATGTTCGCTCCTCCAACAATGTGATTGGTATTCTTTGGATTGACATAAATGGAAGGTTCTTCCGGTGAATTGGATGTGCTGATCATCACATTCTGGTGTTGAGCAATACTAACAATCAAAGAGAACAACAACAAGGTTAAAACCAATATTCTTTTCATTTTATAAAAAGTTTAGCAGCAAAAATACATTAACAACTGATAAAATGACAATAATATATATTGATAGGTTGGCTGTGGTGAAATTGTAAACCTATTGATTTATTAGGGATCCTGAAAATTTGAGCTAAACCGTAATCCCCATTTCCCTCATCAGTAGGGTCGCATTCATGTTTTTTGAAACGCCATCCCGTAATTTATAGTCGAACGTCAACCGGTCGCCATCAATATCAACCTCAAAACAGCGGTTCAGGATATGCTCAGGAAACGATTCCTGAAGGATGCCAAGCGCTACATCATGTGTAGCGACTATTCCGATAGCTTTGAACCGGATAAGTTGTTTTAACAGAGCTTCAGAGCCCGCATGTTTATCTTTTGAATTGGTGCCTTTCAGGATTTCGTCAAGGATAATGAAAAGCTCTCTTCCCGTTTTCAGTTCACTGATAATGGATTTCAAGCGTTTTAGCTCGGAATAGAAATATGATTCATTTTTTTGTAATGAATCGCTGGTTCGGATACTGGTATAAATTTCAACTGGCTTAAAACTGAATGCTTTTGCACAAACCGGCGCTCCGCACATGCCAAGGATGAGGTTCACCCCAACAGTTCTCAAATAGGTGCTTTTGCCTGCCATATTGGCTCCGGTTATGATCAGAAACTGACTTTTATGAATTGACAGGGGATTGTCAACCCTTAGGTTCCTGAGTATAAAGGGATGTCCCAAATCTTCTGCTGTGATAAGGTTTTCTTCTGAAAGAATTTCGGGAAAAGAAGCATCCGGATGATTAAAATAAAAATTCGATAAACAGATCAGAGCGTCTATTTCGCCAATGGTTTCGAACCATTTACCAATCTCGTTTCTGTGAAGTTTTTGCCAGTTCTCAAGGCGGCGCATCTGCAAAATGTCCCAAAGCAGTAATCCGTTAAACAATGTCCACGAAACGAAATTCATCCGGTTGTCGAGTGCAGTATGGATGGATGACAATTTCTTAAGACTGGTTGACGCACTTTGGTTTCCGATTGCCAGGTTTTGTTTCAATTCAACCAAGCGGGGTGATGTAACATTCAGGGATTCTATTTTACTCAGTAACATAGCATATTTCGTCAGCATCTCCGAAGTCTTGCTCACCTGGGTATGGCGGTGGTTGATCTTTTTTGCAAATGATCCTGCTATACCCAGGGGAACGACCAGGTAAAGCAGAAAGGATTGTCCACTAATTACCCCAAACGATAAAAAAGCAATCATTGTAAAGGTGAGAATTGGGATTACCATTAACAATAATGAAAACAAAAAATGACCAAAGAGTGGAGGCAACTCAATCCAGTTCAATATTTTTTCTTTATCACTTTTCTTGTCCTCAAACACCAAACCGATTGCACGAAAATCCTGCCGCCACGATTTCATCTCACTCATTTCAGCAACGGCAAGTTGGTTTGCGCGGATAATTTCGGGTTGCAGGTAAGGTCTTTTAAGCAAAGAGGCAAGTTTATCCGCTCCGTTTTTTGTAGAGGTTCGGTTCAGGAATTGGAAAAGTGATCCTGGACCGAAAATATCAAGATCGAAGCTATAAGGATGTGACGGATCAGTGAATTCGGAACCATCATCAAAAGCTGAATAATTACCATTCAGTGCAGCTAATTCGGTTTGATTGAGGCTGATGATAGCCTGCTGAATTTTTATTTCCAATAATACTTTGGAATGGTATTTCATCAGGAAAAGAAACACTGCGCTGCCAAAAAATAATGAAAGGACTGATGCCGGCACCAAATCTTTACTTGCAAAATAATAAACAAGAAATCCTGCCACCAAAAAAGTAAGCAGTCGTGACAGAGAAATTACTTTACTATCCCTGATAGAACATCTGTTCAATTTCAGATATTCGTCCAGCGTAATAGTATAACCGGACTCTAATTCAGCAAACATATTGAAACATTTTTTTAAAGGGGGTAAAGGTAGAAAAATCAGTTATGCAGATATTTTATAACTATAAAAAAACGGCGCCCACATAAGTGGACACCGCCAAACCCAAAAGAATCGAATTATGAAAAAATTAATCAACTATTAATTTGCCAGGTAAATAGTAAATATTATCTGTTTTTATTCTTACGAAATAAATTCCTTTATTCACCTCCTGCAAATTTAGTAAAACTTTATTATCTACAGTTATTTTTTTTAAAATTATTTTACCGTTCAAATCTACCAGTTGAATTTCTTTGGTTCCCTCATCAGCTAAATTAATATTTACAAAGTCTTTTGCAGGGTTCGGATAATAATTTATCTGACCGGAAATATGCTGGTCAAGGTTTACCGTAACTGAATAATAACAGGTATTGTAATCCGGATTTTGATAAATAAGTGAGCCATCGTTTTCATAACAAAGCGCCTGGTTGGATCCACAAACACCACCATAGGCATTATTACCGCTGTTCAAAATTCCAAAGTAGCTGCCAAGTCCTTCAACCCAAACCTCTTCCAGGAGGTTATCGTACTCGAACAAGGTAATCCTCTTTTTAAATCCATCATATAAAAGAACGGAATCAATATTTGTAACTACAAAGTGTAGACTGTCGCTGTTCAAATAAATGTTCCAGGTGTTAATAGTGTCACCAACGGCGCATCCAAAATCGTAAACCATTCCTTCGAAATAATTAAGAGGTCTCAGATAAACACGTTTGTTTTCATCCTCTCTCACGAATCCATAAAGCGACCATTCCGACAGGGCTTGATCATCACTTTGCCACATTCTCTTGTAATTAAATCCTTCGATGATGGTATCTTCTTCAAACTTGATATGGTAGGTGGAATAATTGTTTCCATTGGGTAGGCAATGAATCTCAAGCGTACTCCAAACCCTGTTTTCTTCAACAATAGCTTTTACCGGCTGGCTGAAAACCGTCATAGTTGAAATGCAAAAAAACAGGAAAAGCAAAAACCTCATATTTGAAAGAAATAATTATCAATACAAAAGTAAGTCGTTCCTTTTTGCCTAAAAAACCTTTGCGGTTATTTAACACTTTTTTAACATTTTGAGGTTACCATGTTGAATATGGATGACGGATTAAATTTGAATTATAGTATCGGGGATCGCCTGTTACCTCCTCGCCAACCCATTCCGGAATATCGAAAGGCTGATCTTCGCTCCGAAGTTCAATTTCGGCAATGATAAGTCCTTCGTTCTCACCTTTGAATTCGTCCACCTCCCAAAGAAAATCGTTAGTTTTGATGCAATACCTGTATTTTTCAATAACAGGCTTTTCGCACAATTCGCTGATCATAATTTCTGCATCTTTTAGAGGAATCTCGTATTCAAACTCAGTTCGGGAAGCCCCAATGGATATTCCTTTGACAGTTAGATACGCCTGGCTTTCTTTAATTCTGATACGCACCACACGTTCATTAGCAGTGCTGAGAAAACCTTGCCGAATCAAAACTCCACGCTCAATTTTTTTAAAATCGTGATTCTTAACCAGAAACTTTCTTTCAATTTCCTTATTCATCAGCAATGTTTTTTAATACTTAGTGCGAAGATAATAATTTCAGCAAGGGTTGGCAGGTAAAAAAATGCCGGCGTATTTTTCGCCGGCATTTAATAAATAATTTTATGAATAATTCATCACGGCACCTGACAAACTTTACCATAGTTTGAGAACCAGCAATCATCTTTGTCGGCATTATCCACCTGTCCGTTGAGGTTAAAGTCGCCCATGAGGTAACCTGTTTTTCCGGATGAATTCTTCCAAATCGTTATAATATCTGCAGGCATAATTTCACCATTGCAATCTGCATCACCGCCTAACATGCCCCAAACCCCTGAAGCCAGTTGCTTTTGCGGTGAAACCCCATAAGCCTGGGTGGCAGAAGTTGAAAAGTTGTAGCTGTAACTTCCTGCTGAAAAAGTCAATGGATATTGCTGACAGAATTCCCAGATGGCTTCTGTGGTGAACAACCAACAAACAGGTTGTTGGAAACCGTTGCAGCAAAAAACATTTGACTGCCGTCAGTTGAAACGATGTTGCCATTGTTCAGCAATAATCCGGCTTGTCTTGCAATCCTGGTTCCCACGTTGGCATTGGCAGCAGTAGTGGCATCCCTTAACTCAACCAAAACCCAGTCCACTGCATTGGCTGGCATCACACCCACCGATTCCGTTCCTGAATAATTCCAGGGTTCGGCATTGTATGGCTGATTGAGCGGCAAAATCCCATTAATATCGGTATTCATTTCGCTTCCGCTAAAGGGACCTTCCAGCATGGCGGTTAAGTTTACGGTAAAGCCATTGCTAACATTCATGGTGCATGGGATCACGATCTGACCTTCATCGGCATCGTTGCTGTTCACAGTAATCTGACCGGTATAAATTCCATCAGAGAGTCCTGTTGCATCAAAAGTTACAGTCGGGTTTTGATTGTTGCCCTGTGTGATTGTTCCCGAACCGGGAGCAATGGTAAGCCATTTGTTGGCACCATCCACAATCACCGTATAATCTTCCACTTCACCATATGTAGCAGTACCACAAGAAGAGTCCGCAATCATCACCAGAATATTTTAAGCGTACCCGCATCCGGGTCGGACCTGATAAAGCATTTTCAGGAACAGAAATGGAAGTAAAACCGGTACTTACACCTGGTAACACACACCACATTCTCTCCCGCATCGGTAAAGACCTCGTTCTGGTTCCAGTCAATCCAAACCCCTATATCGTCAGGTGTACTAATAAGTTCCAATCACATAAGAGTAAGTTGTACGACATGCCGGGTTCAACCGTTGTGGACATGGCTGTGTAATCGGCATAACCTCCACTGCTGCAAGCCCCGGAGGTATTGGTAAGAGTATTGAACGAAACACTGCTGAGGTAATTCATCACAACCACCGCTGGCAGTACAATACGCCTTTCCGCCATCTTTGGTGTTGATAGCAGTACTTGCACTCCATGTTAAATTTAAATTACCCGTATTGCTGATGGTTAAAGGTGTTGTAAATATCTCATCGGGTGCAACAGTAACATTGAACGACAATGGATTGACTACAATCTCAGGAGCCACGATAACCGAAGGGGGGAAAATGATATAATCCACCCATGCACAATCGGAACCCGTACTGACCGAACCATCCTTGGAATAGGTCCACTTAAAGGTATGAATACCTGCAGTAACGGGATAAGAAACCTGGCTCCATGCCACTTCGCCTGCCCAGAGTCCCTGCTGAACACCATCAATGAAAAACTTCAGGTAATCATAGCTTGCTTCGGAAGAGGTTTTACGATAGAAATAAATATTACCGGCAGTTGTCACCTGAAGCATCACACTCATATCTGATGTCTGGCTGTGGGTTATGACACCTGATTTGGCAGTGTAAAGCCCTTCATACTGACCCGTATTTGCAATTGTCCAGTTTGCATTTCCGCTGAATGTCCATGGGAAACGGGTGAAGTTACCCAGCTCCCAGTCTTCAAGAACAAGTCCGACACTAGCATAATAAGTATGATTGAAACCGTAATTTCCGGCATCAACCGCCATCGCCAGGTCAACCGATTGCCCCACAGGTGTGGAAGCAGAGCAGGTGATATTGAAGTCAGCGGAGGCGGAGCCACCTGCTGCAATCTGACCCAGGGCATCGCTACCCGCATTGATGGTGATGTAGGGCGAAACAGTGGTCAAAACAGCAGAAACTGAAGGAGAAAGACTGTGACCATTGTTTTCAACAACAGCAGTAATAGTGGCGGTTTCTCCCGGATCGAGACGACCATTACCGTTGCCGCCTGTTGCATCATTGATGGTCAAACCGACACTCGGATCAAGAAGAGGTGCATTGGCGGTTATGCTAAAATAGGAAGTCCATATATCATCAGTTGAACCCGAAACCTGTAATTCAAAGTTATAAACATGTCCATCCGGAACATTTGAAGCGACATTAAATCCAAATGAACCATTGATAGTTGATGAGGCGCCAGCGGCGATTGTTCCATAGTTTTGATTAGGATCGGATAATGTGATGAATGGATCAGAACAAATCAACAAAGCGGTCACATTATTGGCAGTTTCGCTTCCCAGGTTTTTAACCGTTGTGTTTAATAAAATGGATTCTCCGAAATCAGCTAACCCATTATTGTTTCCCGACTGGTCATTCAAAGAATGAGACTCATAGGAAACATAAGGTCCGGTCGGTGGTATTATCGCTACTGTTGCCGAATATCTAAAATAATTTTGCTTTGTTATAGTGACAATCATATTTGAACCTGGAGTTTGTGGTGCAATTGTCATTACTACTGGTGACCCTGTACCATTGGCAGTCGCAATGATTTCCCCGTTTACCGTCAAGGCTATGAAAGAGCCGCTATTGGCTGTAACTGTAAATGAGGAGGTTCCCCCCAATAAAGCTGTAGCATGGTTTACCGTAAGGTTTTGTGGCACTTCAGAATATACTGTCATAAACGCATCGCCGTGATGATGAAATAAACGGTAGGTAACTAATTTGTCCCCGGTATTATATGGCCAGGAGGTTTGATATAAAAAGTTTTTTCCTGCAGAATTTCCGAAGGCGGGTAAAATATCCCTGGAGGCCGGATTGGTTCCATAAGCTGGCATAAAGTTAGTCCAGAGGTTATCAAACAATCCCCAGACATAAGCATCGTTCACGAAAGAATACGATACTTCGGTAGCGGCAATCAGTCCTAATGCACCGCTGTTCTGACCGCCATAAGTATAGCGATGAAATTTTTCAGCAAAACATTCGGATGTATTATGGTACGCTCCGGTTTGACAATTGATTGAAAAAACAAATGGCAGTTTGTTATTTACATTTGTAAGTGAACTTATGTAAGTGGAAGTAAATGCCGGTTCTCCCCAGCCTTCATAAAAACCATGATCCCTGTGCTGAAGCATAAATGAACCATTATTAATTGCATTCACCACGTCCGAAGGTGTTCCTCCGCTCCAGCCCCCTAAAGTTGATGGAAGAGTGGGAATATATCCTAATCCGCTGGGCCCGAAGTAATCAACTACTTGCTGTGTATTGGTTGCTGTTGACCAAACCGATCCGGGAGTACCGCTGTAAATAGCATTGATACGAACCGGATTTTTTCCCTGTACATTTTTCCAGAATCCACCGACTACCTCTGAGCATATTTGAAACCATCGCTCGGTTTGCCAACCCAAAGCAGTGATGGGGTAATTATAAAAATTCGGATCTGTGGGCGGGTTTCTTTCATTGTTCAGGAATTTGGAGATCATAACCTGAAGCTGAGATGCATTATTGGCTGTGATCCTTGCAAATGCAATATCTGGAAGCTCATCACCATTCACATCTGCATATTTATTGTCTGAGGCAAAATCAGGATAGCCTGCCGGGTGAGTATATAAATGAGAATTGATGCCGGCTGTACCAGTGCCATAGTCACCCAATAATAAAACAGCAGCCGGAGGAATATCCCAGGTATTGTAGGCATTGTCAACGTAGGCTTCGATTGCAGCAACTGTATTGCCACCGATATCCGTAGTTTTTACGATTCCAGTTTTGATTCCCTGAAGAGTCCTCCAGTTTTTAATGGTATCAGCCCATTGAACAAAAACGGGGTCGTTGGGAATAATAATGACATATTCATAATCGGGCGTTTTAGCCGAGCCGGATTTTTTACTGTAATCAATTTCCGGGATGAAAGCAGGATTGATGACAGCATCCTGAATAATCGGATCCCACCACCGGCTTCTCAAACGATCTTCACCAACATATCCGCTACCCCCTTCAAAGGTGACTTCAATTTTTAAATCCCGGTAAATGATCAGTTCTTTGGTAACAGGGTTATACTGGAATGGAGTAATTCCAAGTATCACTACATCAACACCCCTGAGTTTCATTTGTTCTGAGAGTTTTACCGGTTCTTCGGGATAGAAAGCATTTTTTGAAAAGATTTTTTGATTTTTTTCATAAAACAAAGGACCATCATCCGTGTCGAGTGGGATGCGTGGCGCCGGGGCTATGTTCACATCCTTAATAGTTTCGGTTCGGGATGCGATCACTTTTACTGTTGCTGTAGCACCTAGCGGAATAGCAATAAATCTTCCCGTCCCTGCTAAATCTGGCGCGCCTTCATCATTGGGTAAAAAAATACCGGAAACCTTCACCGATTTTAACGACTCCCCATTTATAGCCACATCTTCAAGTGAAATCCCAGTTAATGAATAATTAATGGAAACGCCATTGCTTTTTTGTGTTTCAAGGGTGAAACCCTGACTTCCCCAGCTATCGGAATAATTGATTTCCTGCGCCCGGGCTGACTGAAAACAGCATAAAACAGCCAGTAATACGGATAATTTGTAAAGTTTACACATACGATATAATTTTTGTTGATAACCTGACATATTGATAAATGCAGATATATTTAAACTACCTGAATTAATCATCCGGCTAATTTAAAACACTTTTTGAATTTGTACCAAACCAAAGACATAATTTATATTGAATATGAATAGGTAGCGTATTTTGTTGAAATTATTACCATTTTATTTCAGAACTGAAACTCCGATTGGCAATTGAAACAAATTGTTATTTTTGTACGAATTACTGTTGAAAATTCAGTATTGAACCCTTTAAAGAAACTTGCTGGCCAAACAGCCGTTTACGGCTTGGGGACAATTGTTCCCCGATTCCTGAATTATTTGCTGGTCCCCCTTTATACTCATGGTTTACTCAGTGAGTTTGAGTATGGAATTACAACTGAACTGTCTGCTTATATTGCCTTTTTTTTCGTCGTCCTGCTTGGTGGGATGGAAACATCTTTTTTCAGACATGCTGAAAAAGAAGGTAATCCAGACAAAGTTTTCAGCACGGCGTTAATTGGGAGTTTCTTTTTTTCATCTTTTTTTATTCTCATCGTATTTATTTTCATTGTACCGATTTCCGGTTTTCTCCAATATTCCGATCACTATGACTATATATTGTTGGCTGCCGTTATCGTTGCAGTTGATTCTTTTACAGCGATTCAGTTTGCCTACCTGAGGCAGCAAAACAAACCCATTCGGTTTTCAGCAATTAAAATTATTTCGGTTATTGTCAATCTTTCGTTGAACCTTTATTTTATATGGTTTTGCGATTACCTTTATAAAACCAACCCTGATTCGCCGCTGTTATTTTTTTATAATCCCGAATACAAAGTTGGCTTTATATTTATTTCAACCCTGATTTCAAGTGTTGTATGTATGTTGCTTTTGACTCCCCAATTGTTCAGAATAAAATTGAATTTGGATTTTCCCCTGCTTAAACGAATGCTTGTTTATGCTTTCCCTTTGCTTATTGTCGCCATAGCCGGAATGATCAATGAAGTTTCTGATAAAATAGTTTTTAAATACCTTGCCCGAATACCTGATGGAGTTGTTGATGCCAATGGTTATATCATGCGGGAACTTGGTATTTACGGGGCTAATTTTAAGTTAGCGGTATTGATGACATTGTTTATACAAATGTTCAGGTATGCTGCCGAACCTTTTTTCTTTTCTCATGCAAAGGATTCAAAGGCAACACAGATTTATGCTGACGTTTTGAAGTATTTTGTCATTTTTGGATGGATAATTTTCCTGGTTATCCTCTTGTACATTGATGCTTTCAAGTATTTTATCGGACCTGATTACTGGGAAGGTTTATTCATCGTGCCCGTAGTACTGATCGCCAACATTTTTCTGGGTATCTTTTTCAACTTATCGTTTTGGTACAAACTCAATGATTTAACAAAATATGGAGCCTACATTGCCATCATTGGTTCCGTAATTACTATTTTGCTCAATGTGCTGCTTGTCCCGGTTTTTAGTTACGCAGGCGCTGCATGGGGAAGATTGATCGCCTATGCTGTTATGATGTGGCTTTCGTATTATTGGGGAAAGAAATTTTATCCGATCCAATATGAATGGAAGAAAATATTTTTCTATTCTATGGTCGCATTGGTAATTTATTCAATAAGTCTTTTGCCTCAAATACAACAAGTTTTTTACAAAATATTTTTCAATACCGCACTTCTGTTAATTTTCATGGCCGTGGTATATTACAAGGAAAGGAGACTTTTCAGCAAACCGGCGAAATAGTATTTCCAATCATGCTTTTATGAAGAATTAACTTATCCTTTTTAACATTTTATCTACTTTTGCGTTCCTTTTGAAATATGTTGTCAAATGAAAATCAAAATTGTAAATACTTCCAGGCATTCATTGCCCAACTATGAAACTTCCTCATCAGCAGGAATGGATTTGCGGGCGAACCTGGATGAACCCTTTTTATTAAAACCCTTGCAAAGGGCTTTGATTCCGACAGGTTTGTTCATTGAGTTGCCGGTTGGTTTTGAAGCTCAAATCAGACCCAGAAGCGGACTTGCCATAAAAAAGGGGATTACGTTGTTGAATTCACCAGGCACCATTGATGCCGATTATCGCGGCGAAATTAAGATCATCCTTGCGAATATCTCAACTGAAGATTTTATCATCAACGATGGGGAGCGCATTGCTCAAATGATCATAGCCCGTCACGAACAAGCCGAATGGCTCGAAGTTGAGGAATTGGTCGAAACAAATCGCGGAGCGGGTGGTTTTGGAAGCACGGGAACCCTATAAATCAAATATAAATTCATAAGATAGGTTCAGAATAATTGATGAACAAATACATCCCAATATTTCTCTTGCTGTCCGGTCTGTTTTTTTTCGGATGCAAAACCAAAGAGGCGTCTGTTGCTGCCCGGAAGGACATTCCGGCAAATCAGAAATCCGCTGTTGTAAAAGATAATTCAGAGATTTTTATTGATGCTAACAAGCAGAAAATTCTCGGTAATTTTACAGAGGCTGCGAATCTGTTCGAAAAATGTCTGGAGATGAATCCTATGGACGATGCTTCAATGTACGAATTGGCGCAGATCAGCCTGACGCAGCACAATCCTGAAAAAGCACTGATTTTGGCCGAACGGGCCTCTGCAATAAATCCTGCCAATGTTTATTATCTTGAGCTTTATGGGAACCTGCTCAATTCGTTCGAAAGATATGATGATGCTGTTAAGGTTTATAAAAATCTAATTGAAGCCAAACCCTTTAATCTTGATTATTATAATGAGTTGGCGGTAACATATCTGTTAGACGGAAAATCAGACGAAGCTATCAAAGTTTATGATAACCTGGAAGCGAAAATTGGAATTACTGAAGAGGTATCAATAAAAAAGCAAAGTATTTACCTTCAGTACCGTCAGATCAATAAAGCGATTGAGGAAGTGGAAAAACTCTGCACACAGTTTCCGACCGAAAGCAAATATTATGCGATTCTGGCTGAATTATGTCTTGCAAATGGGTTGGAAGACAAAGCACAGAAAGCCTACCAAAAAATTATAGAAATTGACCCAACCAATCCCTATGTTCATATATCCCTCGCCGATTTTTACAAGAAACAGGGACAACCTGAAAAAGCTTTCAAAGAGTTAAAAACCGGATTTGCCAATCCCGGCCTTGACATAGATTCCAAGATTCAGATTTTACTTAATTATTATACCGTTGCCGAAATCTATTCCGACTTAAAGGATCAGGCACTGGAATTGTCGGAGATTTTAATCCAAACACATCCCAACGATCCCAAGGCTTTTTCGATGTATGGCGACTTTCTTTACCAGGATAAACAGTATGCCGAGGCAAGAGATATTTTCAGAAAAGTGATCGCCATTGACAGCAGTAAATACCTCGTATGGGAACAGCTATTATTCACCGACTCTCAGATGGAAGATCAGGATGCACTGTTTAACGACAGCAAGCTGGCGATGGAATTATTTCCGGAGCAGCCCCTACCCTTCCTCTTTACCGGAGGCGCTTATTACCAAAAGAAAGAATGGGAAAAGTGCGTGGATGTTCTGAAGGAAGGTCTTAACCTGGTGATCAACAACGTGCTGATGGAAGTTCAGTTTTACGCATACCTGGGTGATGCTTATAACCAGCTTAAGGATAATGTCAAATCGGATGAAGCCTATGAGAAGGTTTTAAAACTCGATCCTGATCACGACTATGTATTGAATAATTATGCTTATTACCTTTCGTTGCGCAACGAAAATCTTGAAAAGGCTGAAGATATGGCAAAGCGGGCGACGGAACTTAAACCCAACAGTTCGGCAAACCAGGACACTTATGGCTGGGTGCTGTATCAGATGGGCAAGTATGATGAAGCCAAAATTTGGATTGGAAAAGCCCTTGAAGATGAAGCTGGAGCCGGTGCCGTAATCCTTGAACATTATGGCGATGTATTGTGGAAATTGGGCGACTTTGATGGAGCTTATCAATACTGGCTCAGGGCGCAGGAAAAAGGTAAAGGATCTGATTTACTTGAGAAAAAAATTGAACAGAAAAAACTGGTCGAGTGAGAATCTCAAATAATTTGACTATTTTTCATGAAAAGTTAAACAATTGAAAAGGAACCCGCCTTACCATAAATTAAACCTGATGCGTCGCTTATTTCTGCTTATTTCAACGCGGAATGGTAAGGTTTCCATTTTTTTTCTGATCGCCCTTTCTTTTAGTATGATCTCATGCGAATCCACCCGAAAAACCATCAAAAGTCCGCTGAAAGAATATGGCGCAGATTATCTGTTTACCAAACTCAAGGAAAATGAAATAAAGTTTGAGTGGTTTTCTGCAAAATTCAGTCTTGACCTGATCATTGACAAAAAGAAAACATCCGTAACCGGGCAGGTACGCATGAAGAAAGACAGTATTATCTGGTTGACTCTTTCGCCGGCACTTGGAATTGAAATGGCAAGGCTTATGATCACTAATGATAGCGTAAAGTTTATTAACCGGATCAACAAGACCTATTTCACGGGCGATTATACAAAGGTGAATACGTTTCTGGATGCAAACATAGATTACGATGTTTTTCAAACCCTGCTATTGGGAAATGATCTTACGTATTACGAAGACGGGAAGTTCAGAGCAACTTACGACAGCAAGGAATATCACCTTGTAACGGCAGGCAGGCAAAAACTAAAAAAATATGTAAAAACAAGAGAAGATGAGGAGCGGATTTACATCCAAAATATTTTTCTTGACCCAGAGACATTTAAGATCACCCAGATGAAGATAAAAGAGGTTAAAAAGGAAAACAAAAAGCTCGATGCCACCTATTCCGAATTTCAATCCCTCGCTGGACAATTGTTTCCTCACAGGATACTCTTCGATCTAATGGCCGATAAGCCTATTCAGGTTGATCTGGATTATAACAGAATCGCAATGGATGAACCCCAGGAATTCCCGTTTAAAATTTCGGATAAGTATGAACGAATCCAATAATCATGTATTTTTGAATTTTCTGGTTTTGATTATACTATGACTTCCCTGACAGTAAATTTATTTCGACGTTTGAATGGTTTGCTAATCCTGCAAATACTGCTGCTCTTATCGTCCGGTCTGGTTTATTCGCAGGATAAAAAAACCAGCCTTGAAAAGGATAAACAAAAAATTGAAGAGGAAATCAAATACAATTCAAGACTGCTTGATGAAACTAAAAAATCGCAGGAAACCACCCTCAATCAACTTGTCATCATCAGGAAGCAAATTTCAACACGTGAAAAGCTGATTCAAAACATTAATGCTGAAATATCGGCAGTGAATGAACAGATTGACCTAAGCAATCAAAGGTTAACCGATTTGAATGATGAGCTGGTCAAGTTGAAAGAAGAATACGCTTCAATGATCTATTACGCTTATAAAAACAAGAGTTCATACGATAAGCTGATGTTTATATTTTCGGCTGCCGATTTCAACCAGGCATATAAACGATTAAAGTATTTTCAGCAATATTCCTCCTACCGTAAAGATCAGGTAAAACTCATTGATCAGACCAGGGAAGAAATTAATAAAAAGCTGATAGACCTCGAAAATTTAAAGTTAGCTAAGGTTGAACTGCTCCGCTTAATTGAATCGGAGCGCAATAAGCTAAATACTGAAAAAACTCAGCAGGGTAAAGCCATCACAGAGCTGAATAAAAAAGAGAAACAGTTGTTGGTTACGATAAAGGAGAAGGAAAAAGCCGCCAAAAAATTGCAAAAGGAAATCGAAAAGATCATTGCTGAGGAAATCAATGCTGCATCCAAAAAAACCGGTACAACCAAAACGGGAAGTTTCGATCTGACTCCCAGTGAAGTTAAGCTTTCTACCGATTTTAACCTGAATAAGGGCGTACTTCCCTGGCCCCTCGAAAGAGGGATCGTTTCATCTACTTTCGGTGAGCACCCGCATCCGGTACTGAAAAATGTGATCACCAAAAACAACGGCATTGATATTCTAACTGACAAGGATTCAAAAGCCCGCGCTATATTCGACGGGGAAGTTACCCGTGTGATGTCCATTCCCAACTACAATTATGTGATCATGATACGCCACGGAGAGTTTCTTTCGGTTTATTCCAACCTTTCGGAGGTATTTGTACAGAAAGGCGATAAGGTTACTACCAGGCAGGAAATCGGAAACATCAATACCGATGCGAAAGACAATAAAACCGAACTACATTTCGAATTATGGCAGGGAAAAACGCTTCTCAATCCTGCGCTTTGGCTTGCCAGGGAAAATTAGGCATCCGGTATTCAATCGTTTTAAAGTTTATTTCTTAATATGTATCAGGGTTGTACTGATTCATTCACTGATGAAAGTGAGAATAGTATGGCTTTGCATTTAGATACCGTTCAGGGTGCTGATGTAATTTGTTATTCCGTCAAAGGCCATCTGCAGGCCGATGGTCGCAACGATCAATCCGGTTATCCTGATCAGTGCATTCATGAAATTATATTTGGTCAGTACATTGCCGATCCTTTTGGCATTGAGCATCAGAAGAAGATTAAGTGCCAGAGCGACCACAATGGACAGGATGGTAATCAGCCTGCCTTAGTGGGATGGAAATGTGACGGCTGCCGTGATGGTTGCCGGTCCTGCGATCATAGGCATGGCAATCGGAACAGCCGTGAGATCGGCAATTTTGATGTTTTCATCAACCTTCAGGAAAACACCTTTTTGCAGGCCTGAAAGTCCGTTGAAAACCAGGACAATCCCGCAGGTAATTTTAAAAGCATACAGTTGGATATGGAATACATACGTAAAAATTAATTCGCCAAGGAAAAGGAAAAAAATAAGAATGATGAGTGCGGTCAGGGAGGATTTATAGGTAATATACCTGAGCTCTTTTTCCGAAAATTGCGACTGCAGCGAAGTGATCACCAATATTTTGTGCACCGGGTTTACCAGCGCAAATATCGCTACCATGCTGCTGAGAAATAATTTGAATTCCATTATTACTGTTTTGTATTCTATGTATTCAGGATGAATAACGATTACCTTTGTTCAATTACTATTTGAAATGATCTTTAATTACTCTTTAAATAATTTTTGATTAACGTTCCCGCCATATGGCCATTTGGCGCTTGCCTCGCAGGATGTTCCTTGATTTGTATGTTGTTTTTCCTTTCATGTCTTTGTCTGGATGAATGGTAAGCGCCAATTAGCTTTTATCTATTATTACCACCAGTGCTTCTTCCAAAATTAGGAAAATTGATCCTTAGGTTATTGCTTTAAAAATTCGCCAAATTCACCATATATTAATTTGACAACTTTGTTATCCTTTGAAATAGTAAAATGTTCGGTGATTCCAGGGGTCCATTCAATTAATATCCCATTATTTTCAGTATCCAAATATGCCAAACTGGTAAGTCTACCTAATGAAAACGTAAACCCATTAGAAGTCTTATCAATTATTAAATGGCCATATTCTGGGCTAAAATAAGTTCCTGTCAATTCATCTGTATTTTGATATGTGAATATTGTTCTTTCGGGTTTTGTTTTTGAATACAACGGGTCAATAAATTGGGAAAACATTTTAATTTTTCCATCTGCTTCCGAGTCTTCATTTTCTACTAAATAGAAATATGCTGTAAGCATGGCTGCTATTCTTTGACCACCTATTCGCTCATTTACAAACACAAAAACCCCAATTTTCTTTTCTTGATTAAAAGATATAATAGACTCATAACCAGGAAAACTCCCAAAATGGAAAAATAATGTCTTTCCCATTAAAGTACCATAAATCCAGCCGTTGCCATATTCGTCCATTGTAAAGGGGCCCATTCTGTCTCCGACAGAGGTTCGTGAATCTAAATACTCTCTAATAAGCGCTGGGTTAAAGATTTTCTGATTGTCATTTGTAAAAATTCGCAACCACTTTGCCATATCACCAAGAGTAGAAAAAATACCTCCTGCCGAATGAAGTGTGTTCTCTGATTTTCTTGATGAAATGGATTCGTCAGAATAATATTCAAAAGGCATCGCTTCTAAACTTTGTTTGAAGTTGATATTCGAAGATGTTTCCAGCATACCTATTGGATTGAAAATGTTTTCGTCAACATAATCTTTCCAGTTTTTACCAGTAACTTCTTCTATAATAATTCCACCTAATAAGTAGCCCAGATTACTATATTTAAAATCATAAGTCAAAGAATCTTGCCTATAAACAGTAAATTTTAATAATTCTTTCAAATCGGAAGGGAACTCGCCGGAATAAGCAGTTCTGAAAACCATCGGGTCATTTGATAAACCATGAGTGTGTTGCATTAAATTACTTATCGTTATTTTTTCCGCTTCAATCTGTTTTGGAAAATAATAGGATGGAATGTATATGGTGATAGGATCCGAGAAGTTAATTTTCTTTTCAAACGCCAACTTTGCTAGCGACAATCCAATAAAAGCTTTGGTATTAGAAGCAATATAAATTGCAGTGGAATCAGTAAAAAGATTTGTTTTATTCGCATAACCGAATGTTTTTTGATAGATAATTTCATTGCCTTGAACAGCAACAATTCCTACACCTTTTAAGTTATATTTTTTCTGTAAATTAGCAGTTAATGAATCTATTTTCCCAAAATTTTGCCCAAAACAAATTATGGATGTGAAAACAGATAATGTTATTGCAATAATTAGATTTTTCATTTCATATTATTTTGATTTATGACAAATTGATAACTGTTCTTCCAATGCAGCCTAATAAGCTCAGTAATTGATTCCCCTTTTTGAATTAATTCTATTATGGTCTTGTGGTCTTCGTCATTGGTAATGTTGGAATTTCTATTTTTCATAAACTGCAGTTCGAATAGAAATACCTGAGCCTTTAAGTTTTTAAGAATTGAAAAAGCAACATGATGAGTTTTTGTATCAATAAGCAATTCATGAAACTCATTGTCAGCAATTAATTTTTCTTGCTCCAAATTGCTGTTTTCAATCTTTTTAGCAATTTTCAGTAGGCGATGTACAGTTTTGGTCGAATATTTAGTATAAAGAGCGTGTGCTTCAATCATACCAATTAAAGTGTAGATTTCTTTGGCTTCTGATTGAGAAAGGGTTTTTACACAAAATCCAACATAAGGTATTGACTCAAGTATTCCGGCTATTTCTAATTGAGTAAAAGCTTCACGGATAGGGGTTACACTTGTATCCAGCTTTCTGGCAAACTCTGCCAATGAAAGTTTTGCACCTAATGTCAATTGACCTTTTAAAATAGAATCAAGAATAATTACTCGAATTTGGTCTCTGAAATTTATTTTTTTTAATGTCATATCGTATATCGTATACGATGTAAAGATAGGCTATTTTTCACTCACTGCAATTGGATTTTAATTTTTTTTGTGATTAGTCTTGCTTTAGCGTGGGTCGTAACGGCCGACGCTAAAGCAAGTGCGGGAATAAATTGTTACTCAACTGTCTGCCATGACAAAAGTATATAAAGATTCCAAATGTTTCAACGAACACGCAAACCCGCATTTGCTATATCCTTTGTGCCCCGTTGTTTATTATTTCATAATAACTTGATTTACTCCGATTACAATAAGTATTGCGAAAGTTCCAAGAACGGTAAAATATCCAACCGCTTTCATATTTAATCTCATAATCCGATTGCATCGCCAGATAATTAAAAACAGAATTAGTAGTACAATCATGGCAACCAGGTATTTGTTTGTATCAAGCATTGCAGCTATCCCTGATTCATCTTGTAGACTAATTCCGCCAAACACAATTGAAAAAAAACGTGAAAACGCAGCAAAAAACACAATTGAATACGCATAAATTGATTTAGTTATCTGAACAATAAACATAAATATTAAAGCCTGAATGATAGTAAAAGCAGGTCCACCTATCGCAGACCAGAGAGCATGAGTTTCTTTTATGAAAGAACCATTTCTCGGAGCACAATTATTTAGTCCTAATATCATATCATTTCCCATAAGCTCTCCGAATATCCAATGTCCGGATTCATGGAAGAGATAGGTGATGAATGCGATGGGTATGAATGAAATGATAACTTTCCAATCAATCTGACTTTCTTTTAAATCTTTGCTTATTCTATTACTAAAAGTCTCTTTCATTTTTTAAATCTTAAATTGAACTCGCGTTTTTCTTTTTAAAATGCCCCATACTACCAAGGTTATGGGCGGTTTGCGGAAGCGTTCACTTTCGCAGTAGCGACAACATGAATGCGGTAGCAACCTGTTAAATGCCCCACTTTAGCGGGGTCAGCCAGCCAATGAACAAAGCGTGTGTTAGGCGTTTGGTGTTTTTCTTATTTTTCATTTCTTTTAACAGAAAAATAAGTTTCAAAAGCTCCATTTTCAAAATACATGGTATCACCGCTAAGCGATAAGGCAGGAGCACAATAATCTTTATACAAAACGAAAGGTCCCGTCCATTTGCCACCGGAATATCTGTAATTTTTAATTCTTGCAGAATTTATGGGGTAATGGCTTTTTATTTCAGAATAATATATTTTGTTATCATCATTTGAAATCGCAATTCTTTCGGCTGCAAAGTGTTCAGGACTTACCTGCAGCTTAAATACTTCAGGAATATTTCCCGGAGGAATTTGCCCTAAATACAAACTGTCATTAGGGATTGTATGTGCAAAACCAGCGTTAACAAGCAGTAGAAAGATGAACATAAGGAAATTTGTTTTCATGCTCAATTATTCTTATATCATTATAAATCAGGCAAATTGCTTTTATTGTTTGGTCAGTAATGGAATCACATTGTTGAGGAATCCTTGAAACTTATCATAATCCAATTCATTTGCTGTATGAACATAGATAATTTTCGTATCAACCATTAATAACCAGGACAAGTTTGCGCCAGAATTACCCGGATAAATAATGTTGTTTCCTTCTCCTTCGATTCCCAGGCCATGTTTCCACCCATGTATGACCTTAACCCAATCCGTCATTATTTTAAATTCCGGTTGTTTACTTATATACGCCATCATTCTTAAATAATCTTCAATTGTGCCAATCAAACCCCCGGAATAAGATGATAAACTATAGTGATAGGGCCAGGGCATGTATCCATTTGGATAATTACCCTTACCATCATCCATTCTTATGGAAGGTGAGATTCCTTTAAACCGTTCTGATAATAATTCATCCACAGTTTTCCCGGTTTCCTTTTCTAAAATAATTCCGGCCATATTAAAACCTGTGTTTGAATACAACACAGATTCTCCCGGATTAAATGCTAATTCTTTGTTTTTATACGCCGTATCAATCGTTAACTGGGCATTACCGGCTTGTTTACAATTGAACAGCAATCCAACATAATCATTGATCCCGCTGGTATTTGACAGCAGCATCTTAATTGTGATTTTGTCGGACATTTTATAACCTTGATTTAGTGGAAACCATTTATCAATCGCAGATTGAATATTTAACCCGTTTTTCAGAATTAAATAGCTGATAGCAGGTTTTGAACCAGGACATACTAATCGTAAATCATTTCCCTTATCAATTGCTCCTTTTGAGAATGTTTTTACTATATCCTTATTGCAAGCAATAACACCAACAAGTATTCCGGCATCCTTAGTTGGCGATGATAAGACATACTGATTTAATAAACTATCTATTGCAGAATCAGTTTGAGCCTTTGCGCTAAAGAAAACAGAAATTAGCAATGCTGTCAGAATAATTTGTCGTTTCATAGCTATTATTTTTAATGGATGATTTTTTTCATTTTTCCTTATTTGTCTGAGATAAATTTTTGTTTCTCTTTTTTACAAATCAATTGAACTGACCATTTACCTGTTTGTGCTGATGGAGGAAGTCCACCGCCCGGGAATAGCCATTGTCCTGCCATCAGGAAATTTTTAAGTTTAGGAAGCTGCATATCCAACGATTTCATCATATTTTCCTTCGAAGGCATAAACCCTTCGTAAGCACCATCTTTTACTCCGGTAAAACGAACATCGGTTTTAGGTGTTGCTACATCAATTACTTCAATATATTTGAGTAATACCCGGATATTCTAATTCCAAAAAGCCGGTTGCATCTTTTTCTATTTGAAGTTTTTCATTTTTATATTCATCTCCTTCTAAATTTTCCCAAAGTTTCCAGGGGCTGTCGTAGCGCATAACAATAGATGTTTTTCCTTCGGGTGCCATGGTTGTGTCGTACGAATAATTCATTATCGAATAACCGTATTCCAATTTGGTTCTGTCCTATTTTTAAATCTTTTGAAATATTTATAATAATTGGAGATGCATATTCAATCACTTTATTTATTCCAAACGAAACCTGAACAAGCGGTGTAAATAATTCCCAGTTTTTGTAGGCAAAATCAATTTTTTTAGAAATGTATTTTCCTTCCAGCATTTTATAGATGGTAGTATAACCATCGGCAGTGCTGATTACATAATCGGATAAAATCTTTGTTCCATCAGTTAAAATTACACCTTTTGCCATGTTGTTTTCTACAATAATTTTTTCAACTCTCTTGTTGTATGAAATTTTCCCGCCAAGTCTTTCGAATTTTTCCACCATTCGCTGAGCCAAAGGATAAGAACCACCTTTTATATAGCCTGCATTTTTTTGATTAAACCAGGCAAGCATAAAAATAAAACCTAATGCAGAATAATTTCTTTCGCCATACAATCCATGTAAAAACGATTTTATTTTTTCAGTTTTAAAGTCAAGTTTATCAAAATACTCTTTACAGGTTAACCTTCCGAATTTTTTAACCAGGATAAGAATTGGAAGCATTGCAGGAATAATCCTGAATATAGTCGAGCGGATTACGAAGTTCGGGTGGTAACGCAAAAGGTTCCAATAAAGCACTTTTACGCATATCGTTACACATTCTTCGGATGGCTTTCGAATCTTCAGGTGCAATTTCGATAAGGTATTTTTCCCAACGGTCTATATTTGTATAAATAATTAATTTATTTCTGTCTTTATCAAATATTTGAGAATGAACTTCGTGGTCAATTATTTCGGTTTCATTATTAATAACATTGGTTTCTTTCCATATTTCATGAAAAGCGCCTTTCGAAGTACCTACCAACCAATGCAAACAATAATCGAAACGATATTTTTTGCGTTCCCAGGCCGTGCATTGTCCGCCGGCTACATTGTGCAATTCAATAATTTCGGTATCGAAACCATTCATTGCGGAATAAATTCCGGCAGATAAGCCGGCAATTCCACCACCGATTATTATTATCTTCTTTTTCATATTTATCCATTATGCAGTTTAAATATACATTAGCGCCAGTATGTTTTATTTTTCAAATATTTTCTCAGCATTTTTATACATTAAATTATCTACTAATTCTAATGCATCACTTATTGTTATCCAATTTTCAGTTACTAATTCAGTCAAGGCTTGAGCAATCCCTTTGCGAGCGACAAAAGCATGTCCAATTAGATTCTCAACAATCTTATCATCGCCACCAAACGAGAAGATTTTATTATTTGGTACGGTAAGTATAAATTTTTTCAAAAAATCTTTAGCGGACAAAGGATTAATAGACCAAGACCAGCACATGTCCATGTATGCGTTTGAATAACTTTTTGCTAAAGAAAGCATTTCCTCATAATGGGGATAGCATAAATGGAAAAAGACAAATCTTGTATTTGGAGCTTGCTTGCACAGTGAAGCACAATCTGATGGGTTGTCCTTTACCCAGTGCATATTCATTACATTATTCATTGCCCATTGGCCTGTATGCATTTTTACAGGCAATCCGTATTCAGTAGCTTTGTCAACACAGTACCAAAACAAATGGTCTTGAAGTTTTTTTTCTTCCTCGGGACTAATTATTTGTAAATTGATTTTTCTTATAAATATATTTTCAACTTCGTTGGCATCGATCCTTTCAAAATCAAGCCTTCTAAAATAAGCATTCCCAATTTTCACTCCCTTTGCAATTTGGTTATATTCGGAAAACCACCAATCAATTAGCGAGTGCCAATCTGATAAAGAATTAATCTTAACGTTTACGGGAACAGAATAAGGTTTTACTACTACCTGAATTAATCCATTTAATGCAATATCCAGATGCAATAATTCAGGAGACTCACTGTTTTTAAATGCACTAATCGGTGAGTGTACATGACAATGCTTAATATTTGCTACATCTTGAATGATATATTTATAAAATCCTTTTTTCCTTGTTTGTTCGTATCTGTTTTGTAGTTCAGTAATATTATCTGCAGAAATCTCGTCGATACCGTAAAGTACCTTGATTGTATTTCGAAATACTATTCCTGAAGCTGTGTTTTTTAGATAAGGCCAGTATTCATTTAAGATTTGCCACTTATCAATCGGATTAAACTGTTTTGAGAATAATTTATCAAACTTTTCTTTTGATAATCCTGCTGAAATCAAGTCGAATCCAAAATAATGATTAAGCAATAACGCCCAATCATCACAAGGAATTATTGGTTCGATACAATCCAACCGTTCTGACTCATCAATCAAATGCTCATGAGTATCAATGAATGATGTTTCAAAAACCTTTTTCTCTATTATATCTCTGATATTTTTCATTTATTTAATTTATCTATAAACTCCTTTACCAGGCTATTGAATTCTAATGGGTTATCTAAATTAGCACAATGTCCGGCATTTTTAATAATATAATATTCACTATTTTCTGAATTTGTATGCCACTCTTTTGCCAGTTTCTTTGCCAATTCTATATCAAATTCAGCAGTTACTATCAATGTTGGGTATTTGGGTTTGATATTCATTCTGTCTTTTATAACATTTTGAAGCCCCTGCATAACTCTAAATGATTTTCTTTCATAAAAACTGGAGGTTTCGTAAAAGAAGGCTTGCCCTTTTTTTGTTATGCACGTAATTTCAGCAGTTTTCTTTCTAAATGATTTCATTGAAAAAGCCGCTCTAAGTATCAAACCCAAATTTGAAGACCTTTGTGCTTTTTCAACTTCCTTATTTTCTTTGTTGATATCATACCCTCCTAATGCTGTTAAAGATTTTACTTTATCAGGGTATTGAAGTGCAAAATATTGTGCAATTAGTGAACCCATTGAAACACCCACAAGATTTACTCGATCCTTTCCTTCTAATTCAAGAATTCTACGAATGTGTTCTGAGGATGCATCAATTTTATCTTTTGATTTATTTGCTTTTGATAATCCGTGTCCTATTAAATCAATGGTAATAACTCTATAGTCTTTTGAGAAGTAATCAATCTGTTGATCAAATGCCCGATGGTCAGAAAAAGCAGGATGTAAAAATACAATCAGATCATTATTCTCCTTTCCTGATACATTATAATGGATTTCATATCCATTCATTTCCAAAGTTTTGTGTTCAATTGAACTCTCAATCTGAACAGTTAATTCATTGTTGTCAACCATTTGTTTAATCTTATTATTATAGACAGCATTACTGATTTCAAAGTAAATTTTAAATCCTAATATTGGAATGATTATCAAACCAATAATTACAATCCATATCTTTTTTTGCTTTCGTTTCATTTTTACATCAAATAAAATATACAATAAATCATTCCTAAATTAAATCCGGAATGACAAAGAACCGCTCCCCAAATCGAACCTGTAATTCTTTTCATTTGAAAAAAGAGTACACTTACAAGGAACGTGCTCAGAACCCAAATCAATGCTGGCAATAAATAAAAGTCCCAATTATTGTTTATGAAAACTAATCCGAAATGAGAAATATGTGTTAAAGAAAAAGCTAAACTGTCAATAATTGAAGCTTTTTTATCTCCAAGAGAATTGGCAAAACTATTATGAACAATTCCCCGGAAAAACAATTCTTCTCCAATTGGACTAAAAGTCATTCCTGTAATTGCCATGATTGCAAACATTATTTTCTTTTCCTGGCCGGATATTCCGTCAGGAATTTTATATGATTTCCCAATATATTCATACCAGTTTTCATAAGTATTCCCATATAAATAATTTCCTGTCAGGTATAATATGTAGCTAAAAACAAGACCTGCAATCAATGCATAAACTAATGATTTAAGTTTATTTGTTTTTGATATTCCTATTTGTTTTCGGCCATGTTTATTCAGGAAAATAAAAGGTACCATTGCAGAAATAAACATTATCATACCAATAAAGCTATAATTACCAGTTTCATTGGCTTTGAGTACTAAAACAAATCTCGGAATACAAATTATTAACAAAAGGAATAATCCAAATTTCCAATCGAGTTTAAAATACCTATTCCAAAAAAGTTTTAATCCGTCTTCCATATTATTCATTTCTCTGATTTGTTTGATTGCCACTAACTATTTTATAACCGCTACGATTATGTCTTCGTAATTTTAATGGTTTCATTTCACAGTTATTACTACGCCTCCTGATTTGTGTCCCCTCCCTACGTAGGTATGTGCTTCGACAATTTGTTCTAATGGATAAATTCTGTCAATGACTGGCTTAATATGTCCTGTTTCAATCAACTCTTTGATTGATGAAAGCCGATTTGAGTCTAACATTAAGCTTCCATCATCGATTGATACATATTTCCCTCCAGCAGTAAGCGCTTTTTTGCATGCAACTTTTAATTTTGAAGATTTACTTTTACCAACCGCGTCAAGAATAAAATCGTAATTTATTCCCGGACTTAGCGCATCCTCTTTGGAGTAATCAATTACTTTATCAGCTCCCAACGATTTCACCAATTCTAAATTTGCGGTACTGCAAACAGCAGTGACTTTCGCCCCTAAGTACTTAGCAAATTGGATTGCTGTTGTTCCTGTTGTTCCGGAAGCCCCATAAATAAGCACTTCCTGTCCGGGCCGGATATTTCCCTTTTCCATATATTGAAATGCCAGAAGACCTCCATAGGCTGCCACAGTAGCTTCTTCATAGGAAATGTTATCTGGTTTAATAGCCAAACACCCATGCGTAGAATCTGTCTCCTTCATGCATTTGTACTCAGCATAAGCACCAAGTCCGAACCCGGTAAGCCCATACACCTGGTCACTTTTTTTAAATCGCTTTATATTTTTGCCTGTCGATTCAATTTCTCCGGCCAGCACTAATCCGATTATTGACTTTCTTGGTTTTGTCAAGCCAATCGCCAATCGCATCAGGATCCAAAATTTAACAGGTATCTGAGAACCCCTGATGAAGATGTCACTAGCTGTTACAGCTGTTGCGTATATTCTTATAAGTACCTCATCATCTTTTGGCTCAGGTTTTTCCACTTCCCTGAGCTGCAGGACTTCCGGTGGCCCGTATTTGGTGCAAATGATTGCTTTCATCTTTTGCATATTATCTCACATTAAGGTTTGATTGTCTGTATGTTTTGTCGTACACTGAAACGATTGCTGATGAATTAAAACCTTTTATAAAAAGCCATATCGGAAGAAATAATTCAAATAATCCACCTGGAAGATATATAAGCATACCTGCACCATCGTTAATATTAAAAATGTTAAACATATCCAACACAACTCCGAGCAATAATATTACATACCCTATTATTCCAAGTCCAGAAAAATATCGTGGAATAAGTTTTGACTGAAATAGTAAATATGAAAACATAAGCCCGCCTAATGCTGTGAAAAAAAAATTATCATTTCGTATTTCCACATTAATTTTAACAGTGATAATAAGTAAATGCCCCCAACAATTATAATTGTGCACTCAATAACCCTGAAAACAACATATCCAAGAGCTAATCTTTTGTTAAACAGTTTTAATATCGGAAACATCAAAACTCCAATGCCAAAAATAGCAACTCCACAAATGATTTCAAGAATAACACCCGTAATTAATGGGGATTTATTTTGAGTTTTATCAATTAAAAAAGATTGTATCAGGTTGCTTCCTATCATAAACGTTAATGTCGAAACCAGAAATAGTTGTCCGACAATTATTGCAATTTTTTTTGTTGATTTCATACTTTTTAAACTATATAGTAATAATTACATTGCCTTTTTTGTGTCCTTTGTCAACATACCGGTGAGCCTCAACTATTTGTTCCATAGGGTAGAGTTTGTCAATGACTGTTCGTAGCTTGCCTGCCTCGCAGAGTTCCTTGAGATAGATCAGGTCTTTAACTTTTAGCTTTATATTACACGACAAATTATGAGCGCTTAAATAGATTCCTGACTTTTTCAGGGCTTTTTTGCGTTTTGAAGATGCTATATTGGCTACAGCATCAAAAATAACATCATAATTATCACTGTTTTGTGTAAAATCTTCCTGAGTGTAATCGATAAACCTATTGGCTCCCAAGGATTTCACCAATTCCAGATTCGCAGTACTGCATACTCCAGTAACTTCCGCTCCAAAATACCTGGCAATCTGTGCTGCATAAGTTCCGACACTACCGGAAGCTCCATAGATCAATACCTTTTTCCCCTTCTGAATATTTGCAATAGCTTTTAAAAGATTCCATGCTGCCAGGGCGCCACAAACAGGAGTAACTTCCTCGCTGGTCATATTTGGTGGTTTTAGTGATAATAATCCAGCTTCACCCATGCAAATATACTCTGCATAACCACCAAAAGATGAACCAGTAACACCAAAAACGATATCGCCCTTTTTAAATAACTTTACATCTTTGCCCACCTCTTCAATTTCGCCACAGAATTCAGTTCCCGGAATTGCTTTTTTGGGTTTTAACAAGCCAATAAAAATTCGACCAAAATATGGCTTTCCTGTTCGTTGCATTATATCCTCTACTCCAACAAAAACAGTATTGACTCTTATAAGTAATTCGTTATTTTCAGGAATAGGTTTTTCCACTTCCTGAAGCTGAAGGACCTCTGGCGGACCATATTTTGTACAAACCACTGCTTTCATTGTTTCTGTTATTTCAAATTATCGCCGTGCTATCCATTGGCTTTTACAAACTGAATTGAGTTTGTTATTTAGTTAACTCATATAAGAACGTTTCCTTTTTCATGCTGCTTTCAAATACTGTAATATCTATAAAATCATATATCCCTTTAACCGAATCTTTAACAATTTTAGTTTCTGCAGGAGGGATGTGTATTAATGTAATTCGTTTAGGAGCAATATATTCCTTAGTAAACTTCCGCTCTTCTTTTGTGCTCCAGAAACCATAAAAATTCAAAAACGCCAAATCTATTTGTTCATTTTGCAATTGCAACTTTCCAAATTCAACAACCTCTGCACCATTATAATCTCCGGAGTGAAATACTTTAAAATCATTAATATCAATTAAATAACCAACCTGTTCGATTTGTGGGCGTGTGTCGTGCTGAATGAAAAAAGATCTTACTCTAATACCGTTTATAGTTGTGTCATTTTTCTCCCCATTAATTTTATCCAGTTTCACTATTTGATTCTCATTATTTTTAAAACCGGGATTTTTCAAGATTGCATTTATCACCAGAGGTGGGGCTATTAGAATATTTTCAGAATTACTATTTAGATATTCAACAACCAATGAGTCATTGAAATGATCTCCATGATTGTGCGTTATCAACTTTAAGGTTGCATTAGTAAAAGGTGTTTGTTGTTTGATTATTTTTGATACAACAGTATCTGACGGAACTAAATAAGTATTCCATCCATTCTTAAATAGCGCATCGATTAAAACTTTTTTACCACCACTTTCAATCAGAAAACCGGCATTTGCAATATATGTAACATCAATCTTTTTTTGTCCGGAGCAAGGTTGAAAAACAAGATTGGCCAGCATTATGAGCAGAGACAGAACTTTTATATTCATTTTCATTTATTTCCAAAATAATTGTCAACATAAAACTTATATCCTTTAAACACCTGCATGCTATCCAATGAATGTTTACAATAATCATAAAGGGTATTATACATCACCTCCATTTCATCAGGCGAAGATTTAATGTGGCCTTCAACCATTATTTTCATAGCCTTGTTTTTATAAAGTATTTTTGAATATACAGCTAATATTAATGAAGGAAAGTGGTACAGGTTATATGGAAAAATTGTTTTGCTGTTTATTCCCTCTTTCCTGAAATGAGAAAAGCATTCTTTCATAGCCTTGTATGAGCCCTGAATGACACTGATTTTACAAAATTCGGAATAACTATTGCCCTTAAAGTATGAGGCAAGTGCACAGGCAGCCCATACATAGTGTAGTTTTAGATAAGCAACAATATTTTTTGAATAAGAGGGTCGAAGGTTACTGAATTTCAGCTCACGGTAAATATCTTTCTCAATGTGTTTATAAGCATTTTCAATATTACCGATAACCATACTATTGATAAAACTATTAAAAATAGAACACTCAATTGTATTTCCTTTCCTTCCACCACCCATTATAAAAGGATAAATAAAAGATAAGTTTTTCCCAAGCAGGCGTTCTATCTCATCATAGTCATTAAGACCAACATTTTGCATAATAAATACAGGTATCTTCTTAAAATACTCATTATATTCCTTCAGGACGCTGATTAGCTGATTGGATTTTACAGATATTAGAAGAGCATCGTAGTTATTGATACCGTTCAACGAGTCGATAAATTTAGGCATATACCTAACAGTTGACATACTTTTCTTCGTTTTCCTTAAATCACAACAGGTAATTTCTATCCCGTTAAGTTTTAAATCGTCTATTTTATCACTACGAACAAAATGTGTAATATCATTTCGTTTTTGTAATTGCCAGCCAGTTGTGCTTCCTATTACTCCGGTGCCAAAAATCAAAAGTTTCATCCCAGTAGTCAATTATAATTTATTTAATTTTTCAAGTGCCGTTTTTGCTTGCTTAAAATCAGGATTAAACTTCAGGGACTCAGTATAGTTCTCCTTTGCCTTGTCAAAATTCCCCATCAGTTGGTATGTCTGACCTAAAACATAATTGTATATTTCAGAGCCAGGATAAAGACTGATAAGGTAATTAAACAATTCGACTGCCCGGTCAAAATCCTTTTCATTTTTTTTGTCAATTGCCATATCAAATAATACTCCTGCTTTAGGGACTAAGGTAAAACCATATTCAGCAGATAACTTCTCAAAATGGGCTTTAATATCAGGGATACTTAATTTCTTCTTTTCTGCATTCATTGTGCATTCTGAAAATATATAAAGCATAGCATTGTTCAGAGTTGTAAACGGAACATGACAGGCATTTTCTATCAGATCGACCTTGTGTTGAAAGCCGGAGGGTGATTGTTTAAGAATTTCTTTGAAATCATTAATATGCCTTAGAACTTCAATATAATCAAGGTCTCCATATGATACATACAGCTTTTTATTCGGGGAAGGATTGTTCTTTAAAAAAGCTCTTGTTTGTTCTGCATAGAATTGCGGACACCAGCCAAACATTGGACTCGCAACAATATATGCATTAAACAGTTCAGGTTGAATCATTAAGTTATATAAAACAAATAGTCCGGTATTTGATTGCCCGAACAGGATTTTATAATCATTTGTCCGGTAGTTTTTTTCTATTTCCGGTAAAAGGTCCTCTTTCAGAAATTTACTAAAAGAATCTCCCATCTTTACATTTCCGCTATCATCGGGACATGATCTGTAATTTGCAGCAACACCTGTATTTGATATGCCAATAAGTATCATATCGGGGATTCTTTCATTAGACAGGTTATCAAGTGTAGATGCACCGTTTGCAAATGAAGCGACCGATTGTCCGTTCATCATATAGATTACAGGATATTCTTTTAGAGAGTTTTCATATTCGTCAGGCAGGTGAACCAGGTATGTTACCTCTCCTCCAAGTACTTTGGATTCAAATTTTCGATACTTTCCGATGGAAACATCATCTTGGGCAATTAAAGTTACTTGCATTGAACAAATCAATAATAACAAAACTATTTTTTTCATTTTATAGAATTAAATGGATTTTTGAACAATCTATATTTCATTTTAAATTTAAAATCAATCCAGAATACATCAAGTTTCCTTCTGTTGGATACATATGCATTATTATCTGTAACCAACTAAGTAAAAAGCATTTTATTTCTGATTTTTTAAACTTTCAATTAGCTTTTCTATTGATACCCAGTAAATAAAATATGAAGATAACTCATTTCCTCCCCGCATAAAGAATAGGTATTTATTATCCTTTGTAACAAAGGGGCATGCTTCCCAGTTAGGATTTGGCGTATTGACTTGTAATCCCAGAGTTTTTGGGTCAGTCCAATTCCCATGGTTATCCTTAAAGCTAATGTACAAATCGCTTGCGGAGCCAGTATTGAATCGACAAATGATTATGTAGGATTCATCTTTTGCGATATAAAAATCGTTTTCAACAGCCGATGTGTTTATAGGCAGACCCAGACTTTCAAAGGTTGTATCGGAGTTATTGATTATTAGTTTGCATAGATCGCTATTACCACCGGGCGAGTTTGGTAATGATGAGGCGGTATAATAATTTTTTTGATAGGTTTCCTGAAAATAATGGGTGTCAAGGTTTGTGGAAAGTAGTCTTTGGGGCTCTGTCCAGCCGTTATCTGTTCTTAACGAGTAAAAGGTACAGGTAACGCTTCTGTTTTCGATATTAATAACCCTTTGCATATACATAATACTATCGTTTATTGATAGCGAAGGCGCAATGAAACCTTCGAATGTTATAAATGGACCCTGCCATTTATTGTTTAAATACTTATAGCATTTAATCCTTTGGATTGTAGCGGGCCAGCTGTCAAGTTCGCCAAAATAGATTTCTTTTTTGTCAGATGATATAGCTATTCGTTCAGCAGCGATTAGTCCTTTTGTAATTTGCAGTTTAAAAATACCCGGCATATTTCCAGGCAACGCTTGTCCAAGGTATAAGCTATCGGTTGGAATTGATTGTGATATACAAACATTCACCAGCAAGGCAAATTGAATTGAAAGCAATATTGTTTTCATGATAATTTGATATTAGATGATTTTAATTGTAGCTAACTTAATATCTCCGGCCAACTCCATTCCGAGAATTTTTTTTATTGGCCCTCTGAAACCCAATATGATTCGCATCATGGGCTTGAAAAAGAAATCTATGACGGGTCCCAAACCCGGTTCTAAACGCCGGATCTTGGTATCTCCTATATGTACTGTTGTAGCATTTACTTTTATCAGTACTTCATTGTCTTTAGGAAAGGGTTTTTCCACTTCTTCAAACCGAAGAACTTCCGGTGGTCCATATTTAGTGCAGAAGATTGCTTTCATTTTTTTATTTGAATTGCATACGACCATATCAGGGAATATTGTTTTTATGAATTGGTGATTACTAACAATTTGAATTCACCTAAACCTCTAGCTTTTCCCATATCTTTAGCTGTAATTACCATTCTAAGTTCAACTGGTAATTTGGGCAAACCTGAAAAAGTTTTTGTAAGAACATTAAATCTTAACCAGGAAGGCAAGTGATAGGTTACAGAAAAGGTTAATGTGGTGTCAACCGCATTAGAGAGGACTATTCTTTCGGCTTCAAACTGTCCCAGGTTTATCTGCATTTTAGATACTTTTCGAATTTCATCTGGTGCAATTTGTCCTAAATATAAACTATCTATGGGAATTGGTTGTGCAAAACCAGCAGAAACTATTATTAAAAAAAGGAATTTAAAGCAAATTGTTTTCATAATTTCAACCTTTTATTTTATTAAATCTTTGAGCTAATTTCCACATACTTGTGTGCACTTAAAGTCTTTATCCTTTTTTGTGTCGTAAATAGGACAAGCTGTTGACGAACATTTCATTCTGCCCTGAAGAATTCTGACTCCCCAGGGAATGTATCCGGCACACATTAAAAGAGCGCCTGTTGAGCTAATGAATTCTATATCGGGGTTGTTTAATAATAGCAGCCCCACAACAATACATGCTCCCTGCCATTTGCTAATAAATTTTTCTTTCATTAGCCCAAAAGCCTGTATGGCATTACCAAGAGGCAATAATGGCAACAGCCAAACCACCCAAAGCATTCCTGCTTTGTTTACAATGACACTGAGGAATGGAGCGAACTCTTGGAATTGAGCTTCCGGCAAAGTGTCGAATGCTGACAACACCAAACATAAAGCTCCTTTATCGACAGCTAATATAAATGCTCCAAATAAGCCTATGATTCCACCCCAAAAACCTAAAGCTTTGCCTTTTCCCTGAAGCACATTCATGAAACTGATTAGTGCTATCATAATGACAGGGACTGCAAACATTACAATTAAATGCCCAATGTGGTAAATTGGCTGATTGTGAAACCTTCCAACCAATTGTTCAACTGTTTGAAGTGCTTCCAGTTTCAGTAGATCTGGGTGCATTAAAAACCCTGTAAGCAGCATTATCGGAAATGCAATAACTGAGATTGCAAAACCTTTTGTTTTAATTGATTCAATTTTCATGGCTTGATTTTTTATAATCGTTAGTTTCTTTATTCCAGGCAAATCTTACTCGTGATTATTTCATTGCAAGCTATAATCCTGATCACATATATTCCTTTTGGATTGGAGGTCAAATCAATACTCATCTTATTTTTAAATTTATCCTTCAGGACGACTTTACCTTCCAGATTAATGATTTCAAACGTTGCCATTTTTTCCCTGGATAAATCCAAGGATATATTGATCAACCCGCTAGTTGGATTAGGAAATATCAGGGCAACTGAACCTATCGCGTTAACCTGTTCAATTGAAACAGAATTATTCACCGTGATTTTAAAGATCGTCGAAGCAGCTTCCCCGGCAGTATCGGTTGCTGTAACCCTGATATTAAAAGTTTCCACATTTACAGGCGTGCCGGTAAATGTTCCAGCGATGGTGTCAAAAGCTAACCATGAAGGTAAAGGGTTTCCGTCGGTAAGTTTTGCAGTGTAGGTTAGTGAATTGTTGCCATCATCATCGATAAAAGTGCTGTCGGGAATTGTAAAAGTAAACAGTTCTCCTTCGATTGCTGTCTGATCGGGGATCGGATTTTTTACATAGGGAAAAAAGTTGGTATACATCAGGCTGTCGATCAGTTGATCAACCCTTACCCAATATATTGAACTGGGGCTTGTATAACCACTCTCATAAAACAGGTAAATATTGTCGGTTGTAACATAAGGACCAAAATCATCGCTGGAAGTATTTACAAATGGTCCCAGGTTTTTTGGATTGGTCCAGGAATCATCTGGTTTACTGTAACTTATGTATAAGTCGGCACTTCCATAACCGCCCGGTCGGTTCGACATGAAAATCATGAACGACTCATCATTTGATATAAAAAAGTCACCCTCGTTAGCGCCCGAATTTACCGGAAGCCCCAATCCGACCAGGGATGTGTCAGAATTTTCCAAATTCAGTTTGCAAATATCCCTTTGACCCAAACCCCCGGCCGGATTTGAAGACAGATAGTAATTGCCAGGGTTTGTAACATTCAGGGAATGTACATTGAAATTTTCTAAAAACCTGACAGGAGGATCCCAGGCTGTACCCTGTTTATGAGAAATCCAGCAGTCATTATAATTATTATTCTCAAAATACATAAAATTTCCATCGGGCGATAGTGAAAGGCAGTAAAAACCATTGAACAAATCAACCGGTCCATTCCAATTATTATTGAAATATTTGTAATATTTAAACTTGTATGAGGTCCAGCTGCTATTCGTTTCTTCATAATAAATTTCTGTTCCATCCGGCGAAATGGCTATTTTTTCAACAGCATAATAACCCGGATCAGCAGCGAGGTTGAATATTTTCCGAACAATACCCGGAGGTGTTTGTCCCAGATAAAGGCTATCTACCGGGATCGGTTGTGCAAATCCGGCATTAACAAGTAAAAAGAAGAAGAAAGTAATGTGAATCGTTTTCATACTTTATTTTTTTAGATCATTAAAAATGAGGCATTAAGTATTGTTTTACAGTATTTTATTTTCTTCATTAAAAATAAACCCTGTACATTAAATTCGGGAAAAAATGAAACTGGGTAGTATAAGCTACCTTTCCCGGTTTACTTTCGTCATAATATTCAGATATTCGCGCCTGGCTGTTGGTAAGGTTCATCAGGTCCAGAAAGATTTCGTGTGTAGCCCTGGCTTTGTTGAATTTATAGCTTGCCGAAAAGTTCACCAGGAAGATATTATCCAGTTTATCATCATAGGCTTTGGAGTAATCGAAATAAAGGTCCTTTTCAGGATCAACGGCCACATTTCCCTGGGCATCCCTGATAACCGGAATATATTTCTGACCCCCTTCAAAGAAAATTTTAGTATTCAGTGTCAGGCTCTGATTATCTTTCTTTCCAATGTTATTAAACTCTTTTCCTCCTAGTACATTAACCGTATAATTGTTGTTATAGCGGGTGTTGCGCCACACATTTTCCAGCGATTTATATTTTGAATCGAATAAAGAACCGTTTACTAAAAAGTAGAAGTTATTGTTAAAAAACCGTTCGACGGAGATTTCAACGCCATAATTTTTACCGCTGCCTTCATTTACCAGTTCAACATACCTGTAATCGATGCCCTCGTTAATGGTGCAATAATAGCTGGTGTCATTGTTTTCGACCGGTAAATTGTAAAGGTCCTGGTAGTATACTTCAATTTTTCCCACTAAATTTTCCGAAAAGCGTTTTTCATAGCCCATTACATAATGATGGGACTTTAGCAGCCCGAGGTTTTTATTAGGTTCGATGTAACTGCCATCATCTTGCCGGATTTTGGTAAAATAGTTATGTGCACTTTCTGTGGTGCTGTGCATCCCATAGCCTGCATGCAACGAATTTGCAGGATTGATATTCCAGGCGATGCTAACTCTTGGCTCAATCGTACTTTGATCTTTACCCGGTATATTCATATTTTGGATACCGGCCACAAGGATTATATTCTCTTTCAGGCTGTATTTCCAACTGATAAAATTGTTAATGGTGCTTACATTATTTTTAGAATCTGTTATGTTAACCAGCGAAGCTGCTTCATTGCTATAGATGTCCTGGTTGTAGTTGAAATTATACAGCGTGTATTTTGTGCCAATTTGAATCTTATTCTTCACATCAATTTTATTGCTGTAAGTAATTGCACCCCTGATGGCTGAATTCACCATCCTGCTTTGAACCGTTTGGGTCCTGGAAGTAATGGTATCGCTGATAATCTCACCCTCGTTATTATATGTTTTTACAGTATCCGATTCATAAATATCATCGTCGGCGCCTGTTCCTGAATAGGAAATTGATGTTTTAATAAAGCTGTTTTTATTCAGCGGCAGGATATGGTTTATTCCAGCATTTGCCAGGTAGTTTGACTTGTAATAGTCTTTACTGGTAAGGGCATTTGACAAAGGACTTCCGGGTGTGGACAAGTCTTCCGGCCCCATATTTTCCATCGAGACCCCACTAAGACCGCCTAAGCCGTAAATTGAAAAAGTGCCTGCTTTACCGGCAGGGAGCACCAATTTAAAAGTGGCGTCCTGGTAATTCACGCCTCCCGGTACATCTACCAGTCCCAGGTCCTTGATCAGTGAAATGGTTGAGTACCTGTAGTTAACAAGGAATGAGCCCGCGTACCCTTTTTTAAAAGGTCCCTCTAAAGTAAGTTCTGTGCCCATAATCCCAATACCGGCCGTGGCTTCAAACTTTTCATTGTTTCCCGGCCTGAGTTTCACATCATACACACATGACAAAACATCGCCATATTCCGAAGAAAAGGCCCCGGTATAAAAATCGGAAGTTGTTAAAAGATTATTGTTTAACGCGGTAAGTGCTCCAAACGAAGCATTTTGATCATCCATATGGTAAGGACTTGAAATTTCTGCGCCATCCAAACGCCATTGCATGTATTTGGGTGAGTTTCCCCTGACAATGATATCGCTGCTTCCTTTGGGGGTGCTGGCAACTCCCGCAAAGCAGGAAACTACCCTGGCCGGGTCGTCCATCCCGCCGGTAAAACGCTTGGTTTCTTCAAGAGTAATAGAATGTGTACTTAGCTGCGACATTTCGTTTATTGCTTCTCCTTTCTTATGCGCAGTAACTACTACTTCATCTAATTTTACAACTGATTCCTCCAGGTTTACACTCAAGAATACCTCTTTCCCCGAGTTCACCTCAATATTTGATATAATTTTGGGTTCATACCCCATGTACGAAATTTGTAATGTAATACGGCCAATTGGTATGTTTTCCAACCTGAAATCTCCGTTTACATCGGTCGTTGTACCGGTTAATGGGTTGGATCCGAATATTATAACTGTGGCACCTATAAGTGGCAATTTACTGTCGGTATCAAGTATATTGCCTCTTACCGTTTGGGTGAGGTTTTGGCTGAAAGCCAGTGTTATAAACATGGCTATCATTACTATTGTCAGAATTAATTTTTTCATTTTTTTCATTTTTAATTATTAAAACCATTTTTATCATTCTCTTTTTTGCCTGGATTAATTGAAATGAGTTTTAAATTCAAATCCCTTATCTGGTTCAGGATACCATGCAAGTGGGTTTCGTCTTTCAGAATTCCACTGATAATTGTATGCTCCCCTTCATAAGTGATTTCCATTCCCTCAAAGCTATCCTTCCATTTTTTATCAAGGTGTTCCTGAATTTTAATTTTAGTTGTGCCTTTCATATTCTTAATATTTAAATACCTGGCAAAATTCGGGGACAACCATCAAAAAAAAATCACCCTTGAGGGTGATTCGGGAGAGTGATTTTTATAAAATAAATTTATCTGGTTACGGCAATCTGGAAAGAAAGCTATATTATCCCAAGCTCTTTAGCTTTAGTTACAGCTTGTATTCGGGAATCAACTTCTAATTTCAGAAGAATATTTTTAACATGCGTCTTAACTGTATTTAATGAAATAAACAATTTATCGGCGATTTCCTGGTTCGATAAATCTTCGGCAATAAGTTTTAGTGCATCAAGTTCACGAACACTTAAGTCCGATTCTGCATTAATTTTCATAAATTTTTCTCTCTTTTCAAGAGCGAGTTTAAGCTTGTCTATTAACTTCGTAGGAATTTTAGTTTTTGTAGTAGCCTGTATTTTAAATACGTCATTTAATAAATCTTTTATCCAATCATGATAATAGATAAACGACATTAATATATTTTCATTGGCAGCGTATTCCAATGACTCAAGCAAGGTGGCAACCGCTTTTTCTTTATTTCCTGAATGTTTATACAAAATGGCATACATTATTTTCACTGTAATCAAGGTCTCAGTCCAGTTTGCGGCTTGTGCCATTGTTTGTAATTCGGAAAGAATTTTTTCTGCTTCGTTAAATTTTAATTCTGTTATCAGTAACAATACATATGAGAAAAACCCACGATCTTCTGTATATGATATTTTTTTATCAGGTCCCAGCCCATTTTCCTTAAAGAAATTACTGGCTTTTTCAAGTTCATGCTGACCAATTAACATTTTTCCTTTCATGTCAATATAAATGGCCCTGACAGTTGGGGATACTGTATTTTGTTTTATAATCGTAGCTACCTCATTTAGCAACTTAGTAATCCCGGCATCATCCCTGCGGCCGAATAAAATAAGCGAGTAAATTAATCGTAACCAAACTTGAATTGTGCTGTTGGAAAATTTTTTACTTAAGCTGTATACAATTTTTATATTTGCCAAAGCGTCTTCAAAATCTGTCCGCATGCATTCAATTTCTGCCATACATGCATATAACACTACATATGAAGGTTCAGATTCTGAAATTTGCGAATATTTACTTTCTTTCATTATAGCAATCAGGTCAGAACATTTCTTATATGCAGAAGTATAAAGCCCCATGCGCTGTTCCATGTAGGATACATTAACGGCATTGTGAGATATAAGATAAATGTTGCCCGATTTTATGCTATAGGCAAGCGCTTTTTCAAAAACTCCAATGCATTCATTCACATTCCCACGAACATCTTCTGCATGACCAATTGAATACCAACCCCAGCTAAGCCACAAAGGGTCATC
Organism: uncultured Bacteroidales bacterium; assembly: GCA_963840975.1. GTDB lineage: Bacteria > Bacteroidota > Bacteroidia > Bacteroidales > JAADJA01 > JAADJA01. The sequence goes on along the minus strand of CAWJBC010000002.1, from coordinate 330,669 downwards.
CTCTGAGAGGTTTTCCATAGCAGCTTTAAAATAGCTAAAAGTTTTTCCCGGGTTATCGGTTTTTGAGTGGAGGCAAGCAAATGCAACGCATATTTTTCCTAACAGTTTCTTACTATTCTGAATATCTTCTTCTGAGGAATTTTTATCATTAATTATCGTTGTAGTAATAATTTCGGCACTCACCAAAAAAGGCTCAACTTTCTGATTTTGACCGACTATAATTAATATCCATGCATAGTATAGACTAAAATCTGCACTCTTTTTTATCAACTCATCGGGCAGTAGATTGCCATACCTCATAATTGCAGCATGCTGCCCGTTTTCCCACATAGTCTCTACTATGTCTCCAAGAATCAGTATGCTTTTTTCGAAATTCCCTGACTCAATTGCATGTTCAATGGCTAAAAATGGCATTGAATTATCCTTAAACCAATCAATTGCTTTATTGTGATGCTCAATAATTGCTGCTTTACTTCCTATGTGAAGTCTTTGTTTTAATAGGTGAGCGAAGAGATGATGATATCTGTACCAATTTCTCTCATCGTCTAAAGGAATAACAAACATGTTGTTTTTTTCCAACCATTCAAGAATAAACTGGCTGTCATTTCTGTTCAAAACTGCGTTACATAAAGGAGCCGACATTTGCTCCAAAATGGAGGTTTGCAGCAAAAATTCTTTGACTTCATCGGTTTGAATCTTTAGTACCTCCTCCATCAAATAATCCATAATGTAGCGGTTATCCCCTTTTAAATCCTGAATAAATCCGGAAATGTCTTCACGGCCTTGCATTGACAAAGCTGTGAGTTGCAGACCTGCGATCCAACCTTCCGTTTTTGTTTCAAGTGAATAAACATCGTCAAGAGACAAACCTAATTTTAACTTTTTATTGAATAATATCGAAATATCATTTGTCGAAAAACTAAGATCCGATGAACGTACCTCAACCAATTGATTTTGGCTTCTTAGCCTTGAAAGAGATAGTGCAGGATCGGAACGGGTCAGGATTACAATATGGATATTGCCTGGAATGTGCTCTAATAAATAGCTTACCAATTGTAATACCTCATTGTTGCTAATCAAATGAAAATCGTCAAGAACCAATAAAAAATTTTGATCGATTTTGAGTATTTCGTTGATTAATAAGCTGACTATTGATTCACTGGATGGTCTGTTTGGTGAATTTAAAAGTTTGAGTGAACTTTTCCCAAATGCTGAACGAATGCCCTGGATTCCCGAAATAATATAGTTCAAAAAACTTACCGGATCATTATCGGCTTTGTCGATTGAAAACCATGCTGTTGGGATATTTTGTTGATTAATCCAGTCGCTTAACAGGGTTGTTTTTCCAAATCCTGCGGGAGCTGAAATAAAAATTAGCTTTCGGCTTAGCCCTATGTTTAATTTCTCATATAATTTTGGTCGAAAAACTATATTCTGATTAACAGGCGGAATATGTAGTTTTGTTAGAAGCATGATTTTATTGAAAAACAGGTTATACTAAACCGAGTTCTTTCGCCTTGGCAATAGCCTTTGTACGGTTATCAACTTCAAATTTAAGGTAAATATTCTTTAAATGAGTTTTTACGGTGTTTAGTGAAATAAACAATTTATCAGCAATTTCCTGATTCGATAAATTATCGGGAATAAGTTTTAGTATTTCGAGTTCACGTTCGCTTAATCCCGATTCTAAATTTATTTTCTTAAATTTTTCTCTCTTTTCAATTGCAAGTTTAAGCTTGTCGGTTAACTTTTTAGGAATATTTGTTTTTGTAGTAGCTTGTATTTTAAATACCTCTATTAATAAATCTTTTATCCAGTCATGATAATAGATAAAAGACATCAATATATTTTCATTGGCAGCGTATTCCAATGCTTCTAGTAAGTTTTTGACAGCTTTTATTTTATCTCCGGTATGTTTATAATAAATGGCATATACTATTTTCACAATAATTAAGGTCTCAATCCATTTAGCGGTTTGAGTCATCGTTTGTAATTCGGAAAGAATTTTATCTGCTTCTTTATATTTTAATTCTGTTATCAGTAACAATACATATGAAAAAAACCCACGATCTTCTGTATATGATATTTTTTTATCAGGTCCCAGCCCATTTTCCTTAAAGAAATTACTGGCTTTTTCAAGCTCATGCTGACCAATTAACATTTTCCCTTTCATGTCAATATAAACAGCCCTGGCAGATGGAGATACTGTATTCTGTTTTATAATATCATCTATTTCAATAAGCAGCTTTAGAATGCCGGCATTATCCCCCAGTCCGAATAAAATAAGCGAATAAATTAATCGAACCCAGACTTTATATGAACTGTTGGAAAAATTTTTACTTGATTTGTAAGCAATTTTTATATTTGCCAGAGCTTCTTCAAAGTCTGTCCGCATACATTCCATTTCTGCCATACAAACATATAGCTCTACATAGGTGGGTTCCGATTTTGCAATTTGCGAATAACCACTTTCTTTCATTATAGCTATCAGGTCTGAACATTTCTTGTAAGCAGAAGTATAAAGTCCCTTACGCTGTTCCATGTAAGCTACATTATAAGCATTGGAAGACATAAGATAGATGTTGCCCGATTTTTTGCTGTAAGCCAGCGCCTTCTCAAAAGCCTCAACACATTCATTAATATGTCCGCTAACCTCTTCTGCCCATCCCATAGCGTACCATCCCCAGCTATACCACAACGGCTCGTCCTCCGGGAGGCTTTCCATAGCTGCTTTAAAATAGCTGAAAGTTTTTTCCGGGTCTGCTGTTTTCGAGTAGAGGCAGGCAAATGCAACGGATATTTTTCCGAATAGTTGCCTATTATACTGAACAACTTCTTTTGATGAATTCTCATCTTCAATAATATTCTTTGTAATTATTTCAACGCATTCCAGAAAAGGTTCGGCTTTCTGATTTTGACCACCTATAATTAATATCCATGCATAATATAAACTAAAATCTGCACTCTTTTTAATGATTTCATCAGGCAATAAATCACCATATTTCAAGATAGCAGCATGCTGTCCGTTTTTCCACATGGTCTCTACTATGTCTCCAAGAATCAGTATGCTTTTTTCGAAATCCCCTGCCTTTAATGCATGTTCAATAGCTAAGTGTGGCATTGAATTACCCTTAAACCATTCAAATGCCTTATTATGGAGATCATTAATAGCTTCTTTTCCCCGTAATTGAAGTCTCTGTTTTAACAAGTATGAAAACAGATGGTGATATCTGTACCATTTCCTTTCATCGTCCAAAGGAATAACAAACATGTTATTTTTTTCCAGAGTCTCAAGAATTAGCTGGCTATCATCTCTATTCAGAATAGCGTTGCATAAGGAAGCAGACATTTGCTCCAGTATTGATGTTTTTAGTAAAAATTCTTTGATGTCATCGGTTTGGATCTTAAGCACCTCCTCCATCAGATAATCCATGATGTAGCGGTTATCTGCCTTTAAGTCTTGAATGCATTTAGAAATATCTTCACGGCCCTGCATTGACAAAGCGGTTAGTTGCAGGCCAGCAATCCAGCCTTCGGTTTTGGTTTCGAGAGAATTAATGTCTTCGATGGATAAGCCTAATTTTAGCTTTTTATTGAATAATATCGAAATATCATTGGCCGAAAAACTAAGGTCTGCTGAACGCAACTCTACTAGTTGGTGTTGGCTTCTTAACCTTGAAACAGATAGCGCCGGATCAGAACGGGTCAGAATCGCAACGTGGATATTACCGGGTATATGCTCTAATAAGTAGGTTACTAATATTAATACCTCTTGACTCTTAATCAAATGAAAATCGTCAAGTACAAGTAAAAAATTTTGACTGATATTGAGTATTTCGTTGATTAACAGGCCTGCAATTGATTCGATTGAGGGTATGTTTGGTGAATTTAACAGGTTGAGGGCGTTTTCCCCAAATGAGGAATGGATATATTGAATTCCTGAAATAATATAGTTCAAAAACCTTACCGGGTCATTATCCCCACTGTCGAGTGAAAACCATGCTGTTGGAATCTCATTTTGATCTATCCAGTCACTCACAACTGTTGTTTTGCCATATCCGGCAGGAGCGGAGATGAGAATTAGTTTCCGGAATAGCCCAATATTCAATTTTTCAAATAGTTCCGATCTGTGAACGATATTCTGACTGGCATGAGGAATATGAATTTTTGTTAATAGCATATAGGAAAATTAACACATGTTTTTGCTTTCATTTGTTCTGTCATTTAATTTTTCAAATTGTAAACATTTCGTTGATTACTTTACATCATCATCTGTCTTCCAGTCTTTATAAATCATTTCAAAACCAGCACAGATGCTTTTAAATCCCAATGAATTATGGGTTTCGTTTTTATAATGGGTATAATCCCATTTTAATCCTTCCGGTGCATATTTTTCAAGAACTTCAATAAAAGGGAAAACGCCCATTTCCTTTTCATTTGACAATGAAATAAATATTGATTTTTTAATATCCTTATTATTTTCAAGAAATCCGGGCATTTTCTTCACACAGGATTGATCATCATACCAAAAACTTGGGTCAATGCATATAAATGCGTCGAATAATTCAGGCTGATTTTCCAGGGCATAAATAGCAAATAATCCTCCTGCAGAATGTCCTATAATACTACGTTCTGAATTTGTCCGATAAGTTGAGTCAATTAAGGTTACTAATTCTGAATTAATAAAACGAAGGAATTTATCAGCCCCTCCCCCAGTTGGTTGGTCCTTCGAAGGTGTGGGCAGATAGTCTTTCTCTCTATCGTTGGAGACAATACCCACGATTATCATACTGGGCATAATTTTCAACATATCTGAATAATAATTCACAATTCCGAATGTTGCAAAAAGATTATTCCCCGGATCTAAAACGTAAACTACAGGAAACTTTTCATCAGGTCTGTCTTTATAATTATAAGGAGGAATTACAACTATCGTTTTTCGCTCGTTAAGGACTTTTGATTCAAAACTTACTTTATCTCCAATGACAAAATCACTCTTTTTTTGTTGGGCAGAACAGATGCTAAATTGTGTCAGGATTAATAAAATTGAAATCCTCAACTTTGTACTTATCTCTACTTCTTCCAGAACTCTTGTTAATTTTTGGAACGTATTCATTGTTATATTTTTATTATTATTATTTTATGTTTTCAGTTCACAGTTATTACAACATTTCCCGTTTTCTGCCCTGTTTCAACATATTTGGTAGCCTCTACAATTTTATTCAGGGTGTATATGCTGTCTATAACCGCTTTATACTTCTCTGCTTCAATCAGTTCTTTAAAAAAGACAATATCTTCTTTACTGTCCTTTGGTATCGGGAACTTAACTTTTTTACCTTTCTGCCGGCCAGGTAGGATACTGAAGATTGGAGTCAGGAGTGCTAAAAATACATTTTGCGCTAAAAAGCCAAGATCTGTTGAAAAATAAACACCTCCGGGCTTAATTATTTTTTTGCAACGAAAAAATGAACTTTTGCCGACGGAATCAATAACAACATCATACAATTTACCATTTTTCGTAAAATCTTCTTTAGTGTAATCAATTACTTCATCTGCACCCAGCAATTTCACCATTTCTATATTCCTGGTATTGCATACGGCTGTGATTTCCCCACCGTAATATTTGGCAAGTTGTAAACATGCTGAACCAATTGATCCAGAGGCTCCATTGATCAAAATTTTTCTTTCATTAGCAAAATCTATTTTCCTGATATACGTAATCGCTAGATTCATGCCATCGCATACGGCAGCAGCCTCATTGTATGACATATTAACCGGCTTAGTGGCAATTGAGCCCGTTTCGGGCAGACAAATGTATTCTGCGTGCGCCCCAAAATTTAAAGCGCTTAATCCAAAAACCTGGTCACCCGGTTTAAATGTTTTTACATCTACACCAATAGCTTCAATCTCGCCAGCCAGCTCACTCCCTAATATCGTTCTTTTTGGCTTAAAGAGGCCATTGATCAATCTGATAATGACAGGATATTCAGGTTTCCGAAATCCGCAATCCGTTCGATTTACGGTTGTTGCATGTATTTTAATCAGAACTTCATTGTCTTTTGGAAGAGGTTTTGGCACTTCTTTGAGTTGAAGAACTTCCGGCGGTCCATATTTGGTGTAAACAATTGCTTTCATTTTGATTGAATTTTATTCCTATTATTCAAAATTAAACATTAAACATACACCCCTTACATTAATTATTGGAAAGCTGCGATTGCTATATTGTATATAAACTGTCGTTTAAAAATTTACCCCAATATATAAATTGGGTTCAAAGAGGAAATAATTATTCCATTTACTCTCCTTCTCTTCAAAGCCTTGTGGTCCTTCTGTATCTATTGGCCAATAATTACAATGAATCTGAGGTTCAAGAAATAATCTGTTTTTAAACAGGCGTATATGATAACCAAGGTGATAAGAAGTATATAACTTAAAACCATCATCTATCTTTTCATCATTTTCATCCAGATATGTTTTCTTTAGTGGCAGAATTTCTATTGAAGCGAACAACCCTTTCCACAGAAGACGTTGATAAGTAAAACCTATGCCGCTTTCCCTGAGCCTACCCGGATACCATTCGCTTTCTTCTCTGAAGAGAGGATCCCACATCGGTATTCCCATGGGTTCAAAAAGCTTCCAGGTGGCTATTTTAATCCCAATTTTATCTTTAGGTGTAATTTTATATCCAAAATGAAATTCATAATGTTGAAGATTTGTTTCTTCTGATTCAAAATTTGTTAATGTCCCCAATGTAGTATTTACTGAGAATTTGCGGTAAGGAACTGTGCCCTTGGCACTGCCCTTTTCTGTTTGGGTTCTGTTTTGACTAAATGCCAGGGTTATAAACATAGCAATCATAAATGTTGTTGAAATTAACTTTTTCATGTTGTTTTCTTTTTTAATTGTTCAATTGTATTTATTGCTGATAAAAAGTTGTTAAAATTTTACCCCAAAATGAAGTCCCGGCTCAAACAAGAAATAATTTGGCCAATTATCTTCTAAGTTGGCAAATGATTCGGGCACGTTAGTTTTAATTGGCCAATGAGTCATTGATATAGAAGGTTCAATAAAAAAACGATTTTTAAAGAATTGGAAATGATAGCCCAAACGATAGGTCATAAAAAGCGTGTAGCCATTTTGAATGTGTTTATTGTTTTCATCCATGTATTTTACAAACATATTCCCTGCATCTATAGAAGCATAGGCGCCTTTCCACACAAAACGTTGATATACTATGCCAATACCAAATTCTTTTACATGCCCAGGATATTTTTCTTCGGGAGCTTCATAAGATTTTCCATAGGGAATACCTAATGGCCAAGAATATTCCCATGTTTTTAATTCAATTGAAATAACATCTTTAGGCGTTATGCGATAACCCGCGTTAAGTTGAACAAATTTGGGAGCGGGTCCAGCAACAAAATTTCCTAACATGGTGAATGTGCTTCCGACATAGAACTTCCTGTAAGTGGAATCTTGTTCTGTTTTTTGACTGAAAGCAAGTGTTATGCACATTACTATCATCAGTGTTGTTAAAGTGATTTTTTTCATTTTGATTTAGTTTTAATTGTTAAATACATTTTTATCATTCTCTTCTTTATCAGGATTAACTGAAATAAGCTTCAGGTTTAAATCCCTGATTTGATTTAAAATCCCATGCAGGTGGGCTTCATCCTTAATATCTCCGGTAAGTATGGTATTATTGCCTGTATAACTAATAGCCGTGCCTTCAAACCAGTTCTTCCATTCTTTATCAAGATGTCCCTGAATTGTTATTTTAACTTTGCCTTTCATATTCTTATTAATTAAATACGCAGCAAAATTCGGTTACGACCATAAAAAGAAAATCACCCGCACGGGTGATTTGAAGGGTGATTATTTAGGAAAAAATGTGAATTAAGAATATTTGTTGCTTAATAAAGTCCCGAAAAAAAATCATTGATCCGCAATTCCAGATTCAGAATCAGACAATTCCAATTTCCTTTGCCTTAGCAACAGCCTTTGCACGATTGTCAACTTCAAGTTTTAAGTATATATTCTTTAGGTGGGTTTTAACTGTATTCAACGAAATAAATAATTTGTCTGCAATTTGCTGGTTCGTTAAATCCGCGGCAATTAGTTTTATTGTTTCGAGTTCGCGGGCACTTAAATCTATTCCAAAATTCATTTTCTTAAGCTTTTCTTTTCTTTCTAAAGCCAGCTTAAGGCTATCAATAAATTTTGTTGGGATATTTGTTTTTGTTACAGCTATCTCTTTAAATGCTTCTTTCATTAAATCTTTTAGTACGATTCTGATCATTTACAAAGTAATACAATAAATTTTCGTCCGAAGCAAATTCCATAGCTTCAATCAAAATTGCAATAGCTTTTTCCTGGTTTCCTCTCAGTTTAAAAAGTACAGCAAATGAAATTTTGAGTTCAATTATTTTTTCAATTGCATTATTATCGTCTGCTAAAGCATATAATTCCGAAAGGAGCGGTTCTGCTTCATCCAGTTTATTTTGTGCTAACAATAAACGAACATAAGCAGAGTAGGCCCCTTCATTTGCGTGAGTTTTCTTTTTGCCGGGATCTAATCCATATTCCGAAACTATTTTATTGGCTTCTTCAATTTGGTTATTTTCAATGAATAAATAGATTTTCCATCCAATATAACTCGCAGTTAAAAAAGGCGGAACCTCATTTTGTTTTAAATTGAGGTCCATTTCTTCGATTATCTTTTTTAATTCATTATCTCCGCGCTCTTTGAGTACGATTGAATATACCATTAAAATGAATATTTTAAGATAAATGTCTTTCCCACTTTTGCATAAGTCATAAGCCATTTTAATATTCTCGTATGCACGATCCATATCAGCCCACATGAATTGCGAAACGCCCATAATAAAATACAATGCGGCATAGGTCCATTCGGTCCTGGCTATTTCCGAATAGCCTTTGTCCTTCATCAAAGTTAAAAGGTCTGAACATTTTTTATATGCTGATTTGTAATGGCCCAACTCTTGTTCATTTTCAGCCATTCTAATAGCTATGGTTGAAATTAAATATATATTGCCTGATTTTATGCCATATTCGAAGGCATTATTAAAGGCTTTGTTACTTTCAAATAAATCTCCTTTGGAATAATAAGCAATACCATACGAAAACCAGGCCCAGCTAAACCAAAAAGGATCATCTTCAGAAAGGTTATCCTTTGCTGTTTTGCAATAATCAAAAATCTTCTGTGAATGTTCGACGTGCGAATTCAGGTATGTAAATGCAACAGCTATTTTCCCTGATAATTTCTTATTGTATTGAATATCTTCTTTGGATGCTTTTTTATCATTAATCAACGCTAGAGTTATTTTTTCAGCACTCACCAAAAAAGGCTCAGCTTTATGGACTTTTCCATCTGCAATCAATATCCAGGCATAGTATAGACAGAATTCGGGATTTGTTTTAATCAATTCATCAGGTAATATACCACCATATTTCAAAATGGCAGAATGCATTCCTTTTTGCCACATATATTCAGCCGTTTTACCCAATAATTGAATACATTTTTCAAAGTTTTTAATTTCCAGGGCATGCTCTATGGCCAAATCAAATATATCATTTTGTTCAAACCACTCAGATGCCTTATTGTGAAGCTCATTAATAGCTTCTTTACTTCTAAGGTTTAGTCTCTGTTTTAATAGGTCAGCGAAGAGATGATGATATCTGTACCAGGTCCTTTCTGTATCCAAAGGAATAACAAACATGTTGTTTTTTTCAAGGGTTTCAAGAATTAACTGGCTGTCATTTCTGTTCAAAACAGTGTTGCATAAAGGTGCTGACATTTGCTCCAGTATTGATGTTTGCAATAAAAATTCTCTGTTTTCATCTGTTTGAATCTTTAACACCTCCTCCACAAGATAATCCATAATGTAGCGGTTATCTCCTTTTAAGTCCCGGATAAATTCAGAAACATCTGTGCGGCCTTGCATTGACAAAGCTGTTAGTTGCAATCCGGCAATCCAGCCTTCGGTTTTTGTTTCAAGGGAATAAACATCGTCAATAGATAAGCCAAATTTCAGTTTTTTATTGAATAGGACTGAAATATCATTTGCCGAAAAACTAAGGTCTGATGATCTTAGCTCGACAAGCTGTTGCTGACTCCTTAACCTTGAAAGAGCTAATGCAGGGTCAGAACGGGTCAGGATTACAATATGGATATTACCGGGAATATGCTCTAATAAATAGCTTATAAGTTTTAAAACCTCGCTACTCCTGATCAGATGAAAATCGTCGAGTACCAATAAAAAGTTTTGATTGATATTGAGTATTTCATTGATTAGCAGGCTGGCAATTGATTCGACAGATGGTTTATTAGGCGAATGTAATAAGTTGAGTGAACTTTGTCCAAATTCTTTACTTAAACCCTGGATTCCGGAAATAATATAGCTAAGAAATTCCACCGGGTCATTATCCCCGTTGTCGAGTGAAAACCAGGCAGTAGGTATCTTATTTTGACCGATCCACTCACTCACAGCGGTTGTTTTACCAAATCCTGCAGGTGCGGAAATTAGAATCAGTTTTCGACTCAGCCCAATGTTCAATTTCTCATGCAATTCTGGCCTGTGAACAATATTCTGACTGGCAGGGGGAATATGGAGTTTTGTTAAAAGCATATAGGCAAATTAACACATGTTTTTGCTTTCATTTTTTCAATATCTTCTCATATTCAAGTTTAGGACGATTGTCCTACTTTTATAATGCCGATCAACTTATATATTAACCTCAATACTCAATCTGTTGTATATATTCAGCATATAATTGTTAACTGAGTGCATTTTTTAGCATTGGTGTGAATTTTATTCTCAAATTTCCTTTCATCTGATTTTCTTTTAAACTTAGGATAGTTGTTTTAGCCCTTTCCTTAGTAAGAGTAGTTATCTTAGTTTAGTACCACAAATGTATAAACTTTTTTACTTTATAAATACTCAAAGATTTTTTAACATTAGCTGCTTGGTTTGGCGGTTAATATTAAGGATTAAAAAAGAGGGATATAGGTATAATGGTATAGAGAGAATTTCTGTTCCTCCGTATTGGTAATCCATCATAATAATTAATGCATTTTATGGCTGGTTTAATCCTTAGACCATCTCATTTTCAAGCTTTGTTGAAGGTTTGCTTTAATTTAACGAAGGCTTTTTCCGGTTAAGAACCTCATCTTTATACCATTATATCATACCATCAGAGTGTGTTTACCAGCCCCTACAATTAACTGCCTCAAAATCAGTGCCGCCTGAGCAACGGAGGGATACAAATCATTAACGGAATGAAACAAATGACTAACGGAGAGATACAAACAACCATCGGAGAGAAACAAAAGAGCATCGGAGTCTGCAAATTACGGCATCGGACAGCTACAAAGAGCAACTGACTGCCGCAACGAGGCAACTGAGAGCTACAACGAGGCTTCGGACAAACTCAGAAACATAACTGAGAAAAATGTTAGTTCATCTGAGTGATTCAATGGTTCGCAGGACAATAATTATCAACATTCAGTCCCTTTATTTTACGGTAATGAAAAAGGCTGCCCTTTTCTGACAGCCTTTTCAGTATTTTGAGGTTCAGCAATTATCAATACCCGAATATCTCTTCAAGCGTCAACTCCTGCATATTGCCAAGCTGCTTTAGCACGGCAGAATTCAGTTGTGCTTTGTTGCCCATGATCAGCACCGAATATTTGCTGCCTTTGATGTTTTCATCAAAAAACTTACTGAAGCCCTCCAGGTCAGCGTTTTGAACATAATCATACACATCCTTACGGATATCATAGTCAATGCCCAGGTCGAGGTTGCGCTGGTAAGTCCAGAAAATATTGGTCTTAATGATCCTTTCGCTTTCTATTTGCTTGGCTATCGATTCCTTGGCCAGGTCGAACTGCTTTTCCGCTTTGGGCATGTCGTTCATCAGTCCCAGCATGGCATCGGTGGCATCTTTTAGCTTATCGGTCTGCGTTCCTACAAAACCGACTACATAATATGAACGGTCTGTTTTAGCTGGCGAAGCAAACTCTGAATAAGCCGAATAAGCCAGCCCTCTTGCTTCGCGAATTTCCTGGAAAACGATGGATGAAAGCCCCCTGCCGAAGTACTCGCCAAACAAGCGCGATGGCGGAATAAGCGCCTGGTTAAAGGCTGGTCCTTTTGCAAGCAGAACTATGCTTACCTGGCTCATGTCGTAATTTACAAGATAAACCTGGTTTTTATCGGTAGGCAGTTCCTGATAGACCACAGCCGGAGGATAAGGTTTTAATTCAGCCGGAACCTGGTGATATTTTTCGATAACAGGAATAATGCCTGCCAGATCAGCATTGCCGTAATAAAACAAACGATGTTTGTACGACGACAGTCCGGTGATGAGTTGCGTAAGTTCGGCGGGATCAATATTATTCAATTCTTCTTCATTAATGATATTTGTATAGGGATTGAACGAACCGTATTTGCCATAATTGACCAGCCCGCTCCAGAGGATGGTGTTTTTGTTAAGTTTCGCATCCTGCCGCTTTTTCATGATGCCGTTCACATACTCCGAATAAGCCTCTGCATCTGGTTTTACATTTGTCATCACATGTTCAAGCAGTTCAACACCTTTGTCGAAATATTTTTGCAAACCCGAAATGTTCACATAACATCTGTCGCTTCCGGAATTTACGTTCATCGAAAGCCCGTATTTGAAAAACTCCTTTTGAAGGTCTTCAGGCGAAAACCTGTCGGTACCAAGATAAGGCAGGTAATCCATTGCCAGCGGGAGCCGGAGATTGTTATCAGTTCCCATATCAATGATATACTGAAGGCTGAAAAGTTCGTTGGTTTTGTTTTTAATGTAGTTGATCTCCACACCTGAAGCTAACGTTTGGGTTTGTATCTCGTTTTTGAAATCAACAAAAACCGGTTTAATGCTTTCCGATTTTTCGGAAACGAATTCCTTATAAAATTCCGACTGATCGTTGCGGTTGATTTCGACAGGAGTGATGGGCGGCTTTTCGACTTTCACCAGGTCTTTATTCTCGCCCGTCCTTTTGTAAACCACAACATAATTGTCGGTGTATTTTTCCTTTGCAAAATTCATGATATCCTGTTTGGTGATCTTTTCGAGTTCATCGCTGAAAGTCAGTTTATCAATATAAGGCGTATTGCTGATAAAAACGCTGACCAATTGGTATGCACGCGAAAAATTACTCTCCTGCCGCTGTATCTCCGAAATCCTCAAATCGTTGATAACGGCTTCGATCATCCAGTCTTCAAAGTCTCCCGCTTTTACTTTTTCAAGTTCGCCAAGCAAAAGGTCTTTCACCTCTTCCAGGGATTGCCCTTTGCGCGGTTGTCCCGAAAATGAATGAATTCCATAATCTCTCATGAACTGAGAAGATGACCGCCCTCTGAGCACTTTCTGCTGCTGGTTAAGGTCAATGTCAATCAATCCAGCCTGGCTGTTCGACAGTATCATATCTATGAGTGTAACTAATTTTTCATCTCTCGAATTGGTTCCGTCGAACCTGAATGATAAGGCTACGGATTCAGCATCAGGACCAATAATTTCTTTTTCAACAGGTCCTTTGATAGGCTCCTCTTTGGGTTGAACAATCTTTGGTACATCGGGATTAGGCTCCATCGTACCGAAATATTTGTCAATTTTAACAATGGCTTCCTCGGGATTGATATCGCCGGCAATGACAATCGCCATATTGTTGGATCTGTACCATGTTTCTGCAAATTTGTAAATGTTCACCATCGAAGGGTTTTTCAGGTGTTCCGGCAATCCTATCACATCCCTTCCGTAAGGATGGGTCGGGAACAAACCTTTCATCATGGCTTTTCCTGCCCTTGAGCGGTCCATATCCTGGTACATATTAAACTCTTCGTAAACCGTTTCCAGTTCCGTGTGAAACAAACGCAGGATCATATTCTCAAAACGTTCGCTTTCGAGTTTCAGCCATTTATCAAATTCGTTGGAAGGAATATCGTTGATATAAACAGTGGACTCGTAAGAAGTACCGGCATTGGTGCGTTTGGAGCCGAGGCTCGACACCAGCTTGTCGTATTCATTTGGCGCTACATAAGTGGCTGCTATCTGCGACAGGCTGTCAATCTGATGGTAAATTGTTTTTTTTAATTCGGGATCATTGGTTGATCTGTGCTGTTCAAAAAGGTCGGAGATTTGATCAAGCACCAGTTTTTCCTTTTCCCAATCCAAAGTGGCAATTTTGCTGGTTCCCTTGAACATCATGTGTTCAAAATAATGCGCCAGTCCTGTGGTTTCCGCTGGTTCGGAAGTGGAACCCGCCCTAACGGCGATCAAAGTCGCCAGCCGGGGCTCGTCAGCATTGGGACTAATATAAACTTTTAACCCGTTATTGAGGGTATAGGTGCGAACCTGGATCGGATCGTTGGTTACAACTTCATAGGTGTAACCGTTTTTATCCTTTTCGGTTTTAATCTGGTATTTTTGTTTTGTGCATCCCGCCATAAGGAATGCAAGCAGCAAGAGGGACAGGGCTGATTTGCTCATAATCAGATGACTTTTGTTTTTGATAACCATTGGATTAGATTTTTTTGATTAAACAATATGATTTAAAGGTGTTGTTGCTGAATTTCAAATGAATGGGTAGTGACAAAGGAAGAATTTCAAGTAAATAAAAGTAGTTCAAAATTAGTAAGATTGCATAAAAGACAAAGAAACCATTATTTTGGGTTGCAGCAAACGGATGGTAAAAGTAATAATTGTTATTTTGTTGAAAAAGGAAACAATTGATGTGACGTTAAGCAGGGCAGGTAATTTTTAATTGTGGTTTAGGCGATTTGATTTTGGAATAATTTTGGCAACGAAAGACGGATTAAATTTATAAAAATGTATCATGAGACAAAGTTTGATTTCGATATTAATGCTGATAATTTCCTTATCTGCGTATGCTCAGGAAAGTGATTATATGAAGGCGATGGTAGCGCAGAAGAACGCTTTTACAATTTCCGAAACTTTGCAGGATTTTCAAAATTTGGCAGATAATTTTGAGCGGATTTCGAACACCACAACCGATCAGTGGTATCCGTTGTATTATGCTGCTTTAAGTTGCATAAACATGAGTTTCGTTGAAAAGGACAATGTAAAGAAAGACACTAACCTTGACGACGCACAAAAATTTATTGATAAAGCCCTGGAGATTTTCCCGGAGGAATCTGAAATTTGGGTATTGCAGGGATTGCTCTACCAGGGAAGGATTCAGATTGACCCTATGAAACGGGGAAAGGATTTTTCGGCTAATGCCGGCAAGGCTTTAAATAAGTCAAAAGAATTGGATCCTGAGAATCCCCGCACATATTATTTGCTTGGATTAAATATTCTGCATACGCCAAAATTTTTCGGCGGTGGTTCCGATGCGGCTTGCCCAAAGTTCAGTGAAGCAAAGGAGAAGTTCGCTGCTTTTGTTCCCGGACACATTCTCGCGCCTGAATGGGGTGGTAAAGAGAATGATAAATTGTACAATGACAATTGTGTGAAATCGAAATAGCCTGATTAAACAAAGCTGGTTTATTATCCTTCGTACGCAGGCAGCAGGATGATAAAAGTTGTGCCTTTCCCTTCCTCTGACTCAAAAGTAATTTCGCCCTTTGCATTTTGGATGATATTTTTTACCACTGCAAGCCCTAATCCCATACCGCCTGTTTTGGTTGTAAAATTCGGGTAGAACACTTTATTTTTCTGATCTTCCGGAATGCCGCTACCGTTATCTGAAAATCTTATTTCGTGGAATCCATTTTTGGATTCAACTGTAATTTTAATCAGGCCCCGTAAGGCATCAGCAATCGCCTGAACAGAATTGTTAATTAAATTGATGAAGACCCTGTTCAGTTGTTCGCTATCAGCAAGCACCATACGCTGTTCGCCCTGAGTAAACTCAAATTTCACAGGCTGGGTATCGCTGAAAAGCCGGATGGCGTTTTCGATGATCTTGTTCAATTCAACAACTTCAAAATTAGACCTGGGAATTTTGGCAAAATCAGAAAACTCTGAAGCAATTGATGAAAGAGAGTCAATCTGCTCGGTGAGGGTTTCAGTAAATCGTTTTAGCCGAAGTTCATAATCAGGTGATTTATCATCCCACGATTTTTGAAGGTATTGAACACTCAGTTTCATTGGGGTAAGAGGATTTTTTATTTCGTGGGCGATTTGTTTTGCCATTTCGCGCCAGGCGCTTTCCCGTTCCGATTTTGCCAGAAGCTCTGCACTGTTAGCCAATTCATCAACCATACGGTTGTACTCTGCTACCAGGCTGCCAATTTCATCATGACGTACCCAATCAATTTTTTCATTCAGCTTACCGAGTTTTAACCTGCTGATTTTTTCTTTTAGCATCTGTACAGGTTTGGATATATAGTTGGAAATGACAAGGGTTATTAATATGGCAATGGCAGTCAGGATAACATAAATGTTGATGAACGCGGTTAAGTAAGTTACGATTTCGTCGGTCAATTCATTCTGTTTCGCAAAATATGGGAGGTTGAGATAAGCAATGGTTTGATTTTGAACATTTCGAAATGGAAGATAGGCTGATAAGTAATTGTAGTCACCAATAGATTCAGAATGAATGTAGAGGGAAGACTTAAAGTTAAACATTTGATTGTAAGCCAGTGAATTCATCTTCGGAGAGATCAGCCCTTTATTAAAGATTTCGCTACGTGATGTAGCCAGAAGCGTACCGTTTAAGTCGTACAGATTGATATCAGAAAAAAACACGAGCGATAATTTATAAAGCAAAACAGAAAGATAAGTTTCCATTTCCTGCGAAAGTGTTTCTTCTGTTGATAGCTTATGTTCAAGTTCTATAAGGACAGAATGGGATTTCTCCTTGAGCAGATCCATGTTTTTATTGTTATTAAGAGAAATGATGTAAAACAAGGAACTGATGCCTATAAATATGAAAGAAAGCAATACAATGGAAATGATTGAGAACTGAAGTCGTTTTTTAAAATTGAGCTGATACTGCTTAAATTGCAGCGGTCTAATGAAAATTAAGATTAAAAATAGCAGGACGAAACCGTAAAAAATGAAGAAATATGAGAAGGGCGCAGCAATATCAATCAGTCCGGGATTTTTGCGGCTGATAATAAGGATGGTGTCTTTATCCTTTTGGAAAAAAAGGTGCGAGTAACCATTTAAAACAAAGAAACCATTTTCCTTTGGAATATTTAATAAATCATTGGAATACATAGCAAAAGCATATTTCCCGAAATGATACACAAGCTCATTGTTCTCGTATTTCGCCCACGAATATAATGAGATGTTGAACGAAGATTTGGCTTTTTTGTCCATCAGCAATTCAGGATAACCCAAACCGCGGGGAATAAGCCTTGAAAACGCTTCGATATAAATCCTGACAGCTGGAGAGCTTTGTGAAATGTCTATGATCCCTAAGTAGCTGTCAGGGCTGGCGCTGTAATCAAGGTAGGTGAAATCATCAAAGTTGGTAGGCTTTCCATACGATTGTATCTGATTATTAAAATAATCATAACAGGGAGCGCTATAATTTTCGGGCTGAATATCCAAAATATTTGTTGAATCGCACAGCGTTATCTGAATTTCGTACTTATCCCAGTAGCCTGTAAAGTAGTTCTTTTTAAGGTATTTTATTGTTTCATCTAATTTTACTTGATCATTGAACGGGTAAAAGCTCACCAGTTGAAGAATGATACTATCTTGTTTCGCAGCATTTGCAATATCGTTGAACATAAACTCTACAGCAAAATCTCTTTCATTTGCCAGTTTTTGCGCTCCCATCAATCTTGTTTCTTTTTCAATGCTGTTATTGGTTCTGAAAACAATATAGGTCGAAAACATTGAAAACACGATGAGAAAATATATTAGGGCGGAAATATTCAATTTGGTGTTGTCAGCCTTGTGTATGAAGCGGAAATATAAGAAATATAAACCTAAGAAAAGGATATAGTAACCATTACAAATTTTAACAACAAAGCAAAGAAGCAATGAAACGGCAAGCACAATTCCGTTCAGCAGGATGAATTGCAGAAGCGATGAGTAGTATTTAAATATTGATTCAACAATGCGGTAAGTAAGCATTGCAAACGAGAGAATTAACAACCCGAAGCAGAGCAAAGCAATGATGCTGTACCCATCAATTTTGGTAATGTTTATCAGGTCGAATGAAATGGTTGAATTGGTTATAATGTTGGTAAGGGTGATTCCTAAGAATGAAAATAGTAAGAAAGAAACAACAAGCAAAGATGCTGAAATGATGTATCGCAAGGCATTGTTAGTTGTAACTAACAATTTTGCAACAGGCAGTCTTTTGAAAACAACATACGAAATCGAGAGTAATACAATGGCATTGATGAGCAAATCGCCAAGTGAAGGAAGAAGGACTGAACTTGCAAAAATGGCAGGTTTAAAAAGCGGCAGATTATATAAAATCCCCGGTATTTTGAAATAAAATAGAACGAAACGGAGAATTAAAACATCAAGGACAAATCCAAGAATAAGAAGACCGTTTTTATCGGTA
Source organism: uncultured Bacteroidales bacterium (assembly GCA_963840975.1). Lineage (GTDB taxonomy): Bacteria > Bacteroidota > Bacteroidia > Bacteroidales > JAADJA01 > JAADJA01. Next base: position 312,128 of record CAWJBC010000002.1, on the reverse strand, counting down.
TACAGGTTAATTAAAAGATAACACTGATAAATGAGAACAATGATTAAAACCAGGACAGATAAATATAATGCTGTAAGCAGGAGACTTTGTAAATCAGTAATTTGGATTTGCAGGGAAGGCAATACCGAAAAAAGGAAATCACCTTCCATTGAATAAACATTATTTGCCGCCCGTTCTTTGGAAATAATAAAACCCGGAGGAAGTTCCAATTCCTTTTGGAATTCATTTTTGAGGTATTGATTTTCGTATTTGTAATCATTCTTGATTTTAATAAGACCCACAATTAACAACCCATTGATTTCTTCTTTTCTGATTTCAAACCAACCGTTTGGTAACAGACCAAAGTTTCCGCTTTGAAGCAGTTCAGAACGACTTATGGAAGCTGAATTATCTGACCAGTAAATAAGGGTGCTGTCTTCAAATATCAGGAACAACAATCCTTCTTTATCAAATAGATCAGAATAGTTAGTCAGTGTAAATAATGAGTCCGGGTTATCAGACAGGACTTTTGTGCCCAGGTCTTGTATAACTTCCTGAATGAGTTTCTCTTTTTTAAATAATGAATGTTGGAATTCCTGAAGTTTAGCAGAATTATTATTTGGGGAAAGGAAGTGTGTATAAAAAATCGCACAAAACAGCAATACGATGGTGATCGAAAAATAAATCAGAATTTTGCGTTTTTGTGCCTTTATTTTCATAAAACAGTATAAAAAACAGAAAATCAACAAGTTACGAGTGGGTCAAAATCATTCGCTCTATTGAATTATTTACCACCAGGGATATATAGTTATCCATCAAGGGTGATCGTTTATTTAATCGCTTAAAATTAAGTCTTATTTGCTTTAAAGATGTATGTAAGACTTGAATAATTATTCTGGTGCCTCGCAGCCCAAATATTTGAAATAAGACCCATAAATATTCCTTTGAGAAAACCTTGTTTACCGGTTTTGTATTTTTCACTCACCATGCTGATATAAAAAGAATCAAAAAACATAGGCTTCTTTTTTATACAAGTAAATCCATTTTTTTGAAAAAGCTGAATAATTGATTTCTGATTAAAATGATATAAATGGCGGGGCAGATCGTAAGCAGCCCAAAACTTTCCATAATGACCGGCATCCCATGAATCAAAATTCGGAAGGGCAACAACAAGAATTCCATTCTTAGAAAGTAACCTATTAATTTGTATAATCCTGGAGTTCAAATCATAAACATGCTCTAATACGTGCCACATTGTTATTATATCGTAATTAGCCAGTGTTAAATTTTCTATATCTGTTTCATCCAGAACGGTTAATCCATATTTTTTTATTGCCAGGTTCCTTGCTTCCGGATTAGGCTCGATCCCTGTAACGTTGAATTTAGATTTTTTAACCTCATTCATGAATTCACCGGTTCCGCAGCCGATATCCAAAACATTGCCTGCAGAATTATATCTGCGAAGAAGTCGGATTTTGGAAGTGATTGTAAAATTCCGAACGATGTAATATATACTATCGGATATTCCTTTTCGGGAAGCCGAATGAGAAATGTAATTTTGAGATTGATAATATTTTCCAATTGTCTGTTCATCAGGTCTGGGATGGGTATATCTCACCCCGCAGATTTGGCAGCTATAGATGCAGAAAGATTCACCTGAAAGGAAAAAGTCGGTTGACTCAATAACGGGGGTTGAGTCACTCTCATAGCAGACAGGACAGGAAGCGGGTTCGTTATTTAAGTCTTTTTTCACGTGAAACAAATCATCTTCCAATATAAACTGCCAATACGGAAATATCGGAGGGCGATACTCCCGAAATACGGGCAGCCTGACCAATAGATTTGGGCTTTATCTTAGAGAGTTTTTCCCTTGCTTCGTAAGATAGGGATTTCATATCAAAGTAATTAAGATCGGGATGAAGGAATATATCTTCCAGTGTACCCAGTTTATCGGCAATGGTTTGCTCTTTTTCGATATAACCACCGTATTTGGTTAAAATTTCAGCCTCTTCTAAACTTGAATTAAGGATATCCCTGTCGAAGCCTGATAAGAAATTAGAGAATCTCGGCACACTTTTTTGCAAATCACCAATACCGACTTGTGGTCTCAAAATAATGGTTGATAGTTTTACCTTTTGATTTATTTGAGGAGTATCTTTCTGCGCCAAAACTGGATTCACCTCGTCCGGAGTTATGCTTTCAGAAACGAGATAATCTAAAATCTTCTGTATTGTTTTTTGCTTCCTGCGAACATTTGAAATCCTTTCCTGTGATGCCAATCCAATGGAAGCAGCTTTGGGCGTTAACCTTAAGTCGGCATTATTTTGCCTTAAAAGAATTCGATATTCGGCGCGTGAAGTGAACATTCGGTAGGGTTCGTCCACTCCTTTGGTAATTAAATCATCAATCAAAACACCAATGTATGCTTCAGATCTTTTCAGAATAAACTCAGATTGATGTTGGATTTTTAAGTGAGCATTTATTCCGGCAATCAATCCCTGAGCAGCAGCCTCTTCGTACCCCGTTGTTCCGTTGATTTGACCTGCAAAATATAAATTTTCGACTAGTTTGGTTTCAAGGGTCAAATTCAATTGATTGGGCGGAAAGTAATCATACTCTATGGCATAACCCGGTCTGAATATTTTGGCATTTTCAAAACCAGGTATCATTTGCAGGGCTTTAAACTGAACATGATCCGGCAAAGAAGACGAAAATCCATTTAAATAATATTCAATTGTATTCCAGCCTTCAGGCTCTAAAAATAACTGATGATGGTCTTTATCAGAAAAGCGATCTATTTTATCTTCAATGGATGGGCAGTATCTGGGCCCAATACCCTCAATACGTCCGTTAAACATTGGTGATTCATCAAAACCGGTTCGTAAAAGATCATGAACTTTCAAATTTGTATATGCAAGGTAGCAACTTCGTTGTTTTGTTAAAGTGGGTGTATCGGTAAAGCTAAATTTCTCTGGAATTTCATCACCAGGTTGTTCCTGTAGCTTTGTAAAATCTATTGACCTCCCATCAATTCTAACAGGAGTACCGGTTTTCATTCGGTCGGAAACAAAGCCCAGCTTATTTAGCCCTTCGGTGATACCGGTGGAAGCTTTTTCCCCAATGCGTCCCCCGGAAAAGTGTTTTGCGCCGATATGAATGATGCCATTTAGAAAGGTTCCGTTGGTGAGAATTACGGACCTTGATTTAATAGTTTGTCCCATTGCGGTTTTAATTCCGCATACTTTATTATCTTCAACAATTATATCCGTAACCATGTCCTGCCAAAAGTCGAGGTTGGGGATATTCTCAAGTTGATTTCTCCATTCGATTGAAAAAAGCATTCGATCGTTTTGCGCTCTTGGACTCCACATGGCAGGTCCTTTTGATTTGTTGAGCATCCTGAACTGTATCATGGTTTTGTCGGTTACAATTCCGGAATACCCTCCAAGAGCATCAATTTCTCTAACAATTTGTCCTTTTGCAATGCCACCCATTGCCGGATTGCACGACATTTGGGCAAAGTTTGCCATGTTCATGGTGACCAATAGTACAGAAGAGCCAAGATTGGCAGCAGCAGCAGCAGCTTCACAGCCAGAATGACCAGCACCTACAACTATGATGTCGTATTCTTTTAACATGGATATTGTTTCACGTGAAACGAAAATAATTTACCGGATAAAAATGGGGAGCAAAGATAAATAATAATCTTCTTTGCCTCTTATTATTCTGGCTTCTTTGGGAGTCTTGTCATTGTAACCGATAAGATGAAGAATTCCATGACACATCACCCTGCTGAGTTCTGAATGGAAACCGCTTTTGAATGTCCTTGCGTTTTCCTTAACGCGTTCGATGCTGATGAAAATATCACCGCTAATTTCAACACAGTAATCTTTCTGATCAAACGTTATGACGTCAGTAAGGGTATTATGATTTAAATATTTAATATTCAAATCAAGCAGGTAATTATCGCTACAGTAAATGAAATTGAGGATACCAGGTTTTTTGTTTTCCTGACGAAGGATTTCTTCAATCCATTTCCGGATTTTCCTTTTTTGAGGTAAAATAAAGGTTAATTCCTCAGTAAAGAAGTTAATTTCAATCTTATTCACTCAAAAGAAATGAAAGATTATTTTGCTACCTTATTTACCGATTCGGAATAATCCTTTAACTTTTTTACACGGTCAACTGCAGTTTCAAAGTTAATTGCAGAAGTTTTAAACCCAATTTCCAGTTCATTACCGTTACCGATAAATCTTAAATCATCTGACAATGTTTTGATAAGAAAGATACCCCTGCCTGGGAAAACCTTTTCCTGCCCATCGTCTTTGATTTCCGGAATGTTTTTGAAGTTAAAACCTTCACCCTCATCTTTAACACTAAACATCAATCCTGTAGAAGTTTTATCGAAACTTACCGTGATGAATTTTTCAGGATTTCTTTTGTTACCATGTTCCAAAGCATTGGTAAATGCTTCGGTAAGGGCGACTGTGATACAGCCAAGATAGTTGTGATTCAGGTTGTTAGAGTCACAAACTTCTTCAATTAATCTTTCGATCTGGTGAATGCTTTCAGGCACCGATTTCAGCCTGAGTGTTTTTAGTTCTTGTTTCATTTTTCTAATAATTCTTCAAAATTATAAAAGTACTGGTTCACTTTACTCTTGTAGAACTGTTTTAATGTTGGTGGCATCGTTTTTAACAGTTCTACTTCATTTGATTGTTGTCCGTTATACTTAATTAATTCATCAGGGTTACGATTAATTTGATTTTTTGCTTCATTTGATTCTCTTTTTTCTTCCTTTTCCCTTTCAAGCTCTGCTTTTTCAGAGTTTAATAACCGGGTCAAAATATCTTGTTGCCTCAATAATGTTTCCTGTGTAACCATTTTATTTACCAAATCGGTTTCGGTTTTCTCCATTTCATTCATCAGCTTTTTTAACTCCTGGCTACCTCCAAAATTTCCCTCCATTTCAAGTTGATCTGAATATTGTTGCATTTGATTTCGGATGGCTTCTTGCTGTGCAGCCATTCGGGCAAGTTGCTCACTCATTGATTGACTCTTATTCCCGGATTTACCGTTTGGATCCTTCCCGTCATCTTTCTTTCCCGCTTTCATCATTTCAATTTGTTTGTTCAATTGTTCCTGCAACTGCCTCATGGACTTAGCAGAGGACTGACCTGCACCGGGTTTTGGCTTACCTGTTTTACAGGAACTTTTGCTTGAATTGGCTTGCATCATACTCATCATCATCTGGTTAAGTGTTTCAGAAAGCATCAAAGCAAGGTTATTAATGGACGTCATAACATATTGTTGTTTCTCTGCAGACTGATTGCTTCTTCTGTTGTTAAGGTAATCAAGAGATTTTTCCATGTTTTGATTGATGGTTGATATCTCCTTATTGATAAATGGTTCAATCATTATCTGCCGCTTGCTTAATGCGAACAAAGAATCTTCAACCATTTTCAGGTCGTCCTTAATGTTTTTTTGCTCACGTATCAAATCGGTGAACTGAGGATCGTTTATATTGACTGAGTTTACTTTTGCCATTAAATTTTCCTGATCAAAAGATAGTTGAATAAGGTTTTCCAAAATATCGCGCAAAGCGTCTATATCTTCCTCCATTCCTTCCTGTACCATTTCCTGCTGCATATCAGATAACGATTCCGACATTTTCTGCATTTTCTCAGAAGCTTGCTTTTGCGAATCAGATGCTTTGTTACGCTGATTCTTTGAAAGTGAATTTTCGCTTTCCTGCAAATCACTATCAATGCTTTCCTGTTGTTCTTCCATTTTATCAAAACTGTTCGGCTCTTCCAAATCTTTGTTCATCTTGTCAAGATCATCCAGGTCTTTTTTAACATTGTCAAATTCCTTATTGATATCTTGCTGATCCTTTGTTAATTCTTCCGAATCACTTTTTTTATCTTTTGTTTCTTCACTTAATTCTTCCTGTTTTTGCGATAAATCTTCCAGCTTACTTATCGTTTGCTCAAGTTTTGATTCAAATTCCAATTGTTTAAATAATTCAAGGTTTCGATCCAGCATTTTTTCCACATCTTCATTCGACATCTTCATTTTTTCTAACATTTCACTCACTTTATCCTTGTTCACCTCATCAATCAATTCCTGTAATTCTTTAAAAAGCTGATTGAGCTCTTCATTTTCCAACAGCTTCTCAAACAGTTCTTCCAACTGTTTTTGTTTTTCAATCAGTTCTTCATTTACCTCTTTGTATTCTCGCTCATTGGTAGCCTTTTGCTCATTTTCGTTTTTTATTGATTCTATCTTCTGCTGAAGATCTTTTTGTTTTTCAAGTAAGTTTTTAATCTGGTTTTTATCCTCCCAACTGAGTTCTTTTTTATCCACCATTTTTTTGTTCAGGTCATCAATTTCTTTCTGAAGTTTCTGAACATCTTTGATCGCCTCCTCCATTTCTTCCTTAATGGATTCGTTGCTTTCATTGGTTTGTTTATCAATCTCCTCAAGACTTGGAATCTTAAAAGTCATGATTTGCGATTTTGAGGATTTACTCCCATTGATACGGTCGTTGTCCCAAATCTCGAAAAAATAATCAACCTCATCTCCAGCCTTTAAATCAGCGGTATTGAGATCGAAGTAATAAAAAAACTGTTGAGGGTTCACAGCCAAGGCAATTGGAATTGTATCTGAAGCAGATTTACCGCCCTCCAATGCTTCATTCTTTATTGAGTAATTGAAAGTGAGCAAGTTAAAGCCATAATCATCTTTGATGCCTCCCTTAAAATATATTTGCTTTTGATAAACTGAATCCCTGAACTCATCCACCGAAATATTCGGGTAAAGATCTGGTAGAACATTGATTGTATAAGTAAGAGAATCTGTACTTTTTAAATATTGATTGGAAATACTTACCGTATAGTGTTGACTCGAAAAGAAAGATTCCCCAAAACTGAAAAGATCAGGTGATTTACGTTCAGGCGACACCATCTTATCCTTAAAACGAATGTTTAAATTTTCAGTATTCCTTGTGAAAAAATTCCATGTCAAACGTGTGCCTAAAGGAACAATAATATCTCCATTGTTCTTTATTGTTTCTTCCTTCTTCCCTGTGTAAGAAGGGTAGTTGGCAATAATTTCAAAATCGAGCAGAATAGGCTTTGGCAATACTTTAATTTCGTATTCTTTCGATTGGAAGTCATCACTTAACAGCTTGAATTTGATAGGTTTTTGAACGTTCGTGAATGTATGGCTGAAATTAATTTTAGTTTCTTTTATCAATCTGATTTGGCTGTTCCCGGCTTCAAGAGTTATGATGTCGGGAATTTCTTCTCCTTCAACTTTCACAAGAAGCTGAAAGTCTTCATTTTGGATGACTTCCAGTTTATCGTTGAGGATATTGATTGAATAGGGTAATTCCTTTTCAAATTGTTCATTAAACTTTACCAACCGGTTGGAAGGTCCCGTCAATATTGTCGGTGACGAAAATAAAAGCACGATCAATACCAGCAGGGGAGGGATAGCATACTTGAAATATTTTTTGTTTCTTGAAAAATCAATTGCAGATGTAAAAGGAATCGGTTTTAAATCTTCTATCTTCTGCTCGATACTCGCATTGATCAGGTCGAAATGAGTATTGGAATGGTTACTGAGTTCTTTAAGCTGTAAAGTGTTGATTAGTTTATCGCCAATCTCTTTCTTGAAATGATTCCCAATGATTTCTGCTGCCTGTTCATTTGTCAAGGTTATTCCAATTCTGCATAGTTTAAAAAGAGGTATTATTAAATAAATTACAAAGACGGAAAGGTTCAAGGCAAGATAAATGAAGAAAATGAATCTCCTCGAATTGCTGCTAAAATGACCGAAATACTCAAGGAAATTGACGATTAAAAAGAAAATAAGGAACAGGCTCAGGAAGAAAATTCCACCTTTGATCAACCGGTTTTTATAGTACTTACGGATAAAAACGTCCAGTTTGTTAACCAATATTTGATATTGTTCCAGCAATAGTTATAAATTAAAATGTAAAGTCGTCTATAAATACTTGAAAACGAAAACAAAATAATTGTTATTTTGTTAATTTTGGCAAATATAGAAATTGATTTGGAATTTCTTTATTTATCCATAGGTCAAATTTATAAAGCTTTGAATAAAACCCTGGGTCTGATATTATGTTTGTTGTGCTTCCAATTAATAAATGCACAGGATTTCGGCGTTGCTGATACTGATCATAATTGCAGCAGATCAAAAATTGCCAAAGCTGCGATGTTATTTCAGAAAGATATTATTCAGACACCACTGCTCAACAATTACAACGTTAAATTTTATTTTCTGGACCTGAATGCTGAAAACAACTCAATTGATATTTCCGGGAATGTTACGATTCATGCACAAGTTCTGGTCAATGAGCTGGACACTTTTGCTTTTGAACTGGTGGATGAATTGAATATTGATTCAATTTTTGTGAACGGGCAGGAACAACTATTTCAAAGGAGTAACAATGAAGTCTTTGTAATACTCAGCAACCCACTCCCACTTAATGATAACTTTAACTGCCGTGTGCGTTATTATGGAACACCGCCAACCGGAGGTTTTTTCTCCGGAATTACTACCGAGTATGATTCTACCTGGAGCAAAAATGTTACCTGGACTTTGTCCGAACCCTTTAATGCGCGACAATGGTGGCCTACTAAGCAAATACTGGAAGACAAGGCAGATTCCTCCTGGGTTTTTATAACAACTTCTTCTGAAAATAAGGCAGGTTCAAATGGACTTTTGACAAATGTTGTTGATTTACCAAATAACAAAAAAAGATTTGAATGGAAGTCGCGGTATCCCATTGATTATTATTTGATTTCATTTGCAGTTGCTGAATATCAGGAATACAATATTTATGCAAAGCCCGCTGATCTTTTGGGTGATTCTCTATTGATCCAGAATTATATTTACGATGCTCCCGGATGCCTTTCGTATTATAAACAGGGCATAGATAACACAGTTGCTTTTCTTGAGTTGTTTTCTGAGTTGTTTTCTCAATATCCTTTTCATGAGGAAAAATACGGACACTGCCTTGCAGGAATTGGAGGTGGTATGGAGCATCAGACCATGACCACTCTGGGGAGATTTGATTTTGGTTTGGTAGCACATGAGTTAGGCCACATGTGGTTTGGAGATAATGTAACCTGCTCTAACTGGAGCGATATATGGATAAATGAAGGATTTGCTACTTACGCTGAATACCTGGCTGTAGAAAAGATAGGTGGAGAACCCTGGCCAGCGATCTGGCGGAAAAATGTTCATAATTTCATTATGTCCGAACCTGGCGGAAGTATTTATGTTCCTGAAGAAGAAGTCGCTTACGACAATGTAGAACGGATATTCGATAGCCGGCTCTCCTATTGGAAGGGTGCAGTGATTTTGCACATGATTCGGTTCAATTTTCAGGATGATGAATTATTTTTCGATGTCCTGAAAAATTTCCAGCAAGAATTCGCCGATAGTGTTGCTTCTGCTCAGGATTTCATCAATATTTTAAACGAAACTTCCGGTATCAACTTCGGTGAATTCTTCGACCAATGGTATTATGGTGAAGGTTATCCCATTTATTCAATTAGTTATAATCAAATTGATGAATTGCTTGAACTTGAGTCGGTTCAAACTACCTCAATGCCGGAAATTACTCCCTTTTTCAAAATGAAATTGCCGGTTAAAATTTTCTTTAATGATGGAACCCATAGCACCATAATTCTTAACCAGGAAAGCAATACAATGACGTTTACCCTTCCAATTTATAAGGTAATAGATAGTCTTCAGGTAGACCCGGAAAGATGGGTATTAAAGAAAGTGGAAAGTATAATTGGTATTAATGAAAATGAATTTTCTGACAAATTCACAATTATACCTAACCCTGCAAATGATCATGTGGTAGTGCGGTCTGAGACCGAAACGATCAATAAAGTCACCCTTCTCGATTTATACGGTAATATCGTTATAACATTCGACCGGATGCAACCAATTTATCGTATAGATGTCTCAGGATTAAGTTCAGGTTTATATTTAATCACAGTTGAAATAGGTGAAAATAGTTTTATCCGAAAGTTTATAAAACGCTAATGTCTTTTTTTTATAACCATACATTTCAAAAACAATTATTATGAGAGAATTTCTTTTATCAACCCTTTTGAGTCTTTTTAGTATCATTTTATTTGCACAGGTTCACGATCATTTGGATGGACTTGAGTGCAGCCATGCTAAATCTTTTTACAATTCATTTAAAAGCACAACCGAGATCGTTCAGACACCATTGCTTAATGATTATGATGTAAAGCATTATTTCCTGGATTTGAATGTTGAAAGCAATACCATTTATGTTTCGGGTGAGGTGACTTTTTTTGCTGAAGTGGTTGCTGCCACGTTAGATACTTTTGCCTTTGAATTATTAGAACAGATGGTTATTGACGGGGTTACAGTGAATGGGATTCCTCAAAATGTTATCCACACAATTGACGAAGCATTTGTTCCCCTGTCAGAATCGTTGACCGGAGGTAGCATGTTTAGTGCAAAAATTACTTATCACGGTACTCCACCTACCGGAGGGTTTTTTTCAGGAATATCCACCGGAAGCGGATGGGGAAAGAGTGTAACCTATACCTTGTCGGAGCCCTTTGCTGCCCGCGACTGGTGGCCTACCAAACAGGTACTTGAAGATAAGGCAGATTCAGCGTGGATATTTTTAACTACCAGCAACGAAAATATGGCAGGATCAAATGGATTGCTCACCAATATCACCACAATGCCCGGTAATAAACTCCGGTACGAATGGAAAACAAATTATCCGATTGATTTCTATTTGATTTCATTAGCAGTTTCAGATTATCAGGAGTACAATATTTATGCTCATCCAACAGAAATGGGAGGGGATTCTATTCTGATACAAAATTTTATTTATGATTCACCCGGTTGCTTGGAAAACTACCAGGACGATATTGATCAGACCGCAGAGTTTGTTGAGCTATTTTCCGACCTTTTTGCTTTATATCCTTTCTATGAAGAAAAATACGGACATTGCCTTACACCTCTTGGAGGTGGTATGGAACATCAAACCATGACAACCATTGGCGGTTTCAATTTTGGTTTGGTTGCTCACGAGTTGGGTCACATGTGGTTTGGTGATCATATTACTTGTGCTACCTGGAGTGATATTTGGATCAATGAAGGTTTTGCCACTTATTCCGATTATCTTGCCAATGAATTCATACTCGGAACAGGAGCTGCCGGAACCAAAATGCAGGGCATACATAACTCCGTAATGTCACAGCCAGGAGGAAGTGTTTATGTCCCACCTGCTGAAGTCACTTATGACAATATCTGGAGAATTTTTGACGGAAGGCTTTCATATAATAAAGGTGCTGCAATCATCCACATGATACGCTTTGAGTTGCAGAATGATGAAATGTTCTTTCAGGTTTTGCATGACTACCTTGATGTTTATGGTGATAGCACTGCTACCGGACTTGATTTTATGCATGTTTTGAATGAGACTTCCGGAATGGATTTTACTGATTTTTTTGACGAATGGTACTTTGGTGAGGGTTATCCTACCTACAGCATCGAATGGTCGCAGAACGATGCCGGTATGTTTATGAAGGTTACAGAGACAACTTCTGCACCTTCTGTTACACCATTGTTTACAAACCTGATGGGTTACAAGTTATTGTTTTTTGATGGAACAGATACCATTGTTTATCTTCATCAAACTAATAATATTTCGAACTTTAATCTTCCTTTTTCGAAAGAAGTCGTTCTGATCCAGGTAGATCCGGGTAATTGGGTTGTGAACCAGGTTGGCAGTATAGTGGTTAATCTTGATGAAAATTTCGCAACCGGCGAATTTACTATCGCTCCGAATCCTGCCACAAATACTTTAAACCTGGTTTTCGCAAATGATGGTACTTCTATTCGGGAGGTTTCCATTCTTGATTTATCTGGCAGCGTTGTAAAAGCTTTTAAAACAGACCTTCTGCAGTATGTAGTAAACATTGCAGATTTATCTCCAGGAAGTTATGTTTGTCTGGTAAGGTCGGACAAAAACCAGATTTTCAAAAAGTTTATAAAAACTAACTAAATACATTCGATTTTAAAAGAGTGGTATTGGATCAGCAAATTCCGGTACCACTTTTTTTTATCTTTGCGGTTCATTTGAAATGCTATGGCTAATAAGGAAATTCGTGTCAGGTTTGCCCCTTCTCCAACCGGTCCCTTACACATTGGAGGAGTGAGAACAGCGCTTTATAATTATCTCTTTGCAAAAAAACACAACGGAAAAATGATCCTCCGGATTGAAGACACTGATCAAAACCGTTTTGTAAAAGGAGCAGAAGAATATATTATTGAATCGTTGTCGTGGAGCGGGATTAAATTTGATGAGGGCATACTCGAAGGAGGACCTTATGCACCTTACAGGCAATCTGAACGAAAAACGATTTACCGCGATTTTGCATTGCAGCTTATCGAATCGGGCAATGCTTATTATGCCTTCGATACTCCTGAAGAACTTGAAGCGCTTCGTAAAAAACTCGAATCCGACAAAGCGCTAAATACCAGTTACAGCTCATCTTCCAGATTGATTATGAAAAATTCACTGACAATGGATAAAAACTTTGTTCAGAATAAACTCAACTCAGGTGTACCTTATGTCATCCGTTTTAAAACTCCCGAAAACGATGACATAAATTTTAGTGACATTATTCGTGGAGAAATGTTAGTAAAATCGGCTACCCTTGACGATAAGGTACTTTTTAAATCAGATGGAATGCCTACTTATCATCTGGCAAATATAGTTGACGACCGTCTCATGAAAATAAGTCATGTGATCAGGGGTGAAGAGTGGCTTCCGTCACTGGCTTTGCATGTAATGCTTTACAGGGCTTTTGGCTGGGATGATGAAATGCCTCAGTTTGCTCACCTTCCGCTTATCCTAAAACCGGATGGCAAGGGAAAATTGAGCAAACGTGATGGCGACCGGCTTGGTTTTCCGGTATTTCCGCTCGAGTGGGTCAATCCGGAAAATAGCGAAGTGTCATCCGGTTATCGTGAATCGGGTTATTTTGCTGAAGCATTTATCAACATACTTGCATTTTTGGGTTGGAATCCGGGAACTGAACAGGAGATTTTTTCGATGGATGAGTTGATCGCAGCATTTTCGCTCGAAAGGGTAGGGAAGTCGGGGTCACGTTTCGACCCGGAAAAAGCAAAGTGGTTCAACCATCAGTACCTTATCAGGAAAGATGATAACTCACTATGCAATTTGTATCAAAACGTACTGAAAGCAAAAGGGATTCAGGTGAAAGACGAATTTGTAATGAAAATTGCAGGATTGATAAAGGAAAGGGCCAATTTTATTTCTGATTTTTGGGATCAATCCTTCTTCTTTTTTATTCGTCCTGATTCATACGATCCTCAAATGATAAAAAAACAATGGAAAGAAAATACTCCTGATATTTTACATTCATTGGCTGATAGAATGAAGGATTTTACAGATTTTCAGGAGGATCAACTGGATGAATTATTAAAGTCGTTCGCTGATGAGAAGCAAATTGGCATTGGTCAGATCATGGCGCCGTTAAGGCTCACACTTGTTGGTTCGGCAATGGGACCGGGAGTAACAGTAATAATGGAACTTCTCGGAAAGGAAGAAGTTTTGGTTAGAGTTAATAATGCAATTGAATCAATCAACAAAATCTGATGGCAAAAATTTCAATTAACGGAATGGAGTTTTATGCCTATCACGGCTGCTTTAAGGAAGAGCAGGTAATAGGAAATACTTTTATTGTTGATGTTCACCTAATAGCCGACACTACCAATGCTGAAATGACTGATGAACTAAAAAGAACTGTAAATTATGCACTTGTCTATGAAATTGTAAAGAAAGAGATGGAAATCACTTCCAAATTGATTGAGCATGTAGCCAGAAGAATCCTTGATTCGATTACAACCTCTTTTCCTCAAATCACATTTGCTGAACTTAAGATTTCGAAAATGAATCCTCCGGTTGGAGGGAAAGTAAACAGTGTAAGTGTTACCCTGAAATATGATCCTGATAGTGACACACAATAAAAAAATCATAGAAAAAGACATTTGCTCACAGTGCGGGAAGGAATTCCATTGCAGCAAATCAGGTAAGTGCTGGTGTTATGAATTGGATGTTCCGGTGGAAACGTTGGAAAATATTCAGAAAGAGTTTGAAACCTGCATTTGTCCAGATTGTTTGAGGCAATTTTCCCGATAATTCGCATAGAAATTCTCTGGAATAAGTATTTTGGATATTTACATAAAACCTATTACTTTTGCAAATCTGTCCAATGGTACCGTGACCGAGTGGTTAGGTAGCGGTCTGCAAAACCGTCTACAGCGGTTCGAATCCGCTCGGTACCTCAAAATAAAACCCGCTGACTGGCGGGTTTTATTGTTTTAATCTGGTTGTGTAACATTATTTTTTTCAATCGGTGTATCCAGGTCGAGTTTAGCAAACAGAATCAGAGCAACATCCTGCGATATGCCCTCCGGTTCAGCTTCTCCTTCTCCATGCCAGTGCCTTTTCACATAAGAAAGCAGGTTGTTATACACTTTTGCGAAAAATCCTGTCAGATTTTTTTGATGCGCTGTCTGGCTGTTCATAATATGCAAGACGGAGAAAATTCAAATTATTGCATTCCCGCCGAAAATAGTATAATGATAAAAAGGATTATATTAAAATGAAAGAAGTGTTGTGGTCAGCTTGTCCAGGTGTTCGTCATTAAAATCAAGGTGTGTAACCATACGGATCATGTTTTGTCCAAATCCGGCAACGAGGATGTCATTGGATTTCAGGTTACTGATAAATTCTTTTACTTTAATTTCGTCATTTAGCTTAAAAATGATAATATTGGTTTCGACCGGCATAACTTCCTTTACAAAAGAACATTGGGGCAGGAACTGAGCGATTATTTTGGCTCTCTGATGATCTTCTTTCAGCCTTTCGATGTGATGATCCAATGCGTAAATTCCGGCTGCCGCCAAAAATCCTGCCTGCCTCATAGCTCCTCCCAAAACTTTCCTGACCCTGCGACCTTGTTTGATAAATTCCTGACCTCCCAGTAAAAGCGACCCAACCGGAGCGCCAAGCCCTTTCGACAGACAAATAGAAATAGAATCGAACAGCGTTCCGATCTCAGTTGCATCTTCACCAGTAACTGTCAGGGCATTGAAAAGCCTGGCGCCATCAAGGTGAAATTTCAAATTATGGTTTTTGCAAAGTGTGCTGATTTTTTTTAGCTCGTTGTAGTTATAACAACTTCCTCCGCCCCGGTTTGAGGTGTTTTCCGCCACGACCAGGCTCGTCCTGGCCGAATGAATATCATCAGGATTGATGCATTCAAGAACCTGATCAGCAGTGATTCTTCCCCGGTCACCTTTAATCAGCTTAACCGAAGAACCTGAATTAAAAGCAATTCCTCCTCCCTCGTAACGGTAAACGTGGGAGTTTTCTTCGCAAATTACTTCATCTCCCGGTTGGGTATGAACTTTGATTGCTATCTGGTTGGTCATGGTTCCCGATGGACAAAAAAGGGCGGCTTCTTTTCCAAATATAGCTGATGCTTTCTTTTCCAGTTCAATCACTGTTGGGTCATCCCCAAATACGTCATCTCCTACTTTTGCTGAAAGCATAGCATCCCGCATTCCTTTCGTCGGACGGGTAACGGTATCGCTGCGTAAGTCAATTAGTGTATTCATAAATTATTTTACATACATGTCAATCACTCTGCTAATTGCATCCTGACAAACGGGACAAAATTGTTGTTTATTTCTTGTGAACATGATACAGTCGGCATAGGGTCTGTACAATCCATATTGCATATAACCACCACCTTCGAACGCACCAACTTTTCCGGAATATTGCATATTATCAAGCAGATGCGTCAGTTCTTTCCGCTCCCTTTCGAACAAGGCTTCCATTTCTGATTCAGGAACTTTGTTGGCTCTTAAAGCTTTTCTTTCCTTCTGAATTTCAAAGCTGTAGCTGTCGTGCTTTTCTTTTTCCCAGGGTGTTGGAATGGGTGTGTCTTTCTCTACAAATTTTTTCCATTTCAGGTTTTCTTTGTCAGGTAGGGCTGTAATATTGGCTTCCCAGGGTTCGACGGTAATGGGTTCAGATTCATAAGAAACATCCGAAGTGTAGTATTCATCAGCAAGGGCTGCAAAATGATGCCCGAACTCATGCACAAAAATGTAATCGGAAAATTTATTATTGACAGCAACGGTAGAATACAACTGGTAAATTCCTCCTCCGCCATAAGTTTCCTCGTTGATGAGGATGAACATAAATTCGTAGGGAACCGTAGCTGCAACATCCCTGATGGTGCGGTTATCATAACCAAGCGCATAGCGTTCCGAATCAAAAGCACCATAACTGACGGAAAGCGGAGTTCTCTTAAATACACCCGGATGGGGCTTGTTTACTCCGGAAGATTCGGAGGGTGTATCAACAGCCCTCACGTTAAAATCATTTTTTCTGGATTTAAAAGGTTCAACCTTAAAAAGTTCATTGGTCATTCGAGTAACATCCTGATGGAATTTTTCCATTTCACCTGCCGTATAACCATCCCCCAGAATAACTATGTCCACTTTTTCAGATGCGGGACCATTTTCCAGGCAGTTGAAAACAGAATATTTTTTGAAATTTTCTGCGGGATTAACAATTCTTGAGGCCGGGTCAATTTCTATTTCCCAGATATTTACAAAGTTATTTTCACTGTTTCTTTTCATGATGATCAATTTAACCGACTTCAATGGCCATGGAAACCTCACCGATTCATGAAAGGTTCCCCATTCAGCTTTTGCTTCCGGAATGGTTTGCCATTCACCGAAAATGCTTGCAAAACCGCGGCTATACAAAACCTGACCAGTTTGAATATCCAGAACTTCAAAAAAGTACAGTCCAAAATTCAGGTTGTCAATCAAAATTCTTTTACTGCCACTCCATGTTCCGTCATTCAGGATACGGTCAATAGCGAAATGTTCTTCATCGGCTGTTCCTGAATGAAAATAATCAACCCGCATGGTTTTGTTGTCAAAATAGTCTTTGTAATTGATATTTTGAACCATTTGACCAAAGGTTTGGCTAAATATTATTAAACCTGCAAAAAGGAATAATATATGTTTCATTACTTGTAATTTTATGATAGCTAATTTATTGAATAATTCAACTTAATTTATTGTGTTTGAACACTATTTACTGTCATTTCCATTAACGGCAAAGTAAACCGCCACACCTCCAATCAGCACATAGGCGCCAAAATTATAATCAAAGATTTCCCGTACATTGACGACGGCAAAATACCCGGTAATAAAAATAAGGAATAATGCTGAGGAAATCGTTAGCCATGACTTTCCGATCATTCCGCCAATCAACATCAACAGGGCAAATAAACTATATGAAAAAGTTACCCAATATGAAACATTGCCCAAATCGAATGATACAATGGTTTTATAATTTCGGGTTACCGCATACAGTGCAACTCCAATGCGCATGAGCCATAAAGCGATTAGTCGTAAAGTCGTCATAAAACGGAATATTAGAAAAATAAGCGCTGTCAAAAACCAACATGAAATAAATCATTCCTCATTCAAGGACAAAGATATATCTTCTTATTGCAATTTTATTTTTTTGATTTTTAACAGAGGAAATCTTTTCCAAAATCAGAGCCTTCAAAATCGTTAAACAGGTCTGTCATTCGAAAAATCAAAATTTACATTCATTATTGGAGTTATTAACTTAAACAAGTAGCTCGATTTGGAATATTTTGCGGCTCAGGAAGTTCCTTTTCTTTTTCTCCAAAATAATTTTAATTGAAGCCTACATAACAATAAAACTCTTTACCGCAATAATGTTCTGTGAATCCTTTAACCTGATAAAATAAACCCCCGCTTGCCAATCTTTCAACTGCACAGTTTCCCTGATCAACTCAATATTTCCTGGTTGACATGCTTTTGAATAAATCTCGGACCCCATGGCTGTTCATAATTTCAATAATGATCTCAGAATTGGATTCCTTTTCCAAATCGTATTCAATTTTTATAAACTGTTTCGCAGGATTTGGATAAACCTTTAATGAATTAGGTTGAGGAGTTTCTTTCGTCCCTGTGCCAATTCCCTGGTAAGCCTTAACATTGGTGCCGGTTCCACAAATAATCAAAGTTCCGTCATTTCCGATTGCCGGCCCTCCTATATTGACATTTGGAATATTTTCTGACCATCTTAAAGTCAGGTCAGGATTAAAGGAATAAAAGGCTCCGCCGGTAAACCCACCGTTTGTTACAAAAACAAATCCCTGAGCATCAACAGCCATGCGGGGTTGGGAAAAATCCCCACCTAGTGGAACCTGGGATGTGTCAATTATGCTGCCATTTATTGGATCTATCCTGATGATTTCATCCGTTTGGTTATAGGAATAAACTGTTCCATCCGGTCCAACTCCAAATGTGCCGAATGGAACGTATCCAAGAGGAACACTCCATTTTTCCTCAAAGTAACTTCCTTTATCGTTTAGCGCAAAAAGAAAATCAGTTGAAAGATTATCCATAGTACGCGTTGCATATACCGTTCCGTCCGGTCCTACAAAAGGAGCAACCTGCTGTATGATTCCGGGACTTAAAGATTCACTAGAGTAAAGGTAAGTGCCGTTAACCAAATCAATGACACTTATTTTTGGACCTGAAAAGGCTGCTTCCCAGTAATATCCTTTATCACCATAAACAGCAACCTCCTGCCCATTGCTTGTAGGGCAGCTCCGTGATGTTTCCCAAATGGTAGTTCCATCTGAGGCATTGATGCGAATGATGCTCTCAAAATTTCCTACAATAAGGTCTCCGTTTGAGGCAAATGAGGAGCCCTCGGTACTGCTTTCATTCACCAGTCCCTGTGATTTCCATATAATTGAACCATTTGCAGCATCCAGGGCATACATATAAGAATAGTTGGTATTTCCTGAACGGGTAGCATAAACCAGCCCATCTTTAAAAGCCGAAACTCTGCTGCGCCAGTCGGTTGAGGGGAAATCTACCGGGAGTCCTTTGGTCCATAGGGTATCACCGGTAAGAAGGTCCTGAGCTACTATTTTTGTCCCACCTAACACATTATTGATATTTAAGATTCTACTCATTACCACGATATTCCCATCAATTACCGCCTGCTGGGCAATCACAGACGTCAGACTTCCCTGCCAAAGCAGATCGGCTGCCTGAGGCCCAATTTCAGTTGACAATCCATGTCGGGAAGGTTTTCCACCCGGACCTGTTTGCCAGTTATCCGAAAACAGATTCGTTGTAATTAAAAGAAGGCATATTGATAGGACTAGATTTTTCCAGATTTTTTGCGTGAATATCTCTTTTTTTGTTTTCATTTTCAATATATTTTACACTTTTCTATTTGTCATAATTTTTTTACTTGAATCAGCAGGATAGTATTATTTCCATGATTGATTTAAAAGTCTGTCGGACAAAAATAATCAGAATTTTTCATAATCTTTTGTCATGTTTGATGCAAAGGATAGATGTTTTTTTTGATATACAAATATAGCGTTGGATCATTAAAACTTTGAATAAGGTTACCTGATTATAAGCTATTCAGGGTCAAATTAATAGTTTTCTAAAAAAGAGATGTAACAAGGATTAAAACATCTTAATGCAAGGATGGCCGGGACGTTACTTTTATTTTAAGATTCGATTTTGCATGTAACCATAATATAAATGAAGCGTAGAAATGCAACTATAAGAAAAGCGGAAACTCCGCAAAGTTCAATTTATGTATAATATTAACAAAATTCATTTGAGATGAAAGCATTTAGTAAAATTGTGCCATTAGTAATCGCGATGTTTCTGATTTCAGGAGCTGCGTTTACGCAAGTAACTGCTTCGGCTACTGCCTCAGCAACAATTCTCGAACCGATTGCAATAAGCAAAACGGTCGACATGAACTTTGGAAACCTGGCTGTTAATGCTACACCCGGAACGATTATTCTAACTCCGGAGAGTGTACGCACAGCTACAGGTGGTGTTACCTTCCTTCCATCTAATGCCGGAACGATTACGGCAGCTTCTTTTACAGTAACTGGTCTTGCAGATGCGACTTATTCAATTACATTGCCTGCGACTGCTACTGTAATTTCCAATGGTGGAGATGATATGACCGTTGATACCTGGACAAGTACTCCAACTCCAACGGGAACTCTAACAGGTGGTACACAAACACTTAATGTAGGGGCAACTTTGAATGTTCCTGCAAGTTCGCCGTATGGTGTGTATACATCAGCAACCCCATTCAATGTTACTGTAAATTATAACTAACAGTATTATGGGTGAAAACTAATAAACAAAAAGAGAGAATTCTCTCTTTTTGTTTATTATGTATTACTTTGATTTTAAACGGCATAACCCATTCAATCATGAGAAAAATCAACATAAAAATAATAATTGCGATTTCAAGATTGATGCATGGTTATCATTAATACAAAAGGATGATTAAGCCAATTAAATAATTTTAAAAAAAATAATGCTTGGTATTTATTGAGGACATGCTTGGAAAATATTTACATTTGCACCAATGGTAAAAAATAGCAAAGCACCGGAAAGAATGAGAAAACAAACTCTGTATATTATATTTGTTCTTTTACCTGTGTTCTTTACAGTGGGAGGGTTGAATGGACAGACTGCGGTACAAGCCAGCACAACAGCCAATGTTTTTGCAAAGGTATTTTCAGCCATTACATCTGTAAAAACATCTCACTTGAATTTCGGACACTTTTATCCTGGGTCGTATAATGGACAACTGATAAATAAACCGGATGGTATTCTTAATGTTAAAGGAAGTATCGAGAAAGGCGCAGATATTTATTATTCAACAAGTTTTGATGTTTCGGGTGATGCCAATACTGCTTTTGCAATTTCTTTACCCAAAACACCTATTACACTTACAAATAAATCAGTTGCAAAAACAATTACCATTAGTAACTGGAAATCTACGTCATTGCCTGCTTCGGGGGAAGTTGAATTGCCTTCCCCATACAAAACGGTTAATTTAGATGCCACCCTCAATCTGGGGTCGCCAAAAGACAACCCGTTCGGTTATTATTCTGGTTTCTATACAATAACATTTGGCTTTAATTAGGCATTAATTTAATAAAACTTAGCACCATGTCATCAAAGGGATTATTACTTTACAGATGTTTAATATCAATCCTGAAAAGAAATTTTCGGGTTTCTTCTGTTTGCATCCTAATCGTATTTACCTATATACTTCCTTTCGATGCAGTTGGTCAGGGAAACTTACTGGTAACTCCACGAAGAGTTGTATTCGAAGGAAAGAACAAATCACTTGACCTCAACCTCGCAAACATAGGGCAGGATTCAGCCACGTATGCTATATCAATAGTACAGATAAGAATGAATGAGGATGGCAGTTTTGAAACGATTACCGACCCTGATCCTGGTCAGAATTTTGCAGATAAGAATATTCGTTTCTTCCCGCGTTCAGTCACTTTGCCACCAAATGAAGCACAAGTAGTTAAGGTGCAACTGTTAAGAGCAAACGATCTTAAACCCGGGGAATACCGGTCTCATTTCTATTTCAGATCCATACCAAAGGTAGTCGCATTGGGAGAGGAAGAAACCGTAGTAGATACAACCACAATATCTATTCATCTTGTACCTGTTTTTGGTATTACTATCCCGGTAATAATAAGAATTGGCCAATCCAATACGAAAGTCACTTTATCGGATTTGGCACTTGAAGTTAAGGAAGATTCCAACCCAACACTTAGTATGAAATTTAACCGTGAAGGAAATTTTTCAGTTTATGGCGACCTTGCCGTGGATCATATTTCATCCGATGGAATAATAACACGTGTTGGAATTGCTAATGGGATAGCTATATATACTCCTAATTCAGTCAGAACTTTTCAGTTTGATCTCAACAAAATACCTGGTGTAGATTATGGATCAGGTAAATTACTTGTAGTCTTTTCCTCTTCTACAGATGTTAAACCAGAAAAATTTGCTGAAGCAGAATTATTGCTTAAGTAATCCCCGGATAATTTACTCATATTTTGTTGTTGTTGTAATGAGTATATAAAAACACAAGAATAGAAAATAGGGCATTATTATGTCCGATAGTTATTATTTTAATTCCTTTCTTTCAAAACCGGATAAAGAAAACATTTGCAGGTAGAACCTTCCCTATCATGATATTTAAAGTGACAGACCAATGAATATTATCCAAAATAACTTCTCCGTTACATAAATGGAAAGCACAATTTTCCACACCAGTATTGTTTCAGTAAATCCACATAATGCCATTTGTTTTGAAACAATGTCATTTAGAGAAAACACAGTTGTTCAAAATCAATGTGAAAAAGTAACCGGCTCGATAAAAACAACAAATAAATATGCTGATTCCGGGTTATGTGTCAGGAAAATGTCTGCTTTAAAATATTGTTAACCAAATCCATACAATTCCAGACTTTAGCTTTAAAAAGTCGGCGAAAAAGATGTAAACAATAGTGTTTCAACGGCAATCAATACCACCCATACGGCACTTTCAGTGCTTCTTATTTTACAGATAAGATTAATTTTTTTCAATCATAAAGATAATGTTCTCTAGTTTAATGAAACAAAGGAGTTAAAATAACGTACGAGTTTTAGAAAAAAACTGAATGCTAAGATTTATAGTATGAAAACAGGGTTGAGGAAATATATTGTTTTTGCTATAGCTGTTATACTCATGAATTTATTTTCAGTAAGGACAGTACTGGCACAAACTATTACTACTGGTACAATATTGGGTTCTCCATTTTGTTCAGGCAATGCAGTGTCCGTTCCATATACCAAAACAGGCGCTTTTACACCGGGAAATATATTTACTGCTCAGCTATCTAATGCCAGCGGCAGCTTTGCTTCGCCCGTATCAATTGGAACATTAGCATCAACTGTTGCAGGAACCATTCCTGCTACAATCCCTGCTGGTACGTCAACTGGAAACGGTTATCGGATACGAGTTGTGAGCAGCACTCCTGTTGTAATAGGAGCAAACAATGGAGTAAATTTAACAATTAATACAACACCTGCAATAACAGCAATGACTCATTCTGTATGGAGCGAACTTGGCTTTACTGTTACGCCTACAAATGGGATCAATGGCGTAGTGCCGGCAGGAACGACTTATAGCTGGCCTGCTCCTGTTGTTACTGGTGGAATTACAGGAGGAGTTGCAAGCAGTGGTTCTCCTGCCAGCATTTCGGGAACTCTGACGAATCCTTCCAGCGCTAACCAAACCGCAACCTACACTGTTACACCAACATCAGGAGGCTGCACAGGAATTACATTTACCCTAATAGTTACTGTGTTACCCAGAACCACATTTTATTCATACCAGACAGGCAATTGGGAGGTGGCAACCACATGGACAACAGATCCAAGCGGCACCCTCCAAATCGGGACCACTATCCCCGGAAATTATGATAAGGTCATAATTCTTTCAGGACGTACTGTTTTTTTGGCAAACAATATTAATAGTGGGAATCTTGAAGTTACTATTAATGCTGGAGGATTTATTGATCAGGGTGTTTTTAAGTTCACGAATTCATTGTTAGCGCTTAGTGGACAGGGAACACTAAAACTCGCCTCTGTAGATTTTCCTACAGCAGGAATTAATACATTTATCAACCCTGGTGGAGGTACTACCGAATACAACAATATTGTTAGTTTTACACTACCTTCAGCACAGACAACGTATAATAATTTAACTATTAATACTTCTGGCTCAATTGCCACTCAATTGAATAAAATCACTTTAAACGGGAATTTGTACGTTAAAAGCGGGACATTTCAAATCAACAACAATATTTCTACTTCCAAATTAACCCTTACGATAAATGGAAATGTAACAGTTGATAATGGTGCGTTTATTACTGTCGGCAATGGTGTTACCAATACTGCAATTGGAGGCTCCGGAGGTACTGCACCATTTCTTACATATTATCTCAATTTCCATACGGTTATTATTAAAGGAAGTTTTACAAATAATGGTACCGTAAAATTTACCAATCTGCCTTATCCGCTTTACAATGCGTTTCCTCCGACGGTTGCTGTTGCGACATCGGGAGCCGCTTCTGTATATTTTCAAGGCGCAAGCGACAATACTTTAACCTGTAACGGGATAACAAATTTCTACAACCTGATTGTTGATAAAGGAGTTGACAGGACTTTTAAACTGACAATTAACTCATCCAATTATGCCAACTTCAGGTTATTTGGTGCAAACGTAATGGCACATGATGGAGGAGGGCTAACAAATCCAAAACTCAGAAAAGCCTTTTGGATTAACGCAGGCACAGTCATATTAAAAGGCTCGCTGATCATCCCTTCACTTTCTGAAGGTACTGTCGGAAATGCTGATTATTATATCCCTTTTAATGGAGCTTTGGTTTTTGACGGTGTGGATGTGGTTGTGCTTTCGACAGCTGATGATTACAGGGAAGTAAATGTTGCATACGGGGTTACAGCTCCAAGTAGCGCTGCAATTGGGGTTACCACAGGAGGAAGAAGTGCTGTTTATATATTTGGCAAGCTGCAAATAAACAATGGGTTTTTATCTACCCGTGAATCAGGAGGGTTAATCACTTCAAATGGCTCAGGGCAATTAATTATTTATGGAGGAACTGTGGATGCCAAACAGCTTCTTTCCACTTCAGGTTCGGCATCTTATAGCCAGTATGGAGGTTTATTTATTCTCAGGGGTCGTTTTCAGCGTACGCCTACTTCATATTCTACTGTTGCAAACCTTACGGATGTTTCAATAGCTACTTTAAATACATCAAGAGCAATAAATGGAATCACCTCTGGCTACGGCTCCTTCAACCTTGAACAGACATACAATATTTTCGCTCAGTCAGGAGGAACAATACGCATTTACGATGTATGTGGTATAGCTGGGACCGAGCAGGAGGCATTTGATGTAAAATCATCAGCATCCAATATAAATGTCACAGGTGGCACTTTAGAAATCACACCTGTGGCCGGAACAGTTTTAGCCGACGCAGGTAATTATTTAATAAATACTACTGCACCAATAAACAATTTACTTATTAATCGAATCAGCAGTAACTCTGTTGTTCAATTAAATGCATATCCAATAATAGTCCGTAACAGCATAACTCTTGCTTCAGGAAATTTCTCAGCGAATAATCTGGATGTTACAGTTGGGGGAAATTTCTCAATTGCGAATGGGACTTCCTATACACCAGGTAGCAACACTACATTGTTAAATGGAGCCGGAAATCAGACTTTTACGATAAATCTTGCAACTCCCCTCACTTTGAACAAGCTGACAATTGACAAACCATCGGGAGCAAAGGTTGATCTTGCCGGTTCACAAAATACAATTAATGTTAATGATAACTTCAGGCTTGTATTAGGAACACTAAACGATGATGGCAAGACAATAAATGTTAGCAGAGACATATATAATTCTGGGGTACATTATGGTACCGGCAAGATACTTCTGAATGGGACATTGGTTCAGAGTATTGATGGTAATGGTATTTTTCAAAATGTGGAACTTAATAACTCGAATGCCGCCGCTGCTCCAGTTTCCCTAAAAGCTAACATAACAATTAATGGGGGTTTGACATTTTCTCAGAATAAGCTGTTTAATATTGGCATCTACAATTTGCGGCTCAATTCATCAGCCTTTATTTCAAATGCAAGTGCAATAAGGTACATTCAGACAGCCGGGAATGCAGGTGATGGAGGAGTTACAAAAGTATATACTTCGACGACAGGCGCATTTACATTTCCGTTTGGAGCGCCAACCATTACACCCGCTCAACCTGTTAAATATACCCCGGCAACCATAGGGTTTAGTTCAGCTCCTTCCGGTTACGGATCAATAACTGTAATTCCGGTAGGATATGAACACCCCAGTACAACAACTAACGGTCAGAGTCTGACCTATTTCTGGCGGGTTAAGTCTAACGGATTCACTGGGATTGCTCCTAATTCAGTAACACATTCATTTACTTATGATCAAAGTAATGTTGTTGGTAATGAAGCCAATTATATCCCCGCTCTCTATACAAACAACGATTATACCTGGAGATATGGGACAAATACTAATCCTCCGATTGATATTACAAACAATTTAATTACGGACTGGACAACCCCGACAAATAGTGCTGACTTTTTAAATGGTGACTATACTGCAGGATATGCTTCATTCGGGGTTCCTATAATATATTACAGCCGTCAAACCGGTTTGTGGGGTAGCGTAGCAACATGGTCATTAACAGGTCATACAGTTACAAATCCACCTACAGTACCTCCCGGATTAAATGATGTTGTTATTATCGGCGGACAGGATTCCGTATACCTGGCAACTAACATTACTGTTCCTAATACTGATGTTAGAAGCTGTGCCAGTTTGCAGATTGAAACAGGTTCTGCACTTGATATTGGATATAATTTCAATTCAAATTTTGGGATCGTACAAAATCATCCAAATGGGAATGGAAATTTCAGGCTCACAACATCATGGACCTCAGAGAGTACATTCACTTTTCCCTTAGGTGATTTTACTGATTTTAATGTTAATCTAGGCACAACAGAACTATACTCAACAAATCCGGCAGCCGGAACAACATACTGGTTACCAAATGGAATATTATCATATGGTAATTTGATACTGAGCCCGCTTGGGGGATCGAACATTATCTTTGCAAATAATGACCTTACGATTTACGGAAATCTAATAACCCGGGGTCAGAATGCCGATTCCTGGTTCCTGCCGACATGGAATGTTAACTATCCGACCCCACCAGCAGTCATGATTCCAAAAACGATTACTGTAATTGGAAATATGCATATCCAGGGTGGAGCATTGATTTGGTACGGAAACGGTGCCATTGCCCAGGATTTTGTAATTCAGGGAGATGTTATTGTAGAAACTTTAGCGGCCATGTATGTATGGAGCGGAGCTACAAATCAAAGCATGTCAATTGGTGGAAGCCTTATTAACAATACGGATGGTCTCACTCATGGTCTACAAACCACATCAAAGGTTGACTTCACAAATGTACCGGTTACATTTTTTGGTTCAGCTAATGCCAGTATTACAAATACTATGAGCACTCCGGTTACCATATTTAGTTTGTTGACAATAAATAAAGGAACAACTCAGGCTACAACACTTACCTGTGATATTGGGGGTACACTTACCACCCCGGTGAATAACTGGTTAACACTGCAAAACGGCACATTCCGGTATATGCGGACAAACCCGGGCACAGATTTTACCATTTCCACGACCACCCAATTTACCATTCCGTCTACAGCCGGATTGACTGTTAATTACACCAATGCCAACAACAGAAATATACTAATAGGGAATGCTAATAATAATAATGGTGATTTACTATTAAGCGGGAAACTGAAATTAACCAATGGAAACGTTTATGTCGGACCCATTGCGGCACCTGCTAATAATAATGATATAGAATTTTCTGGAAGCGGAGCATCCGCGATCGAAATCAGGGGTGGAAATTTAATAGTAAACGGGCAGATTCGGAGAAACACCTTAACTACAAATGGAAATCTTAAATATATCCAAACAGGGGGTAGTGTCAGAATTAATGGAAATAGTGCAAATGTTGATTATGCTAAACTGGAGGTGTTAAATGAAGGAAGCGGTTTCAATATGACGGGTGGTACAATCACCATCCTTCAGGGCGGGGGAGTGGCTTATGGTGATTTGTATTTAAGACCAGCAAGTTCTTCAGTAACAGGAGGCACAATTATTTTTAGTAATGTGATCCCAAATACGCTCCAAAGCTATTCATTAGATGCAAATATCCCTTTAAACAATCTGACTGTTACCGGTGCAGCGGGGGCTGGGCTGAATGCCAGCCTGGACCTTCTTATCAGTCCTCTGGAACTTATTGGATCATTGACCCTGAGTAATCTTCAAAGTATATTTAACGCAAATGATATTAATGTACATATCAAAGGCAACCTGAATAATAGTGGCTCCTATAATCATGGGACAAATACAACAAAATTTAATGGGGGAGTTCAGGCAATTACAGGAAGTTCGATAACCAATTTTTTTAATCTGATCCTTTCTTCTACAAATTCACTAACTGTAAATAATAATTTTTCTGTTGGTCAGGATCTGAGTATTTTAAGTGGAAATCTGATACTTGGGAATAAAAAAATAACCCTATATGGCAATCTGGTTAACGATGGGTCGTATAATGATGACAACACAACAGGCGGTATCGTTTTTTCTGGCACCTCACAGCAACAGATATCCGGAACAGGATCGTATGGAAGAATTGAGATCAACAATATCTCAGGGGTTAAAGTGAACAGTGAAATTATACTTCAAAATAACCTTGTACTTACTCAGGGAATCCTTGATATTAATTCCAACCGCCTTACACTTAGCCAGAACAGCAATATTATTGGCGCACCTGGTTTTAACAGGATGATTATTTCTGATGGTGTAGTTAGCAGTCCTGGCGTGAGAAAGTTTTTTACTGCGGCTCCTCAATCATTTACATTCCCCGTTGGAATTCCAGGGAAATATACTCCAGCCCATTTCACAATAACTACAAATGCGACAGTCGGCTATATCAATGTTTCTCCAATTAATGAATTCCATCCCTCTGTTTCCGATCCGCTGAATGTTCTTGATTATTATTGGAAAATTGAAAGTGCGGGAATTTCAGGATTTACCGGAGATGTTTTATTTCAATACAGCCCCAGCGATGTAGTTGGAATTGAAAGTAATTATGTTGCTGCCAGACTTATGCTTCCGGGGAATACCTGGACCACAGCACCTCCCGGTTCTGGAACCGATAATGTTGATGAAACAAATCACCTGATCTCATTTATTTATTCGGGCAGCAATAATCTTAATGGAAACTATACTGCAGGTGATTTCGCCGCATTCCCGCCAGAAGTTGCAACATACAAGACCAATAATGATGGGAACTGGACCAATCAGACTATTTGGACCCCTGTCGGATCTTCTCCTCCTTGTCCTGCTGGAGGTCCGTATGGTGCTTATGTAATTATTGACCATATTGTTACAATTGATATAAATGGCATATCTGCTTTAAGCACTATTATTAACAATAGATTGAGAATCCTTTCGCCAACCTTTGGTCATAGCCTTGGCGATATAGAAGGAAATGGGACAATTTATGTTGAAAGCGGGAATATACCCGGTGGAAACTATACTTCATTTATTGATTGTGCAGGAAACGGAACTATTGAATATGGAGGAACCGGTATTTATACTATAATTGCAAGCCAGTTTAGTAGTTTACCAAACTTGTATTTTACGGGAACTGGCACAAGGGTTCTTCCAAATAAAGATTTGACTATATGCAAACGATTAGTCATTGATGGACCGTTACTTGATAATAGCATTAACAATCATAAGTTAACGATTTTAGGCTCAATGGAACGATATAATGCTGGGTCTTTCAATAGTGGTTCAGGAATAGCCCCTGCTTCAACTGTAACATTTGAAGGCTCAACCTTTCAAAGTTTGGGCGGACCAACCGGCGACTTTACCGGGGTTAACAGTTTTAATAATCTTGAGATCAATAATACTGATGGATTGGATATTGGGTTGAACGGATCGGTTGAGGTTAATAATCAACTGCTTCTTACAAATGGCATTATTAATTCAACTGCCACCAACAGGCTGATAATATTAAATACTAATTCAGAAGCCGTTTTACCTGAAGGCGGAAGTCCTTTTTCATTTGTCAATGGACCATTGATCAAAAAAATTATCAATGGAGACGATTTCCTTTATCCCTTAGGAAAAGGGATAATAAAAGGACATAATCTCACCCTCACGTCAACTGCCGGTACTACTTTATTCTGGACTGCAGAGTATTTTACACCAAATCCCACCGCTACCTCCCTTGCTCTTCCTTTGCAGGCTGCCAATACGAGGGAATATTGGAGCGTAAGCACAACTACAGTAACCACGGCTACAGTCAAATTAGCATGGGATCGGAGAAGTAACCTGACTCCTCTTATGACATCTAACGGATTGGCTGATATTCGTGTTGCAGAATATAACGCCGGTTCATGGAATGAGCGTTCTTCAATTGCTGTTGGGAATGATTATAACGGGAATGTTGCAACAATTAGTAATGTTACCATTTCCACAACACCTAAGAATTATACAATTGCCAGTATTTCTGTAACGACCCCAAGGGCTTCTTTAATTCCGGATAGCCCTGTCTGTGGCGAATCCGGAATTCCTGTGGACTTTGCATACTATTATCCTATTAACTTAAATTATACGCTGGATTATACAATTAATGGTTCTGTCCAGCCAACTGTAAATGTAACATCACTGCCTTATACACTTCCTACGTTGGTTCCTGGTGTATATAAATTAACAAATTTTACATTTAATAATGGAGCCGATACCGGTGTGGTTGATACAACGGTTGTACATGTATATGATCCTCCCATGTTTGCTGATGCAGGAATAGATCAATCGCTTTGCGGAGTTTCCGGAACGATTCTGGCGGCAAATAATCCGGAACCCTATACCGGTCAATGGACAATTTTAAATGGTGCTGGCGGTATTTTGGTCAATAGTGCAATGTATTCAACAGTTTTTACCGGGGCTTTAGGGGTTACTTATACTCTTCGTTGGACAATCAGCAACTATTCGTGTATATCTTCGGACGAGGTAATTATATCATTCCCTGTGATTGCAGAAACGCCGGCAAATTTCTTATCGGCGCCTTCACCTGTTTGTCAGGGTTCTTCTGGAAATATATATACAGTTCCAAATACGGAGGGGGCTACTTACAACTGGTCATATACCGGATCAGGTCATACAATAAATGGTACTGGTAATTCGGTAACTATTGATTTCAATTTAACTGCCACAAGTGGTACTTTAAGTGTAACGGCTACTAATTCCTGCGGGACCAGCCCGGCAAGAACTGTGGATATCACCATTATTTCCGATCTGGTTTGGACTGGCAACACAAGTTCTGATTGGAATACTTCTGGAAACTGGTCATGCGGATACGTTCCCGGATTAACAACTCAGGTTCAGGTACCTGACGTACCGAATAAGCCTGTGCTTAGCGGCGGTTCTATTGGAGCCGTAAAGGATATAATTATTGATTTCGGTTCATCGGTTACAGTTACTGGCAATACTTTGCAAATTTCCGGTTCAGTTACGAATAATGGAACCTTCAATGCAACTTCAGGAACAATTGAGTTGAAAGGGACTTCAGCACAATCAATTGAAGCTAATCTTTTTGTTACCAATACCATCGAAGGCTTAATTATCAGCAATGCGGCGGGAGTTAGCCTACAGGGAACACTAAACGTTACCGGTGTTGTTTCCGCAACAACCGGAAATCTCGCCACGGGTGGATACTTAACCCTTGTATCATCAGCTACTCAAACAGCTCTTATTGATGGCTCAGGAACAGGAGAAATAATTGGAAATGTTACCATGCAACGTTATCTTCCTTCAGGCTTTGGTTATAAATATTTCAGTTCTCCATTTCAAGCGACAATTGTAAATGAGTTTGGCGATGATATGGATCTTTTTGCAACTTTCCCGACATTTTATAAATATGATGAAAGCATGGTTACGGCTGGGTGGATCTCCTATGTAAATCCTGCCAATGCTTTGATCCCTATGTCAGGGTATGCAATTAACTTCGGATCAAATATGGCTCCCCGAACAGTAGATGTATCGGGTGTTGTAAATAATGGCTCGCTCACCCGAACGATTTATAACACTAACAAAACCTATACCCAGGGTTTTAACCTGATAGGCAATCCATATCCTTCACCTATTGACTGGGATGCGGCATCAGGTTGGATTAAAACCGGTATTGACAATGCCCTCTATTATTTCAAGGCAGGTGGAGTTGATCAATATTCAGGTACTTATGGAACTTATATCAATGGGATTTCGAGCGACGGGCAGGCAACAAATATAATTCCCTCAATGCAAGGCTTCTTTGTTCATGTTATGGATGGAGTATATCCTGTTACCGGTACCCTGGGAATGAATAATGCCATCAGGATAAACGATCAAACACATCCATTCCTGAAGTCAAATGAAGAAACGAATAGCTTATTTTTTAGATTAACCACAACGTATACCGATAGTCCGCGTTCATCCGACCCGATGGTTATTTATTTCGATGAATATGCTACAACCGAATTTGACAGTGATTTTGATGCTTTGAAACTGATGAATACCGACCTGGGAATAACAAATCTTTATTCCCTACTACCCGATGGCGAAAAACTCTCAATCAATGCTCTGCCTGCAATGATTGATTCTTTGATCACTATTCCGCTTGGACTTAACATTTACAGAAGCGGAGATTTAAGTTTTAAGATCACAGATTTTGAGAACTTATTGGTGGATATGAAGATTTATCTTCATGATGCTTTAACTGGTCAAAACCTGAATTTATTGGCAAACCAGGAATATAAAGTTAATCTTCAGGCTGGTGAATATGACAATCGCTTTTCATTGAGACTACTAAATTGTCCGCAAGATTTACCAAAAACGGACCCTTCCGACTTTTTCAATGTTTACTATTTCAATGGTACTCTGGAGGCAAATATTGGTTATTTGGGAGGCCATGATGGAGTTTTGTACCTTCAAGATATGTCGGGACGTAATCTTTTAACCAGTAAGGTTTCCGGAAATGGCTGTTATAAGTTTAATCCCCGGGTAAGCGACGGCATATATATTGTTGCATTATTGTCTGGAAATGACGTTAAGACCAAAAAGATATTAATTAGAAAGTAATGAAACTAATAAAAACCATAAGATTTTGCAGATGTTCTTGGAAGTTTTTTGTGTCATGGAGCTTCTTTTTTATCCTGACAACTACCATGGTATATGGACAGGAGCAACCCCCTCGACCCATAACTGTAACAGTAAGTCTATCGCAAAATCTGAATTTTGGAGCATTTTACCATGGAAATGTCGGAGGATCTGTAATTATCTATAATGATGGGTCTCGTTCGTCAACAGGCGATATTGTTTTATTAACCATGGGGTATTCTTTTTCAACAGGACTCTACGATGTGGTAGCAAATCCGGGCACACTCATTTCTATACTCAATGGTCCTGACGCCATACTGACAGGTAGTAATGGTGGATCAATGATCCTTCAGATAGGTGATTCTAATCTTTCGAACCCATTTATTATAACGACAATACCTCCTGCTGCAACACAATTAAGGATTGGGGGAACCCTGATCGTAGGAAATCCGATCGTAAATCCACCTGGTAATTATGGTGGAACATTTGATATAACCTTTGTCCAGGAATAATCGTTTCGAAGTCAATTCAAACTACGGGATAATAATGCGTATTAAATAGGGCAGCTCATTTATATTCTCCTTGTTTTAGCAGTTTTGTAAAGGAACATCCATTACATAATAGATAAGCCCGTTCCATCATATTTCTATAATGCCTGTCCATGATATGAATATATCGGAAAAAGAGGTTTTCAAACTCTACTAAACCATATATAAATACATCTTATATTTTAAATGAAATTAATCCTTTTCAATCATAAAAATTATACTATTAATTTATTTGAAACAAAGTAGTTCTGAAAACGTACAATCGCATGAATGATAAAGTTTACCGAATGCAATACAAATTAAATTCAGAGATAATCATATAATGTAAAATCAATTCACTATTCCAGGTAGAAATTGTTATGAACACTTGATGTAACCTTGGTTTAGGATTGATCTTTTTAAACCGATACGCGAAAAATAATATTGAAAAGCACGAACGCAAATAGCACTTCCAAATTTTCAAAAAAAATACTCAACATTGTAAAAGGGTATTTAATCATTTTTGTTTATCTCCTGGCATTTCTGCATTGTCAAAGTAGTTTTGGACAGGACTATCCAGAATATGAAGAAATAGCTCTTTTCCTTGATGTCCCAAGTCTTGGGGGCACGGATATGGATGTTTTAATAATGGGAGATGAAGTTTATTTGCCCATTACCGATCTTCTCGATTTCCTTATGATAAGAAACATTCCCTCACCTGGTCTGGATACCATCTCCGGCTTTTTTATTAATCAGGAGGCATCCTATCTGATTGACAGAGACAAAAACCAAATTCTTTATGCTGGCGAATTGTTTGAGCTTAAATCCGGCGACCTGATACGAACGGAAACTAATCTTTATTTGAGAGGATATTATTTTGGACGTATATTCGGACTTGACTGCGAATTCGATTTCAGGACCATGTCTGTACGAGTAAATACAAGGCTTGAATTACCTGCTATTCGCGAAATGCGTTTGCAGGCTTTGCGGAAAAACATGAACCGTCTTGTGGGTGAGGTAGAAGCCGATACAATTATAGAAAGGAGCTATCCCTGGTTCCATTTTGGTATGGCTGATTGGTCGGCAAATGTCACAGAACAGATTGACGGGCAGGTTGATTCCAGACTTAGTCTGGGCCTCGGATCAATTATTGCAGGTGGTGAAGCGACAGTTGTGTTAAATTATAACAGCTTTACTCCCATTACAGAAAAACAACAATATTATCTCTGGCGATATGTCAATAATGATAATAAAGCCGTACGACAGGTTATGGCTGGTAAAATTGCCACAGGCGCTACATCGTCAATTTATGACCCTGTGGTTGGCGCAAAGATTACAAATACTCCGACCCAATTCCGAAGATCTTTCGGAACCTATACCCTGACCGACCGAACCGAACCAAACTGGATTGTGGAACTTTATGTAAATAATATACTTGTTGATTATACCACTGCTGACCCATCCGGGTTTTTTACGTTTGAAGTGCCTCTGGTCTATGGGAATACTCAAGTAAGATTAAAATTCTACGGACCCTGGGGCGAAGAACGAGTTCGTGAGCAAAATATCACCATCCCCTTTAATTTCATTCCCAGGAAAACTTTTGAATACTCAGTAAGCGCTGGTATGGTCGAAGATAATAACCAAAGCAAGTTTTCAAGGGCTAATGTATTTTACGGTTTATCTCGTTCTATAACTATCGGCACCGGTGCAGAGTATCTTTCCTCGGTTTCCTCGGGCGAGTTTATGCCCTTTGTAAATGGTTCATTTCGTCTGGCTTCAAATCTTTTGCTTTCAGGCGAATACGCTCCAGATGTGAGATCCAAAGGAACGCTTACTTACAGACTACCATCAAGTCTGCAGTTCGACCTCAACTATATCTATTATACGAAAGGCCAAAAGGCTATTAACAATAATTTCCGTGAAGAACGTAAATTTTCAATGTCAATGCCAATTCGCTTAAATAATTTTTCGGTTTATAACAGGTTCTCTATTAATCAGTTGGTTTTGCCAACCACAAATTATACTACCTCCGAATGGTTAATTTCTGGTGCTCTTTTTGGGGTAAGCACAAACATTACATCTTATGGTGTTTTTATTGGAAACACAAAACCATATTTCTACAGTGACATTTCAATGACATTCCGTATTCCTAAAAATATTACTCTTCAACCGAGAGCTCAATATAGTTATACAAACCAAAAATTTCTTTCAGCTAAATTATTGGCGGAAAAGCGAGTGTTCAAAAAGGGATACCTTACAGCGTCGTACGAGCAAAATTTCAGAAGTAATATGTATCTGTTGGAATTTGGGCTTCGGTACGACTTCAAATTTGCACAGACCAGCTTTGCATCAAGGAATACTGATAGATCCACCACGTTTATCCAATATGCCAGGGGTAGCATCATTAATGATAGCCAAACTAATTATGTTTATACTGATAATCGCAGCAATGTCGGCAAGGGTGGTATTAGTATCATTCCTTTCATTGATAAAAACGCAAATGGCACCAGAGAACCCGGCGAACCCAAGGTTTACGGATTAAACCTAAGAGCTAGTAGCGGCAGAATTGAATATAGAGAAAAAGATACCACAATACGGATCTTTGGACTAGAAGCTTATACAGATTGTTTTATTGAATTTGACCAAAGCAGTTTTGACAACATCGCATGGAGGTTGAAATACCCCACCATGAATATAGCAGTTGATCCGAATTTGATTAAACTCGTTGAAATTCCTATAAATGTAGTTGGCGAAGCGGCAGGAATAATAAAGATTGAACATAATGGTATTGTTAGAGGACTTGCACGCATCATTGTGAATTTCTACAACAAAGACCAGAAAAAAGTAGGCAGAACCCTGACGGAAGAAGATGGCTTTTTTAGCTATTTGGGTCTAAACCCGGGCAACTATGATGTTAGAATAGATTCCGCTCAATTGCGTAAACTTGGTATGTTATCTATTCCCGATTCAATCAATTTTGATATTGCTGCAAACCTTGATGGCGATTATGTTGACGGTCTTGATTTCATAGTTAAATATGATACCCTTAAACAAAAAGAAGAGGCAAACATTATTGATATGATCGTCCATGAAGAAATAGTGCAAGATATGGAATCCATCAGTGATAATTTTGTCATTGAAGTTGATGTCTTCGAAAGCGAAACTCAGGCAGATACGCTTCGGGAGCAATTAAGCGCGCTTCTTGGCAAAAATGTAAATCTATTTCCCTGGGATGACCATTACAAAATCCAAATAACCGGTTTCGCCACAAGAGGTGAAGTTGAGGAATCCTATTCTGCACTGAAAAGCAAAGGGATTAATGAGATTGATCTGATTACCTTTATAGGAATGTTAAAACCTGACCTAACAAACAACATTCCAGATATTGAAAAGGATCCGTTTGAACCATTTTCTGAACTGGATACCACTATCATGATTGCTGATGAAATGATAGAAGAAGATATAACTTCCTCTGAGGATAGTTATGCTATAGAGGTAGGAGCTTTTGAAAACGAAATTGAAGCAGAAGCATTTGGGGAAAAATTAAGCAATCTTCTGGGTAAAGATATTAGTCTGATTTATGAAGATAACCTTTACAAAGTCAGGGTAACAGGTTTCACCACCAGCGGTGAAGTAAAAGAATCGTTCCCGGTACTCAGAAGCCAGGGTATTAGCGAAATTGGGTTGATATTCTATAAAGGCATGTTAGATTCTGCCCCGACGACCAACATACAAGGTATTCAAAGTGATCCGTTTAAATCATTTTCTGAACTGGACACCACTGTCATGATTGCTGATGAAATGATAGAAGAAGATATAACTTCCTCTGAGGATAGTTATGCTATAGAGGTAGGAGCTTTTGAAAACGAAATTGAAGCAGAAGCATTTGGGGAAAAATTAAGCAATCTTCTGGGTAAAGATATTAGTCTGATATATGAAGATAACCTTTACAAAGTCAGGGTAACAGGTTTCACCACCAGCGGTGAAGTAAAAGAATCGTTCCCGGTACTCAAAAGCCAGGGTATTAGCGAAATTGGGTTGATATTCTTTAAAGGCATGTTAGATTCTGCCCCGACGACCAACATACAAGGTATTGAAAGTGATCCGTTTAAACCATTTTCTGAACTGGATACCACTATCATGATTGCTGATGAAATGATAGTAGAAGATATAACTTCCTCTGAGGATAGTTATGCTATAGAGGTAGGAGCTTTTGAAAACGAAATTGAAGCAGAAGCATTTGGGGAAAAATTGAGCAATCTTCTGGGTAAAGATATTAGTCTGATATATGAAGATAACCTTTACAAAGTCAGGGTAACAGGTTTCACCACCAGCGGTGAAGTAAAAGAATCGTTCCCGGTACTCAAAAGCCAGGGTATTAGCGAAATTGGGTTGATATTCTTTAAAGGCATGTTAGATTCTGCCCCAACAGCTAATATACAAGGTATTGAAACCGGTCCGGTTAATGCGTATTCTGAAAAGGACACAACTATTGTGATTATTCATGAAATAACTGAAGAAGATATGACTTCTTCTACTGATAGTTATGTGATTCAGCTTGGTGCTTTTAAACGAAAAGAGAATGCCGATAACTTAAAGAAAAAACTGGAAGATGTGCTGGATAAGGAAGTTATCGTAACCTTTAAGGATGGATATTACAAAGTACGGGTAATTGGTTTCGGGACAAGTTATGAACTTAAGAATTATATACCTGAACTCGTGAGAAATGGTTTTACTGAGATTTGGGCAGTTAATTTGAAAGGAATGCAAAAACAGGGAATGCCATCAAGCAAAATGAAGCCCGATAAAGAAGTAATTGGTACGTTTACGGCAAAAGACACTAACTATTTAATTGTTGATGAGACAAATGTTGAGGACATGCCCACTGGAAACGATAGTTACGCTATTCAGGTGGGAGCATTTAATCTCAAAATAAATGCAGATGTTTATAGGATAAAACTTGCTACTATTCTGGGCAAAGAAGTCGAAATATTTATTGAAAATGAACTTTACCAGGTTCGCATACCTGGCTTCAGGACAAAAGCGGAAGTTGAGGCTTATATTCCAGTGCTCCAAAAAAATGGTGTAAGCGATATAAAAATCGTCAATTTAAAAGGAAACCAAACACATTGGATTTCTACAAGCAGAATTGATACAATTGCAGAAGGACCGAAGAAATTCATCCAAACAGACACAAGCTATTTGATAAATAAAGAAAAATTAAAGGAAGATAAAAAATCAACTTCTGATAGTTCTACTATTTTCAGAAAAACAATTAAAACTGAAAAGAAAAAAGAAGAACTCCCTACAATTCCATCTGAGGAAAAAGTGACTAAAAAAACTGAAGTTAAGGAAAAACCGGTTAATGATGTTGTTGTGGAAGAACCAAAGAAAGAAGTTGTTGCACCGCATTCTCCGGTCGAACGGAAAAGCACACTTGAAGAAAGGCTTCTGAAAGCTGAATACAGGTCGGGACTTTATGAGGCACGCTGGCCGGGAGTGGAATTTACCATTCAAATTGCAGCTTCCAAATCAATCAAGGATCCGGAAGCGATAAAAAGAAAGTTTGATTTAAGCGATGATGTGAAGGTTGAAAAGGGTGGTGAATGGTATAGATTTACAGTTGGTCATTATATTAAATATTGGAGGGCAAGGGAGTACCGGAACATTTTAAAAACGAGGTATGGTATTGAAGATGCCTTTATCGTTGCTTATAAAGAAGGCAAAAAAATAATGTTTACCGATTTATTAGCTATGGTAGAAACAACCCCTGATTCCGATACAGGAATAAACGTCAGACCTGCTGATAGCTTAGCCTTCACTGTACAGATATTGGCAACTAAGGATGGAAATGTATCTGATTCGGAACTGAGGGAAAAATTCGATGTTGATGAGGTTATCTTCAAAGAATACAATCAGGTTGACGCATTGTACCGGTATTCTATTGGAAACTTTAGTACCTACATAGAAGCCGCAAAAGTGCGCAATAAGATAAGAGCTAGTGGAATTAGAGATGCGTTTGTTGTAGGCTATAAAAATGGTGAACGCATAATAGATCTCA
Organism: uncultured Bacteroidales bacterium; assembly: GCA_963840975.1. Taxonomy (GTDB): domain Bacteria; phylum Bacteroidota; class Bacteroidia; order Bacteroidales; family JAADJA01; genus JAADJA01. The sequence goes on along the minus strand of CAWJBC010000002.1, from coordinate 272,650 downwards.
AGTCAATTTATTAGTAATTTGAATCAATGGCTGAAATTACAATTAATTCATTTCTAGCCACCTCCAATGGAATGCCTGTGGCAAAAGTCAGGAAGACTCTCCCATAGTGATGCCTTTGGCAAAAGTTACACTAAGAAAATTTTGTGAGTTCTTTATAGAATTTTGTGATTCTTATTTTCTTGGAGACTTCCTGGTATTAATATTTTGACTCTTGATTCGCAGGATTAACGATTTTTGAATTAATGTACCTCCCTGAAATAGATGGAAATTTCTCAATTCATTATTCCTTGTTCGATATTAACCCGACTAAATCAGGTCGTTCGGTTTTATCTCGTCTCCAACTGGTTAATTTGGGCTAAAGATTGAATCTTACACCCAATGTGGTATTGATAAATGAAATGATCCTTTCGTCGGTTCGTATTCCGCTGCCGGTATTAAACTGAAAGGCAAGCTGGTCGTACATCAAATCACCATCCAGTACCATCCCGAAACAGGGAGAAATATCATACCGCAATCCTATGCCTGCCTGCCACGAAAATTTCCAGTCGGTAGCCGAAGTTATTTCGTAAAAGGACGGACCTACGATAAAATACTCAGGCTTGTAGAGCTGGTAGGGAGTTTGCCCCCAAAGCATTCCGCCCAAAAGTTTTCCGGTGAAGAAAAACCTGCCTTTTATCGGTATTTGAGTATATAAACCTGCCATTGCAGTTATAATTTTATAAGGATCAGACCGAATGTATAAATCCTGAAGGAAAGGGTCGTTTTGTACCTTTTCCCAACCCAAAACGCCTACATCAACAGGGTGAAAATTAAATCCGCCAGAAGCTCCCACACCAAATTTCGGATGAAAAAACCAGGCTCCTTCTGCTGAGACATTGAATCCGGTAAGCGTAAAACTTCCACCATCAAGACTCTTTTCATGATATTTTCCTACAGGAAAAGACGCTCCACCCCTGACACCAACAAAAGAAGGCTTTTTCTGAGCTGCAACATGCTGAATTACAATAATGCATGATAGCAAAAAAATCAGACGTATGGATGTTAAATAAATTGTTTTCATGGTTGGCAAAAGTAATTAAACCATCAATATAATATTCATGGGAGCAGGTAATTGGATTTTTATACCGTTAATCAGAACGGATCATCCATTTGGCATTTTCATAAATAATATCTGAAAGAAACATCTCATTTAATGCACTTTTTAGTTCAATCACGTGGTCGGCAAGATGCATCAATTCCATCACATTTTTTTTGGACTGATCACGGAAATCTCCTTTTAAAATCAGGAACAATCCCGGATGAACAACCTTCCGTAAACCTGGTGATTCACAAACAATGGGAGAGAAGGGAGTAACCAGTTTCATAAATTCCTGAAAGGCAATGCTCAGGAAACGATCTGTTGTTTCAATATAATAAACTTTTTCTGCTCCGGCAGCCAACATCAAAGAACTGTCCTTTCCGGAAGTTACGGAGGTTTCTCTGTAAATTTTATAATGTGCGTTCTCGTAAATAGCATGAAGGTTACTATTGGAATCATGAAAATGAGGACTTATTTTCAACCCTGTGACGGGTAGGATGGAAGAGAAATTTTTAATAACAGCACATGCAAGGGTTGTCTTTCCTGTCTTTCGTCCTGTTCCGGAAATGAGAAGTAAATTTGGTAGATTTATCACAATACTAAAATGAAAGATAAAGGTAGTGGCTTTTCTTATATTTTTTCTCCATACTGTATTTGGTAGGTCGTATAAAAAACAAAAAACCCAATTTATAAACTGGGTTTTCAAAGTTGCCCGACCAGGGGTCGAACCTGGACTCTTCTGATTCAGAGTCAGACGTGTTGCCAGTTACACCATCGGGCAAAAGCGGTGCAAAAATAGTATATTAATCAACAAAACAAATCTTCTAATCTGTTTTATCTTTTAATTTTGTCCAGGCCTCTTTCAGGGTAACGGTTCTGTTGAACACCAGCTTTTCAGCAGTTGAATCAGGATCAACACAGAAATATCCCAACCGCTGAAACTGAAATTTATCAAGAGGTTTAGCGCTTTTCACACTGGGTTCTATTTTGCCGGAGATCACTTTTAAAGAATCGGGATTTAAATTATCTTTGAAATCTTTCCCTTCTTCCACATCGTCCGGAAATTCATTGACGAACAACCTGTCGTACATCCTGATTTCCGCATCAACTGCATGGTTAGCCGAAACCCAATGCAAAGTACCTTTCACTTTTTTCAGACTGCCTGAACCGCTTTTTGTATCGGGGTCGTAAGTACAGTAAACTTCGCTTATGTTGCCTTTTTCATCTTTTTTAAAACCTTCACATTTTATGATATAAGCTCCCTTTAACCTGACTTCTTTGCCCGGTCCCAGTCGGAAAAACTTATTCGGCGGATCTTCCATGAAATCTTCTCTTTCAATAAAGATTTCTTTTGAAAATGGAACATCCCTGAAACCCATTTCCGGATCTTCAGGATTTACCTCAAGATTTAAATTTTCAACCTGACCTTCGGGGTAATTGGTGATGATCACCTTTACAGGATCAAGCACTGCAAAAATCCGTGGTGTAATTTTATTCAGGTGCTCCCTTACGCTGAATTCGAGTAATCCTACATCAATCACATTCTCACGCCTGGCAACGCCCACCCTGTCAGCAAAATTACGAATGGATTCAGGAGTATAGCCCCTTCTTCTCATCCCTGAAATGGTTGGCATTCTTGGATCATCCCAACCCTTCACATAACCGTCTTTAACAAGTTCGAGCAGTTTCCTTTTGCTCATCACAGTATAGCTAAGGTTGAGCCTTGCAAATTCATATTGCCGGGGGCGGTACTCCGTTTCGATGATATTATCGAGGAACCAGTCATACAAAGGGCGGTGAATTTCAAATTCCAGGGTACAGATGGAATGGGTGATCCCTTCAAGGTAATCAGATTGACCATGGGCATAATCATACATCGGGTAAATACACCATTTGTTTCCTGTGCGCTGATGGTGGGAGTGCATTATGCGGTACATCACGGGATCACGCATGTGCATGTTGGGAGATGTCATGTCAATCTTTGCTCTGAGTACTCTTGTGCCATCAGGGAATTCGCCATTTTTCATCCGGTTGAAAAGATCCAGATTTTCTTCAACAGTGCGGTTCCTGAATGGACTTTCTGTTCCGGGACGAGTTGGGACTCCTCTTTGGTCACTAATTAAATCTGAAGACTGGTCGTCAACGTAAGCCTTGCCATTTTTAATGAGTTTTATCGCCCAATCATAAAGTTGGTCAAAATAATCTGAAGCATAAAACAAACGTTCTTCCCAGTCGAACCCTAACCATTTTACATCCTCCATTATAGCGTTTACATATTCCTCTTCTTCTTTGGTAGGGTTGGTATCATCGAACCGTAAATTGCATAATCCTTTATATTTTTGAGCAAGGCCAAAATTCAGGCAGATGGATTTTGCATGGCCGATATGCAAGTATCCATTCGGTTCGGGAGGGAAACGGGTATGCACACGACCCTGATGTTTACCCTTACTGATATCCTCTTCAATGAATATTTCAAGGAAATTCAATGACCTGGTTTCAACGGGTTTTCCGTCTTCCATTTTCTTTTCGTTATTTTCCATTCGGAATAATTTTAAGGGCGCAAAAATAATAAATCATTAACTATAAAAAACATTGTAAAAAGCCTGAATCTTGGAAGGTAATCGATGCTTTTGTTTTACGAATTAAATGATTTTGAAAGAATTCAATTAATTGCCGCTGTCAAGCCGCCAGAGATCGAATTTGATATAGTTTGATCTCATTGAAATTTATAAAGACAAATAGATTTGCCTGCCGGCCTTTATTTTACTGATTAATCTGTCAATTAAAACTAATCCAACAATAGCTGCGATAATCACAATGGTGAATGAAGAAACCTGCATGGATTGAAACAAGCCGGAAAAGCTCAGAAACATTTTTTTAAATACAGGAAGAATTAACGGATTAAAATCTTCTGAAAGCAGTTTTGAATCACTTTGAAGCAGGTATCGTATTGCATAAATCACGGCGCCGGTTCCAGCCAGTGCCAGTAAATACCAGCCTTTTATTTTTTGTAATAACTGCTGATAAAATGAAGGCTGTACTGCGACAGCATTTACCTTGTGCATCACAATCTTAGTGAAATCGGCAGAAGGACTTTCAATATCAGCCTTCTGAAGGAAGTCCTTTAAAAAATCGTCCGTATTATTTTTATGATTTATCATTGGAATATCTCTTTATTCTGTTTGTGTAAAATTTCATGAACTTCGTTCAGCAATTTTTTCCTTAACCTGTGTAATTTTACTTTAACGTTCGATTGGGTCATTCCCATTATTTCGCCTATCTCTTCTGTTGAGTTCTCTTGAAAATAGAACATCTGTATCATTGCACTTTCTTCGGGGTTCAAACCCTGAAGGATTTTTTCAACTATAATTTTTTGTTCATCATATCCAAGACGATTGACGTCTTCTTTGATTTCATCAGTAGAGTAATTGTCTATCAGATTGTAATCAAGGTCAACCGTTTCCATCTTCTTTTTCCTTGTTTTTGAAATGGCTGCGTTATAAACGATCCGGTACAGCCATGTCGAAAATTTCGAATCTCCTTTAAATGTATCAAGCGAATGAAATGCTTTCACAAAAACATCCTGCGAAAGTTCCTCTGCATCTTCGCGGTTTCTTAATATTCTCAGGGCGATTGAAAAAACCATATTCTTGTGTTTGTCCACAAGAAAAGAATAAGCCGCTGTTTCCTTATTCCTGACTTTTTCTATATAAAAATTGTCGCTCTGATGCATTGTCCGTATGTATGACGAGTTTGTTTTTCTCCGGTTACAACATGACCAGGGTTTAATTTATTGTAACCGGTCGAAAATTGATGCGTCAAAGATTACGAAATTAAATTAAAAACAATTTAAATCTTAAAGTTATGTTAGATTTAACCCCGGTACTGGTTTTAGGGATCATTTTTGGAGCCATTGTTACCATTGTTTATCTTGGAGTTCGCCGCAAAGAACGGATGGCGATGCTGGAAAAAGGCGTTGATGCTTCAGTATTCTTTTCACAGAAATCATCTAAAAATGAATACTCATTGAAGTATGGACTTCTTTTAATCGGACTGGCAGTAGGTATTTTGTTTGGAAATCTTCTGTCAAACAGTGAACCTTTTGCTGACCAGGAAGAAGCGGCTTATTTTTCGATGATTTTCCTTTTCGGCGGAGTGGCTTTATTGATCAATTATTTCGTTGCCCGAAAGATGTTCAATGATGAAAAAGAAAACGACCATCTGAAGAAAATGGAATAAGTCTTGCCATCAAAAGTATCCTAAATGGTCTGCTCAATAAGGGCGGACCTTTTTTAATTCAGCTTGAAGGTTTCCAAAACATGATAAGTTGGTCCCATTGGTTTGAGAATACTTTCGTACAGATAAAATTCAGTTGTATTTACCTCCATGATGTCAACATCCTTGTATTTTTCTATTGCGGTTTTTAGTTTCGCTTTATCCTGAATATGTTTTATCCTGCCCAAAGTAAGATGAAGAACCAAATTCTGCCGGTCTTTCGCCCATCCTAATTTATCCATTGAATCCAGTACATCTCTGCAAAGTGACAACAATTCTGCCTCTTCCTTTATCCCCAGCCAGATCACTTTGGGATTGTACGAACTTCCAAAAACCCCTGCACCACAAACATTTAACATAAATTGTTGATGTCGGTCTGCCACTATTTTCAACTGTTCAGTAATTATGTTTATTTTGGATTCTTCTGTTTCACCAAAAAACTTAAGGGTGATGTGGATATTATGAGGTTCAACCCATTTGATGTTTTCATTGCGCAAACCATGTTTTAGCTGGTATATCAGTGCAAATAAATTTTCAGAAGGTTGAATTTTTATGGCAGCAAAAATCCGTTTCATAAAATCATTCATTATTTAGGTGGTAAATTTATGATAAATTTATACTTTTGCGCAAGTCAAAAAAAATGCGATGTGTATCATTGCAAAAAAGTGACGGGGCATTAGCTCAGTTGGCTAGAGCGTTAGACTGGCAGTCTAAAGGTCAGGGGTTCGACTCCCCTATGCTCCACGAGATTAAATCATTAAGCCTGTAGATCGAGTGTTTACAGGTTTTTTTATTTGCTTTTTCAAAAATGAATATCAGGATTGCCTTGTTTCTTGCTATCGAAATGCTTTCCCAAAGTGTTATCTTTGCCAAAACATTAAATGATCATTGTGGCTGAACCCCTTTTTGGAAAAACCCTGAGTCAGTTGAATGAACTGGTTAAAAATTTCGATTTGCCGGCTTTCACATCCCGGCAAATTGCGGATTGGCTTTATAAAAAGCAGGTGGCTTCAATTGATGAAATGTTCAACCTTTCGAAAACTGCACGGCAAAAAATTAAAGAGAGTTTTGAAGTGGGAGTGGCTGAATACTCCACTGTGAGTGTTTCTGCTGATGGCACGAAAAAATATTTGTTTCCGGTTAAAGAAGGCAGGTTCATTGAATCTGCCTACATCCCTGAATTGGAAAGGGCTACTTTATGTGTTTCATCTCAGGTGGGCTGCCGGATGAACTGCCGCTTCTGTATGACCGCACGTCAGGGATTTCAGGGAAACCTGTCAGCGGGCGAAATCGTGAATCAGATCAGGAGCCTTCCGGAACGTGACACCCTCACAAACATCGTTTATATGGGAATGGGGGAACCTTTTGATAATTTTCAAAATGTAATGCAAAGCCTTGAAGTATTGACTTCCGAATGGGGATATGCCATGAGTCCCAGAAGAATTACTGTTTCAACAATTGGTATCATTGGAGCAATGACGAAATTCCTGGAAGAGAGCCAGTGCCATCTCGCCGTTAGTTTGCACTCTCCTTTTGACGAAGAACGCAAAGCACTGATGCCTGTGCAAAACAACCAGCCCATCCAGCATGTTTTGGAGACGATTAAAAAATTTGATCTTGGTAAGCAGCGCAGGGTTTCATTTGAATACATTATGTTCAAAGGAATAAATGATACTCCCCGCCATGTCAATCAGCTTGCCAGAATTTTGAATGGAATCCGTTGCCGCATCAACCTGATACGGTTTCATCAGATTCCCGATTCGCCCTATCAAACCTCTGATGATAAAACCATTGAAGCATTTAAGTTTGGATTGAATAAAAAGGGAATCCGAACCACATTGAGGGCTTCACGCGGACAGGATATTGAAGCTGCATGTGGATTGTTATTTGCAAAAGAAAATTTATAAGGGAAAATGCCTGGTCAGGCAATTAGACCAAAGGAAGAATACCCGGTTAATTTAGTTGGAAAGTTATGGGCATATTGAAACGAACCCTGACAGGTTCTCCATTAAGGTATCCCGGCGACCATTCCGGCATGGAATTCACTACCCGGATGGCTTCCTCTTCGCATCCGCTTCCAATTCCCCGAAGGATTTTCACATCCGTTATTTTACCTGTTTGTTCAACAATGAAAGTGATAAAAAGAGTCCCTTCAATGTGTTGTTCCAGCGCTCGGGCAGGGTACCGTATTTTTTTACTGAGGAAGTTGATTAATGCAGTATTTCCTCCCGGAAACTCAGGCATCTTGTCAATAGCATTGAAAAAGTGATCGGAATTTTGTCCGGCCTCACCTTGTGAGGTTTCAGCAGAACGACTTTTACCAACGTCTTTTGTCTCATCGCTGCTAATCAATTCAGCGGGCTGGGATTGGCTATAAGCCGTTACATTTATCATTCCATCTGCAACATTATTTTTTGATTCCTCCTGACGTAATGCAGAAGTTTTTTCCTTTTTTGTTTTTTCAGCATGTATAATCACTTCACCCAAATAGTACTCAAAGGGCTGGTTACTTGCAATGTCAATAGATTCCAATTCCATTGATTCATCTATTTTTGCCTGAAGTGCGATTCCTTTGGATAATTCTTTATGAGTAGTGTCTTTCATCATTTTTTCCTGAACTACTTCTTGTTTTGGAATAGATGGAATTTTTTCCTGTTGCTTATTTTCTTCTCCTTTTTTTGAAGTGATTCCATGAATTTTATCTTCTTTTGGAGTTATTTTATCAATGATAATTTCTGCCGTTTCACTTTTCGTCTCATCCTCAGCTTGCGCATGAATGACAACTTTAGGTATAGGAGTAGGCGGGACTTTATTGGAAGACACTTCTTGCATTGCGGCAGTGGTAAGATCTGATTTTCCAGTATTATTCATCTTGAAAAGTATGAATAATCCAACTAAAATTACAACAGAAGCTGCTGCAGAAAAATAAAGAATCCTTTCGGAAATAATTCGTTTTTTGGATTTTACTGCAACGATTCCGGTCGAAAGTTTTTTATTTAAATTATCCGTCAGTTTATTTAGAACAACAGATAACTGTTCATGATTTTCGATTTGTTTTAAGCCTTCGAGGGCATCGGAGCATAAGGCACATTCTGCTAAATGCTTTTCAACCGCTTCATTTTCCTTGGCGTGTAATGACAATGACAGGTATAATTGAAAAGTTTTAGATTTCAAACAACCCGAAGGGGTAAAAAGAGCATTGTGTTTTTTTTGATTTGCCATTATTCTGTTCCGAGGTAGTTTTTAAGATTTCTTTTGCCGTTCTGTATGTAACTTTTAACCTGATTTAAACTGTATCCGGTAAGTACCGAAACTTCCTCATACGATTTGTCCTGTAAATATATTAATTCGATACATTTTCGTTGCTTTTCATTCAATTTTTCAATCGCCTGCTGAAGCTGTGGTATTTTCTCTTCAGTGGCTGAGTCACTTTGAAGATGAAATACATCCTGCAATTCCATAATATCCGGTCTGATATTTTCCAAATAATTCGATTTCATCATTTCTGACGACTTTGCCTTTCTCAAAATCATCAGGCAATGATTTTTTGAAACCGAATATATCCAACTTTTAAAATTAAGGATTTCCTGCTTATGCAAAATTATTATCAGGTTTTCAAAAATCTCCATCACTGCATCCTGGCTCTCTTCCTGATTTTTAAGATATTTCATGCAGACGCCAAAAACCAGGTGGGTATAACGTTCAAATAGTTCGGAAAGGTAAATGTTATTTTGGCTTGACTTGTATGATCGAATCAAATCCTCATCCGAAAGTGACCGGGTATCATTATCCTTTTTAAACCTGAATTTGATTTTGAGGAACATTCGATCTGTTTTTACTATTGACGTTTTGCAAACATTATACCATAATTCAATAGAATTTCAATCTTCACATTTGCAGGTAACCTGAAATATTTTCCGGTAATTCATTATCAAAATTATGGAATTTCAAATTAATCATCATCATAATGTTGTAGCTATTTAATAACCTTTAATACTTGATGTTATGAAAATCGAAAATTCAAAAAACAGAAAGCTTGAAAAAAAGCGACCGATCTTATTCCAGACCGGTATGGTTATCAGTCTTATGATGGTACTCCTTGCATTTGAGTGGAAATCACCCAAGTCTGCATCCAAAATGCTTGAAAGGCTGAATGATAACATTTATGAAGAAGATTTTACGAAAATTACGGTTCAGAATGAAAAACCCGTAATGCCTTTGCCGAAAATTGCTCAGGTTTTTAAATCGGTGGATAACGAAAAGGCGATTGATGAAAAGGACGAATTCCTAATGGAAAATCCTGAAGATGGTTTTAATGATCCGGATTTTTTTGTGGATTTTAAGCAGGAAGAAATTATTCCGGAGGACACTGTTGTTTATAAATTTCCGGCAAAATATCCTGAGTTTCCGGGAGGTGAAAGTGCTTTATTCATGTTTTTGGGTGAAAATCTAAAATACACCAGGCAAGCCCGTGAAATTAATTTGGAAGGAACCGCACATGTTTCTTTCATTGTTGATAAGGACGGTTCGATAAGAAATGTTAAAATCCTGAGAGGATTGGGAGCTGGGCTTGATGAAGAGGTTGTCAGGGTAATACAGTCAATGCCAGATTGGATCCCGGGAAGCCAGGGCGGCAGGAATGTAAATGTTGAGTATGTAATTCCGGTTAAGTTTAAGTTAAATCATTAAAAACGTTAATATGAAAACTTCATTGCTAATTAAAGTAATCATAAGTTCAGTTTACCTTGGTCTGGTTTTTTTACAAGCGGTATTTTCACAAAGTGATATCCCGGATGATAAAACAATTTCTCCATATTTTTATGTACAATCCGATTATCCCGGGACAGATCTCCTTCCTTTAAAATCAACATCGGCAGAGGTAAATATTGCCGGAGTAATTGCTGATGTTAAGGTGACGCAGGTTTATAAAAATTCCGGCAATTCAACCCTTGAAGCCATTTATATTTTTCCGGCATCAACAAGAGCCGCTGTGAATGGCATGAAAATGACGATTGGGGAGCGGACAATCGTAGCAAAGATTGAGAAGAAAGAGAAAGCCCGGCAGGATTATGAAGAAGCAAAACAGTCGGGTAAAAGCGCTTCTCTTCTCGAACAGCAGCGTCCCAATGTTTTCCAGATGAATGTTGCTAATATTCTTCCCGGAGATGAAATTATGGTTGAACTAAATTATACCGAGCTGCTGATTCCGCAGGATGGGATTTACAAATTCGTTTATCCGACTGTGGTTGGTCCGAGGTATTCGGGTTCTCCTGAAACCATTGCCAGCACAAACGATTTGTGGGTTTCAAATCCTTATACCAGGGAAGGAGAACAACCTTTTTATACATTTGATTTGAATGTTAATTTGAATGCTGGTCTTCCAGTAAGCGATGTTATTTGTACTTCTCATCAGGTTGATGTGGACTTCACAGGGAAAGACAAAGCAAAAATCAGCTTAAAAGAATTTGAAAAGAATTGGGGCAACCGGGATTTTATTTTACATTACAGATTAAAAGGAAATCAGATTCAATCCGGTTTACTTCTTTACGAAGGAAAGGATGAAAACTTCTTTTTGGCTATGATACAACCTCCCAAATTAATCAAACCTGAATTAATTCCACCAAGGGAGTATGTTTTTATTGTGGATGTCTCAGGTTCCATGAATGGTTTTCCGCTCGAAATTTCCAAATCGCTGTTAAAAGATTTGATCGGTAATTTAAAGAAGAGTGACAGATTCAATGTGATATTATTCGCTGGTGGTAGCGAGTTAATGTCGGGCAATTCACTTGAGGCTAATGCAACGAATATTCAAAAGGCGATTGATTTTATCAATAAACAGCGGGGAGGCGGGGGAACCGAATTACTGCCGGCTTTAAAAAGAGCACTTGCCCTGAAAGGAACAGAAAACTATTCCCGGAGTTTTATCATTGCTAACCGACGGATATGTCACAGTTGAAAAAGAAGCATTTGATCTGATCAGGCAAAATCTTGGGAAGCAAATTTTTTCACTTTTGGTATTGGAACCTCTGTGAATAGATATCTTATTGAAGGCATGGCGCATGTGGGTAATGGACTTCCGTTTATTGCCACTTCACAATCCGAAGCAAAAATAATGGCTGAAAAATTCAGAAACTATGTGAGCAATCCTTTGCTGACAAACATCAAAATTGACTTTAATGGTTTCGATGTTTATGATGTTGAGCCTTTGGAGGTTCCTGATATTTTTTCCGACCGACCGGTAATGGTTTATGGCAAGTATCGCGGACCGGCTGATGGCTTTATAGAAATCAAAGGGGAAAATGGAGGATTGGGTATTGATCAGCGACTGATCGTTGCAAATTATAATCCTGAAATTCAAAATTCGGGAATCAGGTCGTTATGGGCGCGCGAAAAAATCAGAATGCTTGACGATTATACTAATCTTGCTCAAAACGAGGAACATGCCGACGAAATGACTGCACTCGGCCTTAAGTATAATCTACTGACAAGCTATACTTCATTTATTGCAATTGATTCAGAAGCCAGGAATGAGAATGGAACTTTTACAACAGTTAATCAGCCATTGCCTTTGCCAAAAGGAGTGAGCAATTATGCCATCGGAAGGGCTACAAACGCAGCTGGCTTTCAGGTACAAAAGAGCGGTTTGTTTTCAGTTAGTATGGATGAATGTATGGAAATCGTAACAGAAGAGAGATATGAAGAAAATGGCGAAGCTGCTGTTTATAACATTGAAATCAAACCTGAATATTTTGGTGGTTATGATTCGCTTATGACTTTTTTACAACAAAATTTAATCTATCCTGAAGAAGCCAGAAAGCAGAAGATCGTAGGAACTGTTTATATTGAATTTTTTGTAAAACAGGATGGCTCCCTTGATCAATTTGTTGTTAAAAGGGGAGTGAACACATTGTTGGAAAACGAAGCCATACGATTAATAAAGCTTACCAATGGAAACTGGAATTCTGGAATACAAAACGGGAAAAAAGCAAAATCATTGATGATCGTTCCTGTTAAATTTCAATTGTAGTATCATCCTCACTTAACTCTGATTAGCCCTTGTACTGAACCGGACTTCCCAATAAGGATACTCCGGTTTTTTCTTTTAATTTTTCAAATAATCACATGCAGCCATAAAGTTTTTTTGAAAACTTATAATAGCTTCATGAAAGTCTATCCTTTTAACCGGAAAATTTCCACGAAAAAATAATCTATTTTCTTGGTATTAATAAAAATCCCTTTACCTTTGTGAATTGAATAACAATAAAAAATATCATGAAACCTACTCATATTGAACACATTGGAATTGCGGTGAAAAGTCTGAAAGAAGCAATTCCATTTTACGAAAAAGTACTCGGACTAACTTGCTATTCGGTTGAAGAAGTCAAAGACCAGAAAGTGAAAACAGCTTTTTTTATGGTTGGACAGACAAAAATCGAATTATTGGAATCAACCGAACCGGATGGTCCTATTGGAAAGTTCATTGAGAAAAGAGGCGAAGGAGTTCATCATATTGCTTTTGCACAGGAAGATGTTGTCGGAGCGCTTAAAAATGCTGAAGATAATGGAGTACAATTAATTGATAAAAATCCAAGAAAAGGTGCAGAGGGTCTAAACATTGGTTTTTTACATCCCAAATCAACTTTTGGTGTTTTGATGGAGTTTTGCGGGAAATAGAATATTGATCGGGAACCCAACAACAAAGTGTTGATGATTAATCACAATTTTTTGAATCGAAACCAGGCTAAAAAATATTATTACAATAATTGAAGGAAATGAGTAATCAGGACAAAATCAATCATTTGATCAGGTTAAGAGGACAAGCCAGACTTGGAGGGGGAGAGGAAAGAATTGAAGCGCAGCATCAGAAAGGAAAATATACTGCCCGCGAACGTGTTGAAATGATTTTGGACGCTGGGAGTTTCGAGGAGTTCGATATGTTTGTCACGCACCGAAGTCATGATTTTGGTCTTGAGAATCAGCATTATCTTTCGGATGGTGTGATTACTGGCAGGGGAACAATTGATGGCAGGGTTGTCTTTATTTTTTCACAGGATTTCACGGTGTTTGGAGGGTCTTTATCAGAGACGTTTGCCCAGAAAGTATGCAAAGTGATGGATCAGGCGATGAAAGTGGGTGCCCCTATCATTGGAATCAACGACAGCGGGGGAGCGCGAATTCAGGAAGGCGTAAAAAGTCTTGCCGGTTATGCTGAAATTTTTCAGCGCAACATTATGGCTTCAGGCGTAATCCCTCAGATTTCCGCAATATTCGGACCCTGCGCCGGAGGGGCTGTGTATTCACCGGCACTCACTGATGTAATTATCATGAGCGACAAAACGAGCTATATGTTTGTTACCGGTCCACGGGTTACTAAAACTGTAACCGGCGAAGAAATTTCTACAGAAGATTTGGGAGGAGCAACTGTTCATACCTCCAAATCCGGAGTGGCGCATTTTAAGGCGGATAATGAAGAAGAAGGTTTTTTACTGATAAGGAAAATACTGGAATACCTTCCGCAAAACAACCTTGAAGATCCGCCCATCATTGAAAGCAACGATCCGATTGACCGGTTGGATGATACCCTCAATGAAATTATTCCTGAAAACCCAAATCAACCCTATGAAATCAAAGACATCATTTATACCATCGTTGATAACCATGAATTTCTTGAGTTTCACAGGCATTTTGCCAAAAATATAGTTGTCGGTTTCGCCCGTTTTGGTGGTGTACCTTGCGGAATCGTAGCCAATCAGCCTAATTTTTTAGCAGGAGTGCTTGACATCAATTCGTCAAGGAAAGCTTCACGTTTTGTTAGGTTTTGCGATGCTTTCAACCTGCCTGTTGTTACTTTGGTGGATGTACCGGGATTTTTACCCGGCAGCGCCCAGGAATATGGCGGAATTATTACACACGGAGCCAAATTGATGTTTGCATACGGCGAAGCAACTGTTCCAAAGATAACGATCACTTTGCGCAAATCTTACGGTGGCGCTCATGATGTAATGGGGTCAAAGCAACTTCGCGGAGACGTTAACTATGCATGGCCCACTGCTGAAATCGCCGTTATGGGTCCCAAAGGCGCTATTGAAGTATTGGAAGGGAAAAATATTGCCCGCATCGAAGACTTGAAGGAAAGGGCAAAATACCTGGAGGATAAGGAAAAAGAGTATCGCGAAAAATTTGCTACTCCCTATGAAGCAGCAAAATATGGGTATATTGACGATGTGATTGAACCCAGAAATACACGTTTCAGGATAATTCGGGCACTGCGCACCCTCTCTACAAAGAAAGATAAAAATCCACTTAAAAAGCACAGCAATATTCCATTATAAAAAAATAAGTTATGAAACTGTTGGCAATCACTTTTGACCTATCTGCCATTACTCCATTTTCAATATTTCTTTCAGTTGTAGGATATGTCACCGTTTTTATTTCGCTGGTGATTTTGTTTTATGTATTTGCAGCTATCCCAAAACTAATAAACCTGCAAATCAGACAAAAATTGAAAAAACAGGGTAAACTTACGGATGAAGAAAAGAACCTCGAAATGGTGGGAGAGGTAAATGCGGCAATATCTGTTGCGCTGTATCTTTTTTTTGAGGAGCAACATGATGATGAAAGCCGGAAAATGACGGTGAAAAATATCCAGAAAGTATATTCTCCGTGGAGTTCAAAAATTTATAATGTTAACGATTATTATAAGAAAGTCAGGTAAGCAATGAAAAAGTTCAAGTTTACGGTTCGGGGGAATGATTACGATGTTGAGATATTAAAATTTGAAGATAATATGGCAAAGGTGGAGGTTAACGGAACACAATATTCTGTTGAAGTTCATTCTGAAGTAAAACAAGCCAAAACGCCCATCCTTGTCCGTCAGGAGGTTCCCGCCCCAAGGCGCAGCGAAACAAAAATTAAAAAAGCCATTGGTGCATTACAAATTAAGTCACCACTGCCCGGTAACATTATGCAGGTGTTTGTTCAAACCGGAGCGGAGGTAAAGAAAGGGGACAAACTTTTAATGCTCGAAGCGATGAAAATGGAAAATAACATACTTGCCGAAAAGGACGGACAGGTGACAGCCATTAAAGTTCATCCGGGCGAAAGTGTGCTGGAGGGTGATGTTTTATTGGAAATATCCTGATCATGGCGATAAGAAAAGCAATTACTATATTTGGAATCATTGCAGTATTAGCATTGATAAGCGGATTTATTACTTCGGGTGAAAAAGATAAACCTGGAGATACTGCCGGTAGGGGAGTTTCTGTGAATGCGCATACAGAATCTTCTTACAACGATGAATCTCTGGATGCTTCACAGGCAAGCAAGGGTATTCGCAGATTTTATGACTTTACAGGATTTGCAAACGCAACGATTGGTCACTTTATAATGATTGCCGTGGGGTTGTTTTTCATTTTTCTTGCCATACGATATGACTATGAACCTCTATTGCTGATTCCGATTGGTGTCGGAATCCTAGTAGGGAATATTCCGTTCATGTTGAATTCAGGATTAAAGATCGGAATTTACGAAGAAGGCAGTGTGTTGAACTATTTATATTTTGGTGTTAGCAGTGGGATTTATCCTCCATTGATTTTTTTAGGAATCGGAGCGATGACCGACTTTTCTTCACTTATTTCAAATCCCCGTTTAATGTTGTTAGGAGCAGCCGCTCAGATAGGAATATTTGTCACTTTTTTGGGCGCTTTATCCCTGGGCTTTTATCCGGCTGAGGCTGGGGCAATAGGAATCATCGGTGGCGCTGATGGTCCAACAGCTATTTTCCTGTCATCAAAACTTGCCAACGGACTTAACATCATCGGTCAAACACCTGCCGGTGATCCGATTTATGTAAAAAACCTGATCGGCCCCATTGCCATCGCCGCTTACTCTTACATGGCGCTTGTTCCGGTCATACAGCCACCGATCATGCGGCTTTTAACTTCAAAAAAGGAGCGAACCATAAGGATGAAACCACCACGGTCGGTTACCAAACTTGAAAAAATATTATTCCCGATTATAGGACTTTTATTGACAACTTTTATATCACCGAGCGCACTTCCATTGCTGGGGATGTTGTTTTTTGGCAATATTCTGAAAGAGAGCGGCGTAACACGCAGGCTGGCCGATACTTCAAAAACTTCACTCATTGATATGGTAACCATTATTCTTGGATTGACGGTAGGCGCATCCACCCAAGCGGATGTTTTTCTTACAGGTGAATCTATTCTGATTTTTGTTTTGGGAGCTATATCCTTTATGTTTGCCACTGCAGGAGGGGTTATTTTTGCAAAAGTCATGAACCTGTTTTTATCCAAGGAAAACAAAATCAATCCCTTGATTGGAGCAGCCGGGGTTTCTGCTGTACCTGACTCCGCAAGGGTTGTTCAGGTGGAAGGACTAAAAGCCGATCCGTCAAATCATTTGTTGATGCACGCAATGGCTCCAAACGTTGCAGGTGTTATCGGATCGGCAGTAGCTGCTGGTATTTTGCTGAGTTTTCTTCTTTAAGATACCATGTGATTTATCTTACATGTATTTTGAATAAGTGTCTTTTTGCACCTCCTCATAACTTTTTGAATTCAAGAGACTTTATTTTAAAGCGGATGTTCTATATTTGTCCAGTACAAATTTTTACCATTTTTAAAACAATGAGAAATCAATTAGATCGCCGTAATTTTTTGAAGAAAGGCACCAAAGCAGGTCTTGGAATAGCGCTTGGGAGTATGGTTTTACCACTAACTGCGGAAGAGGTACTTCCCCGCCTTCAATCATATCCATATAAGCCTGAAAAATTAGCTAAAGTCCGGATAGGAATGGTAGGCGTAGGAGGAATGGGTACTTCGCATGTAAGTAATTTTTTAAAAATTAAGGGTTGTGAGATCGTCGCTGTGTGCGATATTGTTGAAGACCGGGTGATCAGAGCGCAAAATATGGCTATTGAGGCCGGATTTCCAAAGCCTGAAGGGTATTCAAACGGAGAGTTGGATTATAAGCGGTTATGTCAGCGTGATGATATTGACCTTGTATTTACGGCTACACCCTGGGAATGGCATGTTCCCGTTTGCCTCGAAGCCATGAATTCGGGAAAACATGCAGCCACAGAAGTTCCGGCTGCTCTAACCATTGCCGATTGCTGGAAATTGATAGAAACATCAGAAAGTACCGGTAAGCATTGTATCATGATGGAGAATTGCAATTATGACCGGGAGGAAATGATCATACTTAATATGGTTAAAAAGGGAATCTTTGGTGATCTTCTCCATGCCCGTTGCGGTTATCTTCACGATCTGAGAGCGGTAAAACATGATATGAACGGTGAGGGTGTCTGGCGTCGGGCGCATTCGATGATACGCAACGGCGATCTTTATCCCACGCATGGTTTGGGTCCGGTTGCTCAGTGCCTTGACATTAATCGTGGAAATTACTTTGATTATCTTGTTTCATTCGGTACAAAAACGATGGGCTTGCACAAATATGCGCTTGAACAATTTGGAATTGACAGCCCTCAGGCTAAAGAGAAATTTGTTTTGGGAGATGTCGTAACCACCCTCATTCGAACAATGAACGGTGAAACAATATTGCTTACACATGATACCAGCAGTCCTCGACCTTACAGCAGGGATATTCTTATACAGGGAACGAATGGAATTGTTCAGAAATATCCAACTCCACTTATCCATATCGAAGGGAAAAGTCCTGCACATAGTTGGGAAGATTTGGAGATTTATAAGGACGAGTTTTATCATCCATTATGGCGGCAAATGGAGGAAGAGGCTTCCGGTGCTGGCCATGGCGGAATGGATTACCTCGAAGATTTCCGGTTGATTAACGCTTTACGCAATGGTAAAGAACCGGATATGGATGTTTATGATGCAGCAGTTCTGAGCGCGATAACCGAAATGAGCGAAAAATCTATTTCAAGTGGCGGTTATCCCCTGCAGTTCCCAGACTTTACCAGAGGAATGTGGAAAAATCGGCGTGAATTGCAGGTAATGACGATTTAATAGAAAATAAAAACAATTATTTCCTCAAATAACTTTACGTACTTTAGTCACCTAATAATTTTAGTCAATTTATTAAATATAGTCATTTTAGTCATTCTACCATGTTAATCATAGGAATCGCAGGAGGTTCAGGATCGGGTAAGACCACCGTTGTGAAAAAGATTATAAAAAGTCTGCCAGCCAATTCTGTCTCTATTATATCGCAGGATGCTTATTACCGCGATAATGGCAGTCTGAGTGCTGAAGAACGGACAAAGATCAATTTCGATCATCCCTCTTCAATCGAATTTAACCTGCTGATTGATCACCTTGATCAATTGAAACAAGGCATTACAATTGGGATGCCTATCTATTCCTATGTCACATGTGCAAGGGCTAAAGAAACTACCCCGGTTCATCCTACCAAAGTGATAATTGTTGATGGCATTTTGATCCTGACCAATCCGCGGCTGAGGAAAAAACTCGATATTAAGGTTTTTGTTGACGCCGATCCTGACGATCGTTTGATGAGAATAATCTGGCGCGACATTGAAGAAAGGGGAAGAAATTTCAAACAGGTTCTGGACCATTACGAAACATTTGTGAAACCTATGCACCTTTTATTTATTGAACCCAATAAACGCTATGCAGATATCATTATTCCCCAGGGTGGCAAAAATCAGATTGCCATTGATATTTTAACATCCAGGATAAAAGAAAAGTTAAGGGAGGAGAAATAAAAAAACGGCTCCCAAAAGGAAGCCGTGAACATATATGTATTCGAAAGTTTAAAGATTATTTCACTTCTTCAAAGTCAACATCCGTGACTTCATCATTTTTCGAAGTATTTCCATCGGTATTTCCAGCCTGACTTTGCTGACCTGATTGAGCTTCCTGCTGCTGGGTTGCCTGATACATTTCCTGGCTTGCAGCCTGCCATGCGGCGTTCAAATCATTCAATGCCTTGTCAATTCTCGCCAGATCTTTGGTTTTGTGCGCCTCTTTTAATTCAATCAGCGATTTTTCAATCACCGATTTTTTATCGGCAGGTACCTTGTCACCATATTCCTTCAATTGTTTTTCTGTCGAAAAAATCATGGCATCAGCACTGTTCAGTTTATCAATTTCCTCTTTTGCCTTTTTATCAATTTCGGCATTTGCGGCAGCTTCATCTTTCATTTTCTGAATTTCTGAATCAGTCAAGCCTGAAGAAGCTTCGATCCTGATATTTTGTGATTTGCCTGTGGCTTTGTCCTTTGCCGTAACATGCAAAATCCCATTGGCATCAATGTCGAAAATCACTTCAATTTGGGGAATTCCGCGTGGAGCCGGAGGTAGTCCATCCAGATGGAACCTGCCGATACTTTTGTTCTGGTTTGCCATTGGTCGTTCGCCCTGCAGAATATGTATCTCAACGGAAGTTTGACTGTCGGCAGCGGTAGAAAAAGTCTCGGACTTTTTGGTCGGAATGGTTGTATTCGACTCAATCAACCTTGTCATTACGCCGCCCAATGTTTCGATACCCAGCGAAAGCGGGGTAACATCAAGCAACAGAACATCCTTAACTTCACCGGTGAGCACTCCGCCCTGAATGGCGGCGCCTACTGCCACCACTTCGTCAGGGTTAACACCTTTTGAAGGCACTTTCCCAAAGAAATCCTGAACCATTTTTTGTATGGACGGCATTCTTGTTGAGCCACCGACTAAAATTACCTCATCAATATCAGAAGTCTGAATTCCGGCATCTTTCAATGCAAGCTTGCAAGGTTCGATGGTAGCTTTAACGAGATCATCGGTCAACTGGTCAAATTTAGACTTTGATAATTTCCTGACCAGATGCTTTGGAATACCATTAACCGGCATGATATACGGCAGGTTAATTTCAGTTTCTGACGAACTCGACAACTCAATCTTAGCTTTTTCAGCAGCTTCTTTCAGTCGCTGAAGCGCCATAGGATCTTTTCTCAAATCAATCCCTTCATCACTTTTAAATTCGTCGGCTAACCAGTCAATTACCCTGTGATCGAAGTCATCGCCACCCAGGTGGGTGTTTCCATTGGTTGATTTCACTTCAAAAACCCCGTCACCCAATTCGAGTATCGAAATGTCAAAAGTTCCTCCTCCAAGGTCAAATACAGCAACGGTTATGTCCTTATTCTTTTTATCAAGACCATAGGCTAATGAAGCCGCTGTGGGTTCGTTAATGATACGTTTAACATTCAGCCCGGCTATTTCGCCTGCTTCTTTAGTTGCCTGACGCTGTGAATCGCTGAAGTAAGCAGGCACTGTAATTACCGCATCCGTCACTTCCTGACCCAAATAATCTTCGGCGGTTTTTTTCATTTTTTGAAGCACCATTGCCGATATTTCCTGGGGTGTATATTGACGGTTGTCAATGTCAACACGCGGGGTATTGTTATCTCCCTTTATCACTTTGTAGGGAACCCTCGAAACCTCTTTTGTCACACGGTCGAAAGTTTCACCCATAAACCGCTTGATGGAAAAAATCGTTTTTTGTGGGTTGGTAATGGCTTGTCTTTTGGCTGGATCTCCAACTTTGCGCTCGCCGTTCTCGGTAAAAGCAACGATGGAAGGTGTAGTTCTTCTTCCTTCACTGTTAGGGATAACGACAGGTTCGTTGCCTTCCATTACAGCTACGCACGAATTCGTTGTTCCCAGATCAATTCCAATAATTTTCCCCATTTTCTTTATATTTTAATTAAATAATTCTTTTTAATAATTTCATCGCAGGTCCGTCAATCATTGTGCCAAATGACTTATGACCGGATTTTTGCAATAGTTTTCAGAAGCAAAAAAATATTATTATGCTGAAAACCTATAATTAAAAGGCATTGATTGTCAGTTTATGACAGTGATTTGGCAAGGAATAATTCTGAAAATATTTTAGGTGACAAAAAGGCAGAATTCCCAATAGAATTAATAAACGAACTTCATTTCATTATAGTTCATCTGCTTAAGGTCAGCCACTGTTTCAGTGTGAAGTTTTTTCTTTTGATCGGTATTATATCGAGCAGAGAAAATACCGATTCCATTTTCGATGTTGGTATAGGTCGGTTTTTCCTGAACGATACTGGTTGAGGGTTCATACACCTGCATAAACAAATTGAATTCACTGGCTGCAGCATATACCAATACTTGTATCTGACCGGTATAGCGTTCTTTAATATTACCCTCAACGGCAGGATCATCATAAGGTATATTGTTGATACAGCTTGTAAAAAAATTATTATCCTTGTAATAATAGTAAAGTTCACTTGAACCACCTTGTGGATAAACCTGTCCTGAGGCTAAAACCAACGATCTATAATTAATCTGACCATCAAAAGTTAATTCCGAATAATTAAAAATAAGATGAAATTCATATCTGAACTGTCGTTTGTCGTCATTGGGGGCTTTATTCCACGAAAAAGTGGTTGTATTGGCAGGGTTGGGAACAAACCTGATAGAGGTGCTGCCCGGGAATGGTTTTGTTATTATAAAATCCTGAACGATATTCGTTTCTGAAGTGATAAGTTTTGATTCATCGGGATATTGGATAAATAATTTAAATTTATTATCGTCATTAAACCATATTTTTTGATAGCCGACTATAGTTTGTCCTTCATAGATGGGTCGTACTTCAAAAACCGTTGCTGGTCCTCCTTTGTAAACCCTTTGCGCTCCTGTACTAAATACGGCGTTAGGATCATCAGGTTTGTAAGTAGTAGCGGTATCAAATTCGATGGTTTGTAGTTTGTTCCCGTTGTAATCCCACTCTTCCAGCCAGACCCTCAGAGGAAACGGGTAGTTGATCGAGTCGTTTTCCTTTGCAAACATCAAAGCATCACCTTCTCCTAAAAAAGCCCTGTTGATTTTTATGTATTGAAGTGAATCTTTTTGATCTAACAAACCATAAACAACCGTAATATCTTTCCAGTCGGCGGTGGTATCAAAATCGGTTTCGCACGAAAACAAAATGAGCGAAAGGCAGACAAAAAGTAAAAAATTTCTCATTATTCCTGATAAAAATTGCTGTTTAAATTTGGCTGACAAATGTAACCAATAAATATTAACTCCCAATTTCAGATAATATTTTAAGCGCAATTTTAATGTAATTCGATGAAGAATTTCTCACAAAAAACTAAAAAACTTGCTGTTGAGTAAAACTTTGTAGTTTTGTAAAAAACAAACTATGCAAAAGAAGACAGATTCAAGGCAATACTATACCAAGATTACTACCCACGTGCTTCAGGAGATGAAATTGAAGGGAGAGAGAATCGCCATGCTCACCGCTTATGATTATTCGATGGCTATGATCCTTGACGAAGCAGGTATTGATGTTATTTTGGTGGGTGATTCGGCATCCAATGTTATGGCAGGCCATAAAACTACATTGCCCATCACTTTGAATGAAATGATTTACCATGCTTCTTCTGTGATGCGGGCGGTCACAAGAGCGCTGGTTGTGGTTGATCTTCCCTTTGGAACCTACCAGGGAAATTCGATCGAAGCACTTCACTCAGCTATTCGGATCATGAAAGAAGCCGGAGCCAATGCCATCAAAATCGAAGGAGGTGAAGAGGTAATTGAGTCGGTGAAAAGGATACTTTCTGCCGGAATTCCGGTGATGGGACATTTGGGACTCACACCCCAATCAATCCATAAGTTTGGAACTTATGTCGTTAGAGCAACCGAAGAGGATGAGGCTCAAAAACTGATCAAAGATGCGCATTGTCTTGAAGATGCGGGTTGCTTTGGTATTGTCCTTGAGAAGATACCTGCAAGCCTTGCGGAAAAAGTGACAAAGGAAATTCGCATACCAACCATTGGTATTGGTGCCGGAAGCGGGGTTGATGGACAGGTGCTGGTTCTTCATGATATGCTCGGAATTACCACTAAATTTTCCCCACGGTTTTTAAGGCGATACCATAATTTAAGCGAGGAGATCAAAGGCTCAGTTACCACTTATATTGACGATGTTAAATCCTGTGACTTTCCAAGCGAAAGAGAACAATATTGACAGATTAGATTTTAGACGTTAGATATTAGAGATTTGATATTGGAACAAGTTAACAAAACAGATATTTTTGCACTAACTTATGTGGTTTCAGAACCATCATTATAAAACAGAACCTTCAATCCTATCTATTTCAATAACCAATGAGAGTGAAACCTGTCTCCGACAACCTGAAACCTGAAACAAATCCTCCCTATCCATTTGAAAACCAAATATTGCTCGAAGACAACCATGTCATTATAGTCAACAAACTTCCATCCCAAATCGTTCAGGGAGATAAAACTGGAGATGAACCGCTAAGCGAAATCCTGAAAAAGCATATCAAAGAAAAATTCAATAAGCCCGGAGATGTGTTTTTGGGCGTAGTTCATCGTCTCGACAGGCCGGTTAGTGGTGTAATTCTGTTTGCACGCACGTCCAAAGCATTGTCGCGGTTAAATGAAATGATAAAGAATCGTGAGATTAAAAAAGTATATTGGGCGATTGTAAAAAAGATGCCACCAGAAAAATCGGGTCATCTCATCCATTATTTACACAGGGACGAAAAAAAGAATAAATCTTTCATTGTATCTGAAAACAGAAAAGATGCAAAAAAAGCAGAACTGAAATATGTTATTTTGAAAAGCAGTGACAATTATCACCTTCTTGAAATCGAATTACTTACCGGCCGTCATCATCAGATCAGGGCGCAATTGGCTCATATCGGATGCCCCATCAAAGGCGACCTTAAATATGGTTTTCCCCGTACCAATCCGGATGCTTCAATTCACCTTCATTCTCGCAGGGTTGAGTTTATTCATCCTGTGAAAAAGGAACAGGTTGTAATTGAAGCTGACCCACCAAAAGATTCCTTGTGGGATTATTTCTGCTCAACACAATAACATCGCTCTTTCGGATTTTATGGATACATAATTCGAAGGCACATCCGAAAGCATATATAAAAAGGATTTGAAATCCTGTAGTATTATCGTCTGGATTACCCTACCCTAAAGCCAGTTTACAAATCCGGACGAGCCTTACCGTTAAATAAAAAAACCCTCCCATGTTGCCATAAGAGGGTTTCAATAATTTCAATTTAAATTTTTCAGAAAAACCGCTGAAAAACCGGTGAACAGATTCAAATCAATTATTGAATAACCAATGTTTTATTAAAAACTTTATTGTCAACAATTATCTGAAGGAAATACATGCCCTTTTGCTGATCAGTCAAATCAATAACATTTACATCATTTCCTTCCATCTTGCCTGAATAAACAAGTTTTCCAGCCAGATCATAAACCGTAACATCCGACTCATAACCCATTACAGAAGTCGAAAGGTTAAAAGTGCCGGTTGATGGGTTGGGATAAATATTAAAACTGGCTGATGAAATCTCTTCTACCCCAACTGTTAACACAACCGGTTTATTAACCACAGCATTGTTAACAATAATTGTACCCGTTTGAGTAACATAATCAGGGTGGCTTACAGTCCAGGTATAAGATCCGTTGATCTTTTGAAATACAACAATCCCGTTCTCAGGTGTTATTTGAGTTGTGTCGTCAAGGATAACCTCTGCTCCCTCAACAGGTGAACCGCCGGCTGTTACAGTAAAAGTAACAGGCCAGAAAGCCGGGAACATAATAAGATTTTTAGTCTGATTCGCATTATTGACGGTAATGCTGCCTGTAAGTGTAATATAACCAGCCTTCACAGCAGTGTAGGGATAGATGCCATTTGGAAGATTGAAAACTGCGTTTCCGCTTGCATTCGTTATTACTGTTTCCCCGTTACAGGTAACTGCAACTCCCTCTAATGCTCCGTTTGTTGAGACGATGTGGAAAGTAACTACCCAGGTAATAAAAGGCATATCCACTGCTATTGTTTGTGTTGCTCCGGCCACAGTAAAAGAACCTGTTTGAGTCTCATAGTTCGTTTTTGTTATCGTGTAGGTATAGGGTCCATCGGGTAAATCGAAAACGGCGATACCACTTGCATTGGTAGTTGCTGTTAAAGATCCCACAGCCACCAGGGCTCCCTCCAAATCAGCCCCATCAGATGTCACATGGAAAGTGGTTGCCCAAACTGTTATATTCATTGGAACCTGAATTGTTAATCCGGCATTGTCAACGGTAAACGTGCCTGACTCTGTGTCGTAACCTGGTTTGGTCACAGTATAGTCATAAGTGCCATTGATTAAACTGAATTCGGCATTACCAACTGAATTTGTGGTTATTGATAGACTTCCGATAGTAACCTCCGCCCCGGAAAGGTTGTTCCCATTTGAAGTTACATGGAATATTACCTCAAAAAAGAATGGATTAAGTGTAACATTTACATTCACAGGTCCTCCTGAAACATCAAAATTCCCTACTTCATTGTAAAACCCTAATTTACTAATTTCATAGAAATAACTTCCGTTGGGAAGATCCAATATTGCAATACCACTTGTATTGGTAAGTCCAGTATAGGTATCTACCGTAATTAATGCTCC
The DNA here is from genome assembly GCA_963840975.1 of uncultured Bacteroidales bacterium. Lineage (GTDB taxonomy): Bacteria > Bacteroidota > Bacteroidia > Bacteroidales > JAADJA01 > JAADJA01. The sequence goes on along the minus strand of CAWJBC010000002.1, from coordinate 246,824 downwards.
TTCAATGTCAATTCCGCCTGATGTGACATGGAATGTTACAGGGTAGGTAACCAAGGTCATTGTAACCTCAATGGTCTGAATTGCTCCAGCGACGGTAAACGGCCCTGTTTCATCATTATAGTCGAGTTTGGTAACCAAATAAGTGTAGTCTCCATCAGGCAATGAAAATACTGCAATACCAGACGCATTGGTAGTTTTGGTTTCAGTGCCTACAGTTACTGAAGCTCCTGCAATATTTGCAGTTCCGTTTGTAACATGGAATGTTGTGTTAAATAACTGTAAAAGAGAAACTTCCATAACCATTGATGATCCAGCGACTACAAATGTACCAGTTGAGTTGGCATATCCGGCTTTGCTTACAGTATAGGAATAGTTTCCATCAACCATGCTGAACATTGCTTCTCCATTGGCGCCAGTCAGATTGGATCCAACGTCCGGAATATTTACCAGTGCTCCACCCAGATCAATACCGCCGCTGGTAATGTGGAAAACTATGTCATAATGCGGAAGCATGGTCAAAGAAACCGGGATCGTAAGGGGTTCACCTGCAACGGTGAAAGGGCCGGTTTCTGTTGTAAAGCCGTATTTACTTATATTATAGTTAAAATCACCGTTGGCAAGAGACAATATTGCTTCTCCCGCTGCATTGGTAAAGGCGGTTTTTCCACCAGCCATTACCTTAGCATTTTGCAATGGGTTTCCACCGGAAGTTACCTGGAAGGTCACGGCGAACTCAGTACCGAATAAACTCATTGGAACCTCAACTGTTTGATTGGCGCCTGCAACAGTGATATCACCGGTTACATCATAATATCCGGTTTTGGTAACAGAATAAGAGTAATCACCGTCTGCAAGGTTAAAAACTGCATTTCCATTTGCATCAGTAGTTATGGTTTGTGCATCAATAGTTACATCTGCTCCGGGTAAATCAATTCCTCCTTCCGTTGCGTGGAAGGTGACATCAAAATTTGGCAAACACACACAACCATTTATAAGTGTTAAGGTGTAAAAGTCAAAATTCTCATCATACATTTCAGTAATGTACTTCCCTGATTTGCCATTGATGCCATCTTCTATCGTCTCCCAAATCAAATCCGTTTGACCACCCAGGTAAGTAAACTTAAATGTAATAAAAATTTCACCCGGATTGATCACCTTACCATTGTAAGTTCCGTCAACATAAGATACAATAATAGCTGTTCCGTTATCATTGAATAAATAGTCACCCGGAAAGTTGGTGAAGTTTGGATTCCAGTAGGAAACACCAGGTGTGGGATTAGTGATTGTACCATCCCAGCTCATAACGGAATGATCGTAATCAATAAAAAACTGGTAACCGGTAACCAGGTTAGCCGAGATAGCATCTACCACAATAGGCAGATAAATCTTGGTACCCGGAGTGATGCCTGTCAAGTCAGTACTTCCGGCACGCAGGGTAGCAGTTGCCTGCCCAAAAACAATGGTACCATAGACCATTAAACCGATAATAATAAGTAGAAATTTTCTCATTTGATTTTTAAATTTAATTAGTGAATTTATTGAATAACTTTGGACTTCATTATAATTATTTTTACCAAAAAACCATTAAAAAATTAAGGAGTAAAACCGTTTCAAAAATAGCTATAAAAATAATTACCAAATTATATTGGTAGAAAAATTATGCAGATGTTATTCATTTCTATTTTTAGAACAATAAGTGAATTATTACAAAATCTGCTTTTGCAAAAGTACACAACTTTATTAAATCCATTTTAACGGGGTTATCAAAATTAAGTTTACATTTTATTTTCCCCCCAATATTTCTATGAAGACGAAACGGATAAATATGAAAAACTTTGCAGAATAGCCATTTAAAAACCTTCTGCAAACTTCTTTGGTATAATTGTATATCTTTTTATATATGCCCATTCATGAAAAAATAAAGCACCTTGATAAAGCTGAAAAGTGGGCACATCTAAAATAAAATTTTTCAAAATGTTGATTTTATAAAAAAATGATTTATTTTTGTGACACGTACTTTAGCATTAAACCGCATAAATTTTCAGGTTGTTAAATTAACTACCCCATTGAAAATGAAAAGATTATCGTCATCCTGTCGGTGTAGAGAAGTATCCTCCGGTTTTACCGAAATGCATCTATTATATCAAATCATCCTTAATCAAGGTTTTTATAATTAACATTAATATTTTTTAACCTAAATTTTAAATTGTATGAGAAAGTTTACAAAATTGTGGCAAATGTTGATGATACTGCTCATATCATCATCGGTGCTGATGGTGCAGGCGCAGAATAATGCGTCGTCCAAAGCACCAGCCAAAGTCGAGCTGAAAAAAGAATTCCTTACCCAATACAATGAGGAGCAAATTTCCATCCTCAACGAAACGGGATACTCGGAAGATGAAATCGTACTGCTTCAAAAGCAAGGAATTACGGTTGAGTCGTTAAAGGACGCTGAAGCTCTTCAAAAAGCTGAAGAAATTTTAATGATGAACGGATTACTCAATCCTTTTAGTTTTGATAAAGGGGAGAATCCTTCTGATGCAGCCTCCGGCTATACCTTTACTCAATCCGCCGGAACTTACACTCCTATCACCGGAGGTACTGTCGTTGCCAGTTCTATTCCCGGTACCGGGACGACTTATCTTGATGATGTAAATTATTCAGCACAGGCTATACCATTTACATTCGTTTTTAATGGTGTGCCTTATACCGATTTTAACATCAATACCAATGGTCATATCACGTTTGGTGCAACTCTTCCCACAGGAGGTAATTATTCTCCTATTTCATCAACCACCGCTTATGCTGGAGCAGCTTCTGCATATGGAAAAGATCTTGATGGAAGGTTTGCTTTGCAGGCAACAACCACTTCGGGCAGTAATGTATTAAGTGCAATTGCCGCAACTTCTTTTGGAGGGGTGGTTGTTGGAGAAGAGATCACAGCCACGAATATTCCTGCCGGAACTACCATCACTGCTTTTGATGCAGGTGCAGGAACCATTACAATGTCAGCCAATGCTACTGTTACAGCTACCTTACATGCGTGTGTAGTTTACAGTGCAGAAATCAGAACCGAAACACTGGGAATTGCCCCAAACAGAATTCACGTTATTCAGTACAAAAATTTCAAAAGTTATGGTACATCTGCTTATGGTCAGTTAATGAATTTCCAGATCAGGCTAAATGAAACGACCAATGTTGTTGAGATTGTTTATGGTACATGGGTTGGCAGTACAACATCAGCCACAGGACAGGTTGGTTTAAGGGGAGCAACCAATACAGACTATAACAACCGAACCACCACCACCGACTGGACCGCTACCACAGCAGGAGCTAGCAATACAGCTACCTGTACTTTGTCAACCACCGTATTCCCGCCCACTGGAAGGACTTTTACTTTTTCACCTCCTTTAACCCCTGGCGATCCTTACGGACCAGCACCGGCTAACTTAGCTACTGCTGTATTAGTTACTACTAACCTTGGATGGAGCTTCGGCGCCAATACCAATAATTATGACCTTCTGTTCGGAACCGTAAATCCTCCGGTAACTGTGGTTGTGACAAATGGTGTTGCTACCAACCCTGGAAGTTATGATCCTCCCGGAAATTTGAATTACTCTACCACATATTACTGGCAGGTAATTGCTAAAAATGGTGCTGGAAATATCAATGGACCAGTCTGGTCTTTCACAACTTCGACCAACCTCCCTTATGCTCCAACAACACCAAGTCCGGCTACACTTGCAACAGGGGTGTCCCTTAATGCAGATCTTGGATGGACATTTGGTATAAATACCGAAACGTATGATTTATTCTTTGGAACGGTGACACCACCTGTAACCAAGGTAGTAGACAATGCTACAGCCGGCGCAACCGGAACTTATGATCCGGGTACGATGAGTTACACAACAACCTATTATTGGCAGGTTGTAGCCCGCAACGCAGCAAAGGCTGAAACCCCAGGACCGATCTGGAGTTTTACAACTGAATGCGGACCGATTGTATCTTTACCATGGTTAGAAGATTTTGAAGGCATGGTAACTGTTGGATCTAAAATTCTCCCTTTATGCTGGGGTTATGAAAACGTAGTCGGAACCAGTGGTCCATATTCATCTGCCACAACAGGATCTTATTATGGACCACATTCAGGCACAAAGTTCCTTTATACATATTATAATAATACAACATGGATTTATACCCCGGGATTCAGTCTGACTTCGGGTGTTTCCTATGACTTCTCATTTTGGATGATGAATAAGTATATCACAAGCCCTGTTGATTTCTTGATGGATGTTGCATATGGAGGATCACAAAATTCAGCTGGGATGACAAATGTGCTTGCCACAGCTATTGTTTGTAATAATTCTGCCTATACAGAATTTAAATATACAATAATCCCTGCAGCAACAGGCACCTATTATTTCGGAGTAAAAAGTACTTCTGTGACCTCAACTCCCTGGTATTTAAGCTTTGATGATTTCAGGATTGAAGAAACGCCTGACTGTCCAAACCCAACCGCATTAGGTGCAACTAATATTAGCGGGGTTTCAGCCGATCTTACCTGGACCAGCTTTTCAGGATTATCGGATATTGAATTCGGTCCATTTGGATTTACTCCTACAGGAACCCCAACAGATGTTGGCAAAACCAGCCCATATACCAAAGGTGGTTTAAATCCTATGACACAATATTCATTTTATGTTAGGGATAATTGTGGCGGAAGTTTGTATAGCAACTGGGTTGGGCCCTATAGCTTCTATACAGCCTGTGCTACTTTTACAGCTCCTTTCGCAGAGCATTTTCAGAACACAACGATTCCAAATTGCTGGACTATGTCAGGTCCGCAGACCTGGTTGTTTACTACAACATGGCCGGGATACGGCGCAACCGGTTTAACTGATCATTCAGGAACAGGAGGTAGTTTTGCCGGTGTTGACGGTTCCGGCTCTGTTTCAATTGTTGGAATTACCCTGACAACACCTCTTATTGATGTTTCCGCACTTACCAACCCGGCCTTGAGGTTCTTCCTTTTCAATAACAATATTAACGATGCAAGTTATCAAACTTTAAGGGTTGACCTTTGGGATGGCGCTGCATGGAATAATTCTATTTATTATTGGGGACCTACAGATAACGATCCAAATTGGGTAGAAGTAATTGCGTCCATCGCACCTTATACTATTACCGGCGATGTCCAGTTCAGATTTGTTGTGGATAAGGGTGCAGGAAGTCCGTTCTATGACGACCTGATAATTGATGATGTGTATGTTGATGAAGGTCCAACCTGCCCGAATCCGGGAAGTCTTGGTGCAACAAATATAACAACTGCCCAGGCTGATCTTACCTGGGTCAGTGCATCAGGTTTGTCTGATATTGAATTTGGTACAGCAGGCTTCACACCAACAGGAACTCCTACTGATGCTGGCAAAACCAGCCCATATACAAAAACCGGGCTTTCAGCTTCTTCTTCTTATTCGTTCTATGTGAGGGACGATTGCGGATCTGGTGATTACAGCGACTGGGTAGGTCCTTTTACTTTCAACACTCCTTGTGATAGTTATATTCTGCCATATTGTAATAGTTTTGATGTTCTTACATTTCCATTGTGCTGGACACAGGGATATGCTCCAGCAGTAACTTCAGATCGCTGGAATGTGAATACAACTAATCTTGCAGGTGGTGCTGTCAATGAAATGCATGCTGCCTGGCAAAACGTAATCGGAGAATCATGGCTCACAACACCAGTATTTGTTGTGCCTGCGGGTGGTGCAGTTCTCAGCTTTAAACATTTTTATGATGACTACGGGGCAGGCCTAACATTAAGTGTAAGATTCAGCAACGATAATGGTGCTACCTGGACAACTGGATGGACACTTATATCAGGCGGCGGTGATGTAGGTCCTGAAACTTTGGATATACCGATAACCCTATCCGGAAATGTCATTGTTCAATGGTATATGAATGGAAACCATTTCCAGTTAGATAACTGGTATGTGGATGATGTTTGTATGGTGGTGCCTCTTGCTCATGATGCAGCTACTGTATCTGTTGATATGGCAGCCTTTATTGCTCCGGGTGCTGTCAATCCTTTGGCTACTGTGAAAAATAATGGCTCAAATTCGGAAACTTTCAATGTCAACATGACCATTACTCCCGGTAGTTATACATCAACTCAATCTGTTACATTGACTCCTGGCGCATCAGTTCAGGTAACTTTCGGACCCTGGGCAGCAGCCCTTGGTACGTACACCATTAACGTGTGTACACAGTTGGTTGGCGATTTGGACCCGAGCAACGATTGTAAATCAGCTCCTGTTACTGTTACCAATATTGCATGGACTTCAGGTACAGGCGCTCTGGTACAATCCTATATGGGAACGGGGGTTGGTTATACTTCACCCACAAATATGGGATACCTTTTCACAATCGGTGGTAATACAACATCAACTTTAAACAATGAACTTTCGATTTATGATGTTGTTAACAATACCTGGGCAGCAGGAGCAAGTCTTCCGGTAGCACGAGGTGTCGCAGCAAGCGCTGTGGTTGGCAATAAAGTTTATCATATCGGTGGTTCTGATGGGGTGGTTTATCAACCCGAATGTTATGTGTATGATATAGCAACCAATGTCTGGTCGGCAATAGCTCCTCTGCCTCAGGCATTAGCCTGGATGAAAGCCGTTGGTTATGGTACCAACTATATTTATACAGTCGGTGGAGTTGACGCAGCCAGTACGGTAATCAGCACAGTTTATCTTTATGATATTGCAGCTAATACATGGACCACCGCTACTTCAATACCTACACCTGTTTTTGGAGGCGCTTTTTCACTGGCAACCGGAACAAGGACCCTGGTTTATGTGGGCGGTGCTGATCTGTCAGTGATCACTTCTACTACCTATAGGGGGGAAATAGACCCTGTAAATCCTGCAACCATTGTTTGGACAACAGGTACAGCTTATCCGGGTGGCACTATGTACAGATTTGATGCTGCGCCATGGTGTGCCGGAAAAGTTATAATGGGTGGTGGATCACCTTCATCAGCCTGGACACCTGCAACACCTAATCCTAGCTATGTATATACCCCTGCTACTGATACCTGGAATGCAATGCCTAACGTTCCAACAGCTGTTTTAGGAGCTTATACGGGTTCTGTTCTTCTGGCTGGTGGTCAAATGAAGTTTATTTTGGCATCAGGTTATACTGGTTCTGCAACAACCGCTTCCACCCAGATTTTATCCGATGTTTGTGGATTCAGGGTATATGGTAACGTGTATTATGGAAATACCGGAACTACCAAACCGATGGCAACAAATACAACCGTAACCCTCACACCTGGCGCAACTGTTCCGACAGGAGCCCTTGGATATTATGAGATTACCGGTATTTCCGACGGTTCATATAAATTATATGGTGCTACCACTAAGACTGGTGGAGGTATAACCACTGCGGATGGTATTACGGTAGCACGGTTTGCAGTTGGGATTGGTACATTGACTAATTTGCAACTCAGATCGGCCGATGTCAACAAGTCGAACAGCATTTCCACAAGTGATGGTATTCTTGTAAAACGCCGGGCTGTTGGTTTGTCATCTACATGGGCTGCTCCGGTATACGTATTTGACGGACCTTTTGGCGCTCCCAACCCGGTTCTTGACGGTATGCCTGTCACTGTTTCGGGAAGTGATGTAAACAAAGAGTTGAGAACAATATGTTCTGGGGATGTAAACGGCAGCTTCACACCTCCCGCTGAATAACGGGAAGATAAAAATAAGCCTTTACATTATTTATTGAAAACTGCCTCGCCGGAAACTTTTTCCGGCGAGGCAGTTTTATTTAACTAAAAATTAACAAGTCAGCAATTCCTTATTAAATTATTTTTGTAATTTTAGCGGCAGTTTCAATTTTTTTAGTTTAATTTTGTAAAGGAATAAAATTCCGTCGTTGATTAATACTTAAAGAAGATGTGAAATTGGTTCATAATCCAAACGGTATGATCTGTGTGAGTAAAATGCGTTGTTTATAAAGTGGATTATGATATTTAGATTTGGTTTTTCTGCAAAAAAATGATAACAACAACTAACAATTTAATTAAATTAACTTAAAAAAATGTACAAATGAAAATGTTTACAAAATTAATCAGGCTGACGATGACGCTATTGCTCTTGTCAGCCATTGTCGTTGTGCAGGCTCAGAGTGGGAAACAAACAGCCAAAGGGCTGGTTTCCGATACTCAGGTTAAGAAAACAACAACAACCATAACGAAATCTCAGGGAACTAATTCAGCAATTGATATTCCGGTAGCGGTTTCCGCTCTGGCAAGCGAAGTTGTTGGCGAGCCGGGAGATTCTTTTGATCCGAATTTTGATCCGCAGGCTGTAATTAAAGGAACCGAAGGGACTGATGATGTTACGGTTTGGGCACTTCCATCCACGGGAGGAACCTCCGGTAACACACGGGCTCCGGGTAATACATTTAATTACCAGCGGACTGAGTATCTGATACTTGCTTCTGAATTGGCTGCTGTTGGTATGACCAACGGAAATGTTATCAATTCGATAGGCTTTCTTATTCAGGCAGCCGGAGTCACGTCCCAGACGGGTACACTCAATGTGTATCTAATGAATACCACGGATGTTACTTATACATTGGGAGCAAGCTGGACCACTACCGGATTTACACTGGTAAACAGCAATGCAAGTTTTACCGTTCCGATTTCACCTGCAGGATATTATGATATTCCTTTTACAGGTGGTTCTCCATTTACCTATACTGGTGGGGGTATTTATGTTGCATGGGAGTTCTCTAACCCAGGAACCGTTGGCACAGGGGCAGTCGTTCATTACTGCAACACCTCATTAGCAAATAGTCTTTATGGACAAAGAAGTACCGTTTCCATGCCAACTACTCTTGTTGTTTCAGCATTTCGTCCGGCTACCCGCCTTGGATTGGCAGGTGCTACGGATGTTTTAGCCGTAACCAACATTTATACTTTGGAGAAAGTTCCGGTTGGTTTTGGAACACCGACTCCAATTGATGTCAGGGTTGCAAATGTTTCTGCAGCTTCTGCTACATTTAACCTGACTGTTGAAGTACGTGATGTGGCTACCAATACTTTAAAGTATACATCTACACAAAGTTCCATTAACCTGGCAGCCAATACTGGCGCAAAATATAACTTTACAGGATGGAATCCGACCACACTGGAAGATGTAAAAATTATCGCTTTTGTAACCACAGCAGCTGGTGAAACCTGGCTTTTTAACAATACATTAACCATATTTTCGAATGTTAACAATAACCTGTTCTCCTATTTTTATACTCCTGTTCTTGGAACCAATTATGGATTTGGAACAGGATCGGGATGTTTTCTTGCAAAATATCATATGAATGGAACGGGTTTGGTTACAGGTGCTAACCTTTTTATAGGTAACCATTCAACTGCAACCGGAAATGTAATCTATGCCGTCATGTTTAACAGCGCCGGAACCATCGTGGCTCAGTCACCCAATTATACAATTTTAGCTGGTGATCTGGCAACGCTGAAATCATTCACATTTACCAGCCCTGTCGTTGTTTCTAACGCAGATTACTATGTGGGTCTTGCCCAAACTGTGGGTGCTGTTGCCTGGTATTGCATGGGTTCAGCTGTGGAGGCTCCGCAAAGAGGGGGCACATTTTATACAGCTCCATTAGCAGGAGGTTTACCCGGAGAATTTACCGGTGACTATAAGTATTTAATTGAAGCACAATTGGGTGCCCTGCTCGCTAACGATGTAGGAGTTTCTTTGATTACTTCACCCGCAAGCGGACCAGTTGGCGTTCAGAATGTGACCATTACTGTATTTAACGGAGGTACTAGCACACAGTCGAACATACCGGTGAGCTATACTTACAACAGTAACACATTTAATGGTACCGTTCCCGGACCACTGGCAACAGGAGCAAGTGTTTCCTATACTTTCCCAACGACAATCAATCCTCCTCTGGGTGCCAATACCCTTACCGCCTGCACCAATCTGGTTGGCGATGGCAATGCCGCCAACGATTGCAATACGGTTAACTTTAACATTAGCCCACCCTACACCTGCCTGTGGTCTGTCAATTTATATGATGACTTCGGTGATGGATGGAATGGTGCACAAATGGATGTAATTGTGGATGGGTATACCCTGCTTGATAATATAACCCTCGCAGCTGGTACAGGTCCAGTAACCTATACTTTTGGTATCAATACCGGTAGTGCCATTTCAACAGCTTTTGTTGTAAATGGTGGTTATCCTGAGGAATGTATTTATGAAATTGTAAATAATTTTGGTACAGTCGTTGGAAGCAGCGGTCCAACCGGTGTGGTTGGTGTTCCTCCTTCGAACTTGAACCTTACAGGAAATTGTGAGTGTCAGGTTATCTGTCCTGTAGGCGGAATTGCTGAGGGAGAGGCTCAAATTCCTGACCTCGGCACTGAGGTTACCAATGGCGGTTGCAATATGGCTTCACCGCTGTTTACAAATGTTCCTACGCCTACTCTTACTCCGGTAGTTTATTGTGGACAGACCAATACTTACATAACAGCCACCGGTACAGGCCGAGATACTGACTGGTACAGATTCGATGCTACCAGTTCACCAGCGACTTATTGGAATTTCAATATTACCTGTACAGCTGAATTCAGTCTCCAGGTATTGCTGATTGATGCCGGTGCAGACAACTGTACGGATTACTCTATCGTAACTGCAGTAACAGTCAACGCTTGTGAAACAGCTACTATAAATGCTGATTATCCATCAGGTATATACTACATTTGGGTAGGACCTCAAACCTCTGTTGGCAATCCTTATCCTTATGGCGGCGGACCTTATGATTATGTGTTGTCTTATACAGGAACAGCTCTTGGATATCCGGTCATCAACCCGGCTCCTCCTGCAACCATTACTAAAACTGTTGCTCCCGGTGGATCAACTACTGAAAATCTGACCATTGGTAATTCAGGTACGTATAAATTGGATTATTCTGCTGTTACAAGTGGTACTTTTAGCAATGTATGGAATGATCAGTTTGACACTTATGCTGCAGGCGTCCAGCTTGCTTTGCAAAATCCTACCGACTGGACAACCTGGAGTGCTGCTCCCGGAAGTGCTGAAGATCCTGTTGTTTCAAGTGCACAGGCTTATACCGGAGCAAATTCTGTACTGATTACCGGCGTGAACGACTGTGTTCACCTGTTTCCAAATTATACTTCAGGGAGCTACAAGGTTAGTCACCGTATGTATGTAACACCAGGAAACGTGGGTTACTATAATACCCTATTGTCATTTGACGCTGTAAATGCAGTATATGAGTGGGGTATGCAGGTTGCCTTTGAGGTTGACGGTACTGCAACTCTTGACGCTGGAGTATTCGCTGCAGCAACCTTTACCTATACTCCGGGTACATGGATGTTAAACGAGGTATATGTTGATTTAGATAATGACTATGCTGAATATTGGTTTAACGGAACCTTTGTATGGAGCTGGCAGTGGAGTGTCGGAACCGGTGGCTACACAACCAATCAATTGGCTGCTAATAATTTCTATGCTTATACGGGAACTGGCGGACTTGATACCCCTTTGTTCTATATTGATGATTACAGATTGGAAGTTGCAAGTAATGACTGGCTGACTATCAATGGCGGACTGGGAGCAAACGGATCAATTGCTGTTGGCGCACCTGCTGCTACACTCACTTTGGGTATTAATTCTACAGGCAAGCCTGTAGGAACTTACACCAAAACTATCAATCTAGTTACCAATGAACTGAGTGGAGCTAAAAATTCCTATACCATCACTGTTAACATGATCGTTGGTTATGCATTATCAGGTAATGTGTATTATGGAAACACCGGTACTACGAAACCTATGGCCACCAACACAACTGTAACATTAACACCCGGACCTACTGTAAATACGGAAGCTTTGGGAGTTTATGACATCAGACCACTGGCTAACGGAACCTACAAACTTTCCGGCACAACTACGAAAGCCGGGGGTGGGATAACAACTGCTGATGGTATTACAGTTGCCAGGTTTGCTGTCGGTATTGGCACATTGACCAACCTGCAGTTGAGAGCCGCCGATGTAAACAAGTCGAATAGTATTTCAACTTCTGATGGTATCCTTGTTAAACGCCGGGCAGTAGGATTATCCTCAGCCTGGGCGGCTCCGGTTTATGTATTTGATGGACCCTTTGGCGCTCCAAATCCTGTACTTGACGGATTGAGCATTACCATTTCCGGTGCCAACGTTGTCCAGGAATTCAGGACGATTTGCTCAGGAGATGTCAATGGAAGTTATACTCCACCTGCTGAATAAGCACCACTTTTTATAATACTATATTATATACATAGTATAAAAGATTAAATAGATGGCACTGTCCGCGGGGTTAAAACCCTGACGGACAGTGTTTTTTTATTTTTAACATTTTTTTAACATTATTTTTTGCCTTCCTTATAAAGAAACATTCTAAATTTACACGATTTTTTTCTTGCATTTTAAAAAAAACAATATATATTTGCGAATTGAAATGTTAAATTTTCAGGTTGATTTAGTCTTTTACCACATCGTTTGAATAAGAAAATGTATATGTTGGATGCTCAGTCAAGCAATATTTTCAGTTTATTGCCCTACCTTTTTTGTTACTATACTGTTTTCGATAGGTGAAATGAATTATACACAATAAATATAATTATTAAATAATTGTTCTTTTTTTTTATTAACTTAAATTTTTATCTATGAGAAAGTTTACAATTTTAATGCGGATCATGATGATAATGTCATTATCACTGATCCTGGTGGTGGGTAATGCCCAGCAGTCCGCTACCTCTGCTGGAAAATCTCAGCAGCAAATGACGCAAACAAAAGCTAATTCTAATGTGATTTTAGAAAAGCAAGACCTGCAAATGGAGCTGTTGAAAGCCGATCAGGAAAAAGCAAAATCCCCTGTTGGTGCAAAAAGTGTGGCAGGGAATGAAGGTTTAGTTTTATTGGAGAAACCTATCTCAAATATTCCTTATGATCCCTCAAAATACCCGGCTCCTGACCAGGGAGGTGATGCAATTGCTTCGGCTACTGTAATTACTGCGCCATATTCTAATACTGGTACTACATCTGGTTATTTAAATGACTATGATGAAGTGTGTCCTTATACTGGAAGTACTTCTCCTGATGTTGTTTACAGCTATACACCAAGTGCTGATGAAGCAATTACTGTTGATTTATTAGGCTCATTATATGACACAAAAGTGTTTATTTATCAGGATGTAGCGACACCTGGAACTCCCTGGGCATGTAACGACGATGCTTATCCTGATTACACATCAGCCTTATTTGGTATAGGTATCTATGTTGGACATACCTATTATATTGTTATTGATGGTTATGGTGGGGATAACGGAACTTATACGATAAATGTTACGACAGGACCACTTTTCCCTCCTCCATACAACGACGAATGCGCTGGAGCAATTGTACAAACTTTGCTGGATGGCGTTCCTGCTACATTTACTGGTAATAACCTTGGCGCAACGCAAACTACTCCAAGCTTTCCTATGCCTGACGTATGGGAGGCATTTACCCTTACCGGAACAGCAACAGTTGTTTTGGATTATTGTACTTCTGGTGCTGGAACACCCTGGGGAAATGCCTGGTTGAATCTTGCATTGGATTGTCCTGTTACGCTATTTTCAGCAGGAGGAGCATTTGAGACCACAACTTGTCCTGATGGTAATGTAACCATTACCTGGGCAGGATTAGCTGCAGGTACATATTATTATCCCGTAATGTTAGATGCAGCAAATAATAGTATTGGGGATTATACACTACATGTTGTTGCGACCTATGGGGTGATTCCGACTGGATGCGAAAATACTAGTGCATTCGGAACTGCTACTGTGAACCCTGCCGGAACATTGACAACTATTTCGACTTGTAGTTATGCTGGAGAATATTCAACTGTAAATGGCATCGTAGCTGGAGAAACCTATCAGTTTACCATGTCTGATCTCGGTACAGGCGCTTATATCACCATCACTGATGGTGCCGGTACAGCAGGCAATATCCTTGCTTACGGACCTTCTCCTTTAAATTATGTTGCTGCAGCCACAGGAACTCTTTACGCTCATTGGAGTCTGAATGAGTTTTGTGCAGCTGATGCATCATGCCATACAACTACAGTACAATGTATGACTTGTGGTGGTTTTCCTCCTCCGGTTAATGATAATTGTGCTGCTGCAACCGCTATAGGTGAGGTTACTGACCTCCCCTGGGAAACTAATTATGCAACTTTTGACGGACCCGGTTTATGTATGACAACACCCAATGTTTGGTACAATTATACTTCAACTGTTGCCGGAGATTTGACTGTTGATTTGTGCGGAAGTAGTTTCGATACCAAATTGACTGTTTACGATTCTTTTGATTGTGGTACGATGGTATCAATTGAATGCAATGATGATTTCTGCGGATTGCAATCGAGTATTACTATTCTGGGTATTGCTGCCGGCGCTCAATTTAAGATTGAAGTGGGTGGATACGGTACTGCTACAGGAACCGGTGATTTGACCATTTCTGTTTTGGAGCATTTGGATCATGATGTTTCAACCCAGTCTATTGATAATATTGGAACTTATATTCCAACAACTCCTTTTGCCCCACAAGCTACCGTATTTAACAATGGTATAAATACAGAAAGCTTTAATGTAACACTTAACATTACTGATGGTTATACCTCAACTATGCCTGTTGCGTCTCTTGCACCCGGCGCTTCTGCTGTTGTTACTTTTGCAACGTGGACACCTGGTCTGGGAACCTGGGACGTATCTGTTTGTACTCAGTTGGGCACCGACATGGATCTTACCAATGATTGCCAAACAATTATTGGAGTTACAGTCAGCAATCTTGCATGGGGTACAGGTTCGGCTGCTTTGGTCGGCTCTTATTTAGGCTCAGCAGTTGGTTATACATCTCCATCAGATATGGGATACCTGTATGCAATTGGTGGAAATACTGTTGCATATAATGAATTATCAATTTATGATGTTGTAAACAATACCTGGTCAGCAGGAGCTGTTCTTCCTGGTCCGGGTTTAGTTGCTGCAAGTGCTGTGGCTGGTGATAAAGTTTATCATTTTGGTGGCGCTGATCCTGTTAGCGGTCTTTACCTTACCAACTGCTATGCATATGATATAGCAACCAATGTGTGGTCAGCAATTGCACCACTTCCTGTGACTTTGGGATGGCCAAAGGCTGTTGGATATGGTACCAACTACATTTATGTAGCTGGTGGTGTTGATGGAACCGGTACTGTTGTTTCTACGGTCTATTTGTATGATGTTGCTCTGAATACCTGGACAACTGCTACTTCGTTGCCGGCAGGAGTATTTGGTGGTGCCTTCTCATTGGCAACCGGAACCAATACCCTTGTTTACGCGGGTGGTGCTGATATTTCAGTAATAACTGCAACAACTTATGTGGGAGAGATTGATCCGATGAATCCGGCTTCAATTACGTGGACTACCGGAACAGCTTATCCGGGTGGTCCGATGTACAGATTTGATGGTGCACCCTGGTGCAATGGAAAAGTTATCATGGGCGGAGGTTCACCTTCTGCTGCATGGGTTCCGGCATCACCTAATCCATCCTATGTATATGAGCCAGCTACTGATACCTGGACAGCGATGCCAAATTTGAATACACCTACTTTAGGTGCCTTTGCAGGTTCAGTAATGGCTGCAGGCGGTGAAATGAAATTTATCATTGCTTCAGGCTATGATGGCGTTGCTGTACTTACAAATACCCAGATTTTATCTGATGTTTGCGGTGTAAGGGTTTTTGGTAATGTTTATTATGGTAATATCGGTACTGCAAAACCAATGGCTACAAATACTTCGGTAACGCTAACTCCCGGAAGTACTGTTGCAACAGGAGCTGCTGGTTATTATGAATTTGCAGGCATAGCTGACGGAGCCTACAGACTTTATGGAGCTACCACAAAAGCCGGAGGTGGAATAACAACAGCCGATGGTATTACTGTAGCAAGATTTGCTGTTGGTATCGGTACATTGACCAACCTCCAGCTAAGAGCCGCCGACGTAAACAAGTCGAACAGCATATCAACTTCTGACGGTATTCTTGTTAAACGTCGGGCTGTTGGCTTATCTTCAACCTGGGCAGCACCAGTCTATGTGTTTGATGGTCCCTTTGGAGCACCTCCTTCATTGAACGGTCTTTTGATAACAGTAGCTGGAGTTGATGTTACTCAGGAATTCAGGTCACTGTGTTCAGGTGATGTGAACGGAAGTTTCACACCTGCGGCAGAATAAGACAAATTGATTATCATATAACATAAATCTTTAAAAATGAAAAGGATAGCATTACATGAGTTATAGCTGAGAATGAGCTTCTTAAGTAATGTTGTCCTTTTTTTAAGAATTATTTAACAAAAAATTATAAAAAATAATTTGGATATTATTTGCGAAGATGTTACTTTTGTGAGTTGTTAATCATAATTTGCAGGTAAAACAAATATTTAAATAATTGAAAAACAAAGTAAAATGAAAAAGTTCTATTTAATCTTCGCACTGCTGTCGTTAATTGTTTTAACGATCACTGCGCAACCTCAGCTGACTTGGAGATTCAACAACGTTGAGGTAGTCAATGCCGGGACCAAACTTCAATTTGATGTTGAGGTCAAGGCCAATGTAGCGGGATCATTCCAACGCGACCTACAAATTTATTTCGATTACAGTACCCTTGGTTTTGGATCGAACATTGTCGCTAACAGTAAGATCACCTACAGCCCTCTTACGCTTTTAGACGCTGCCCAGTATACAGTTGTGAACATGGCGGACAATACTTCTTCAAAGTTTGCTATCATTACCGAAGCAATCAATGAGATGACCCAGCCCGGTTCAGCAACTTATTACAAGGAAGTCACTACCACCTATCAGGGACTCTTACGGTTTACCATTAACATTGCAAGCAACACGCAAACTGCAGGAATTGCTTTTGATCAGGCTTTGATGAATGGTGGTGAATACTACCAGTCCACATCAAGTACTAGCCCGGTCAAATACATGGATCCGTGTTTATACGAAAACAACCTGACAACTGTTAAATTAAGCAGTTTGTATGGAACAATAACGTATAACAACGTTGCACAAACTCCACTAACAAATTGTATGGCTACTTTGTATCAGGGCGCTGTTGTAATTGACGCATCACCTGCTACTAACGCAACCGGTTTGTATTTGTTTAGCGGAATAGCCGATGGAGCTTATACCATCCAAACAACACTGGTGAAAGCCAAGGGTGGTATTACCACTGCTGATGGTATTCTTGTCGCACGTTTTGCTGTAGGTATCGGTACATTTTCACCGCTGCAATTTAAAGCTGGTGATGTGAACGTTTCCGGTTCAATTTCAACTGCTGATGGTATTCTTGTAAAACGCCGTGCTGTTGGTTTATCATCCAACTGGGCTGCTGCCGACTACGTATTTGAAGTTCCCAATGCTACTGTTGCAAGCGGACTTGGAACCTCAAATTTTAAAGGCTTGTGTTCAGGAGATGTGAATGCCAGCTTTACGCCGCCGTTATAATAAATGAAAGATAATTTAATAAATAGACAAACAAATTGAGTAATAACTTAAAATTAATTAAAATGAAAAAAGTTTTATTAATCGTTGCTTTACTGGTTAGTGTAAGCTACATGCATGCACAAACTTTTGCGACTTTGACACTTCCAAATGTTGAAGTAACCGCACCCGGCGAAATCGCCATACCCTTCGAGTTGACATATTGTTCACCCGGAGATTTAATTGTGGGTATTCAGTTTTCTATGTTGTATGATAATACCAAAATAGAATGGATGGGTACATCTGCAGCCCCGGCTAATGGTATTTCCTATATCAGTCCACAGTGTACACCACTTGGAGGCGACTGGTTATGGAATGCTAATTTTCCTGGTAACCTGATTTTCTCATGGATTGATCCTACTTTCAACGGTGTTCTTTTTCCTGCACCACAAAACATTATTGTTTTCAGGTTTCAGTACCTGGGTGGTTTAGCTGAAGGTGAATCCACACCACTGTCATTCTCATTAACTGCAAAAATGGCAAATGGTCAGAATATTAAGATCATCAATGAGTTAACAAATCAATACTTTGATGTTTATCAATTGACATTGGTAGACGGTTCAGTAAGTGTACCTGGTGTTCCTCCGACAGGAAAAACCTGGACAGGTGCAGGCGGAGATTTAGATTGGTTTAATGGCGCAAACTGGGCACCTCCGGGAGCTCCAGCAGCTACTGACGATGTAACAATCAATGCTACAAAAGCTCCTATGGTAGTTATCAGTGGTGGCGTTGCTTCAACAGCTGCTTTAACTGTTGCTGCTGGCGCTGGCATCACAATTGCCTCAGACGGTGGTTTAACAACCAACGGTGTATTTATCAATAATGGTGATTTGATGATCCAGAGTAATCCACTCAACGGTTTTGCCGGATCATATATTGACAATGCTGGCATTGCCGGTTCGGGTAATTTCATGTTTGACCGTTATGTGCTGTGCTCAGGTACACAGGCAGGAACAGGTAGTGCATTAGGATGGCATTATCTCTCAGCTCCTTTTGATGGATTCACAACAGATGCTATACCAGAATTCTTTGTAAATGGATGGAATCAGGGCACCGGTATGTGGATGCAATATGAAGGCCCTATTGGATTACCTTGTACTCCGATTAGTCCGGCTATAGCTTTAAATACAATGGATGCATGGAGTATTAATTTGGATGTTGATTATGGTCCAAATTGCGGAATGCCTTTTGATCAAACTGCTAATTTCATGACGGGAGCAGCCGGAGTTCATACCGGACCTTATGCTGCTGCCCTTGGATTTGGTGGTGGTATGTATCAGCAATGGAATTTAGTTGGAAATCCTTATCCAAGCGGATTGGATGTAAACACTATTGCTTTTGGTGCAAATACTGTAGCAGCTACTTACTTTTATGATGGTTGCTTAGGAAACTACGTATATTGGGCAACTGGATTGGGCAGTTATGTGATGGCTCCAACCCTTGGTTTCTTTGTTGAAACTTCGGCTCCTGATATTTTGCCAGTTGGTAATGCTTCAAGGGCTCATGGTGCAGATTGGTTCTGGAAGAGTGATGTGGCTAACCTTTTGACTTTGAAAGCTAGTGGCAATGACAGAAGTGACGTATTAAATGTTCGTTTTGCTGAGGATGTAACTGCAGGTTTTGATAACAATGGTGATGCTCACAAATTGTTTGCAGAAACTCCTGGTTTACCACAGATTTACACTGTAGCTGGTGACGAAATGCTGGCTATCAATGCACTTCCTGAAACAGCAACTGTTCCTATGGGATTCAAAGCTAACGGTGCCGGAACTTATACAATTGAAGCTATCGAAACCAGTGAATTCCAGAACGTAGTTCTCGAAGATTTATTCACAGGTATTGAAACCGATCTTTTGGCTGGTAACTATACTTTCGAGTACAATGTTGATGACAATGCAAACAGGTTCGTGATCCATTTCACACCACTTGGAACTCCTGAGCTCGGTGCAAACGATATCAATATCTGGGCTGCTAATCAGACAATTTATGTACAAGCTCCTGCTACAACCGGTGACATCGTTGTTTATAACATGATGGGACAGGTTGTTGTGAAGACTGCCATTGAGCCAGGCTTGAATGAAATTCCTATGAATGATGCAAACACCTACTACATTGTAAAAGTATTGGGTAGTGATGTAACTGAAACCGGAAAAGTATTTATCAAGTAAAAGGAATTGTAAATAAATTAATTGTATAACAGAAAAAATATTAAGATATGAAAAAAGTAATTCAGATTTTAGCAATCGCATTAGTGATACTGGTGCCGGTTATTTTAACAGCACAACCTATGCCAGGCGATCAAGCCATTGGTGGAGGCGCTGGATCAGCTCCTGTTGGAGGAGGCGCACCTATTGGAGGTGGACTTCTTATCATGCTTTCATTAGCCATTGGCTATGGAACAAGGAAAATCTATGAAATTCGCAAAAAAGTATTAGATTAATCGCGAATTAATAGCGTTTCAAAAAGAAAAGCTTTGTCCGTCATTTGACGGATAAAGCTTTTTTTATTTTCTAATTGCAGTATTAAAATTTAGTTTAAATTTGGGAGCTAACATAAAAAAAGATGATAATGAAAAGACTTATAATTTTTGGAGTTGTGTTGTGTTTAAGCATTTTATATTCTCAGGCACAGACCTATAGCGCTACCATCTCTGTTGAGAATGTGAATATAAAAGGAAAGGTACCCGGTGATGATGTGATCGTACCGGTAAGGCTGATTGAAAGATCTGGCGGATTAATTGCTGCGTTACAGTTATTCATTGGTTTTGACCATTCCATGTTCAGCTGGAAAGGAACAGTTGAAGATCCGTTACCCGGGATAAAAGAATTGAACCCAGCCATGCCGTATATCCCTAATGTGTGGATATTTAATGATAACGGAAGCCAGATGGCTGCATCATGGATTGATCCTCAATATACGGGTATTTCAATTGGCAATGATGAAATTATCGTGGAATTCATTTTTACTTACAAAGGTGGCTTAAAGGAAGGTGAACAATCTCCTTTGATATGGGGCGAAACTTTTGAAATAACTGACGGGAGAGCGACAAAGGGAGCCACGGAACTGACAAGTGAGTTGATGGACAATTTTCAATTGACAAAAATTAACGGGGCTTTTATCAATAAATAAACTATTTATTACTTACTTTAATTGTTGTGGGGGTAATGGATATAATTTGTTATATTTACCAAATAGATGAAAATTCTGCTTAAAATAATAATAAGTGCGATTAGTATTATCATCACTGCCTATTTACTTCCAGGAATTCATGTGAAGGACCTGTTTACATCTTTGATAGTCGCTATCGTGCTAGCATTACTGAATGGATTTATTAAACCAATTCTCATTATTCTGACAATACCTGTTACTATCCTGACTTTAGGGCTCTTTCTTTTGGTAATTAATGCCTTAATGATTTTAATCGCCGGGAATTTGGTAGCTGGGTTTGTTGTTGATGGTTTTTGGTGGGCTTTGCTTTTTAGTATAATATTATCACTTATAAGTTCACTGTTGGGAATTGGACTTAAGGATAAACCCAATCAAGTACAATGAAATCTAAGGTTATAACTTCAAAAGAAGAAATTGATGATATTATAAGCAATTGCCAGTTTTGTAATGTTGCTATGGTGGAAAGTTCTGGTGAACCTTATGTTGTTCCAATGAACTTCGGATATACAGAGGGATACATATTTCTTCATTCTTCAAAAACCGGTAAAAAGATGGATATTCTGAAGGAAAAAAATAAAGTATGCATTTCTTTCAGTATTGACCATGAATTGAGGTGGCAAAGCGAAAATATGGCTTGCAGTTACAGTATGAAATACCGGAGTGTGCTTGCTTATGGAAGAGTTGAATTTATTGAAGAACCTGAAAAAAAAATAGAAGCGCTTAATTGTATCATGCTACATTATACTGGTGAGGAGTTTACTTACAACGAACCATCAGTCAGGGAAGTTGCTGTTTATATGGTTATTATTGAAAACCTGGAAGGCAGGGTTTACGGGTATTAGTGCAGTTGGCAGTATGCAGTCGGCAAATTGAGAAATGAATATTTTTAGGATTACAAATCCTGACTTATAAACCTTCGGATTAGCTATCCCACTGAGCGTTCCCTAAAATCCGAAGGAGCAAGGGGAATGAATATTTTTAGGATTGCAAATCCTGACTAATAAACCTTCGGATTAGCTATCCCACAGAGCGTTCCCTAAAATCCGAAGGAGCAAGGGAAATGAATATTTTTGGGATTACATATCCTGACTTATAAGCCTTCGGATTAGCTAACCCACAGTACGTTCCCTAAAATCCGAAGGAGCAAATGTATGAATTGAAAATTGCGAACTTAGAACCTTTATGATAAGCTGTATTTAGCAACACAAGTCAAAGATAGTTTACCAGAAAAGAATCCAAGCATCGCACCAACCAAAGCCCCGCAGATTACATCTCCCGGATAATGAACCCCCAGGTAAATCCTGCTGTAGGATATAAATGCCGCCCACAAAAATATCAGGGGAATAAAAAACCTGATTCTCTTAAAAAAAATCACTGAAAAAAAGCTTGCCATTGCAAAGTGGTTGACAGCATGAGATGAAACAAATCCAAATTCACCTCCGCATTTGTTTTTTACCAGGTGGACAAGCCCTTCAAGCGCCGGCTCATGACAAGGCCGTAACCGCATGACTACATTCTTAAAAGCATGAACTGAAACCAGATCACTCATAGCTATCATCAATATTGCCATTGCCATAATCCAATAAAACTTTTTTTTGAAATGCCGGATAATAAGGTATAAAAAGAAAATATACAGCGGAATCCAAATCAACTTTTCACTTGCCCAAAACATTATAAAATCCCAGAATTCGTTGTGCATCCCGTTCAGGAAAAGGAAAAGTTGAGTATCCCAATGTTTTAATGTTTCAATCATAATTTAACCATCTGCTCTTTCGGATTTGAGCCAGGCTTCTGCGGTGGATAATCCGAAAGTAAATACCCTGGGATTTGTAATCCCATTGTTTGTTCATTCAATTAATAACACATTTAATAAGCCCTTTTCACCTGCATAATCTTTCGCAGAACTATACAAATAATCTTCAGGATTTACAACAATTTCTGCTCTTACGGGGTTTTCATGAATGTAGTTAAGCTTTTGTTCAAGAAACTCAACCGTATGAATTTCTTTGGCTTCATTACCCTCTTTCCAAAATTTATAATCTTTTATCTTATTATCATATTTCCCGGCAAATTCAAAACGATTCAGCATCCACTTTTTTCTACTTTCAATGGGGTTTCCCAAAATTGCATTAATGAGTCTTTTACTAGTAAATTTTTTAAAATCTCTTAATATATCCGATAAGTTATAACCTTCTTTTGCTACAGCTATCAAATGCAGATGATTGGTCATCAAGCACCATGAATAGATTTCCAATCCTTTGGAATTTTGACAATATGAAAGCGAGTCAATAATTATATATTTGTACTCGGGTCTTGAAAAAACATCTACCCAATCAACCACAGTTAATGTTAAAAAGTATAAATAACCTTCAGAAATTTTATTTTTTAACCCCATTTTTATGAGATTCTCGAATTTCTTAATAACTCTGAAACTATTTTAAAGGATTGTAAATCCTTAATTATTAACCTTCGGATTAGCTTACCCTATTACCCATCCCCAAAATCCGAAGGAGCGGAGTAAATTTACATTTTTTTTATAGAGCTAAAGGATTTCAAATCCTTATTTATAAACCTTCGGATTAGCCAACCCTATTATCCACCCCCAAATCCGAAGGAGCGGTGTGTCACCCTAAAATCCGAAGGAGCGTGCTATGTAGCATTTAATGTAGTCCAAATCAAATCCTTCAGTTTCATCAAGCCCTTATTGGCAATGGATGATATAAAGACATAAGGAATATCGGGTAAATCTTTTTTTATTTCCGATTCCAGTTCCCGGTCAAGCATGTCTGATTTTGTAACTGCCAGTATCTTTGATTTGTCTAATAGCTCAGGGTTAAATTGATCCAGTTCATTCAGAAGAATTGAATATTCTTCCCTGATATTTTTGCTATCGGCCGGAACCAAAAAAAGTAATACGGAATTCCTTTCGATGTGTCTTAGGAATCTCAGCCCAAGCCCTTTGCCTTCATGAGCACCTTCGATGATGCCCGGAATATCAGCAACAACAAATGACCTGTCATCTCTATACCTGACCATTCCGAGATTCGGAGTAAGGGTAGTAAACGGATAATCGGCTATCTCCGGTTTGGCTGCAGAAATTACGGATAATAATGTTGATTTCCCTGCATTTGGGAAGCCAACCAGTCCCACATCCGCCAATAGCTTTAGTTCAAGAATATGCCATTCATCAAGACCGGATTCGCCGGGCTGAGCGAATCGTGGTGTACGGTTAGTAGACGATTTGAAGTGATCATTGCCTAAACCGCCGCGTCCACCTTTTACTAGAATATGTGTTTGATCATGTTCAGTAATTTCAAATTGGAATTCACCTGTCAATGCATTTCTGGCAACTGTACCGAGTGGAACTTCCACGATAACATCACTTCCATTTGCACCGGTACTGAGGCTTTTTGATCCGCCCTGTCCGTCACCGGCTTTTAAATGTTTGGTATACTTGAGGTGGAGCAATGTCCATAGTTGCTGATTCCCTTTCAGGATGATATGCCCGCCTCTTCCTCCATCTCCGCCGTCAGGTCCTCCGCGGGGATTCAACCGGCTCCTGAAAAAATGAGACGAACCGGCTCCTCCCTTTCCTGAACGGCAATTGATCTTAACATAGTCAACAAAATTAGGGTTTGCCATCGGATTTATAATTGTTCTAAAAGGAATATATGTTTCATTTTCTTTTTCATTATTCAATAATCTTGTAGATGTCGGGATAATTTCTGCCATTCTGATCATAATCGAGTCCATAGCCTACAATGAAGTCATTCGGAATTTCCATCCCGATATAGTTAATTGGGTAGTTCATTCTGAAGGCATCAGGTTTGAAAAGCAAGGTGGCAATATAAACTTCGGCTGCTTCCAGTTTTTTTAATTTTTCGATGGTTACTCCCATAGTAATTCCTGTATCAATAATGTCTTCAACGATAACAACCGTTCTGCCTGACAAAACTTCATCCAACCCGATTAATTCGCGGACTGCAGAGGTGGTACTGGTACCGATATAGGAAGACAATTTGACGAAAGAAATCTGACAAGGAATGGTGACTTTTTTAAGCAGATCAGAGGCGAACATGAATGCACCGTTCAGTACAACAAGGAAAAGTGGGTTCTTTCCGGCAAGATCAGAATTGATCCGGCTCGAAATCTTATTCACAGCCTCTTCTATTTGTCGGGCTTCAATAAATTTTACAAATTCCTTATTGTGGACAATGATTGATTCCATTTTTATTTTATTTAAATGTCCGAACAAAGATAACAAGATACAACCAGAGATCATAAAATATGTAATTTTGCTGAGCTAATAATTATTGAAATATTTATTATGGAGCCAAAAATAAGTATCATAATGGGCAGTACATCCGATTTGAAAGTGATGGAAGCGGCAGCAAAATTTTGCGATGAAATGGAGATACCATTCGAGATCAATGCGCTTTCAGCCCACCGAACGCCCGAAAAAGTTGAGGAATTCACCAAGTCAGCGAAAAGCCGTGGAATTAAAGTAATCATTGCAGCCGCCGGGATGGCTGCTCACCTTCCCGGAGTTATAGCATCAATGACCACCTTGCCGGTGATTGGCGTACCGATCAATGCTTCACTGGATGGAATGGATTCTCTGTTATCTATTGTACAGATGCCTCCCGGTATTCCAGTGGCAACAGTTGGGATAAACGGCGCTCAGAATGCAGCTATACTTGCTGTGCAAATCCTTGCTTTATCGGATGAAAACCTGGCTATTAAATTCAGTCATTTTAAGGAAAGTCTGAAAAAGAAGATTGTAGCCGCCAACGAAGAGTTAGCTAAAATAGAATATAAGTATAAGGTAAACTAAGTATTCAAATCAGTTTTCTTTTCACCATGGTTTGAAAGATAATGGATGTTATTTCTTCATCATTCATTGTTTGACGGTTAAAAACCATATCAAATATTGTGTCATCGCTATCGAAACCCACAAAGCTGTCAATCAAATATTTTCGTTCCTGGTCAATATCAAGAATGTATTTCAAAGCATCCTTTGGGGTTTTGTTGTAATTTTTACTGATCCGTTCAACCCTCCATTCAATCGGGGCAATCAGTTTTATATGGAGTGAATCCGGGTTATCCTTTCTGAAGGCAACTCCGCCCCGGCCTACAATGATGACGTTTCCTGAAATTATTATGGACCGGATAACTTCAATGATTGTTTTCCTGATTTTTTTATCGCTTTTATAATAACGGGTTGACATAGCGCTAACAACCTCATCCATCACTGTTTTTTTCTGGGACTGGAATACGTATTCAATTTTAGATGGAGGTAACTCCAGAGCTTTGGCTGCTTCTTCCATGATGACTTTGTTGATCCATTTCCACTCTTTTTTAATACCCTTCCGTTTATTTTCCAATGTTAATTGTGCCGACAGTTTTTGTGCGATTACGTTAGCCATGCAACCAAAATCTCTTGAAATAGAAACATACGGACCTGTTTCGGCAATATTGGTTTTGTGATCATGCAACATTTCGCTAAAATACTTTTCAAAAACATTGCGATAGGGCGGTGCATTTCTGATATTTTCAAAGGTTTTCATAAAGCGGGTTTTTTTAGTTCCAAATGTAAGCATTTTTTTGCGGTATATAAAGTTTGAGTGTTATCTTTTTTCATTACTTTAATGCCATTCGGAATTTATATTTTTGTAACATCATACATTAGAAATTTAGAATAGTGAAATATGTATATGCAGAATCCGCTCAGGGCACCTAAATATTATTTCAGTAATACCTCCTTCAACAAACTGATGAAGAAGAGAATTTACCATGTTTTGCTTATATCGAGCGCTTATGATGCCTTTATGCTGGAGGACGATGGCAGGATTGATGAGCAGATTTTTAATGAATATGTTTCGCTTAACCTGCGTTATCCGCCTCAGTTTATCCTTGCGAGTTCGGAAGAGGAGGCATTTGAAAAATTTGAAGAGGAAAAAATTGATTTGATCATCACAATGCTAAGTGCTGAAGAGACAGATACTTTTGGGCTGGCAAAAAGGATCAAGCAAAAATTCCCAAAAATTCCTATCGTTGTACTTACTCCCTTTTCAAGAAAGATATCGCTGAAGGTCAGCCAGGATGATCTAAGCGCTATTGATTATATATTTAGCTGGTTGGGCAATGCCGACATCCTGATGGCGATTATCAAGCTGATTGAGGATAAAATGAATGTTGATCATGATGTACGTGAAGTCGGAGTGCAAACCATACTGCTTGTTGAAGATTCCATCCGGTTTTATTCGAGTTATCTGCCGAATATTTATAAGATTATTTTTAAGCAATCGCTTAAGTTTATGATGGAGGGATTGAATGAGCACCAAAAGATGCTCAGAATGCGCGGGCGACCAAAAATTCTTTTAGCCACAACTTATGAAGAAGCCATTGGAATTTACGAAAAGTACAAAAAGAGCATGCTTGGTGTAATCACCGATCTGAGGTATATGCGCGAAGGCAAGGTTGATCCGGAGGCTGGAATCAGGTTGTGTCAGAAAATAAAGAACGATGATAAGTTTATGCCATTGTTGCTGCAGTCATCGGATACCAATAGTGAAGAATTAGCCAAAGAAATAAAGGTAGGGTTTATCAATAAGTACTCAAAGACCCTTTCACTCGAATTGAGGAATTTTATTTTTGAATATTTTGCTTTTGGAGATTTTGTATTCGAAGACCCTGACACCGGAAAAGAAGTGATGCGGGCATCAGACCTGAAATCGTTTCAGGAATTATTGTTCAGGATTCCCGATACATCACTTGAGTACCATATTACGCGCAACCATTTCAGTAAATGGTTCAGGGCGCGTGCACTCTTTCCGCTTGCCGATCTCATCAGGGACATGAGAATCGAAGATTTTAAAAATCTCGATGAAGTCAGAAAATTCATGTTTGATGCCATTGCCAGTTTCAGACTTAATAAAGCGCGGGGAGTGATCGCCGAATTTTACCGGGAAAGTTTTGATGAGTATTTTACTTTCACCCGGATTGGTGAAGGCTCTATTGGTGGAAAGGCAAGGGGATTGGCATTTCTTGACTCTCTGATCATGCGAAATAAAATTTTAGACAAATTTAAGGATGTGATCGTCACGATTCCAAGAACAGTTGTGCTGTGCACTGATGTTTTCGATGAATTTATGGAAGAAAACAATCTTTATTCGGTTGCCCTTTCAGGCGACCTGACCGATGAAGAAATCCTGGACAGGTTCGTCGAGGCAAGGTTACCCTTTCGGATTCATGAGGACCTTTATACTTTCATATCTGTGATCCATAATCCTGTAGCAGTCCGATCCTCAAGTTTGTTGGAGGATTCACATTACCAGCCGTTTGCAGGTATTTATTCCACCTACATGATTCCCCACGTTGCCAACGATGAACGCCTGATGATCGAAATGCTTTCGGATGCTATCAAGAGTGTGTATGCTTCTGCTTTTTTCAAAGACAGCAAAGCTTACATGACTGCGACCATGAATGTAATTGACGAGGAAAAAATGGCAATTGTTCTGCAGGAAGTTTGCGGAGAAAGGCACGGGAACAGATTTTACCCTTCCATTTCCGGCGTTGCAAGATCAATCAATTTCTATCCTATTGAACCGGAAAAACCGGAGGACGGTATTGCCAACATTGCCCTGGGGCTTGGTAAGTATATAGTTGATGGAGGCCTTACGCTCAGGTTTTCACCCAAATATCCCAAAAAGATTTTACAATTGGGATCACCGGAGATGGCTTTGCGCGAAACCCAGAAGTTCTTTTATGCACTTAACCTTGAAACATCCAGCTTTAAAGCTACTGTTGATGATGGAGCAAATCTGCTAAAGCTCAAAATAAATGAAGCGGAAAATGATGGATCGCTCAAGCATATTGCTTCAACTTACGATTTCAATAATCAGGTGTTAAGAGATGGGTTGGTATATGATGGCAAAAGGGTCATTACCTTTTCGAATATTTTACAGCATGAAGTATTTCCACTTGCGGAAATCCTTGATACAGCCCTGAAAATTGGACAAAAGGAAATGAATAAACCGGTCGAGATTGAGTTTGCAGTAAATCTTCACAGGCAAAAAGATGAAGTCAGAATATTCAATTTACTTCAAATCAGACCCATTGTTGATAATAAAGAAACGATCAACATTGATATGGGTGAAATAACAGATAAAGACAC
This sequence comes from uncultured Bacteroidales bacterium, assembly GCA_963840975.1. Lineage (GTDB taxonomy): Bacteria > Bacteroidota > Bacteroidia > Bacteroidales > JAADJA01 > JAADJA01. The sequence goes on along the minus strand of CAWJBC010000002.1, from coordinate 217,815 downwards.
TATCATACAGTCAAATTCTGCGCTCGGCAACGGTATCATCGAAAACCTTTATGACTTTGTTTATATAAAACCGGAATCTTTTGACCCTTCAAAAAGCAAACAAATAGCTGAAGATATTGGAAGACTTAACGACGTCTTTTTAAAGGATAAGCGATTTTATATTCTTGTTGGTCCTGGCAGATGGGGTTCAACCGATCCCTGGTTGGGAATTCCGGTTAAGTGGCCACAGATTTCGGCGGCAAGGGTAATTGTTGAGTCAGGACTGGAAAATTATCGCATTGATCCGAGCCAGGGCACACATTTCTTCCAAAACCTAACCTCTTTCAGGGTCGGCTATTTTACCATTAATCCATTTATTAAAGATGGGTTTTATGATCTTGATTACCTTAATGAGCTACAACCTTTGTTTGAAGATGATTTCATCCGGCATATCCGTTTTGACAAACCCATGATCGTAAAAATTAACGGAAGGAAGAATATGGGTGTGGTTCTGAAACCGCTTTGATATTGACAAAACCGAACTTTTCGAACGTTCAGAATCTGATCCGGCAAAAAGTAAAAATGTTATTTTTGTCGTGGAAATTATTTTAGATGATTCAAATGTTTTTCAAGAACCTGATATTTCTGCTGTTTTCATGGACTTTACCTCTGGCTTCATTTTCCCAGAATAGTAAGGCAATAGATAGCCTTGAGAGGGTATTGACACAGGAACAGGATCAAGATAAAAAATTTGAAATTTTATTTTCCCTTGCTGATCATTTAGTAGATTCAGATGTCTCAAAAGCGTTAATTCTAGGGGAAAAGGCTTATCAAATAGCAGAGAATTCGGCGAATGATAAAGGCAGACTGAGGGCAAACCTACTTTTGGCAAGAATATATTATTTTATGTCGGATTTAAACAAGGCAATGGAGTATGCAATTGAAGCAAAGAACCTTGCCGAAGACCTGTCCCTGGATAAAGAGCTGGCTGAATCACTGGATGCAATAGGCGTTATTTATTATGATATTGGGAACCAGGCAAAGAGTTCTGAGAATTTTTACTCCAGTTTAAAAATTTACGAAAAATTGCACCATAAGGAAGGTTTGGGCGCTACATTTTGCCGTATCGGGACGTTGTATTTTGACCAGAAAGATTATGACAAGGCAGTAGATTATTATTCCCGATCAATTGAATTGGCAAGAGAGATTAATAGCAAGGTTGGAATTGCAAGCAATCTGAACAATGTTGCAAAAGTATATTTTGAAAAACATGAATATGACAAAGCCATTGATAAATATGAAGAAGCGATCAAAATAAACCTTGAGGAAGGAAATTCATATCTTGTTGCCAATAATTATTTAAATATTGCTGATGTTTATTTTGATCAGAAGCGATTTCCCGAAGCAATTTTAAAAATTCAGCAAGCAAGGGAAATTTTTGAAAAGATTGGGAATAAGCTCAGGCTTGGGAAAAGCCAGGTAATGTTGAGCAAAATATATTTTGAAACCGGGAAACCTGAGCAATCGAAAACAATTGCCTTAAATACCTTAAATCTTGCCGAAATGGAAGGATATAAGGAAATCGTTGTTAATGCTGCTGAAATTCTTAATAAGATTTATCTTTCTGAACAAGATTCCTCTTCAGCTTATCGTTATTATATTCTTGAGAACCAATACAAAGACAGCCTTTTTCTCGATGAAAAACAAAAAACACTGACGAAACTCGAATTGCAATATCAATTCGAGAAGAATGAACAAAACCTGAAGATTGCCCGGCAGCGTAAAAATGTAGTCATACTGATTATATCAGGGTTCTTATTTTTTAGTTTGATTATTATAATATTGATTGCAAAACAGTTGCGGTTGAAAGCAAAAAAAATGCAATTGGAAAGTGCCAGTCATGAAAAGGAGTTGGAATTCAAGAATAAAGAAATGGTTATCAATGTAATGTCGTTGATGAAGAAAAATGAAATGTTGGCTGATCTTTCCGAAAAGTTGATTACCATAGAAAAAGAAGCAACCTCACCTGAAGTAAAGAGTACGATCAAGAAAGTAGCGAATGAACTGCAAAAAAACCAGGAGGAGGAAATCTGGAAGGAATTTTCAACCCGGTTCAAGGAAGTGCATGGAAAGTTTTACGATAAGTTATTAGAGAGATTCCCATCCTTAAGTCCAAACGATTTAAAGCTTTGTGCGTTTCTTCGACTCAATATGTCTTCCAAAGATATTGCTGAACTTACCGGCCAGCGGGTTAGTTCACTCGAAACCGCACGTTACCGGTTAAGGCAAAAACTTGGAATCGCTAATTCTGATGTCAACCTGATCACATTTCTTTCCTCAATATAGATTTTTCCCGTCAGACTTACAGTATAATTTATTCAGCAGTTAATTAAAGGACTGATAAACATCCTTTTATGTCTCGTCTTTGTTCCTTGTACAGGTAATGTACAGGTTCATTTTGTCCTTTGTAAAGTTATTGTAGAGGCGAATAATTTGCGTGGTTATTAATACTAAATGAATTTTGCCCGACATTTCAAAAATAGTCCATTTCATAATATTAAATTTGATATTAATGGTTTTGTTGGAGCGTGTAAAAAATGAAAAGTATTAAAAATAAGAGAAAACAAGTGGAGCAAATCAAGGACATTCCGTCAAGCGAGTATCCTATCGCAGATGAGACACCTGTTGAAGAAATGGCGAGTGAAAAATCCATTGAAGAATTTCTCGAATTAAAAAAATTACAAAACCGGATTTTGGAAAAAATATTGGATAAAATGAATCAATCAGAGAATCAGGACAAAATAAATAACACTAAAATTGAGAAAAAATGAACAGATCACTACTTACTTTGATTTTGGCGTTGACAATCAGCGCAGCTTCTTACGCTCAGCTTTCAGGGACGTATTACATCCCTTTAGGCTCACCGGGCTATTCTACTTTGCAGGCAGCCATAGCTGACCTGAATACTTTAGGTATCAATGGAAATACGACATTTATTGTGGCGGACGATTACCTTGAAACAGCACCGGTAGGTGGATATCTGCTTGGCAACACACTTTTAAATGCAAATAGTGTTAGCTATTCCATTACATTTCAAAGGTCTGGCACCGGGACAAATCCACCATTGCTATCCGCATGGGTGGGTACTACAACAAACCTGGATGCTATCTGGAAAATTGCAGGAACCGACAATGTAACCATTGACGGGATTGACCTTACGGAAATCGCCGGTAATACTGTTCAGCTTTCACGTATGGAGTTTGGTTATGCGATGGTAAAATTAAGTAACGTAGCTCCATTTGATGGATGCCAGAATATAACCATAAAAAATTGCACAATAACACTGAACAAAGCCCCCGCACCGACCAACCCCACAATCTGCACAGGGATTTATGCAGGCAACCACCTTGCCACTTCAACCGCTACGATTAACCTTACAGGAGGCAGCACTTCCGATGCAATGAACGACTGTAAATTCTTCAACAACGTGATTACCAATGTAAAAAATGGAATTGATATTACTGGATGGAATGCTCTTGCACCTTACGACATGTTCAACCAAAACATTCAGATTGGTCTTGACGGCACCAATACTATCACAAACTTTGACACCTATGGTATAAGTGCAAGATATATGAAAGCATTAACGGTGGCAAATAATACTATTAGCACTTCTACAGCCACACCTGTATCAAGTTTAATTGGAATAATTATTCCTTCCGTCTCTACAAATTTTGACATCTTTAACAATACGGTTACTATTGCTCCAACTGCCGGTTTTATAGGGATCTCAGGTATCAGTGCGCAAACCGGCGATGCTGCTTTTACAAGTAATATTTATAATAATATCGTTCAAAACTGTACAAATAATCCTTTGGCTACCGGTCAGGCATTCTCAGGTATTACTAGCAGCGGGTCACCAGGCGTCCTGAATTTTTACTCAAATACTGTGACGAATAATAACATTCCCGGAACCGGTAGTTTTACAGGTATTGACGCTGGTAATAGTGGAAACCTTACCATGTACGACAATACAGTATCCAACAATACCAAAAGCGGAACAGGAGGAACATTTGTTTGCATAAGAGTAGCTTCTTCAGGTACTTCAAATGCTTATGACAACAACATTTTTTCAAACTCCAATACAACATCAGCCGGGGCTACTCAAGGTGGTACTATGACTGGTATCAACTTTACAAACGGCAACCCGGGTAAATTATACAAAAACAATGTTTACGACCTGAGTGCTGGCGGAGGTGCATCATTTGTTGCTGTTAATGGGATAACTATTGCAGGCGGAGCAAATATGAATGTGTATAACAACTTTGTATCCGATTTAAGAGCCCCTGCAGGAACCGGAACTTTGACAAATTTTGTAAATTCTGTTGCAGGTATCAATGTAAGCAATGGAACAAACGTTAATGTATTTTACAACACTGTTTATCTGAATGCATCAAGTACAGGTATTTACTTTTATACATCTGCATTGTACGCTTCCACATTTCCAACGTTAGATTTAAGGAACAATATACTTGTCAACATGTCAACAACTACAGGTGGGATCGTAAGTGCTTACCGGAGAAGCGCAGAAGTAGCCGGACTACCTTCCTACTCCAATAACTCAAATGGCAATATTTTCTACGTAAATGAAGAAGAGGTAAATTTTTTATGCGTAACCTACTTTGACGGTGTAACTCCCTATTTCTTTACAGATTACCAGGCTTTGGCTGGCCCCACAAGGGATGCCGGTTCTTTCCGTGAGCTTCCCCCATTTGAAGATGTAATCAATCTCCCATTTGACTTGCACATGAAGACCTCGATAGTTACAAATTGCGAAAGCGGTGGAATACAGGTAACTTCACCTATAGTTATTACCGATGACTATGATGGTGATACCCGGTTATTATTACCGGATATCGGAGCTGATGAGTTTACCGGATTACCGGCTGCTACAGTTCTGAACCCAGGCGGTGTTAGTACAACACTTATCAGTTCATCTCAGATCGATCTGACATTTTTGCCAAATCCTGCTAATAATAATGTAGTAATTGTCTGGAATACTACCGGAACCTTTACCGCACCTGTAGGAGGGCCACCTGCAAATATTGGTGATGCTTTTGCCGGAGGATACTTGTTATATAATGGAATGACTTCACCGATTAACCATACGGGACTTGCCGGGGCAACTACCCATTATTATAAGGCTTTCTCTTATGACGGTTCATCCTATTCTCTTGGGGTAACGGTGAGCAACACCACCAATATCGCACAGCCTTCAGGCTTCACAGCTACTACTTTCAGCGCTACTCAAATTGATTTGGCATGGACAAAAAATGTATTTAACAGTGATGTGATTATAGCGACTACCTTAAATAACACTTTTGGACAGCCGGTAAACGGAACGGCTTATATAGTTGGTAATTCCATTCCAGGAGGAGGTGATGTAATTTATGTTGGACCTTTGAGCGCCTTCAATCACTCAGGACTCGCACCAAACCAGGTAACTTATTATTATAAAGCATGGTCTTATGAACCAGCGAATAATAATATTTATTCTCTTGCAGGTGTTACCACCAGTGCAACAACACTTTGTTCAAGTTACCCAGTTCCGTTCATTGAAGGCTTCGAATCGAATTCTGTTGGATGTGGAACTGTTGTTGACAATAATAATGATTTTTCTACATGGTCTGCTTATTATAACGCAAGTCAGGCTCATAGTGGAGCTAACTCTATTCGTATTTCAAGTAACTTTGTTGTTTCTGTGGACGACTGGTATTTTACAAATGGCCTGGAATTAACAGGTGGTGTTAGTTACACAGTTCAATTCTGGACAAAAATTTCGTCTTCCCTTGCGCCTCAAAATCTTGAATTAAAATGGGGATCTTCTCCTACAGTGGTTGGAATGACAAGTCCTGCAATTTATACAATTACTGGATATGCCTCAACAGTCTATACACAAGTCACATGTTCCTTTACCCCTGCGAATACAGGTGTATATAATATAGGATGGCATTGCTTCAGCGCAGCTGGTAACGGCTATCTCTACGTTGATGATATTTCTATATATGACCCGCTCTTCGCGACCTGGACAGGAGCAATCAGTTCAGACTGGGCTAACATTTTAAACTGGATCCCAAATAGTCTTCCAACTTCAGGAATCAGCGTAATAATACCTGGCGGATTAACAAATTATCCTACCATTTCAGCCCCTTCAAGTTGCAACAATATTACCATTGCTTCGGGAGCTTCATTGCTGGATAACGGAAATCTTACAGTATCAGGTACAGCAACAGTAAACCGCAATTATACCGGAAGCGAATGGCATTTGATTTCATCGCCCGTTTCTGGTGCGACTGCAAATATGTTCCTCGGATTATATTTGCAGAATCATACTGAATCTACTAACCTTTATACTGATATTACTATTCCATCTACTCCACTAAATGCAATGCAGGGTTATGCCTTATGGAATAATGCAAATGGAACAGCTTCATTTGTTGGAACATTAAATACCGGCAATATTGGTATTAACAACAATGTTACCCGAAACGGACAGGGCTGGAATTTAGTTGGAAATCCTTATCCTTCACCCATTGACTGGGATGCTGCTGCAGGATGGACAAAGACGAATGTTGACAATGCTACTTACCGACATGTCAATAGTGCAACCTGGGCCAGTTATGTAGGAGGTGTCGGAGCTAATGGCGGAAGTCGTTACATTCCTTCATGCCAGGCTTTCTTTGTTGGTGTTACTAACGGATTTACATTGGGAACACTCAACATGACCAATACAGTTCGCACCCACAGCAGCTCAACTTTCTATAAAGATGAAGTTTCAGATATCGTAAGACTTGAAATCAGTGGCAATGGCTATACTGATGAAACAGTTATTCGTTTCCTTGATGTTGCAACTTCTGATTTCGATGGACAATGGGATGCTCATAAACTTTTTGGCGATGTAACAGAAGCTCCGGCAATTTACTCAACCGAAAATGGTATGATGGCTATTAACTCTTTACCGGCCACCAATACAGTTACGGTTGGTGTTAAAGCAGGAGTTCCCGGTGACTTTACAATCACTGCTACTGAAACCAGTGAATTTGCTGATGTCGTCCTCGAAGATTTACTTACAGGCACCTTCACTGATTTGAAGAGCGATACCTATACCTTCAACTACGACCTGAGTTTCGATAATCGGTTTATTGTTCATTTCACTCCATTGACAGTAGGTGAAAATACAGCCGACATGATCAACATTTACTCAAGTCAAAAGGATGTTTATGTTTCGGTTCCTGCAAATACCAAAGGCGATATAATGGTTTATAATCTTATGGGTCAGGAAGTTGCCCGTACCAACATTACAGCTATGCTCAACAAAGTTACGTTGAATAAGAGCGCTTACTATGTAGTTAAAGTTATGAGCAACGAAAGTGTAGTAACGAAAAAAGTATTTGTAAAATAAAATCCTCTTCCTGCCCCCTCCAAAAGGAGGGGGAAAGTGGGAAAGGAAAATTAATTAATTATGATGAAAACAAAAAAATATACAGATATGAAAAAGGCATTAAAATTGTTATTGGTCGCAGGTATTTTTCTCTCACTACCGTTATTATCATTGGCTCAGACTCCTCCTCATCCAAATGGGGGCGGAGGTCCTGGCGGTGGAAATACACCGGTTGGCGGTGGCGCTCCCATTGACGGAGGATTAAGCATCATGTTGCTGCTTGGTGCAGCTTATGGTTCAAGAAAAATTTACCAGCTTAAAAAAAAATAGTAATTAGAATTTGATTTAGGTTAATTGTGTTTTGAAAAAACCCTGGCTTATCTCCAGGGTTTTTTTATTTCTCAAAGGATGAGATTCGTGGGTTATAATAAAGTGAAATCCAAAATAGTCTGGCATGAAGGGTGGTTTTGAATTTCCTACTTCGGTATTATTTTGGGTTTAAGGGCCAGCCCTATGCCAGACTAATCAGAAAGCAAAAAAAGGATTTTCCCGAAGGTCCAAAGGATTCCTATGGAGATTGGCTATGCAAAAAATCTGGATTATTGTTTTATCTTCATTGGTGAGGATGATTGAAGATGAGGGGTAGCCGTCATAGAATTATAAATTCCGGAATATTTCTGTTCTGATTAACTCCTTTCGGGCAAAACGCACAAATCCGGATAAGCAGAGAAACCCTGCAATCGTGCAAAATATTTTTTTTCTCCCATGAATCCCTCGGCTCATATACTTACGATTCTAGGAAAACCAGTTTTTCAAATTTCAGGATTTAGTTGTTTTCAGTATTACTCCCGACTTTGATATTACCTATATTCCAATTTTCAAAAAATATATTACAATAAAATCATTATCAGCCAGAATACAAGCGTGTTACAGCGATCATTTTTCACTTGTACAGGTAATGTATAGGTTCCTTTTTGATTCTGTATAGGTTTTGTAAGGCAAAAATATTGCTGGACTAAATTTCAGGGTTGATCTTTGTCATCGCAATTTACAATTGATTTTTTTAATAATAACTAAATAGAATAACATGAAAAAGACATTATTCACCTTAAGTATTGCGTTGATTTTCATCGCATCAAGTTACGCCCAGCTTACTGGCGTAAAAACCATACCCGGGGATTATCCAACGTTAGCGGCAGCAATAACCGCTCTCAATTCATCAGGAGTTGGAACTGGCGGAGTAACTTTCAATATAGCAGCCGGCTATACCGAAACTTTTACCAGCCCCACCGCAGGGCGGATTACAACCCTTTCAGGTTCAGCATCCAATCCGATTGTATTTCAGAAAACCGGAACTGGAAATAACCCTCTCATTACCTCTGGTACCGGCGTTGCAACAATAGATGCTATTATTGCAATCGGGGGTTGTGATTACGTCACTTTTGACGGTATAGATGTTAAGGATAAAACAACAAATTTTACTGCCAATGCCAAAATGGAATGGGGATTTGCAATTTTAAAAAATTCAGTAACTGATGGATCCCAGAATATAACCATTAAAAATTGCACAGTCACCCTTGATAAAAACTATGATTATACAAAGGGTATTTATGTAAATAACCATACGCTGACCTCTGCTTCCCAAATGACTATAACTGCCTTCTCGGGAACAAATTCAAACCTTAAAATATTTAACAACACTTTAACGAATTGTTACACCGGCATCTACCTTAAAGGCTATAATCACACATCTGCACCTTACGCTTATTATGACCAGAATAATGAAATAGGAGCAGATGGAGGCAATATCATTACCAATGTAGCAGGTCAAACAGATCCGGGTTATGGTATTTACACAATTTATCAGAATAACCTGAAGGTTGCCAACAATAACATCACAAGTACCATGGGTGGACTAGCTCAACCTGCGGTTCCTTATGGAATTTTCCTTTCGGATGCTTTAAATGCCAGCTTTGACCTGTACAATAACTATGTCAGTATGCAATTTTCTGGTATCAATACTGTGATTTTAATGCCATTTCCAGCAGCATGGGTGGATCAGGCACTACCAATACTGTTAATATATACAACAATACGGTAACAGGATGTACATATCCGATACCAAGCGGAGGATGGATATATTATATGAAATTCAGCAACCTTGGAGTAACTACGAATGTTTATGGTAACGTGGTCAGCAATAATACAGTTGGTTCAACATCGCTTGCCTGCAGTTGGACGCATTGATTACATGTGGTTGTAATAAATCTCAATGATACTAGGGACCGATGGAAGTGTTTAGTAACTCTGTAACCGGTAATACCCGTTTTAGTAATTTGGTTGTTGGTCAGCATACAATTACCTTTCAGCCGTGGTAACGGAACTACCCTTGAATGCCATGATAATCTTATTGATAATAACATTGCAAATTCAGATCATGGAATTACAGGGTCTCTATATCACTTTCAACGATTCCGAGTATAAAAAGTTTACAATAACACAATTACAAATATTACTGAAATAAGAGGAGCAGCCACTGGATTATACAATTATCATGGTACTTTAGGATATTTCTATCAATAATAAAATTCAGAATTTGAAAGCTAAATCATCCGCACCTTCTGCCACCATTAACGGTATCTATCAGACTGATTATGGCACAGAAATGTATTTTTTCAATAACACGATATGCGATTTACAAAATCCAGGTGCTGATGCTACCCTGGGTTATGACTGGAATATGCTAAACGGTATTTATCTTGAAAACACTGCTAATAAAAGAGGAATCTATAACAACACCGTCTACCTGAACGGAACTGTTACGGGCAACCAGGTCAATTACGGTTCCTCTGCACTTTGTGCAGCTTCACTTTATGGAGTTGATTTAAGAAATAACATCCTGATCAATACCAGTGCAAGTATTGGAAGTGAGGGAAAAACTGTGGTAATCAGGGAACGATATCCATATCCCGGGGGAACAGAATACACTTCCAATTATAATAATCTCTATGCCGGCACACCAGGACCAAAAAACCTGATTTTCTTGGATGGAGTTTCAGCCGTTCAAACATTAAATGAATATAAAGCACTTCAATTTCCACAGGAACTCCAATCAAAAACAGAATTATCTCCCTTTGTAAATGTAACCACTCAGCCCTGGGATGTTCACCTGAAAAATAATGTACCCACCCAGTGTGAAGCGGGGGGGGTAGTAGTAAGCAGTCCATTGCCAATCGTCAATGATTTTGATGGGGATGCCCGATATCCAAATCCTGGTTATCCCTTTAATCCGACATATTTCCCTCAGGCACCGGACATTGGAGCTGACGAGATTGGTGGAATGGCTTCTGATTTAACTCCGCCATCAATTGTCTATACTCCTTTGTACAATACAAATCTTACCACCGACAGGGTATTAGTGGCTGAAATTATGGATGGAACCGGAGTTCCCAATAGCGGTATCGGTAAGCCCGTTCTTTACTGGAAAATAAACAACGGTGCATATCAGGCAGCTCAGGGTCAATGGATCAATGGATCAACTTTCAGTTTTACATTCGGAGGAGGAACTATATTAGGTGATATGATATCCTATTATATTGTAGCTCAGGATGAGACTTTTATTGGTAATCCTGGATCATACCCCTGGGTAGGTGCTACAGGCTACTCAATTAACCCACCGGCATGTTCAACTCCACCGACCAGTCCATCAAACTATAGTATCATTGCAAGCATCTCTGGTGTAATTCATATTGGTGTGGGCAAACCCTATACAACCCTGACCGCTGCTGTAAATGACCTTAATTCGAAAGCTGTTTCCGCGCCATTGACTTTTATTCTTGATGACAACACTTACCCGAATGAAACTTTCCCGATCATTTTTGAACCCAATGCCGGAAGCAGTTCTGTCAATACTGTAACTATAAGAGCAAATGCAGGGGCATATCCTGTAATCACTGGTTCGGTTTCCGGACCGGGGATACTGATGTTTAAAGGGGCTGATTATGTAACGATTGATGGATCGGATGGTGTGACCACGGAAAGAAGACTTACCATTGAGAATTCCTCCCCAGCCAACAATTCATATACTATCGGTATCACCAATGATGGAATCATTGATCCGTCAGCGAATATCACTTTAAAAAACTGCACAGTAATAGGAAACAATACAGACGTCATGATGGAAACATATCTGATTGTTTTCAACACTTATGCCGGTTCAAATGGCGGCGGTTATGACAATGTTGTAATTGATAATAACTTGTTAAAAAGAGCGAAATATGGGATTTACGCAAATGCTACCTACGGGAACAAAATCCATAATTTGATCATCTCCAATAATACATTAGGCTCACCTTCGGATATTGATTATATTACCCGATGGGGTATCGCTTTGGAGTATGCTGATAATACTCTTATCATAGGAAATGAAATCATGGGTCCTGCTTCAACGGTTGGTACTTATGCGTGTTTTGGAATTGGCTACTTTAATTACAGTACAAACACAAAAATTACAAAAAACAAAATTCATGATTGGGTGGCAAGTGGTCCGGGTTCATGGGCAATAAAGTGTTCGAATGATGATCCGACTACATATACTGAAATTTCAAATAACCTGATTTACAACATCGGCGCCTTTGGATTGAATCCTGGGGTAAGCGCAAACCAGGCCAACGGGATTTGGGTGCACCATGGAGGTAACATGAGAATTTGGAACAATACGATATTACTTACCGGTGATTATCTTTATGGTGGAGATAGCTATGCCCCTTCATCATCATGTATTTGTTTCTGGAATCAGACTGCTGTAAATGCAAACCAGATTGATATCAGGAATAATATACTTCAGAATTCAATGACCAATTCCTATCCAAATCCTGATCCTTCAGCATTGGGAAAGGCTTATGGCATTATGACTACGGATATGGTAACCTTTTCATTCCTCGACAATAACGACTATTACATTGATGGATATCAGGGTCAGATTGCACAAAAATTCTGTTCCGGTGGTACCTGTCTGATTGACTATCCGACCCTTGCAACATGGCAGGCTTATACAGGAATGGAGGCGAATTCAAAAACGGTAAATCCACTGTTTGCTTCGCCAACTAATTTGATACCGACGACAACTCTTATGAACAATGCCGGAGTTTACCTTCCTTCAGTTCCAACAGATTATACCGGAAAATACAGGAGCAATCCATGTGATATCGGAGCCTATGAGTTTGCAACCGACCAGGTGCTTAGTCTGAAAGTGATGTTGGAGGGAGTTTATAATTCATCCACAAACATGATGAACACAACCTTATTAACATCGGGTAATTTGCCTGTTAATCAACCCTATAACCCAACACTTCCGTATTTTGGCAATAATAATCCTGAATGGTTGTATACAGGAACGGAAAGTATTGCAACATTGCCTGCTGGTGCAGTTGACTGGGTGATGGTGGAATTGAGAGATGCCACATCTGCGTTAGCAGCAGTCACCGAAACTATTATTCCAGGAGGCAGAAGAGCAGCACTACTCAAGAGCGATGGAACGATTACAGGACTGGAAGAAAATCCATATATGATATTTCCCGGTGTTCCTATTACACAAAATTTGTATGTTGTGATTTATCACCGCAACCACCTCGGAATAATTTCAGCGAATGCTGTTACCCAAGCCGGAGGAATCTATTCATACGATTATTCAACCGGCTCTGACAAAGTATTAGGCGGTACGAGCGGATATAAGCAAATTGATTCTTCACCTGTAGTTTGGGGAATGTTAGGAGCAGACGGTAATGGAGATGGTAATGTCCAAAATAGTGATATATTGAATGTATGGAAAATTGAGGCTGGGAAAAAAGGATATTCCGGTGCTGATTACAACCTGAATGTTCAGACAGACAACCAGGACAAAAATGAAGTCTGGTTACCCAACATGAGCAAAAGTAGTCAGATACCCCAATAAAGCCGGAAAAGTCTTGTATCAGAGAAAGGAGGTTATCCTTAACCAACAGGACTTAAAAATGCTGGCTTTATAAAAGGTAGACTGACATCTTCGCAAATAATATCCAAATTTACCAACCGGCTTTTCAAAGAAGAAAGGCCGGTTGGTGTTTTTTTACCTACCGTCTTCAATATTTTATTTGAACAGATAATACCAAAGTGAAATTCAAAATAGTCTGGCATGAAGGGTGGTTTTGAATTTCCTACTTCGGTATAACAATTTGAATTGAAGTTGATCCATGACCAATTGAGAAAGTCTTGAATTTACAAGAGGTATATGCTATCAGGCATGTCTGGTAAAAACAAACCCATGATTTTTTATATTAAGATACGAAAAAATATGGGATTGTTTCTGACCTCCTTGTGATTGTGATTTTTACAGTTCGCCCTATCCGGTTATTTAATATCTTTGAATTCTGTTATCTGGATTCGACAACTCATATTAAAATAATCCAAATTTTGAATTTAAGATATTGTTTGTTGATTTTGCTGGCCCCATTGATTTCCCTATCACAAAGTGTTAAGGTGGAGGGTCATTTGTCAGGTAACGATACGGTTGAGATCAACAGAAAAATTGATAAATTCCTTCAACTATCATCGGAACTGATTAACAAAAATCTTGATTCCGCGATGCTCTTCGCCGAAAAGGCTAACAACCTGATCGAAAATATAGAATCCGATACCGCGAAAAGTGAAGTTTACAAAAACCTTGGCGATGTTTATGCTGCCAGAGGCAATTTGGTCCTTTCGTTGGATTACTATTTTAAAGCCAAAGGATTAACCGATAATGCCGGAAACCTTGAGCCTGATAATGTACAGATTTACTTTAAACAGGCGGTATTGCTTACTAAAATAGGAGTTGTTTACTTTTATCAAAAAAGCTATGAGCAAGCATTGCTTTATTATGATGAAGCCCTCACAGTCCTTGAATCTATCGCAGTATTGTCACCGGATTTCAACATCAGCAGTAAAAAAATAATATTATTCAATAATATTGCCGGAGTATATATTCAGCATTTTGAGTATGACAAGGCCCTGGAATATTACCAAACGGCGATTGAAACAAACAAAAAGAACAAAGAAGATATTGTGGAGGCATCCCTATCGAACAACATCGGTATTTGTTATATGGAAAAACGGGAGTTTGATTTGGCTAATCACTACTTCAACAAGGCGCTTACCATTCGAAAGGAGCTTAATGATAAAAGAGGTGAAGCTCAATGCTATAACAATATCGGGAAAAACAATGTGTATATTGGCAACGTTGTCGAAGCAAAAAAATATTTACTGAGGGCTTTGGAACTTGGCAGGGCAATTGGGAATAAGGAATCAATAATGATCTCACTGGAATCTCTTTCGACAATTTATGCAACACTCGGATCTTATAAAGAAGCCTTCACTTCTTTTAAAGAATTCAAATCAATAAACGACAGTCTTTTTAATGCTGAAAGTGTAAATAAGATTGCCCAACTTGAAATGCAATATAAATTTGAAAAGCAAAATAAGTTATTTGAACTTGAATTAAAAAGAAGAGAAGCTGAGAAAGAGAAGCGTGAATTGATTTATCTTATCATTGGCGGATCTTTGTTTTTCCTTTTGATTACAGCCATTCTCCTCATTTTTCTTCAAAGAAGTAAAATAAGAAACACAAGGCTTGAAAACGAAAAACTGGAATTGGAGCGCAAACATTTTAACCTTGAAAAACAAAAGCTGAAGGAAGAATTGGAATATAAAGACAGAGAGCTTACTACCAATGTTTTATATCTGTTAAAGAAAAACGAATTGATCACGAACATCTCTGAAAAACTGATCAAATCGAAACTTGACTTTATGCAGGAGAACCAAAAGATCGTTCAGGATATAATCAACGATCTCAAATCAAGCCAGGATGCTGATGTCTGGGCTGAATTTGAAGCACATTTTACACAGGTGCATACCGAGTTTTACAGGCGCTTAAACGAAATTTTTCCTAATCTTTCGTCAAACGAGAAAAAATTATGCGCCTTTTTAAGATTGAACATGTCAACCAAAGATATTTCTGCCATCACTTACCAGTCAATAAATAGTATAACAGTTGCTCGTTCCAGATTGAGAAAAAAGCTGAATATCGAAAGTGAAGATGTAAACCTTTCAAATTTCCTGATGCAGTTCTGATCAACGGATCAAATTGTAACTCCCTCATTTTTAATGCCCATTGTTTTAAGGTACAGTAAATGTAATCCTGTTTTCGGCCTTGTATATAAATTGTAAGGAGAATTTCCACGGATGTAGTGCATAAGTAAGCGGGAATCTTTTTTTTGGTGAATTTTTCATTTCACTTTTGCTGCGATTTTAATATTAGAAATAGAAATGAAGAAAAAATTGGACAATAATGAAACTGAGAGTATAGCAGATTTGAAGAAATTCTATACTCAAAAAAAGAATGAACAGGAAGCCTTGCGGCGACTGTTGAAAGCCCTTGAAAGAAAATCTGAAAATGAAAAAGAGCAAAATAATGCAAGTACTAATTAAATTTAAATATTCACTTTTTAAAAAAACTTTATTTATGAAAAATTATTTATTCAACTTAATGTTCAGCTTTGTGTTGACAATACCAATTGCACTGTTTGCACAGCCGGCAGGTACAATTGATGTTACATTTGGCGATGCCGGAAAAGTCATCATTGACAATGGGTTTACCGATCTTTTTACAGATGTGGAGGTTCAGAGCGACCAAAAAATTGTTGCTGTCGGTATCAGCTATGATGCCGCCTGGAACGCACTCACAAAGGTATACCGGTTCCTGCCTGATGGAAGCCCCGACATGACATTTGCCAGCGATGGGGTTTTTACCTATTCTTTAAATAATGAAGCCAATGTGTATGGTTGCGTTATAAAGGATGATGGTAAAATTCTGATGACTGGTAGTACAACCGATTACAATGACTATCGAATCCTTCTGATTCAATTGAACAGCGACGGAACATTGGATAATATGTTTGGCGACAACGGTGTTGTTGTTCAAAAGATTGGACCCGACATGAACTTTTTCGAGGATCATAGTTATGCTGTGGCAATTCAGGATGGTAAAATTCTGGTGGCTGGTAAATCGTATAACGAAAATTTTCAATTTGTTCCTGTTGTTGTCCGTTTTACAGAAAACGGCGTTCTTGATACAACTTTTGGAGATGAGGGTGTTGCAGGTATTCCGGTTGTTGAGGTTGAAAATGATTTTGACTGTCTTGTCGTTCAGGAGGATGGCTACATTGTTGCATCCGGTCATTATGCTGTTGATTTTCTTCAGTTTGCGATGCTGGTAGTCAGGTTTATGCCCGATGGAAGCATTGATTCTGCTTTTGGTGAAGACGGTTTGTTTATTCAAACATACGGTGCAGATGCCGAAGGGTTTGGCATTTCACTTACTCCTAACAACGATATTGTTGTGGCTGGCTTTACAGCCTCCCCAGAATACAATTTCAGTATGTTGCTGATGCAATTGGATAATGATGGCGTTCTTGATCCAAATTTTGGAAACAATGGTTTTGTAATTTCCGATCTTGCTCAATACGATGTTGGAAGCGCACTTCATATTCAGCCGGATGGCAAAATATTAGTTGCCGGCTCAACCGGCGAAGGCGCTCCCGGTGACCTGGAAATGGCAGTTTGGCGGTACAATGCTGATGGAACCGAGGATTTATCTTTTGGAACTGACGGCATTGCCCTGGTTCAGTTAAGCGAATATGTTGATGATGCCCTGTGCATGACGCTTCAAAGCGACGGAAATATAGTTATTGGTGGCAAAGCAAACAACGGAATGAACCATGATCTCGTTGTCGTTCGTCTGCTGAATGACCTTCAGACTGCTACTCCTGAAGTAATTGCCCAAAACAAACAGGCATTATCGCCTAATCCTGTAGTTTCGGGGAGCAGTTTGATCATAAATTACGAGTTGAAGACTTCTTCCAATGTGATGGTTGAGATTTATAGTACAACCGGAAATCTTGTCGGTACAGTTGAACTTGGTTACCAGTATGCAGGTTTAGTTAATTCATCCTTGACTGTTCCTTCTGAACTCTTACAAGGAGTTTATTATATCAGGTTACGCGGAAACGGATATATTGGTGAGGCTTCAAAATTAATTGTGACGAAATAATCTAAATACTCAGGCTTTAAGAAAAGCAAAGAGGTTGTCAGTTTTGGCAACCTCTTTTTGTGACGGTAAATTGTTATTTTTGATGGGAGATTATCTTAAAATTGCAGGAGGGACGTACAATGACAAATCCAGAAATAATCAACTGGCTGCTCGAAGGAGACGTTTCGATACAATACCAGGTTTATCGTGACATCCTCGGTGAAGAACGAACCGATTTGAGGGGCAGGATTGCAACACAGGGCTGGGGCGCCCATATTTTGTCATGCAGAAACAGCAACGGACATTGGGGACAACGATTCTATCAACCTAAGTGGATTTCGAGCCATTACTCATTGTTAGATTTGAGGAATTTGAATTTGCCATCCAATATCAAACAAGTGAACGAAACCATTGATTTAATTATCAGGAATGAAAAAGGTGCAGACGGCGGGATCAATCCTTCGGGGTCAATATCCAATAGTGATGTATGTATATGCGGGATGTTTCTGAATTATGCTTCCTGGTTTAAGGCTGATCGAACGGATTTAAAATCAGTTGTGGATTTTATTCTCACACAGCAAATGAAAGACGGCGGATTTAATTGCAGGTTGAACCGTTCGGGTGCGGTGCATGGTTCATTGCATTCCACCTTATCGGTGGCTGAAGGCATTACAGAGTATCTGACACAGGGTTATTCATACCGGGCGGATGAGTTAAAACATGCTGAAAACCTTGCACAGGAATTCATGTTGATGCATCGTTTGTTTTTATCCGACAGGACAGGCGAAATTATCAATAAGAATTTCCTGAACTTTCCTTATCCTTCACGATGGTATTACGATATTCTGCGGGCGCTGGATTATTTCCGCTCATCCGGTGCTGAATATGACAACAGGCTTGAACCTGCCCTGGAAATGCTGTTGAAAAAGAGAAGAAAGGACAACCGCTGGAATCAGATGGCAAAGCATCCCGGACAGGAGCATTTTGAAATGGAAAAAGCAGGACAACCCGGACGGTGGAATACGTTAAGAGCCATGAGGGTTTTGAAGTATTTTAAGATTTTTGTTTTCTAAACAGGATAGATTGTTCGTTAATTTAATTGTTCAGGAACGATTTCATCAATATCATTTTCAGTGATGCTTTCATTTCCTGACAGAAGCAAAATAGAAGAATTAATGACTTTTTGCCGGTGTAAAACCTTTCCGTTTTTTAATATCACTTTTACCACCTGATAACCCATTCCTGTTTCCGGCTGGTTAATAAGATAATTTTCCTGCTCCTTGCTCAACTTGAAATACATATTATTGATTTTATTATAAACAAAGATAGGTCAATTTCTTGCTACTTAATACTACAGTTTTAATATTACAATTCATTATTGTCCGATGAAAATGAAATAATAGGTTTGAGATTCTTCACTTCACTTCGTTCCGTTCAGAATGACAAAGTGTTGTATTTTAGGAAGGGGGCTTACAGGCGGCTGAACCGCCTGCAAGCCCCCATCCCACAAAACATCTGCAACGTTATTGTCATTCTGAGCGTTAGCGAAGAATCTCTAAAATTTATCGGTCAACAATGATTACTATGAGTTTTTCATGTCAAATAATCCCAGGCCTGCTCCTCATTACCGATTTTTATCCGGATGGCTTCTTGTATTATGTCGTATTTCAGATGATGGATTTCGGCTGCCTCTGTATAACCGCTTTCACCGGCGCTTTTATAATGATCCCATAATTCATTCGCCCGGGTTTTTAGTTCTTCAAACGAATACTGGATCAACTCCTGCAGTTTGTCATTCCAGGTAGCATTTAAATGATCTCTTGTTTTTTCGAAGTAGCTCTTTTTCATTTCCCCTCCACTATCTTAATCTCGTCCTCCGTCAGCCCATAAAGCGCATAAACTATTTGATTGATGCCTATTAAAATCAACATATATTTTGAAAAAGTGGACTAATTTAACAATTTAACAAAGACCATCGTAAGGTCAGGTAATAAATTTCATTAAGTATCAGTTGCATTATGTTGTACTTTTAACTGCAAAAATAAAATTCATGAACCCTCTCGACACATTTCAAAAAGAAGCCCCGGAAGTGGCAAAAGCATTTGACGGGCTGATCACAGCGCTTAAGCAAACAACCGGATTGGATGCCAAAACAAAGCAACTGGTATATATCGGGATAAAATCTGCACTGGCTGATACAACGGCGATCTATTATCATGTACCTATGGCAAAAAAGCTGGGTGCAACCCGCGATGAAATCAAAGACACCATCCTCATCACCTTATCGGTTTGCGGATTAAAAGGTGTGGCAAGCTGCCTGCCCATCGCACTTGAAGTTTATGATAAAACGGAATAAAATCTGAATACTCGTCTGACGACTTAGCTTGAAATAATATAGCCATTTCATTGTAATAGTCGTTTGACGAGTTCATGAGGAAGACGGATTGGGAAAGCTGAGGCTAAGACTTAGGCTAAGGCTAAGGGGAGAAGGCTTTGAAGAACAGTGTTTAGAAAAGGACTCCAGCCATGCATTTACATTTTTAGATACCAATTGTCATGACCAACCACCGAAGTTATTACTTTTGCATTTTATTTAAATACTATTCATGAAGAAAATTTTTCTCGTTTTAGCTATCATTCTGCCTGGATTTTTGCTTTTTGCCCAATCCGACAACCTACGGGTAATGTACTACAATGTTCTTGATTATCCCTTTAGTGGCGACCCCGGGAGGGAAATCAACCTCAGGAAGGTAAACCTATACCTGCAGGCGGATGTGATCTTAGTCACCGAACTGAAATCGTCAACCGGAGCGACAACCCTTTTGAACCAGGCACTGAATGTTTTTGGAACCACCCATTACCAGAAAGCGGTTTATTACACCGGCGATTATTCTGAAAACCTATTGTATTATAACAGCGATAAACTGGCGCTCTATTCGCAGGATGTCATCTATACAAACCTGCGCGACATCAATGAATACGTTTTATACTATAAGTCAAGCGACCTGGGAACGGCTACCGATACCATCTTTTTTTATTTTTATGTAGCGCATCTGAAAGCCAGTACAGGATACGAAAATGACCGGCTGGCAGAGGTTACGCAATTCCTCAATCATCTGAATGCCATTCCAAACGCTGAGAATGTGTTTTTTGGAGGTGATTTCAATTTGTATACAAGTTCAGAACCCGCCTACCAGGCACTCATCAACAATACCCCTTATTTGCTTCACGACCCGTTGCCTGCAGGAAACTGGCACTCTTCTTCAACTTATAGTCTGATCCATACCCAGAGCACCCGCACAGCGGATTTTGGCGGCGGATCCACCGGTGGCATGGACGACCGTTTTGATTTCATACTTTTCACGGGTGATGTCAATTCGGGAGCCAATGCGGTTCAGTATGTCAATAACTCCTGCAAGGCTTTTGGAAATGATGGCAATCACTTAAACAAGGCGTTGATTGACCTGCCCGTCAATCCAAATCTGCCCGATTCCATCATACAGGCGCTGTATTATATGTCGGATCACCTTCCTGTTATTTGTGATCTGACGGTTGCAGCTACTCCCGATACAACAGAGTCATATCTTGTGATCACCGAAATTTCTTACAATCCACCTGAAACCGGGACCGATTCGCTTGAATTTATCGAGATTTATAACAATGGTTTGAATCCTGTTAACCTTGCAGGTTTTACTTTGAGTTCGGCAGTAACGTTTACATTTCCCTCCGTAAATATAAATCCGGGAGGGTACCAGCTTGTGGCGTATAAATCATCTTCAATGTTAAATACGTTCGGTGTTAATGCTTTGCAATGGACAGGAGGTTTAAGTAATGACGGAGAACTGATATTGTTAAAGAATGCAGCCGGGAAAACTGTGGATTCGGTTTTTTTTGATGATGTTGCACCCTGGCCGACGTCACCTGACGGAACAGGACCTTCGCTTGTCCTTTGCAACCCCAATGCTGAAAATGCATTGGGCTCCAATTGGCAGGCATCCCAGCATTTTGTTATGAATAATGCAGGAGGACTGCCTATTTATGCAACGCCGGGTTTCTCGGAATGTGTTTTTCCGCCGGTAGCAGACTTTGCAGCAAACTCAACTCAAATAACTATTGGTGAGTCGGTTTCATTTTCCGATCTGTCAGTCAACAATCCGACATCATGGGCATGGACTTTTGTTGGCGGCACACCGTCAACATCCACTCTTCAGAATCCGGTTGTTACCTATAATTCCGCAGGTATTTTTGATGTTCAGCTAATTGCTTCAAATACCGCTGGAAATAATACGATCTTAAAGTCAGCATATATCACAGTTGAGCAGGTAAGTGCTCCGGTGGTTGATTTTTCTGCAAATCTCAATGTAATAACGGTTGGGGAAACGGTCAGTTTTTCCGATCTTTCAACAAATAACCCAACTTCATGGTTTTGGACGTTCATCGGAGGAACCCCCGCATCGTCGTCCCTCCAAAATCCAGTGATAGCTTATAATAACGCAGGAATTTATGATGTTCAGCTTATGGCAATGAATACCGGCGGCAGCAATACACTTTTGAAAACTGCCTACATTACTGTTACCTCGCCCTCATCAGGAACCCTTATGATAACGGAGATCATGCAGAATCCTTATTGCTGTGCTTGATGCAGCAGGCGAATGGTTTGAAGTTTATAATCCAACAGCACGCCCCTATAAACATGAACGGATGGAAAATAAAAGACGATGGAACCGATACTCATACCATTAAGGTTCATTAATTGTTCCTGCAGGAGGATTTGCAGTCCTGGGAGTAAATTCAAATTCCACAGATAAATGGTGGATATACCTGCAACTATCAGTTCGCAACGTTTTTCCTTGGAAACGCCGAGATGAGCTCGTTCTGCTTGATCCATCAGAACAATGAGATTGACGGGTCGAATATGATGGTGGACCAAATTGGCCAAATCCAAACGGCGCTTCAATGGTGTTTACCGGTACGCCTTCTGCTGATAACAATATCGCTTCCAATTGGACGACATCAACTTTGCGGGAAAATACCTATACCGGCACAACGGGCGATAAAGGATCACCCGGAACAAATGGTACAGGACAGAACCTGGTTTCGCCTGCATTTGATCTTAACCTGAAAGTTTATCTTGAGGGTCCTTTCAACGGGACGGATATGTCCGCGAATTTGACGAATTTATCCGATTTTCCTTTAAATCAACCTTTTAATACTGCTCCCTGGAATTACAACGGAACGGAAAATGTGACAAGTATTCCAACCGATGTTGTGGATTGGGTTTTAGTTGAACTCAGGGATGCGACTTCTGTTTCCGCTGCTACGGTTGCTTCGCGAATTGCCCGTAAAGCAGCTTTTCTTCTTAAAAACGGTTCTGTTGTTGATTTGAATGGCACTGCATTATTACATTTCACCAATACTATTAGCAACCAGTTGTTTGTAGTTGTTTATCACAGGAACCATATTCCTGTTATTGCTGAAAATGCATTGGTGAAAGTGGGCGGAGTTTATTTATATGATTTTACGACTACCGAAAATCAGGTTCATGGTGGTATGCTCGGACATAAGCAATTGGCTACCGGCAAATGGGGAATGTTTGCCGGTGACGTAAATGCAAGCGAAGGGATTGATTTAAACGATTTGACTTTCTGGAAAGTCCAGGCTGCGAAACAAAGTTATCTTGGAAGTGACGCAAATCTTGACACGCAGGTAAATAATGTTGATAAAGATGATTTCTGCTTGCCAAATTCGGGCAAAGGATCACAGGTACCTTAAAGTGTTCACTGGCTTTGGGTAGAGTGAAATTAAAAAAATTTCGTTTATCAGCTAATCTTAACTTAAATGGAAAGTTTAAAGGTTATCTCTCTGAACAATGTAACCAAATATTTTGGCAAGGTTACAGGTGTGAAAGATATTTCCTTTACTGTTGAAAAGGGTGAGATTTTCGGATTTCTTGGACCTAACGGGAGTGGAAAAACAACTACAATCCGTCTTTTACTTGATCTGTTAAGACCCGATAAAGGCGCCATAGAAGTTTTTGGAAAAAATCTTCTATCCAATTCTTTAGAGATTCGTCAGAAATGCGGTTATCTGCCTGGGAATTTCAATGCCTACGGTAATCTTACGGGTCTTCAGTTTTTAAACCTTTTATCTCAACTAAGAAACTTAAATTCTGCCATTCAACCCGGCTTAATTGAACGATTGGGTATTTCCGATTTTGACCTCAGCCGAAAAGTAAAACACCTTTCGCATGGAACTATTCAAAAGCTGGGCATTTTGCAGGCTTTTTGGAGTTATCCCGAACTCCTGATTTTAGATGAACCTACCATTGGACTTGATCCGTTGATGCAAAATGTATTTTATGACCTGCTGAAAGAATTCCAGGAAAGGGGTATTACCATTTTCCTGTCGTCGCATAATTTGGCAGAGGTTGAAAGAGTTTGTCACAAGGTAGCCATCATTCGAAAAGGTGAGATCGTTAAAATTGAAACAATCAGTTCAGATGAAAAAGATGCTGAACCGCAAATTGTTATTAACACTAAAGCAACCTGTTGATCATCTTGAATTGCCCGGAGCCACCTTAATCGTTAAAAAGGGACTTACTTATGAATTTATAGTCACCGGTGATTTTGAGATTTTGACCAGGCATTTAGCTGAATTGCCTGTTTCAGATATTGTGTTACCTGAACCTGATCTTCAGGAAATCTTCATGAATTATTACCTGGGAAAGAAAGATGAATAGCATTAGTTACTATAAACTGATCTGGAAAAACCACCGTAGTTTTGCTATATTCAGTATGGTTTTTATCACCTTATTGCAATTTCTGATCCTTTACCTCATTACTACTTTCGATCTTCCCGCTATCATCAGTACTTTGTTGGCTCAAATGCCTGAGAAGCTTAAAATATATTTAAGTGAAAGTTTTTTTAGCACACTCTCTCTCGATGGAGCCGCAGCATTTGGTTTTAATCACCCTTTGGTACTTACCCTTTTGGCAATCAATGCCATTAATATCCCGATGGTACATATTTCGCGTGAAATGGAGTCGGGACACTGGAATTGTTACTGGCTCATCCATTCAGGCGTCAATCCCTCATCCTTCAACTTTGGATTTCGGGTTGTCTGTTGCTATTAGCCATCATTGTTGCTGCTTTAACCGGATCGGTTTCCGCTGTTGCGATTTACCATCATTTAACGTCTGCGCTTTTCATCAATATGCTGAAAATTGGTTTTAATCTCTGGCTGCTGTTTGTGCTGGTGATGAGCTATACTTTACTAATTGCTGTATATGCAAAAACCGGTTCAAAGGCTGGTAATTATGCCGCAGTATTAACACTGGTATTTTATCTTCTATATTTTCTGAACCAGCTTTGGGACGCAATTAAATTCTTAGGTCCTTTCAATATCTTTTCCTATTATGAACCTCAGAAACTTATGTTTGGCAAGGCGAATTTCTTGCTGGACTGCACCGTTCTGACCTTTTTAATTTTTGGTTGTTTCCTGCTTTCCCGATGGCAGTTCATCCGAAGAGATATCCCCTGAATAAAATTGAGTTGCTTTTTTACTGGCAGTATTGTTTTAAAAGATCAGCAGCTTCGCTCCCATAGTTTATGCTGAATCCCAGTTCAATTGCCTTGTTTAAATCATTGCAAGCCAATGCAGTGCTGTCAATGGCAAGAAAGTAAAGCGCCCTGTTTTTATAAACGAATGAGTTGGTCGAATCAAGAGAAAAAGATTTCATAATATCATCTTTTGCACCTTCCAGGTCGTTCATTTTAAGTTTGGCAAATCCCCTGTTGTTGAGAGCAAAAGCATTGTTGCTGTCTTTATTTAATTGGATGAACTTATCATAATCTTCAATGGCTCCTGCAAAATCGCCGGAATTAACCTTTACGTAGTAAGCCCTGTTGAGGTAGGCGTTTTTATAATCGGGATCCAGTTCAATTGTCCTGTCAAAATCAGCTTTTGCCTTGTCATATTTTTTTAACTCCCCAAAACACATTGCCCTGGTGTGATAGGCTTGCATAAATTCCGGATTCATTTCAATAGCCCGGTCCAAATCGTTAATGGCTCCGCGATAATCTTGGAGCTGGTACTTGGCATTCCCATTTTTAAAGTAAAACTCAGGGCTGTATTTACTGCATGATACCAAGATAACCAATGAAAAACTGATAAAAACAATATTGTTAAAAATCTTTTTTGAACTATTCACGACCATTTTACAGAGTGTTAGGAAGGGCAAATTTATAATTTCTCATTAATAAAATGATAAATTTCTGATATTTTTTACCACTTACATTTTAACAAGTGATTCAATTAGTAACGGAATTCGTTCAAAGGTTGACAGCAACTTTGCTTCACGACATTTCGTCATCAATTCATCACAGACAATCTCCTGCCTTCAAGAGTAAGGTATTCCTTCATTTCATGAGCAGTCAGGCACGAATGAATGGGCAAGATTCCAATTAAATCACCGATTTTTATTTGATCAATCACAGGTTTAGTGGTTTTTATTATTCCATGTTCCTGTGAAACGGAACTGACAAATGAATCAGGAATAGGATTGGACCAACCCTTTTGATCCAAATGCACAACCCATCCATAATTCTTTGCACCGTCCTGATTAAGGGTGAATTCCTTTGAAAGATGAATGGCACCGCCATAAATCACCATTTCATTTCGTTCAGGATGCAGGGCTACTACCGGGCAAGCCAGTACAACGGCAATATCATTGAAAGAGCAGGAACCCAGCCGGTATTGCATTACATCATAAAAGACAAAATTACCGGGACGTATTTCATCAACCCCAGTAAAATCAATCATTATGCAGCACGACGGTGTATCGCCAATTGAAACGATTGGAGTAAAAGATTCATTTGAAAATATTTCTTTCAGTTCAGTGAGTTTTCTGACAGCTTCATGGTGAATGCTTTTAATTTCATCCCGCGAGCCGGCATTGTAAGTATTTCCTGAATGAGTGAGGAAGCCTGCTAATTTCAGTTTGGATTTTGATTGAACAGATTCTATCACTCTTTGTATTTCTTCTCTGCTTTCCGACTGAATGCCTGTCCTGTGATAACCGGCATCTATTTTCAAATATACCCGAACTTCATTTTTTAGATTTTGATTAAGAAAATCTGCTGTGTCTTTTGACTCAACGGTAAGTGAAAGATCTATTTTTGCAGCGAGCATGTTGATTTGCTCAATTTCAAGGATGTTAACCGGAAATGCTATCAGAATGTCAAGCCAACCGGCTCCGGCAAAATAATCAGCCATTGAAACCGACGATACGGTAATTCTGTTAACCCCTGCTTCCCTGAACCATTCGCCTATTGCCGCTGACTGATGTGTTTTAAAATGAGGACGGAAAACAAGGTTATTCAGCCGGGCTTTGTCTGCAATCCTGCGAATATTTTCTCTGCATTTGTTTTCATCAACCAAAAGGGTAGGGCGTTCTATTTTCACTTTTCTGCAATTGTTCAACAAAAATAAAAAACCCTGCCATCAACAGCAAGGTTTTTATTTTCAACAGGAACCTGTCTTTATTTGATTCTAAAAATATTCAGTTTCAATTCGGCACCTGGGTTTCTTTGTTTATATTGGGTAACCAAATATTGTTCTTGTCATTATTCTCCACCTGAGAATTCATGTTTAAAGTCTTCCGGTTTGTAACCGGTTTTTCCTGCTTCCGGTTTCCAAAATATTTCTTTATCATTCAGTTCAATAGTTCCATTGGAATTGGCATCACCACCAAACAAACCCCATATTCCGGCAAAAATTTCCTTATGTCCGCTCAATCCGCCATAAGCCTGGTTCTCGCCGGCAGAAAAATCATAACTATAAACTCCTGATGATAAAACCAATGGAGCCGAAGACATTACGGCAACGTGGTTTCGATGCCAGATGACAACGAACAACTGGTTGACAATCGTATTGCTAACCTGAAGTGCAGAAGAACCATCTGTCCCCACTATGCTTCCATCTTTCAGAAGCAAAGCCGCCTGACGTGAAATTCTCGTGGCAGAAGTCGCTGAAACTGCATCAACAGCATCCCTCAGTTCGATCAGTACCCAATCCACAACATCGGGATTCGGGATCACTGTTACGCTTTCTGTTCCCGGGTAGCTCCAGGGTGCTGAATTGTACGGTTGCGTTAGCGGAAGCAGTCCGCCTGCATTCAGCAAAGTATCCATCTCCGTTTCATTGAAAGGTCCTTCGAGAAAAACCTTAAGGCTTAGCGTATTTGTCAGATTGATATTTACAACGATTTCTGTTGTGTCTGAATTCTGGCATCCGTTTACATCAATAAAAGTATAAACAATGTCAAAGTTTCCCGGTCCTGATAACGCCGGATCAAATGTACTACCAGTGATGCCTGTTCCTGAGAATACTCCCCCTAAGGGTGTTGCCGTAAGGACAACTGGAGGATCGGAAACAAACATTGGAGCAACGGGATCAATAGAAACTATAGGCAGGTCATAAACCACGATATTGATACTGTCAGAATTAGCGCATCCGTCAATATCAGTATAGAAGTATTTTATTTTAAAGATTCCTGCCCCAGCAACAGCCGGGTTGAAAATACTATCTGTCATTCCAGTACCTGTATATATACCGCCGCCTGGCTGGGCATTAACCTCAACCGGAGAAGCGGAAATACACATTGGTGAAACCGGGTCTATTGTTACCACCGGCAGGTCATAAACCACGATATTGATACTGTCGGAATTAGCGCATCCGTCAATATCAGTATAGAAGTATTTTATTTTAAAGATTCCTGCCCCAGCAACAGCCGGGTTGAAAATACTATCTGTCATTCCAGTACCTGTATATATACCGCCTCCTGGCTGGGCATTAACTTCAACCGGAGAAGCGGAAATACACATTGGTGAAACCGGGTCTATTGTTACCACCGGCAGGTCATAAACCACGATATTGATACTGTCGGAATTAGCGCATCCGTCAATATCAGTATAGAAGTATTTTATTTTAAAGATTCCTGCCCCAGCAACAGCCGGGTTGAAAATACTATCTGTCATTCCAGTACCTGTATATATACCGCCTCCTGGCTGGGCATTAACTTCAACCGGAGAAGCGGAAATACACATTGGTGAAACCGGGTCTATTGTTACCACCGGCAGGTCATAAACCACGATATTGATACTGTCGGAATTAGCGCATCCGTCAATATCAGTATAGAAGTATTTTATTTTAAAGATTCCTGCCCCAGCAACAGCCGGGTTGAAAATACTATCTGTCATTCCAGTACCTGTATATATACCGCCTCCTGGCTGGGCATTAACTTCAACCGGAGAAGCGGAAATACACATTGGTGAAACCGGGTCTATTGTTACCACCGGAAGATCATAAACGATTATATCAGTACTATCTGAATTATCACATCCATTGCCATCGGTATAAGTATAAGTGATTTTAAAAGTTCCCATACCTGCAATGGCTGGATCGAAAAGACTACCCGTCATTCCGGTTCCTGAAAATGTTCCTCCGGTTGGCTGTGCCGTGAGTTCGACAGGTGCAGCGGACATACACATCGGAGCAACAGGATTTAGCGTCACTAAAGGAAGGTCATGGATAGCTACAATTGTTGTGTCAATGGGATTTCCGTTTGAACTGCACCCATTTCCATCGGTGATGCTTGTTAAAGCAAAATAATTTTGAGCATAGTTTGTAAATAACACATCTACCCAGTAATTGGCATTTTGAAAAGACTGCGTAGGAAACACACCCCCTGATGAATAAATGTAAACGCCGTTCGGACCGTCAGTGCCTGCCTGTAACGCTGTCAATGCGCCATTGGTATAGCCGCCGCCGGTAAAATAGTTAAGATCTCTGGCATATCTACCCTGAGGTGCAAGGTAGGATGCAACGTAGGTTACATTCGGGAGAATATCCACAGGAGTGTTAAAAGTAACTGTTTGCCAGCCGCTCGAAGTTTCATTCGCGAATGTGGCGGTGGCTAAGATAGTTCCTGTAGCTGACCACAATGTCCCGGTATGAACGCCTCCATTTGCAACACTGGTTTTATAAAACCGTATCCCGGTTATCTGACCGGAATGTGATGAGCGAAATTTAACGCCAACCTCGGTAGATTGAATATCCGTATAGGCTGTTCCTGTAGTACTATTTGACCAGATTGATACAGCCGGGGCGGTTGTTCCTGTATTCCCAACGTTAAAAGGAACCCCGCTTGTCACATTATTATATGTGTTACCGTTTACCGTCAACGAAAAAGGTTCTGCGCCAACAGAATTAGTATAAACAAGGCTCACATCGCTGCCTTCACAAAAAGCCCCTGTTGAACCGATGCTCCCGGCAGGAACTTGTGAAAGGGTTGCAGTCGCTGTACTCAGGGGAGCGCCTGTAACTAAACAACCATTACTATCTGAAATTGATGTAAGCTGCGAAATAAAAGTATCACTATTGGAATAAGAAAATACGACATCCACCCAGTAATTGGGCGAACCGAAATTCTGATTAGGAAAACCGCCTGTCGGGGTATAAACATATACACCATTGGGCTGCCCGGATGAATGGGCTAAAGCTTGCAGAGAGTAATTGTTTGAATAGGCTCCGCTTGCAAAATAGTTGTCATTTTTTGCATATCGCCCTACCGGAGCAAAATAGGATGCAACATAAATGGTATTGGCAGTTATAGCAACAGGTGCAGCAAATAAAACCTCCTGCCAGCCGGTTGATGTTTCGTTAGTAAAAGTTGCAGTTGCTAACTGGGCACCTGCAATACTCCACAGCGATCCTGTGTGAACTCCGGTATTTCCTGTTCCTTTATAAAAACGGATACCTTTGATAAATCCATCAGACATGGCTTTAAACTTAACACCTACTTCTATCGCCTGCACATCAGATGATGCCGGAATCGTTGGAACGGCTGTGGGCTGCCAGATCGTTTCCCTGATGGGTATGCTTATAAAGGTTTGACCTACTGTAATTTCGGAGTATTGTTTTCCATTTACCAAAAGCGAAAAGGGTCCATCACCAATAGCAGAAGCTAATTTTACTTCAAATAATGATCCCGGGCAAATAGCAGGATTGACAGATGCAATGTTACCGGAAATATTTGAAATTA
The DNA here is from genome assembly GCA_963840975.1 of uncultured Bacteroidales bacterium. Classification (GTDB taxonomy): domain Bacteria; phylum Bacteroidota; class Bacteroidia; order Bacteroidales; family JAADJA01; genus JAADJA01. Next base: position 187,190 of record CAWJBC010000002.1, on the reverse strand, counting down.
CCTTCAGTACAGCCGAGTCAGAATTTACTGATCCTACAATATTTGTCCAAATTGCCCTGTATTCATTTTCGTTGTCATCCACCGTAGCTACTAATGTGTATTGTTGAGATACGGCATCCGGAATATCACTCCATGAATTACCACCGTCCTCGCTAACCTGCCATTTTACAGTTGGAGTTGGAGTTCCAAAAGCCGCAGAAAAAAAGCTTACCTCAGAATCCACACAGGCATTTTGGGATTCAGGATGGGAAATAATAATGGGTGGGGTTGGACTAATAGTAGTAAACGACCAACTAAAATCACTTTCTAATGGATTACCTGCCAAATCTTTGATGCGGGGATCCTGACTTCCGCCTTTAAAGGTTGCCGTATAAACGGTTGAATAGGAAAATGGATTCGTAGGGGCAAAAATTACTGAATTTCCTGAAAGATTTACGGAACCCGCAACCGGGTTATTTTGTGGGTCATAAATTAAAAAAGTTGATGTATTAACAGTATTTGGAGCCAGGGCTTCACTAAATGTTCCAAATGGTTGAAAGGTTAATGATACATTTACGGCATTATTTTCCGGAGATACTGACAATACTGTAGGTGGTGTAACATCAGGGTTGAGAGATGTGGTAAATAAAACATCAGCCCAATAATTGCTTGTTCCATAATTTTGATAGGGATAGGCAGAAGTGGAAGAATATATATAAACTCCATTTCTCTGGGAAGTTGTCCATCCCAAACCGGTCAAAGAACCATTAACCACATCGGCTGTAAAATAGGGGTTTGTTGTAACAAAATCGCCATGTGGACTAAAATAGGACACAACATAAATGGTGTTGGCTGTAATGGCAACAGGAGTTGATAATGTTACAGTTTGCCAGCCGGAAGCAGTTTCATTGGTAAAAGTTGCAGTGGCAAGGTTGGTCCCATTGATATTCCACAAATTCCCGACATGGGTTCCTACGAACCCTGCGGCTTTATAATATTTTAATCCTGTGATAAAACCATCGGTACTGCTTTTAAATTTCATTCCCACTTCAAGTGAATTTGTTCCGTTGCCTATTGTTGCCTGTGGGGGACTTGATGGTAAAGTAGGTGGGAAAAGGGAATAATAAATCGGATTGGTCACCGTAACATTTATATTGTTGCTGCTGCCAAGTGGTCCGGGTACTTCTAAATTACCCGAATCATCCCATGCCCGGGTTTTGATGTTAAACAACCCGGATGATGTAGGCTGCCACGTATAACTCCAACTGGTAGTACCGGTAACATTGTTCCAGGAAGTTCCTCCGTCAAAAGATATTTCAACTCCGGCTACGATGCCTCCTGCATCAGATGCAGTACCTGTTATAATTGTTGCCGTACCTGGTATTATATCTTCATGGTTCAAAGAAGTGATCATACTGGTGGGTAGCAATAAGTCGGGAGGAGTAGCAGGGTTAACCAGTTGTGTCATTAATGAACCGGGAATCACTTCCATGTCCGCAAGTATGTTAACGGTAGCCTGTTGCATATCAATATTGGGGGAGCATTGCCCCGGTCATGAATACTATCGAGTCCCCACGACCATTGAATGGTTCCTGCACCAAATACCAGTGCGCCGCTTGGGTGCCTGTACAATGAAAGATTATGCGTTTGTCCGGATAACAATGTGCTGGACAGTTTCATCCGGTGAGGAGGGTAGGGATACTGGATTTTCTCAGGGTCCCACTCACTTCCCAAAGTCCCATAAGGAAAAGTAACCGTTTGTCCTGCCTGAAGATTTGCTATGCTGGTATTACGCCAGATACGATAATCTTTATATGCATAAGGAACCTGAATTGAGCCTGAACCGTCAACCCAACTGATCTGTCCTGTCAATTCATTTTCAGGGCGACAACCATCATTGGCTACATATGGCGGGGTACAACCATCCCGCCACAACCCCGTCCAAAGCGGTGATGGGTCGCATTTGGTCCCGCAATTATATTCACCAATGGTTCCTTCTTTGTAACATACCAGGGTTCGATGATTATCTTCCCAACGGGTTTTCCAGTAAATTTCATTACCGCTGAAAAATGCAAGGTGTACGCCATTGGCCCTTGCAGTTTCAAATTTTGTGCGCTCATCTGCCGACCAGTATTCATCATGACCAACTGATAATAAAACTTTATGTTTGGAGGTGGTTATAGGAGTTGCATCCCTGTCCATATCAACGTCGGTAGAATAAGTCATATCGTAGCCGTTTCTTTCCAGAAACCGAATCATCGGATATTCTGCATTTAATATCCAATCTTGTCCGGAGGTGGTAAATGGTCTGTTATAACTGGCTTTCACAGCATGTGAAAACTGAGTTGTCGGTCCAAAATAAAAATTGTGTCCTCCATAAGCATTGTAGGCTTGCCAGGTGGCGTCAGATGTTTTGAATAAAACAGGCGAATTAGCAGCATCATCACGGACAACAAAAATGATATTATTTTTTTCACCATTGTCGGTACGTGTAAGTAAGGCAAAGTAAACACCTGAAACCGCTGTTCCGGGTACAGACCATGACCCTGTTTGGCTCCAGTTATTGCAGTCAGTAAGTCCTGTTACATCATCATACGTTCCATCAGGTTGTATGACTCCTGAAAAAGTGCCCAGATCTGTTATCAGGCGCGCACCGTTACCCTGATAATAGCCCATACGGTAAATTTTCATATTGTATGTGGATATTGGATTAACACTCACTTTGAAATTAATGGTATTTCCCTTATTGACGCTTATATCCGTTGCAAAGCCCTGAATGGTAGGACTACCGGTACCACCTGTAATATACCATTCCGAAATGGGGTTGCCGGGCAAGGCATTTTCAACCACAATCGGATTTTGAGCAATAAGCGGGACAATGTTTAACATCGTGAATAACAGCATAAAGCCGAAAATCCATAAGTGCTTTTTAGTCAGGGATGCATATCCCGGTCGTAGCAATGTTGACAGTTTAATAATTTGGGGTTTCATAAGAGTATTGAATTTTTATAAGTCATAATAATAAATTACAGCCATGATTAGAGTATAGAGTAAACAGTTTCTGATAAATTTGGTTCATACTTTTAATTGCAAAATTTGTTACCCTGTACAATAATTTTTTCCTGAATATATTAATCTTTAGCAAATATACTACCAAAATTGTATTTGTTTTAGGATCAGCTAAGTTTTGATTAAAGATAGTTCTATATAATTTTTCATTTTGGAACATTCTCTTGAATAATAACAAAGGACAAACATTTAATCGAATATTGATTTAAAATAATAAATCATTATTGTCCGATGAAAATGAAATATTAGGCTTGAAATTCTTCACGTCACTTTGTCATTCTGAGCGTTAGCGAAGAATCTCTAATTTAATCGGACACATCTGCTTCAAGCGTCCTCGCTTGAAGCAGATGAGATTAAAAATCGTCAAAATTGGAATTGGGTTTTGATAATGTTATAACAAAAACTTGTAAATGATATTTGAGAGTGGGGCTTCAAGCGAGGACGCTTGAAGCAGAGTAATTGACATAAAAAAAAACCCTGCCCCTAAGAGACAAGGTTTTTGCTGAATTAATAAATTAATTACTACAGGATAAACCCGGTAATTATTTTTTCATACGGTAAATTTTCCTTGAACCATAAGCTGCACCAAGCAGCAACATGATGCTTAATCCTCCGTCAATGGGAGCGCCACCGCCAACCGGGACATTTCCACCGCCCGGTCCTCCGCCTCCATTTGGATGAGGAGGAGTCTGAGCCAACGATAATAACGGTAGTGAGAGAAAAATACCTGCGATCAATAATAATTTTAATGCTTTTTTCATATCTGTGTTTTTTATTGTATTCAACATAATTTAATTGTTTTCCTTTCCCACTATCCCCCTCCTTTGGAGGGGGCAGGGGGAGGATTTTATTTTACAAATACTTTTTTCGTTACTACACTTTCGTTGCTCATCACTTTTACAACATAGTAAGCGCTCTTATTCAATGTAACTTTATTGATTACATTGGTAATTGCTGCATGTGCAACTTCCTGACCCATGAGGTTGTAAACCACGATATCACCACTGGTATTTGCCGGAACTGTTACATAAACATCTTTTTGACTTGAATAGATGTTGATAAGGTCAGCAGCGTTTTCACCAACAGCGAGAGGTGTAAAATGAACGATAAACCTGTTTGGCTTCTCACCTAAACTATAATTAAAGGTGTAGGATTCTTTTAACAGGTCAGTTTGAACACCCAAATACAGATCTTCGAGAATGACATCTTTAAAATCACTGGTCTCAGTGGCGCCAATTGTGAATTCCCCTGATTGAGCAGCAGTAAATCCAACTGGTACCATAGTTTTTTCTGTCATTCCATTGATTGAAAGTTTTGTTCCTGATGGTGTGATTGAATAAATTTGGGGTAATTCAGGATTTGAAGTAGAAATCCTCTTATAGGCATCAAAAACACCGTCATGTTCATCCTCAGCCTGTTCATTAAAATAAATCCAGGTTTGATCTGAGTAATTTTCTCCTGAGGCTTCCAAAATTAGTAAGTCATGAATATCACTTTTGTAAAAATTATCACCGCCTAAGTGGGTCCTTTGCGCATTACCAAGTGATAACGTTCCTGAACCAGAAGCTTTCACAAAGAAGCCTTGCATTGGAGCTATATACCTTGATCCTGTTCCACCAACTAATTTAACATAAGACAAATCATTACCTGATGCTGCATCAATATAATGAACTTCATTGCTCAAACCTGTTGGAATTACAACAGCATCCCAATCAAGTCCAGAAACAAAGGGATTTCCAACTAAATTCCAGCCCTGATCTAAATATGTAAAAGCTTTGGATTGCGTCCCTAAAAATAAATCACCAGTGAAGGTAATGGTATTATTTGTACTTAAGGTCGAGTAAAGTCCATAACCTTCCATAAGATTCAAAGGTGTAACTGGATCGGAGATTTCTGTATAGCTATTTGTAGCCTCAGCAAAACTTTGAAGGTACATATCCATGAATACAGAAGCTGTTGCGCCAGCAACAGGTGAGGAAACCAAATGCCAATCCTGGCTTGCCGTTGGATCACCACTAAAATACCGCTGAACGGTTCCTGAACCGAAAACGATAAGCAATCCATTATCCACCAAAGTAGCGGTATTTACTGCATTGGAACCAAATGACATATTGTTACAGGTAGCTGCGCTAGTCACCGTTGGATAATTAGTTAATCCGGCGGGAATCGTAACATTACTTGTGGATGCGGGAATCATACCTTCATTCCAGTTACCGGCATTGTGCCAGTTGTTACTGATCGAACCATTCCATGTTAAGTTAGCAACAGCTTCTGTTACAAGAATGTCATCAACTGATAACCAGAACTCATCAGCATCACTATGACCCCAGAAACCAATATAATAAACTCCGTCGGATGCGGGAGTAAATGAACCCAATCCTAAATAATATCCCCCTGTAAAGGTTTCATCGAATATTGGGCCATTAAGCATAGCAGAGGATAAAGGAGCATCTCCCCAGTAAATGGCCAGTTTTTCAGGAAATGAAGTACTTGCTGCATACGCAAAACTAATTTCATATGTTTTCCCGCCGGTCAATTGCAGACCCGGCAGAAACATCCAGTCATTCATTGCCTGAGCACTATTGTAACGTATGTAAGCGCCATTTGGAGCAGACAAACGATAAGTAGAATTGGTTTCCCATGAATAAGCATCTGCATTTACATTTTCAACAGTAAAACAGGAGGGCATTGCAGGTGCTGTTACGCCATCAAAATTTTGCGAATAGGGAATAGTGTAAATCGTGCATTCGATTGTCAAAACACCTGAAACATTAGCTGTACCATCCCAGAAACCACCACCAGTGGCATTATATCCTCCGTATTTATAGGCTCCAACGTTATTCAATTCAAAACGGCTGGCATAATAATATGTTCCGGGGTTACCAATAGCAAGACCTAAATCAAGCATATATTCATCGTTGTTTCCAGCATCGACATTAAATACTGCTGGGACCCAATTTGTCCAGGTGTTTGGATTTGTATTTGATGTACTATAACCAATCCACGCGTTGATACCCGCACCCTGACCTGCAGCATCAGTGACGCCGGGCTCCCATACTTGGGCATAAACATCATAATTACCACCAAATGGAATCGTTCCGCTGGGTGGCCATTGTAAGTTACACCAGTCAACGAATTGAGGCGGAGTACAATTTACAGTACCAGTATAGAGCGATGTATTTTGAGCACCTGTTCCAGGAGCTTTGTAATAAAGTGATGTTCCAAATGCGTCCAGAATTTCAACACCAACCTCTGCAGCGAAACTACCTCCGGAATTCCAGAAGAGTTCGAAGCCGAGGCCATCACATAATCCAACCAAAACGTCTTCTGGACCGGTACCAGCAGCGAGAGATATTGTTTGAACAGTTACTACTCCCTGCTTAACAGCCATGGTATTGCCATTCCATCCATCACCATAACTGTCAGTCATGCGGAAGGTATAGGTACACTGATCAACGGGGTTGCATAATAATGTAGTAAATGGTGTTCCAGCTACCCAATCACTTTGACCGGTTCCTCCACCAGCGGCACAATCGGTGCGAACATACCAATCGTAAGTTAAGCCTGCAGCACCACCTGACCATGTGTAGGAATATCCTGAATTATAGTCATCCACTGTGGGTGTAGTTACCGGGCCCGGCGCTGGAAGTCCAGAGGATTGAATGAAAATGTCAAAAAATGAGTCAATGCTTGTCCAGCCAAGATCAGCTCCAACATCGGTCTTATTTGCAACCGTAAGTGATCCGGGTACAAGACATGCTGGTGCTGCATCAATTTTAATATTATCGAATGCCAGATCATAGTCGCCGGAAACCCAGTTACCCACGATCCTGATCATAATATTAGAGCCAACATAAGCTGTTAAAGGATATGATTTGGATTGCCAGCCAGCAGTCCCATTATTAAGAACAGTTTCAAGAGGAGTATATGTACCACCACCATCGTTAGAAACTGAAACAACATAATTTCCTGAACCTGAAACCGGAGGAGCATACGGGCTAGAGTAGTTGGCTAATATATAGTCGAATGTCAGTAACATCCCTGCTCCAACGGGTCCGATATTTCCTGTTAGAAAAGTAGCAGTTGCTGAGGATGACCATAAATTTTTGTAAATATTATTTCCAGGATTTCCCGTAACACCACGAACTGAACCTATGGCCCAGGTGCCAATATTCCAGCAGGTTGGTGTAGTAGTAGTAAGGAATCCTTCAGTGTAAGGAATTGAAGCGACATTCATTGTAACCTGAAGTGAATTTGAGGTTCCTGTATTTCCTGAACAAGTTACCTGGCAACGATAATAAGTAGCTACAATTTGAGAAGTAACCTGTGTAGCAGCAGTACCTAAATTCGTCCATGGATCGCTACCAGTTGTAGAAGATTGCCATTGGTAGGTAACTCCAGTCCCAGGTGTAACATTTTGCAATGACAAGGTAAAATTAACACCGGAACATGCCGGGTTTAATGAAGAGATGGTATTACCTGGGTCAGGGGTGCCTGAACAAGGCACAGGTGGAGTAAATGTAAATTTTCTTAGTGAACCCGCCACTGTACCATTTAGATTAGTCATGGCCGATGAAGCAGGGAATGAAGTAGTAGTAATGAAAGTAGCTGTAGTATTATATGTAGGTGTTGAGGTTATTGTAGTCCATTGACCAATCTGTCCTGCAGTTGTTCCATTAGATATTCCAAGGCCTCTAGTGGCAGCAGAAGTACCGCTATTCCACATTACGCCATAGATAAATTCTATCTTCCCGCCATTTTCATACAATAAACATTGCATAGTTCCTGCGGTACCACCTGTTGAGCTATAAGGTACACGAAATCCACCCCACTCCACTACAAGTATTTGGTCAGGCGAGGTTCCAATGACTTTATATCGCCCAAAAAAAGTTGCCATTATTGCATTATCACCACTCAGAGGCAGAATTATAGGAGCTCCAGAAGCTGGAGACGCGGCACCTCCAGATATTGCGGTTGCACCTAATCTCAATTGTCCGTTTGAATTAATGCTGAACTGAGTATAGGGAGTACCACAATAAGTAAAGGTAAAACCAATATTTGTTACTGTAGAAGCATTGTCATCAGCATATCCAGTTAAAAGTGTAGATGTTCCTGAAGACATGTCCACCAAGGTTCCATCAGTAGTTGTGGAACCTGAATATCCTCCGGCATTTTGTGCCGACGAGCTACCCGCCCATAGGAACAGTGCCATTAAAATAAGTAATAATTTTTTCATAGAATTTTAATTTAAGTTAATTAATATTTGTGTGATCATTAAATTTTTTCGGTTAAATAGAGTTGAGCCCCAAAGCGTTAAACAAATAATTGAGCATAAAGATGATTGTTTGCGCATTGTGAAAGTGTTTTTTTTTGAATAAGGTTCCAAAGATAATAATAATCTTTTTTGAAAAACAAGATTTAAAAAAAATTTTTTTTGATAAAAATTGGGATGGAGGTTGGGTTCAAAGTTCGAGGTTCAAAGTTTGAAGTTTTGAAGTTCTGTGTTCCGGGTTCTGGGTTCTGTGTTCCGCTCGTCCGGATTTGTGCGTTTGCAAGAGGGTGAGGTAATCCGGGCGGGAATAATTTGGGATTTGAAATCCTTTTCCATTTGCTTTCGGATTAGGCTGCTCTGGAGGCTGCCCCTAAAATCCGAAAGAGCGTTGTGTTCTGCTCGTCCGGATTTGTGCGTTTGCTGAAGGGGGAGGTAATCCGGGCGGGAATAATTCGGGATTTGAAATTCTTTTCATTTGCTTTCGGATTAGCCTGCCCGAAGGCTGCCCCTAAAATCCGAAAAAGCCAATTTTATGTTCCGTGTTCTGTGTTTCGGGTTCTGAGTTCGAGCTCCGCTCGTCCGGATTTGTGCGTTTGCTGGAGGGGAGGTAATCCGGGCGGGAATAATTTGGGATTTGAAATCCTTTTTCAATAACTTTCGGATTAGCCTTACCCGGAGGCTGCCCCTAAAATCCGAAAGAGCCTGTTTAAAACAGATGCTTAACTCTTTTCTTATTGATAAATTCTGAGTTCAACTCGCTCACAAAAGACCAGAATCCAAAACTCGGAAAGGAAAAAATCTATTTTCGTTTTCCTGGTTTAAAAAGTATTTTATGAAGATCAGCAGGTTTCATAATTTTAATTCCGGCTTTTTTATCCAATTCCAAAAGATCATGATCACCGGTAACGAGGTAATCGGTCTTTGCTTCTAATGCAACGGCTAAGAGGAAATCATCCTTTGGATCCCGACAAAGTTTAATTTCCTTGCAGGGGATCACAAATACAACCGATTCGTAAAACAAGATTTTAAAATTGTTTAATAGGAATTTGTTGACGATTTTTTCAAATTTTCGGTTCTTGAGTGTTTCAAATAATTCTTCAGCAAGTTCGTTTGAAGCATATATTTCCAGCCTTTTATCAAGGATAAGATCATGCATTAAACTCTTTTCTCCGCCAAGAAAAAAACTTACCCATATATTGGTATCAAATAAAACCTTAATCCTTTTTTCTTTTTCCATACCTCTTTGACCTGACTTCTTTTACTATTTCAGTAATTTCAATTTCAGAAATATTAGAATCATTTATCGTGTCAGTTAGTTCGGTGAGCTTTTTTCTTGCAAGATACCTCTTATCAAAGTCTGATAGGATTATCGAATCGAATCCTAACTTTTTGGCTAACTCAGAAAGGAATTTCGAATCTGATTTTGTTTTTACTTTAATGATTACATTTTCCATTTGTCAAAAAAAATTTATATACAAAAATAGTTATAATCAATGATTTTTATGGACATCTGTTAAAATTTCTCTCCGCTCGTCCGGATTTACTCTGCTCGTCCGGATTTGTGCGTTTGCCGGAAGGGAGGTAATCCGGTCGGGAATAATTCGGGATTTGAAATCCCGCAACTTATGCCCCACTGTTTCAATCAGTGACTTACACTTGAATCAGAAAAGATAATCCGGATTTTTGGCAAAGCCATCCCTTCGGGAAAATTCTTTTCATTAGCTTTCGGATTAGCCTGCCCGAAGGCTGTCCCTAAAATCCGAAAGAGCCTGTCCCGCAACTCTGCTCGTCCGGATTTGTGCGTTTGCAGGAGGGGAGGTAATCCGGGCGGGAATAATTCGGGATTTGAAATCCCACAACTTATGCCCCACTGTTTCAATCAGTGACTTACACTTGAATCAGAAAAGACAATCCGGATTTAAAATTCTTTTCATTTGCTTTCGGATTAGCCTGCCCGAAGACTGTCCCTAAAATCCGAAAGAGCCTGTCTTGCAACTCCGCTCGTCCGGATTTGTGCGTTTGCAAAGGGTGAGGTAATTCGGGCGGGAATAATTTGGGATTTGAAATCCCGCAACTGCTGCTCTTATTCTGCTTTCTGTTCCCGTTCAGAGTTCTTTGTTCCACGTTTTTGCCGACTGTCTATTGCCAACTGCCGACTGCCACTTTTTTCAGTTTTCAATTTTCAGTTCAGGGTTCAGTATGCTAATAAAGTTTGTTAAATAAAAAGGAGTCCACTATTTTTGTCCTTTGAAAATTTAACACATACCTGATTTATATCTGATCAACCCATGGATCGCTCGGAAAGAAAACGGTTAAGCGACAAAAAAAAGCTTCTTCGCAGGCAGCGTAAAGAATTTATTGCTGATGAAAAAAGAAGTATCCGCCGGCAAAGACACGAGGAGCATGAGGCAAAAGCTCATCATCGAAGGCGAATCAGAAAAGAAAGGTCACTCGCTTTCAGGAATTGGATACAAAAGGTAATGCATGAACTTTTTGGTAAAAGAGTGAAACCCGTTGGGACTTCATTACATCAATCGGAAATCGCTTTGGATAGAGAGTTGCAAAAAGAAAAAAAGCGGATACAAAAAAAACGAAGGAAAGAGTTTGTTGCTGAGGAAAGAAAATGGAAGAAGAAACAGCAGCTTGAAACAAAAAGGCAAATGGCTGTGATGCGTAAAAAAATCAATGCCGCCCGTATTGAAGGAGTGAAGAAAGAATTCAGCCAGTTTTTGAAACATCCGATCAAAACAGAAGAAATTGATCCAATGGATAAAAGGATCAGGAAAAAGATAAGGAAGGAGATCAGGCAGCAAACCTTACGCAATATCAACCGAACACCATTTTTGTTCTTCCAAAGCATTTCGAGGTTTTGGCAAAACCGTTTCGAAAGACTCAAGTAATTTCGGTACAGAATGTCAGTTCATTGGGTCGCTTATTTCGTTCTACTTTCAGTTCAGGGAAGTTGCGGTATGATCATTTTAAGACCCTGATCAATTCGCTGGCGATGTTCCTGCTTTCATTTTTGCTTGTTTATTATATCCATCAGTTTTCAACCATCCTGGCAGCAAAGGCATTCAATATCCCGACAAAATTGTATTCATACCGCATTGACTGGCCGCTTTATACCTATTCGTACCTTTATACCCGTAAGGCTCTCGTTGTTATTTTTGGTACGGGTCCGCTGGTGTGCTTATTGCTTGGTTTCGGTGCTTACCGGTTGTTTTTATGGGCACGTTTCCGAACGGTTTTCCTAAAAACCCTGGCTTTGTGGACGGCTTTCAATGCTTTTAATCTTTTCTTCGGAGCCTATATAGTGGGAGTAATTACCCGGACAGGATTTGTTTACACTTCAGAATGGCTGTTTCTGAGCAATGTGTTTGATGTTGAAGAAATTGTGCTCATGATCGTTTCGATGGTGGTGTTGCTGATAGTGGGGTATTATGCAACCAAGCAATTCCTCTATTCATCAAACTCGGCTGCTATTATTGAGCCAAAAATCAGGATCATCTATATATTTACTTCGGTATTTGTACCCTGGTTTGCAGGGAATCTGATCCTTTATTCTGTGAACATCCCCAAAAATCCGGTTGAACTTATTTTGCTCTATTCCACTTCCGCCCTGATCGTTATTCCTATCTTTTCAAATTACAATACCACTACCATGCAAATGCTGAAGCTGCCCTGGACCCCCCGCAAATTCAGAATTGGTTGGATTTTCGTTCTGATGACGGTGCTTTTTATCATTGCAACCCGGTTTTTGTTGACGAGTGGAATTAGCTTCTATTAAAAGAAATATTAATCATGTTCGAAAAGTACATTATTGACCATACTTCGCCGGAGGATGAAGTCCTGGCGAGCCTTAACCGCGAAACCCATTTGAAAGTGCTATATCCCCGGATGCTTTCGGGACATGTTCAGGGCAGGATACTCGAAATGATCAGCAGAATGATACGACCGGAAAGAATACTTGAAATTGGTACATATACCGGCTATTCTGCTATTTGTTTGGCTAAAGGATTGACTAAGGATGGATTTCTGCATACAATTGAAATCAATCCTGAACTGGATGAAATCGCGGGCAGGTACTTCATAAAAGCCGGTCTTGAATCACGTATCATAAGGCATACAGGTGATGCCCTTGAAATAATCCCGAAATTGAATGAGCAATTCGACCTTGTTTTTATTGATGCAGCAAAGGAACATTACCCTGACTATTACCGGCTTGTTTTCGATAAAGTCAAAAAGGGAGGTTTTATCATGGCTGATAATGCCCTTTGGGATGGAAAGGTGGTGAGCGATAAAAATGCTCCCGATAAAGAAACGCAGGGAATTATGACATTCAATGATCTTGTTCAGCAGGATGACCGGGTTGAAAACGTTTTACTCAGCGACCGGGATGGGTTGATGGTCATCAGAAAATTGTAGTTGGCGTTCATTGTAACGTGACACAGCAGACTTCAACCAAAAGATAACAATTATCATAATTTTACACGGATAATTACAGAGTGACAGAATAGATAACATAAAGATTATGAGTAAAGCAAAAATATCCATACGTTTTTTTGACGACCGCGAAGTGCGGGCCGTTTGGGATCGAACAAAACGCCAAATGGTGGTTTAGTGTGCTGGATATTGTAGCTTTGCTTACCGATCAGGACGACTACAACAAAACCCGCAACTATTGGAAATATCTTAAAGCCAAATTGAAAAAAGAAAACAGCCAAGTGGTTAGTGCCACTACCCAGTTTAAATTCCTTGCACCCGACGGCAAAAAGCGTTTAGCCGATATGTTGGATTACGCGGGTATAATTGCCTTAGGCAAAGAATTTCCGGGCAAAAAGGCAAACCGATTCATAGAATGGTTTACTTTCAGTGATGAAAGCATAGATGGAAAAAGCAAAACAAAAGCGTATGCCTTGTTTGAAAGTTCTTTTATCAACAGCATAGAAGTTGGCACAACCAAAGGGTTGCAACAAATTCACGCTTATTTGTTTGGTGGATTGTATGATTTTGCGGGACAAATCAGACAAAAAAATATTTCAAAAGGTGGCTTTCAATTTGCCGTATCCCACTTTTTAGGCGACACATTAAAGCAAATAGAAGCAATGCCCGAAACTACATTTGACGAAATCGTAAACAAATACGTAGAAATGAACATTGCACACCCTTTTATGGAAGGCAACGGAAGAAGCGCCCGAATATGGTTGGATTTGATATTAAAAAAACGCCTCAAAAAATGCGTGAATTGGAGTAAAATAAGCAAGCTTGATTATATGAGTGCGATGATGCTAAGTCCAACAAAAAGTAGTGTTCTAAAAACGCATTTGAAAAATGCGCTCACCACCAAAATAAACGACCGCGAAATGTTTATGAAAGGAATTGACTACTCATATTACTACGAAGAAAAAGACTAAAGAAAAAACGGCAAAAAGGGACGGCACACAACGAAAAAATAAAAAGTGAAACGACAAAATAGAAAACAACAAAACGCTAACATTGTATAAAAATAATAGCCGGTTCAGTAGTAAATTCAAGGGTTGTATCCAGCTTCAACTTTTGTATAACTTGACAGGAAAGTGCAACGCAGTCGGCTACTATTCTTATACTCAACGTAAACAGGGATATTTTTCTCCACATAACTTTCTCTTATTTTCATTTTCCGAATGAATTACTTTTGCGAATTCATTCAAACAGAAATTTGTGGAACTTATAGATTTGATAAAACTCAGGCAGAGTGTAAGGAAGTATTCTTCCCAGGCTGTTGAAAAGGAAAAGCTGGAAAAATGCCTGGAAGCAGCCCGCCTTTCGCCATCTGCAAGCAATTCGCAACCCTGGACTTTTGTTGTGGTGGATGAACCTGTATTGAAGGATAAGGTAGCTCATTTAACTTATGATAACATTGTTGTTTTTAACAAGTTTGTACCGCAGGCTCCTGCATTGGTGGTATTTGTGATTGAAAAACCAAAGAAAATTACCCGGATCGCCGGGTTCATTAAAAAGATTGAGTTTCCTAAGATTGACATCGGAATTGCTGCGGCTCATTTTTGTCTCAAAGCCACTGAAGAGGGCTTGGGAACGTGTATGTTAGGCTGGTTCAGGGAAAAACCGATCAAGGAACTTTTGCATATTCCGGAAGGTAAAAAAATTGGACTGATTATTTCCGTAGGTTACTCTCCTAGTGATTACCTTCAGAGAGAAAAAATAAGAAAAAATTTCAATGAGGTCGTGAAGTACAATTCATACGGGTAATCATTTTGCTTTTTATCTAACCTTTTTTTAGATTGGACTGAATGACCTGTTCGATTATTAATGGAAAGTGTGTGTATTCCAGTTCATGAATTTTAGCTGCTAATGATTCCGGTGTATCCCCGTTTTCAATTTTGCATTTTGCCTGAAAAATTATATTTCCTTCATCATAATTTTCATTTACATAGTGGATTGTGATTCCTGATTCATTGTCGCCTGATGCCATCACTGCCTGGTGGACATGGTGACCGTACATTCCTTTTCCACCATAGTTTGGTAACAGGGCAGGATGAATATTGATCACCTTCTTATTGAATGAAGCGATAATATTGGAAGGAATAAGCCAGAGAAAACCTGCCAAAACAATGAAGTCCGTTGCGTCATCTTTTAATTGTTGAAAAACTTTACCTGAATGATAAAAATCTTTTCTGTCGAAAATCATGGTTGGGATATTCAGTTTTTGCGCCCTCTGTAAAACATAAGCATCCGGTTTATTACAAAAAATCCTGGTTATCGAAACTTCTTTGTTCGGAGCGAAATATTCGGCAATCCGCTGAGCATTGGTGCCGGAACCTGAAGCAAAAATGGCGATATTTATCATCTCAATTGAGTTAAATCAAGCAATAACCTCCGGAAGCAAATCCAAATTTAAGTGATTTGTGTAAGTTCCGGTAGTCAAAATTGACCAGCCAAAGATAAATACACTGATTGAATTTACAGTTGGTGCAATTAATAAAGTATTTTCAATGTATTTATTACGATATTAAATAGTTGCAATGATTGCTGGTTATGCTGAACTTAAGCCAAATAAATATCATTTGTTGAATATTAATAATGCTACGCAAGAAAAATTTGTGTATTTTTGATAAATTTCATTTCTTTGCGGCGTCAAACCATTAAAAATTTTAGAAAAATGTCTGATATTGCAACAAAAGTAAAATCCATCATCGTTGATAAACTCGGAGTAGATGAAAACGAGGTAACACCTGAAGCAAGTTTCACTAATGATTTAGGTGCAGATTCTTTAGACACTGTGGAATTGATCATGGAATTCGAAAAAGAATTCAACATTGCGATTCCGGATGATCAGGCTGAAAAAATTGCCACTGTTGGCGATGCCATTAAGTACATTGAAGACAATACGAAGTAAAATTCCTTTCGAGAATACATGGAGTTAAAACGGGTCGTAATAACCGGTTTGGGTGCATTAACACCCATTGGGAATAATATATCGGAATTCTGGGAAAACCTGAAAAAGGGAACCAGTGGTGCCGGTATGATTACCCATTTTGATACAACTAAGTTTAAAACCCGGTTTGCTTGTGAGCTGAAGAATTTTGACCCCTTGAATTTTTTCGACCGAAAGGATGTAAGAAAGTTCGATCCTTATGCTCAATATGGCATGGTTGCCGCAGAGCAGGGTTTAATTGATTCGGGTCTTGACCTTGAAAAGATTGACCTGGATCGTGCAGGTGTTATCTGGTCGTCAGGGATTGGCGGATTAGATACATTCGAGAGGGAAGTCGGAGATTTTTATAAAGGAGACGGAACCCCGCGGTTCAACCCTTTTTTCATACCGAAAATGATCGCTGATATTGCTTCCGGAAATATCTCCATTAAATTTGGTTTCCGTGGTCCTAACTTCGCAACAGTTTCAGCCTGTGCCTCTTCAGCGAATGCCATGGTGGATGCCTTCAACTATCTGCGTTTGGGAAAAGCGGATGTGTTCATTGCGGGTGGTTCTGAAGCAGCCATTACGGTTAGCGGTATTGGTGGGTTCAATTCAATGCATGCCATCTCAACACGAAACGATGATCCTTTAACCGCATCGCGTCCTTTTGATAAGGACAGGGATGGATTCGTTCTGGGCGAGGGCGGAGCTGCTTTGATAATTGAAGAATTTGAACATGCTAAAAGGCGGGGCGCAAAAATTTATGCTGAAATTGTCGGTTGTGGATTAACAGCCGATGCATATCACATGACAGCTCCTCATCCCGATGGGTATGGCGCCATGAAAGCTATGCAGTTTGCATGTGAAGATGCCGGGATCAGTCTCAACCAAATTGACCATATCAATACCCACGGAACGTCAACTCCTGTTGGTGATATTGCTGAACCCAAGGCTATTCTCGGATTGTTTGGTGAACATGCCTATAAAATTGCCATCAATTCTACCAAGTCAATGACAGGTCACTTGCTTGGAGCAGCCGGAGCGGTTGAAGCCATTGCTTCAATTCTGGCGATGAACAACAGCTTTGTTCCCCCTACCATCAATCATTTTACCGACGATCCTGAAATAGACAATAAACTCGATTTCACTTTCAATGTTGGTAAAAAGCGTGAAATAAACTACGCTTTGAGCAATACTTTTGGTTTTGGAGGACACAATGCCTCGGTAATCTTTAAGAAATACAGCGAATAATTCTTCATTTTGAATTTAGTATCTCCTTTTACTATTTTATTTTCGTCTGATAAAAAACTTTCGGGTTCAATTAAAAATATTTTCGGATATTTCCCAAGGAATATTTTTTTGTACCAGCTTGCATTTCGTCACAAATCAGCTGCAAAGGAGATTGTCAATGGGCTTAAAATGAGCAATGAACGCCTTGAGTATTTGGGTGATGCTGTTTTGAGTTTGATTGTTGCAGATTTTTTATTTAAAAAATTTCCCTATAAAGAGGAGGGATTTCTCACAGAGATGCGCGCCCGAATAGTTAGTCGTGCGCAATTGAATAAACTTTCAATCAAGCTGGGACTCGACAGGCTGATCAAATCCGAAACTTTCAATCATCAGTGCAAATCAATGCACGGTAATGCCTTTGAAGCATTTGTCGGCGCACTATATCTTGATAAAGGGTATGACTTTGCCAAAAAAATTATTTTGACAAGGGTAATCGAAGTACACCTCGATATTGAAAAAATTCAAAATGAAGACAACAATTTCAAAAGTCAGTTGATCGAATGGTCACAAAAAGAAAAAATACCGATCGAATTCAAGATGATAGAAGAGATTGGAAATGGTTATGGAAAACAATATTTAGTTGAATTATCAGTAGGCAACGAGGTTTTAGCGAGTGGCAGGGATTTTTCGATCAAGGGAGCAGAACAGATAGCTGCAGGCAAAGCCCTTGAAAAACTGGTACCTGAAAGTCAGGATTAGTTAAGTTTATTTTCAACCCATAATTGTACTTTGCTCCTGTTCTTTTACTAATTTTGGAGAACAATCTTTGGAACATGGTACGAAAAATAAAACTTGACAGCAATTATAGCGACGACATTGCTCTCATTGGTATTTCATGCCATAAGCAGGATTTCTGGATCGCACTGAGATTAAATGAAGCACTGCATTTAAAACTAACTCATCAACCTGAAGATTTAACGGTTTTTGATCCTGAAAGAAACATTTCGCTTAACTATCCCATTTTCTATTATACCCGGCCGGATACCATGGTTTCTTATCATGTTATTCCTAATCATAACCCTGATGGCAAATTATTTCCCGACCAGAAATCATTTGATTACTTCATGCTCATCAAAGGAAGAATGAAAAATGAAGATTTGCAACTACTGATTACAGGAATAAAAAAAATATCCAATGTTCTCACTGCTCATAAACTGACCCTGAAAAAGATAAAAGGCTTACAGGAGTTTGTATCGGACCTTGAACTATTTATGACTGAAATGGATGCCCTAAAGAAAAATAAGCATTAACCCGATTTACCGGTTTCTCCATGTTTGGCTGAATTGATATGCGAAAGGCTCAAAACAACCTCAAACACAGTGAAAAAGACATACAGAATAAAGAATGAAGCAATGAATTGAACCGCATCCGAACGGTTCAGCAGGGCATAAATCAAAATTATCGTCAGGAAAAAAAGCAGTTTTCCGAAAGTGAGCAACATAAAATAATTGGTAAACCCGCTTCCTTTTTTTGCTGATACTTTGAGCAGGATAAGGTGAACGATTAAAGTTACCGAAAAGAAAAAGAATAGCAGGTAGGGCAAAGCCGGCGAAACAAATGACTGAGGGAGGAAGTATGCCGCACCAATAACGGCTGTTGCAAGGATCAAGGTAAAAATGAGCAGTTTTTTGAGAAAGATGACATAGTTAAGTTTCATTCGTTTTGTTTTTTTGGGTTGGATTTATTGTTCAGGAGATCTTTTGTAACAGTGTATATTGCTAAAACCACTGAAATAATCGAGAGCGACAAAGTAAAAACAGGGAAAGACATGTTGAGCCAATCATCAAGTTTGTAACCGCCAAACACTCCCAGAAGGATAATGGCTAACATTTGAAAAGCAATACTCGAATACCTGGCGTAATTATTTAAATAATTTTTCTTTTGGTTGTTCATTTTCCTTGAGTGGCAAAGCCGCGGGCTTTTGTTGTTTTCCTCCGTCCATATCGCACGAACCAGAGAATTTAGCACCGGGTTCTATTGAAATTTTATCTGTAATCACATCTCCATGCAATTCGGCAGTTGATTTCATCATCAGGAGTTGCTCAACTTTTACGTGAGCTTTAATTTTACCAGAGATATCCGCATTCTGGCAAATAATTTCACCTTCGATGCTCCCCGACTGCCCGATCACAATTTTTCCTTTGCAATTGATCGAACCGACCAGGCTTCCGTCAATTCTGAAGTCGCCATCGGCAATAATTTCACCTTTAATAATCGTACCGGCAACAATGTTGTTGGGCTTTGTTTCAATGATATTATTTTTTGTCATGTTTTTCATTTTTGCGAACATAAAAGTAGAAAAATTACTGGTTCTTAAAATAATTCTTTTTAAAAAAAGCAAGGTATTTTTTTACATCCTTATCTTTATAAAAAACCGGATAGTTTTCCTGGGCAATCGAAAAGCTGCTGAAACTCTCCTTGTTAAGGTTGGCAAATACGTAATCGTTTGCCATGATAGCATTGTAATAGTTCATCGCATCTTTGATAGAAGCAAAATTACCAACCATCACAAAATGGGTACTTGAATTGAGCAGGATGTTTGTGATGGATAAATTCTCCAGGCTGTAAAACTTCTGGTTGAAGTCTGAAATTCTAACCTTCAGAGCATTGATATTGATATTTTCATCGTCAATCACCAAAGCGAATATCTGTTTACTGTTGGGATTAAATTCATAAATAGAAACATCAATTACCTCTTCGGGTTCTTTTTTAGTGGAGGTGGTATCGCCCGGATCTTTTAAGTAGTTGAGAATATTTTGCGCAAGGGGAATCACCTCACTGTCGGGATATTTGGCAACAAGGTTTTCGAGTGCCAGCTTCAGAGAATCCACCACTTCAATTTTCCCTAACGACAAAGCCCTGAGGTATTCAAATTTGGCTAAAATATCAGGTGGGCCGGCAAACTCCTTTAATGCCCTGTTACTGTTGCTGTAAACTGTAAAATATCTCCCCGACTGATAATGGTCGTAAGTTTCGCCATAAAGGTTATAAGCGAGGTTTTTCTGGGCTTCCAGCTCTTTGAAATAATTCGGATCAAGAAGCAGTTTGGCATAATCGCTTTCGGGGAAGTTTTCGACTATCAGATTTTTATAATACTCAGCCATTTCAGGATTTTCAGCTTTTGTAAAAAGCCGGTTCAACTGGTAATAAACTTCAAGTCTGTTGCTGAATCCTGGAAAACGTTGAAGGAGAGTATCGAATGATTCGATGGATTTTGGATCATCCTCCAGTTTATCTTTATAGATGAAACCGAGATTGTACAGGGCATTTTCGATGAGGCTGTCGCTTATCGCTAACTTCTCCGGGGTAAACGGAAGATTTTGAAGATAATAGTCCCGTTTATGAGGATCGTTGGAAACCACGATTGTGCTGTCTTTCCCAAGTGTATCGGATTCTTCGGTAAGTTCTATTTCTGTAGGTTCGTATATGGCTTGTTTGTTGGATAGCCTCCAGTTTTCCTCGTATTTACGGTTTCCCCATTTTTTCTTAAATTCAGCTGCCCCAAAGGTAATTGCAGTCGGATTATAGAAGTACCAACCTCCGTTTGAAGGTCCGCCTATCTGGTTAGAGCCTTCCTGACTGACCAGACCCAAAGCCAGTTGAAGTTCCTCCAACTCTTTTTCCTGTTCCTCCTTCGCAATCAGGTCTTCAATAATTTTATCTATGACACTGTTACGATCTTCTTCGTTCATGGCAACCAGCCTTTGCAAACTGTCTTCAGTTTCCACTACTATAAGGTTGGTAACAAGCTCCGTCAGATAGGTTGTTTTATCCTTAATTTTATCATAATTCGGATAATCCTTGGGCAATACCTGCATGGCTGTATCATAATAAGCCTGCGACAGTTTATAGTTCGGAACGATAAAATAAAGATCGCCCAATTTGAGGGATGAAGCAGCTTTTTGATAATTGTTGATTTTGGACGTTGCAACCGAAAGTTTTAAATAATGGATAGCCAGAGTATCCTGCCCGTCTTTGGTAGCGATATCAGCCAAAGCAAAATATATCTGGTCGCGATAATCCTTGTTTTTATCCTCTTTCAGCATTTTTTCGAGGTTACGGATAATGGATTTGCTATCCATTCCATAGCGGGTATCATAACTCTGAGCAAGGTTAATGGCTGCATTAAAAGCCATTTCATACGGCGGATTCATTTTTACCACCTGTTTGTAGTATTCCGAGGCTTTGTAAAGTTCACCTTCGCTCTGATAAATCTGACCCAGTATAAACTTTACCCTTGCTTCCGATTTCTTTTTCTGGTTAAGAAAAAGCGCTTCTAATAATTGTTCCTTTGCTGCACCGTACTTTTTCTGGACGATATATAAATCGGCTCTGACCAGAGGCAATGATTTTTTTACGCTCTCTGAAACATCAGGATTTTTGTTGATCTCATTTTTCAGATTATCCAACACGGTTTCAGCCCGCTTGTATTTTTTTTGCTGCAGGTAACTGTTTCCCATCCACAACAAAGCGTCGTAACGAATCGCATTTTTCTTGTATTCGTTTGTAATAAATTCAAATGTTCGTTTTGACTTGTTGTAATCCTGTTTGTAAAAATAGCCCAGTCCGATAAGAAAATAGCTGTCGTCAATCCATCTTACATATTCTTTCCTGTTGAAAAACATCGAGTGGTTTTGGATGTTGAGGGCAGCCTTCTCAATTGCTTTATCCATATACGGATTGAGCGCCTGCGCCTCTGCCTCGGTGCCAAAATTATAGAACCTGAGGATTTCGGTGTAATTATCTTTGGCTGTTTTTTCAAGTTGCTTCACACCGTCACGGTAACTTTCTCTCCCGTTCCAGAACATATTATAATGACCGGTAAGGTTATGGTAAACCCTGCGGGTAAAGGAGTTTTTCTTGGTCGAACAGGAATTGGTTGTTACAGTAACAGCAAAAACTGCTAGTAAAAATAAAATATGATATGATCTCTTTGAGGTCAAGAATGTGTAAAGTTATTTATTTGCTCAGTCTGTGAGTGACGATTACTTAACTATTTTTTTACAAAAATATTTTATTTTACCATACATGTCATGAAAATTGCGGATTATGCCGTCAGAAATCAAATTGCAAAAAATTTAGTCCCATAATATGGTGGCATAAATGAAAATCATAGATTGATTTATGCCCGAATAAAAAAGTCGGGCAGCCTTTTGGTTTGAACGACTTTTCCTTCTCCGGCTTGTATGGTTATTTCTAAATGTCAGAAAGAAGTGGGTGTCGCGTCAACAGGATTAAAAGAGTAAAAACCGAAAATTTTCGCTATCCACTATTTTCCTCGAAACAATAAGAGACTGTTTAAAAATGCTAAACTCTTGATTTGTAACACGGAGTTGCACAGAGAAGTCACAGAGCAGCACGGAGGTAAAACTTTAAATTAAAATAAACCAAATTTTCTCTGTGAACCTCAGTGAAACCCTCTGTGGTTCTCAGTGAAATAAAAAGTTATAACACTGAGTTTCATTAAGAAATTATTCATTTTCCGCACTTTGTGTACTCTTCATGTCCTGGTGACTTCGTAGCAAAATGTAAAAGTTAAATTTTACACTGAATTTTAAACAGACTCTGATTTTCCTCCCTATATTTTAAGGATGTTTAACTATCCAAACCTAACATTTTGAAGCAAATACTATGTATCTTTGCCGTCCGTAATTTAAAAAAAGACATGCCCGAAAATTTAGGTAAAGATAAGACAAACCGCTGGATCAGAAGGCTCAGGAACAAATACCGGCTGGTAATCAGCAATGAAGATACCTATGAAGAAAAATTTTCGTTCCGGTTGTCCAAACTGAATGTTTTTGTCGTGTCGGGTACTATCGCCATCCTGTTAATTGTTGCCACATCGTTTCTGATAGCTTTTACTCCTTTACGGGAATACATTCCTGGTTACACAGATGTTACCCTTCGTAAACGTGTGATACAGCTTGAGCAGCTTGCCGATTCGCTCGAAACAGACCTCAGACAAAAAACCGAATACCTTCAAAATATAAAAAATGTCATTGAAGGCAGGTATGTTGCAACAGAGGAAGATACCACAGTTCTTTTGTCAGAATCAGCCAAACAGGAAGATTATTCAAATGTAAGTTATAACCGGTCGGCTGAAGATTCTCTGTTAAGGCAGGAGTACGAAACCAGCAACAAATATGATTTATTTTATAATGATAACCTTGAATCAGCGGGTAAATCTTCACAAAGTAGTTTTATTTTCCTGAGTCCTTTAAAGGGTTTTGTTACGAATGAATTTGATGTGAACAAACAACATTATGGAATTGATATAGTATCCAGGGAAAATGAAGTAGTTAAAGCAACCCTTGATGGCACTGTAATCTTTTCGGAATGGACTGTTCAAACCGGTTATGTGATCAGTATTCAGCACCAGGGGACTTTTGTTTCAAGTTATAAACATAATTCATCCCTTTTGAAAAAGCAGGGCAGTGTTGTCAAAGCCGGCGAACCTATCGCCATCGTTGGCGAATCTGGTGAGCTATCTACCGGACCTCACCTTCATTTTGAACTTTGGTATAATGGAACACCGGTTAACCCGAGGGATTATATTTCATTTTAAATAAAGATAGTTTAGTTGAAGAAAAAGATTGCCTTATTAGGTTCAACAGGTTCAATTGGAAGGCAGGCGCTCGAAGTCATTGATATGCACCCCGATAAGTTTGAACTGGAAGTACTTTCGGCGCTGAACAATTCCGAGTTGCTGATCAGCCAGGCGTTAAAGTACAAACCCAATACGGTGGTTATCGGAAGGAAAGATCTTTATTCTCAGGTTGCTGAAGCGTTACAGCCGCACAACATAAAGGTTTTTGCCGGCGAAGAATCCATTGCACAGATAGTGGAAATGGAATCCATTGACATCGTTCTTATCGCACTTGTCGGCTTTGCTGGCTTATTACCCACCATCAACGCCATAAAAGCGAAAAAGCAAATTGCCCTGGCAAATAAGGAATCACTTGTTGTAGCCGGTGAAATTGTAACAAGGCTTGTTAAAGAAAATCAGGTTCTTCTCATTCCTGTTGATTCGGAACATTCTGCCATTTTTCAATGTCTTTCCGGTGAAAATCCCGATGATATTGAAAAAATTTACCTTACAGCTTCGGGCGGTCCGTTCAGAAATTTCACTTTTGAACAACTCCAAAAAGTTACGCCTAAAGATGCCCTGAACCATCCGAACTGGACTATGGGAGATAAAATAACCATTGATTCGGCTTCTCTCATCAATAAAGGGCTGGAAGTGATTGAGGCAAAGTGGCTATTTGGTTTAAAAAGAGAACAAATTGATATTGTTATTCATCCACAATCCATTATTCATTCTTTGGTTCAGTTCAGGGATGGTTCGATGAAAGCTCAGATGAGCCTGCCCGATATGCGGTTGCCTATTCAATACGCTCTCAGCTATCCAGCGCGGTTCGAAAATGATTTTCCGCGTTTTGATTTTAAGGATTTTGGTAAGCTCACATTTCAACCGCCTGATATAAAAAAATTTCGTAATCTTGCGCTCGCATTTTTCGCATTGGATCAAGGGGGAAATATGCCCTGCATTTTAAATGCTGCCAACGAAGTGGTTGTCGGCGCATTTTTGAAGAACAAAATCAGTTTCCTGAAAATGCCTGATATTATTGAAAAGTGTATGAATACTGTTGCATTCATTGCTCATCCTTCGGTGAATGATTACCTTGACACAGATCGGGAAACAAGAATTATTGCGGAAAAGTTGATTTTAGATTATTGTTGAGTAAGAAGAACAGTTCTTACTATGTTTCGTTGATTAAATTTTATTAATTTCAGCATAGATGGAAGTTTTTATTAAGATACTTCAGTTATTATTAAGCTTATCAATACTTGTAATCATACATGAATTGGGGCATTTTTTGGCTGCCAAAGCATTTAAGACACGGGTCGAAAAGTTTTATCTTTTTTTTAATCCCTGGTTTTCACTCTTTAAATTCAAATACGGCGAAACGGAATATGGTATCGGCTGGCTGCCTTTGGGAGGGTATGTTAAGATTTCAGGAATGATAGATGAATCAATGGACAAAGAACAACTTAGCAAACCGCCTGAGCCTTACGAATTCAGGAGCAAACCTACCTGGCAAAGATTGATCATTATGCTTGGCGGGGTTACAATGAATATTTTGCTTGCCATACTGATTTATATTGTCATGCTGGTTACATGGGGCGAGGAATACCTTCCGACTTCAGAAGTAAAATATGGTATTGCTGTTGACTCGATGGGAATGGTTGCCGGGCTAAGGAATGGGGACAAAATTCTTACAATTGACAATGAATACATTGAAAATTTCAATAAGATACCTGAAAAAATAATACTTGATGATGCCAAAACCATTCAGGTTGAGCGCAATGGCGAAAAAGTTAATCTCGAAATACCTGAAGGATTCCTTGGCAAGCTGATCAAGCATAAATCTCCCGACTTTATCAGTTTCAGAATTCCATTCAATGTGGGTGATTTTACAAAAAATTCAGCCGGAAAAGATGCCGGAATGCAAATTGACGACCGGATCATTGCCTTGAATGATAAGCCTGCAGAATATTTTGGAGATTTCTTTACCGAAATCCAAAAGCATAAAAACGAAAGCGTTACGGTTACAGTAGTCAGAAATTTGGATACAATTCCAATTAGTGTTGTTGTGCCGGAAGAAGGTAAATTGGGCATCTTCAATAAACCCATCGAAAACTATTTTACCCTGAGCAAAGAAGACTATAACGTTTTTGAGGCTGTTCCTGCCGGTGTTGTGAAGGCTTACAAAGGTGTCGGAAATTATCTCAAACAATTAAAGTTATTATTCAATCCTGAAGTTAAAGCTTATGAATCGGTTGGTGGTTTTATTACTATCGGTAGCATTTTCCCAGCCCAATGGCATTGGCAGAGTTTCTGGACGTTAACCGCTTTCCTTTCCATCATGCTCGCTATTTTAAATGTATTACCCATTCCGGCATTGGATGGTGGTCATGTGATGTTCCTGTTTTACGAGATCATTACCCGCCGCAAGCCCAGCGACAAATTTATGGAGTATGCTCAAATTGCTGGTATGGTGATCCTTTTTGGACTGCTAATCTTCGCAAACGGAAACGATATCTTCAAACTGTTCAGGAATTAGGGAAAATCAATTGCCACTGATTCCACAGATTATTGGCAATCAAAATTCCTTTGGGATAATCAATTGACCCTGATATTTTCTGTTGCGAACAATTTTATTGCCCCGGATATTCCAGCAATTCTTCTGAAAAGTATTCGAGTGAAACCCTAGCTTCTTTCAGCATTTCTTCCGACTCTTTACCGGCATGGTATTTCTTTTCACAAACCACACGTTCAATTCCGCAATTGATGATGAGCATAGCACAGGTGCGGCAGGGTGTCATGCGAACATATAAGGTTGCGCCTTCCAGCGCTATGCCCCTACGGGCTGCCTGGGTGATGGCATTTTGCTCGGCGTGAACCGTTCGTACACAATGCTGGCTTACAGAGCCGTCTTCGTGAACTACTTTTTTCATCAGGTGACCCACTTCGTCGCAATGTTTTAAACCGCGTGGCGATCCCACATATCCTGTCACCAGGATTTGTTTGTCTTTCACAATCACGCATCCGGCTCTTCCCCGGTCGCAGGTAGCCCGCTTCGAAACGGAGTGCGCTAGATCAATGAAATACTGGTCCCAGCTTGGTCTGATGTGGTTTGGTTCGCTAATTGTATCCATGTTTTTATCTTTTGCAGTTTTGCGTTCAGGGTTCGTCTCTTGCGAAACTTATTTCCCAATTTCAATCAATTTCCCTCATATCCCTATTTCCCTTAAAACTTCCTTCACCTTCTCATAAAGTTCACTGATGGTTCCGTTATTCAGGAAAACATTATCCGCCATTTCCCTGCATTTCTGAAGATTCTGGCTATTAGGATCGGCAGAGTTCATTTCTCTCTGTTCATTCTGAATAAAGGTGCTGAAATCTATCTGATCTGTTTCTGAATTTCTTTTTCTTATTCTTTCAAATCTTATCGAAGGTTCAGCATCTATTGCAAAAAGATAGAAATTCCCTTTTGCTCTGAGCGAATCAATTTCTCCGGGTGTACGAATACTTTCGATTACAGCATTTTTACCCGACTGCATTGCCTGGAGATGGAGTTGATCGGTTATATATGAGGGTGAGTTCATCCTCCGTAGTTCGTTGGCAACAACTACCATGCTATCGCGGTTTTCGGGCAGATGGCGACTTCGAATTTCTTCCAATAAAAATTGGCGTACCGAAAAATGGTTAAATCCCTTCTCCTTAAGGAGATAATCCACTACAGTCCCTTTCCCTGCGCCTAACGTTCCGGTGATTCCGATAACAACCATTTGTTAATTTAATGAGCTTTCTTCCTTGATATCTTTAATCCATTTGTCAATGTGAACAGGATGATAGTTGTTCAGTTTCGTGAGTAACTGCTGTGCATCATCACTGATAATGATATTTTCGCGATGTTCTTCCCTGACAAACCGCTCATTTACCATGTGATCCAAAAATACAAGCAGATGATCAAAATACCCGTTAATATTAAATAGTCCGATGGGTTTATCATAAATTCTCAACTGGCTGTAAGTAAGCGCTTCGGATAATTCATCCAGTGTCCCAAATCCGCCCGGGATTGCAATAAATCCGTCTGACAGCTCAGCCATCATTGACTTCCTTTCCTGCATGGTATCTACAATGAATAATTCCGTCAGATTATCATGTGTGATTTCCAGGTCGTTCAGGCTTTTGGGCATTATCCCGATACATTTGCCACCATGATTGAGCACACTGTCGGCAATTACTCCCATCAATCCAACCTTTCCTCCGCCATAAACCAGGGTGATGTTTTGTTCGGCTAACAATTTTCCAAACAAAGCGACCTCCCTTTTGTAAATCAGATTATTTCCACTACTGGAACCGCAAAACACACAAATACTCTTCATCATTTTATTTTTAACTGAAACAGAACTTTTTGCGAACCTGGAAATTTCCTTTGCAAACTATGGGTGAAATACACAACGCTTTTTTTTCTCATGATGGTTTCAGTATAGCCGTTTTCTGTATTTTTCATTATTGATTTGAGCAGAGGAATCAAAATGGCAAAGATTTAAAATCATTCAGTCAAAAGATGACTACAGATTATTTAATCTCTTTCACCAAATTAATATAAACCGGAAAATGGTCACTATAACCTCCAAGGTAATTTTTCCCGGCAAATGTCCGGTCAGGATAACCTTCATAAGGCCCTTCCTTTTGTTTTAAAAAATCATAATTGAAAACATGAGCCTGCCCGAATTTAAAACCCGATTTGCCTGTTCTTAAAAATCCGGTCGAAATTATGATTTGATCGAACAGATCCCAGATTCCCTTGTATTCGAGAGAACCGACTCCTTCTTTGTACAAATTAAACATCGGGTTAAAAAGCTCACCAGCCTCAATCTTTGTAACGTCACCCTTAGCCTTCAGATGCTGTTCAATGCTTAGATTGTCGGGATTGTCATTCATGTCGCCCAAAACCAAAATTTTTGCATTTTCATCCAGGGTAAAAAGGGAATCAACAATATGTCTGCAAAGGTCGGCGGCTGCTATTCGTTTGGATTCACTTGCTTCAGCTCCGCCGCTCCTTGATGGCCAGTGGTTTACAATTACATGAATGTTTTCACCATCAAGTAAACCGGTAACTACCAGTTGATCGCGCGTTCGCCATGCTGTATCTTCAGCCATTCGGAGCGGATACGATTTGCTGCTGGTTACATGGAAATATTTGGGTTGATATAGCAATGCTACATCCACACCTCTCCGGTCGGAACTTTCAAAATGTACAATTTGGTAATCCCTGTCCAGAATCGCTTCCTGTTTTACAAGGTCCTCAAGAACGCTTTTGTTTTCCATTTCAGAAAGACCCAGCAATGCAAGTCCGTTTGGCGTATCGTTTACAGCTATCTGTGAAATTGCGTTTGCCATATTTGCAAGTTTCTTGTTGTATCTTGCAGATGTCCAATGGTTAACTCCCTCCGGTGTGAATTCATCACTATTTTCAAACCCGACATCATTGATGGTGTCAAAAAGATTTTCAAGATTATAGAAACCAATACTGATCACGTTGAATTTTTTATCACCCTGTGCATGAAGTCCTGAATTTAGGGCAAATTCCAAAAGAAATAAGAGTGCGATATAAACTGTTTTTTTCATCAAGCGCTTTATTTTAGATTACTTAGGGTCGTCCCTGAATGTTCATTTGACGCGGCTAAAATAATTAAAAGAATTCATTTCAGTTGAGTAACGTATTATCTATAATTAGTATGATTATAATTAAGTATTGGAGTTAAAATAGATTTGTTTTTATGGCTAATTAAATAGTAAATTTGCATAGAAAATATTTTTTACAAACAGCATCATTATTATTTAAATTGTCATTTTAAACTAAACAAATTATGAAAAATCTCTTACTTTTAATGATTGTATCTTTAACTTCAATTTTTACTTTTGCCCAAACCCCCACTGATTTATTCTTCTCAGAATATATCGAAGGCAGTGGTAATAACAAATGTGTTGAAATTTACAACCCTACCAGTCAGGCAATTGACCTGAACAATTATTATGTAGTGCGTTACAGCAATGGAAGTTCCGTATTCACCGAAGGGGGTGTTACTCATTTAGTGGGAACCATTGAACCCTATAAGACTTTTGTACTTGTTAACGGACAAACAACAAGCACTCCTACTTCGCCTGCCTGCAGCCCGATTTTACAAGCGATGGCAGACCAGCTTGACGGTGTTTATCCGGCACCTACTTACATGAATGGAAACGATGCCATTGCACTTATAAAGACACCCAATGGAGTTCCGCCCACTTCAACTAATGTCACACCGGTTGATTTGATCGGTCAAATCGGATTGGGAAATGCTATTTCTGCCGAAACCGGTTGGTCGTACGTCCAGGATTCGACGCTTACCTATAACAACTCCAATGGAGACCCGGTTACCGGTAAAGTTATCAATTACATTGTACAGTCAAAGGCGACTGATGGCGTCACCTACGGTCCATACTGGATGTCGTGGACATCTGACCATTCTCTCATCAGAAAACCTTCAGTTGTTCAGGGTGTGGTAACCAATCCAAATCCATTTATTGTAACCCAAACATGGGATACCGTTCCGGGGAAAGTGGACACCGCAACCGGTTTTATTGTGTATAAGGATATTTGGGATAACCTGGGGGAACATGGCTGTATTGCTGACCCCAATTACCAGGCAGTTAATGAATTAATTTCAGGGAATTCTTTTAGTGTTTATCCCAATCCGGTTGTCAATGAACTCTTTACAATAACGTCAGGCAATTTTATTAAAACAGTTCAGGTTTATGATATAACGGGAAAAGAGACACAAAACGAAGTGCTTTCTTCACTCCAAAAAGAAGCAAATGTTGTCCTTGATTCCAAGAAACCAGGTATTTATCTTGTGAAAGTGATTTTTTCAGATGACAAAGCATCTGTCAGAAAGATACTGGTTCAATAATCCTGTTTTACTTCTTATTCAATAAATATAGCTCCTGCAAATTATCGTAATTTCAGGTCGGGTACTTTTTGATTTAAACACATTTTTATGAAACGAAAGATTTTCCTTTTCCAGTTGTTTTTGGTTTTCGCTATTACTGTATTTGCTCAAAAGCAAAAGGTGACCGGGGTAGTTAAAGATTCCTTTTTAGGTGAAACGGTCGTGGGAGCTAATGTTGTTATTAAAGGGACATTAACGGGAACAGTAACGGATATAGAAGGAAACTTTACCCTTCTTTTGGATAAGGGCAAATATACCCTTGAAGTATCTTATGTAGGTTTTGTCACGGCTTCGCAGGAGATAGAAGTTATTGATAAACCAGTGAGCCTTTCCTTCACGTTGGAGACCATTATTTTGGATGAAATATCAATAGTCGGAGATGTTGCGCGTTCACGGGAAACGCCTGTTGCTTTTACCACTTTATTACCCGCCAAAATTGAAGAACAATTGTCAGGACAGGATATTCCTATGTTGCTAAACAAAACACCCGGCGTTTATGCTACCCAGCAGGGCGGTGGCGATGGCGATGCCCGCATTACCATCAGGGGATTCAGTCAGCGGAATGTTGCCGTAATGCTTGATGGTATTCCTGTTAACGATATGGAGAATGGCTGGGTATATTGGTCCAACTGGTTTGGGTTGGATGCCGTAACCCGCAGTATTCAGGTGCAGCGCGGATTGGGAGCATCCAAGTTAGCATTGCCTTCGGTTGGAGGTACGATGAACATCCTTACGAAGGGTATTGATAACAACCGATCCCTGAGCATTGAACAAGCGGTTGACAACAATGGGAAACTGACCACCAGCCTGGGATATACTTCCGGTAAATTAAAAAAGGGATGGGGAGTTACACTTGCCGGAGCTTACAAAGGCGGAGACGGATGGGTAGATCAAACAAGTGTAAAGGCATGGTTTTTCTTCGCCAAAATTGATAAAACATGGGGAAAACATATCACAAGTCTTACCGGTTTCGGAGCGCCGCAAACCCATACCCAGCGGAGCTATAAGCGATCTATTGCCGCTTATGACACTGATTATGCAGCAAAACACGGTGTTTCTTCCGAAGATTTCCCTCCCATTCAAAACCAGGGAATCGGTTATAGTCAGCATTGGGGATATTTACAACGTGATGCAGATCAGTGGAACAGTGATTATTCTGCTCGCATTCCCAATCCTGATGCTGAAAGAGAAGTACTGAATGAAAAAGTCAACACCTACTTCAAGCCGCAATTCAGCATACGTGATTCATGGAATGTGAATGACAGGTTCGTATTATCCAATACTGTTTATCTTTCCCTCGGAAACGGTGGTGGTCAGGGGACAAGAACCAGTCTTAAAAATACAAACCTGATAACTCCTGCTGATGTTCAAAACAATCCTGATTTATTTAGTTCTGACGAAATCGGGCAGATTAACTGGCAGAGCATTTATGACCTAAATACAAAACCCACAATTGTATTTGGAGACACTATTGAACCTATCGCCCCCGCATTTAATGATAAGTTATATGTTTCTTCTAATTACCTTGTCCAGAGTAATAATAATCACAAATGGTACGGGCTGCTTTCTACATTCAGCTATGAAGTGAACGACCAAATTGACTGGTCTGGTGGCATTGATTTGCGTTCATTCAAAGCTGAACATTACATGGAGATTACCGACCTTCTGGGAGGAGATTATGCCATTGATGGAAATGATAAACGCAATGATTATGGTGCAAATCTGCAGTTAGCTGTTAAACACGTTGGCGACAAAGTCTATTATTATGATGACGGACTCGTGAACTGGGGAGGACTTTTCACGCAAGTGGAATATAAAACCGGAAATATCAGCACTTTCGTGAATGTTACCGGTTCTGTCAGCGGATTTAAAAAGATAGATTATTTTGGTGATCTTACGTCGGACTGGAAGTATAAACCTGGCTTTACTGTCAAAGCAGGCGCCAACTACAACCTTAGCATTCACAGTAATGTTTTTGTCAATTTAGGCTACTTATCTAAAACAAGAGATTTTAAGTACTATTTTAAAGGCTTCACAGCTTATTTCCTTCCCGACTCAATCACAAAAAATGAAAAAGTAAAAGCGCTGGAACTAGGCTATTCATATAACAGCAAAAAGTTTTCTGCCAATGTAAACGGTTATTATACCAAGTGGGAAAATAAACCTACCAACCAGGTAAGGGGTAAATATGAGGATCCTTTTACTGGTACTGAGGGTTACACTTATGGTGATATTCCCGGAATGGATGCTCTGCATATTGGTATTGAGGTAGATTTTATTTACAGGGTATTGCGTAAACTCGATTTTCAGGGATTGATTTCATTGGGCAACTGGAGATGGGACAAGAAAATCGAAAACCTTCAAATGTATTATACAGATACCAATGAACCGGCAAATACTTTAAGTTTTGATGCGACCGGTATCCATGTAGGTGATGCAGCTCAAACTCAATTTGGAGCAAGTTTGAGGTATGAACCCATCAAAGGATTGTACATAGAGGGAGGGGGCATCTATTTTAATCGCTATTATTCCGACTTTAATCCCGAAGAATGCACCGATGAATTCGGAAATCCCATTGAATCGTGGAGAATTCCCGATTATGCTCTGATTGACTTTCATACCGGGTATCGTTTCAAATTTAACTCCCTTGAGAAAATCGGTTTCACCATTAAGTTAAATGTATTGAATGCACTGAATACAGTTTATGTTTCGGATGCAAAGAACAATGACACCTATATTCAGCAACCTTACAATACCTTTGATGCGCGTTCGGCTTCTGTATTTATGGGAGCACCCCGTCAATTCACAGCTTCTTTAAAAAT
Source organism: uncultured Bacteroidales bacterium (assembly GCA_963840975.1). GTDB lineage: Bacteria > Bacteroidota > Bacteroidia > Bacteroidales > JAADJA01 > JAADJA01. Next base: position 153,775 of record CAWJBC010000002.1, on the reverse strand, counting down.
CATGTTTTTTTAATTATCTTTAATTTTTATTCAGATGAAAAAATCATTCTCATTTACACTCTTCTTCCTGTGCATTTTCTCTTTCAACTATGCTCAAAACACTATCCTCCAGGCACGTGGAATGCCAATTGGCACTGTTGTTACGGTGAAAGGGATTGCAACCAACGGTTCAGAACTTGGTATCATCCGGTATTTCCAGGATGCAACAGCCGGAATTGCGGCTTATGGTGGCTCGGTAGGTGTGGTTAACAGAGGCGATACCATTACGGTAACGGGTACTTTGAAAAATTACAACCAGTTGCTCGAACTGGATCCGCTTACCAGTGTTGTGGTCAATTCAACAGGAAATCCTCTGCCTGCACCCATTGTATTGACACCGAATCAAATTTCTGAGCAATATGAAAGCAGGCTGGTGAAAATAAATAATATTGAGTTTAATGATGCAGGACAAAATTTTACCGGGAATAATTTATATGAATTTACTGCCAATGGTCAGACAGGTTATATTTATATCAAAAATGGACAGAATTTAGTCGGAACTGTTATTCCTTCCGGCATGGTGAACCTTACAGCCATCTGCTCACAATTCCACTATAGTAATCCCAATGGCGGCTACCAGTTATTGCCCCGCGATTTGAATGACATCAGCCTGACCAGCTCAATTTATCTGACCAGTACTTTAATCAATACATCATTCACCCAAACAACACTCGATTTCAGTTGGAACACCAATATTGCAGGCACAACCCAATTGTACTATGGACCGACCGCTGAGTCTGTTACTACAAATGTCATTTCCGGAGCCGGCGGAAGTACCAGTCACAGCATAGATTTAGCCGGTTTAAATCCGGGTGAAATTACCTGGATAATGGCTTTTTCGGTAAGCGGAAGTGATACAGCGAAATCAGCAGTTCAGTCATTTGCTACCGTTTCAAATTCAAGTGGAGATATGAAAGCCTACTTTAACAGTCCGGTTGACCTCTCATACTCCAATGGAGTGGATGCAATTTACCTTCCATCAACCATGGACGATACACTTATCAAATATATTCAACGGGCAAAGTACACCATTGATTTTACCATTTATAATTTTAACAACCAGGGCATCAGCAACATCAGCAATGCATTGAAAGCTGCAGCCAACAGTGGTGTTAGGGTTCGAGTAATCGGGTGCGGGACAACAGCAAATTTGGGAATTGACGAACTTTTAGGTTCAGCAGTTCATGTGTTGATAGGACCAAGCAGTTCGCAACGTACGGGTATCATGCACAACAAATTCGTAGTTTTCGATGCCCAATCAAACGATCCAAATGATCCGCTCGTTTGGACAGGCTCCACAAACTTTACCGATGGGCAGATCAACCTCGATGCCAATAATGTCATAATCGTGCAGGACCAGAGCCTTGCACGTGCTTACCAGATTGAATTTGAAGAAATGTGGGGTTCTTATGGCGACCAGCCCAACGCTGCCAATGCAAAATTCGGCTCCGCTAAAAAGAACAATACTCCCCACGAATTCATGATAAACGGGAAATATGTGGAATGTTACTTCAGCCCTTCCGATGGTGTTAATGGTCGTATTGTTGAAGTGATCAGCACATCAAATAGTGATCTTAGTATAGCAACAATGTTGATGACACGTACTGAAATGGCTGATGCAATTGCTGCCCGTAAGTCTGCAGGTGTTGCTGTAAATGTAATTACAAACAGCGAAGCAGGTAACAGCGTGACCGTTAACTCTATTTTGTCAGCCTCTTTAACAACGCATTTTACATTTGACGAGGTATCCAGCGGAATATTGCACCATAAATATATGATTGTGGATCAATATTCTCCTATTTCGGACCCTATTGTTTTTACCGGATCACATAACTGGAGCGCCGCAGCTGACAATGACAATGATGAAAACACCCTTGTGATCCATGATGCAACCCTTGCCAACATCTACTACCAGCAATTTGTGCAACGGTTTGTTGATAATTTGGGCGTTCTATTCGAACTTACAGAACCTCCTACTGCTGTTGACGATATGGCTGAGACTGGAATTGATCTGGTAGTGACAGTGCCTGTATTGGACAATGATTTAATTTTAGCTCCCGTTGCTGTTAGTATAGAACAACCTGCCACAAACGGAAACGCATACATTCCATTTGCCAATCCGAACGCGATAAGTTATTTACCAGCTCCCGGATTTGTTGGACAGGATTCAATAGTTTACAAGATAGCCTATAATGCTGCTCCTTCGCTTTTTGCGACAGCAAAGATCTATTTCAATGTAACTGAAGATTTTGGAATAGATGAATATTCAAAAATGAATGGTATGAATATTTCTCCAAATCCTGCAAAAGATGAAATTAATATTCAATTCACGTCTACTTTAAAAGGAAAAGCAACCCTCACTTTTTATGATTTAATGGGGAAACAACAGTTTGGTATCAACCTCCTCGATAATGAAATGCAGGTGCACCTGAACCTGAGTGAAAAAGGTCTAATACCGGGAATTTATCTGGTAGCGCTGAAGGATGAAAAAAGTTTTGTAACCGGGAAATTGATTATTAGTAAATAACCTGTAGTTTATCAAAGACCTAACAGGTTGAAAAAACCTGTTAGGTCTTTTAATTTATTATTGTTCAAATAGCCTCGCGGTCTCCTGAATTAATGTCCATGCCTCATTTACATTGATTTCATTCACATTCGTTTGTCCGATAACCATCCTGAGGGAGTAAATCCCGTTTAGTTTAGTATGGGAAATAAAGATTTTTCCGGTAGCATTCACCTTATATAAAAGCTGCTCATTGATATTGTTGATCTGATGTTGATCATTCAAATTTTCCGGTTTATAGCGAAAGCAGACTAAATTTAATGTTCTTGGTGTAATTAATTCAAAGTCTTTGCTGGCAGTAATTTTTTCTTCCAGGTCTTTTGCAAGGGAAATATGGAACCGGATTTTTTCTTTCAATCCTTCAACTCCAAAACTCCTGATCACAAACCACAATTTCAGTGCCCTGAATCTGCGCCCTAGCTGGATACCCCAATCGCGGTAATCATTCACCTTACCAGCAGTTTTGGTTTTCAGGTATTCGGGATTAATGGTGAATGTATTAATCAAGGATTCCTTGTCTTTCACAAAATAAGCAGAACAATCAAAATTGGTGAACATCCATTTGTGGGGATTAAAAACAAAGCTGTCAACTTTTTCAATTCCTTTTATCATCCACCTGTACTCCTCAAGTATTAAAGCTGTTCCGGCAAAAGCAGCATCAACGTGAAGCCATATTTTGTGTGAGGAAGCAATTTCAGCAATTTTGTCCAATGGATCAATGGCTGTGGAACCGGTTGTACCCAATGTAGCGACGATTGCAAGAGGAACGAAACCATCCTTTTTATCATGTTCAATTTTTTCCTCCAAAGCACGGATATCCATTTCAAAATTTATATTTACAGGAATCTTCACCAGATTTTTTCTTCCAAATCCTGCTATCTTAACAGCTTTTTCAATTGATGAATGCGTTTCAGTAGAGCAATATATCCGGAAATCATTTTTTATAAAGCCTTGTTCATTTATCTGGTATCGGGTATATCTCTCCCTTGCTGTCAGCAATGCAGTCAAGGTCGCTGTTGAGGCGGTATCCTGAATTACTCCATGAAAGTCATCCGGTAAACCAGTCATCTTTTTCAGCCAGTTCATAACTTTCTCTTCCAGTTCAGCAGCAGCAGGAGAAGTTTCCCAGATCATACACTGTGCTCCAAGAGTAGCGGTAAGCATTTCGGCAAGTACCGAAGGATAGCTGGAGTTAGCAGGAAAATAGGCAAAAAAGTTAGGACTTTGCCAATGGGTAATACCGGGCAAAATAATTTCCTGGAAATCCCTGAAAACCTTGTCCATAGTTTCTGACTCCTTGGGTGGAAACTCAGGAATTTTTTTATAAACATCTCCCGGTTCAACTTTTGATTTTACTCTGATTGTTTCAATTCCTTCCAGGTAATCCGCCATCCAATCAACAAATTGGTGCGCTTGTTTTTTGAATTCATTATGATCCATACTATATGATTTAAAGACTACTAATGTAGATAAAAATTATGGTTGGAGGATATAAAAAAAGTCCCGCCGAAGCGGGACTCTAACCAAAAACCAATTTAAACCATGAAAACTACTAACGAATTAGTATTCGTTGAACAGTATTCCCCTGGTAGCTTTCAATAACAAGGAAATACAGACCTTTATTGAGATTGCTCAAATCCAGATGGGTTGTGTATCCGGAATCAGCAGTAACATTATTTCTCTCAAATACCAATGAACTCATGGTGTTGAACACCTTAATGGTGACGTTATTACCAAAATCTTCATTCAATTTCACGGTAAAGATACCATTATTTGGATTAGGAAATACAGAGATTGAGTTAATATTTTTCTCAATGATTCCGGTAAATGCAAAATAAATGATATTTGATTGTTCCGACTCGCAGCCAAAGGTATTGGTAACAATTGTATAATAGCTATCTGTCGTCAAAGGTTCGTAAGTCTGTCCTGTTGCTCCTGCAATAAGTCCGTTTGAGTTATACCATTGATTACCTGCTGAAGCATCCGAGTACAGCATATTTCCATCAATAGAAATAATCGGAGTAACGGGAAGGGGGTTAACAGTAATTGTAACTTCATCTGTTACAGAGTTGCTACCATCGCTTACTGAAACTGTGTAAGTAGTGGTCGTCGAAAGTGTAGCTGTCGGACTTTGGACATTTGGATTGCTCAATCCTGTCACAGGTGACCATGTGTAAGAATAAGTTCCGGTTCCACCCATTGCAAACGCATTTAACTGTGAATTTCCTTCTCCACAAAGTTGTGCAGGGTTGGCAGAGGCAGTTGCCTGAAGAACTGCTGCTCCTCCGGCAAAAGCAGGGAAGATAATATAATCAATCCAACCACAATCACTTCCGCTTATTACTGAAGCATCTTTAGAATATTCCCATTTAAAAGTACGCTCACCTGCCAAAACGGGATAAGAAAATTCTGCCCATGCTTCCTCTCCTGACCATTCAGCTTTCTCAATACCATCAATATAAAACCGTAAAAAATCATAACCACTTTCTGAGGATACTTTCCTGAAAAAGGATATTTCGCCATTTGTAGTAACATCTACAGTAATTAGTAGATTTGATGTTTGATTGTTGCTAATATTACCTGACTTAGCAGAATAAATACCTTCATAAGGATTAACCTGGTTGATGGCCCAGTTGGCATTTCCACTAAATTCCCAATCATAAGTGTTAAAATCACCTGATTCAAAATCTTCAAGTGCTAATCCGATGCTTAAACTAAGTGTGCTGCTTGCTTCGTATGGATATGCAACAATACTATAATCCAAATCAGCAGCGTCTCCTGCCTGAGCCAATGAAGAAACTGTAATATTGAATACAGCTTCAACTGTTTCACCAGGCATGATGGTTTCCAGGTTAAAAGTGGAATTATTTATCGTGACGAGGTTGCTTAATGTAATTGCAGTTGCCAGCGAGTTAAGGGCATCGCTGCTACCGGCATTGGTATTTGGAATGATAATATTGGCATTTTCACCAGGGTCTAATCTCCCGTTATTATTACCAAAACTGTCATCAATATAATAAGATTGAATTGTTAAAACCGGAGCATGTAAAGTAATTGAAATAGTACCTTCCCACAATTCCTTATTTCCATTTGTAAATGAAATATTGAGAAGAGCTACATGGGCATCCGGTATATTTTCAGCAATATCAATAGCAAAAGCACCGTCACCATTTATCGTTTGTCCCTGAGCAATATTTCCATAAGAAAACGAATTATCTGTAATTGTAATATAAGGGTCACTGGAACTAATGACGGCATTAACAGCTACTGCAGGTTGTAATCCAACATTTTCAGCGGCAACATTCAATAATACAGACTCACCATAGTCAGCCATACCGTTGCTGTTAAATTGAGAGTCATCAATATCACAAGAACTAACAACTATCCAGGCTTGGTCAGCCGAAGCAACCACTATATCCTGATAAATAGTTTCAAGATTAAATCCAGTAATAACCAGTTTAGCATTTCCAGGAGTTAAGGTATGTTCTATTGTAATATTTCCGGATGCATCCGTAACCCCCTTAAAATAATCATTACCATTTGAAATACAAACCATCGCGCCTTCAAAAGGACCATCAGGCCCTGTTACACTTGTTATAAATGGAATACCTGCCATGACAACATTGTTGGATAAAACAAGGTCGCCAGGAGCAATTGTTCTGGGTTGCATTGAAGGGTCTCCGAAAAGATGCCATGTTTTGGCTGTTTCCCAGTCGCTTGAACCACCTGATTCAGTGCACATCAGTACCAATCCGTTAAAGGTTATAGAGCCAATGGTTGTTCTTCCTTCAGTTGTAGATATTCCATTCTGACCGGGATGTGCAGTATAATCATAACCACCTATCAAAATATCGTTGAAATAGTCTTCCCCCCTCATGGGTGGATCCCAGGGTTGGTTAATGGTTGCCATCATGGTCATAACAGCCCCGCCATTTGCCTTTTTTAACCAGGCTTCAGCAAAGCAATCGGTCGAACCACTAAATAATCCATTTACACAGGCCACTGAAAAGATGAAAGGAAGTTTACTTCCATTTGTCAATCCGTTGATATGGCTGTTGCTGAATCCGGTCGAACCCCATGAAGTTTCCGATCCATGTCCGCAATAATTGATAATACTTACTCCTGTATTAATCGCATTTGTGACCATTTGAGCTGTCCCGTTAGGATCATAAGCTGTAGTAAAGGTATCATAAGTAAAAGGATCAAGTTTATCATTATAAATAACATTGATCTGCTGATAATCCAATTCATTGTCATCACCAGGTCCCTGATTTGATGCAACACCAAGTGCTGCTGAGTACCAGGATGCTGCTATCTCAGGATTTTTTTCGTAGTTGATTACTTTATCAACCTGAATTGTAACGTGTGAGGCAGAATTTGCTGAAAATCGTCCGATGCAAATATCGGCAAACTGGTCCGTTCCAACAACGCATCCCAACTGAGGATCCATCGGAGCGCCGCTCAATACATCTGATTTTACATCTGCCCAGTCACCAACCAATTGTACATAAAGCAGATTATTGTTTGCGTTATATGCACTTTGAACGGTTGTTTTCACATTCGTTCCGGTTGCCACAACAATTTTTTCAACGTTGAAACCCTTCTCCATTTTCCAGTCAATGTAAGGCTGGAGTGCCGTTTCGTCCCGGCTGGTGCAAACAACAAGAATATCGCCGTACTCTCCAATAGCGAGGTCATTGTTTAACTGACTATAATTGACAAACAATGAACTATAAACACCATCCATTTCTCTGAGAATTGTCTGCGGCTGTTTCTTGAGAGCATTATAAGCCGGTGTATCATTCTCATTGAGTTGAACCACCATGTTTTTGTAAACCCTGAGTGTATTCTGAACAGCATTGTACCTGAACGGATAAACGTAAACGGTTGTACCTCTAAAATCTTTTAGAATAAACGGATCGGTCTGAGTAGCCAGATTTTGCGGATACCACTCATCAAGCATGGAACCTGCACTGATCTCGTAAGGAATGGTGGAGGGGTCCTGGTTACGATAGATTACACCCCTTGAAGGCAGCAGGGGGTTGCTGAGGACATACTCCACGAAATCTCCCTCCAAAACATTCAGATCAACATTTTTATCGCCTGGCAAAATTACGGATGCATTGATAAATGGCAATTCTGCAAATCCGTTTAGTTGGGTATGAACACTTCCATCAAAAACTATTTTTGAGTAGGTAATTCCGTCAATTGTTACATCTGTCAGACTGAAATCCCCAAGCTGGAAGTTTAACTCATATAATCCTGCAGCAGGCTGTTGATAAGTGACATTGTACCCCTGACCAGCAAATAAACTGCTGAATGAAAATGCAAGAAGAATTAAAAGTGTAAATTTTCTCATGTTTATTTTGAATTTAATTTAACAAAAATTCCCCGAAATATTTCGGGGAATTTTCAATTTTAATATAATAATTATCTTGAATGAATGATTCTTTCAACTAAAGTATAATCTGAAGTTTCAATCTTGCAATAATAAATCCCCGGTAAAAGTCGGCTTGCATCGTAAGTCAAACGATGGTTGCCTGAGCTAACGGATTGATTCTGCAAAGTAGTAATCAATTGACCGTAGGTATCATAAATTGCAATTTTAACATCCGTTACTGATTTAACAGAATAGTCCAACGTAAATATTTCTTTAAACGGATTGGGATAAATATTGAACTTTCTTCCTTCAGCTATATCAACCAAACCTGTATAGACAAAATGATAGATATTGGATTGTTCAGACTCACAACCGTAACCATTGGTAACAATTACGTGATAATCGTCTGTTGAGTTGGGTGCATAGGTTTGTCCTGTCGCTCCGGTAATTAATCCTGCAGTATTATACCATTGATTACCTGTTATTGCACTTGATGTAAGAAGGTTACCCTGCTGAGTAACGACAGGTGTTTCAGGAGTTTCGTTTACAGTGAGAGTAATCTGATCAGCAACTGTGGCGCTGCCATCATCTACTATTACAGCATAAGTTGTAGTATTTTCCGGGGATGCAACAGGATTGGAAATTGCGGGATTACTTAAGCCTGTTGTTGGAGTCCACTGATAAGTATAAGTTCCGGTGCCGCCCATTGCAAATGCGTTGAGTTGCGATGTTTCGCCTTCACAAAATGATTGTGGATTTCCGGATATAAATACTCCAAGCGGAGAAACGCCTGCAAAAGGAGGGAAGATAATATAATCTACTCCTCCAAGGTCGCTACCAGTTGAAACAGAAACATCTTTGGAATATTCCCATTTAAAAGTATGGGTTCCTGCAGTAACCGGATAAGATGCGGCAGTCCATGGTACTGTACCTGACCATTCTCCTAACATCTGGGTATCAATATAAAACCTCAGATAATCATAATTACTCTCGGATGAAACCATGTAATAAAATGAAATTTGATCAGCAGTTGCAATATCTGCTGTGACATATAATGCTGATGTCTGGTTGTCGTTAATGTCTCCGGATTTAGCTGAGAAAGTTCCTTCATAAGGAGCTTGCTGGTTAATTGCCCAGTTACCATTTCCGCTGAACTCCCATTCATAAGAAGAAAAGTCACCTGATTCGAAGTCTTCAAGGATCAATCCAATATTTAATGAAAGGGTAGAGTTTGCGAAATAAAGCCCGGATGTAACATTATAGTTGATCATAACCACATCGCCTATCTGAGCAGTTGGACTTACGGTAACATTGAATGTTGCCTCGGCAGTTTGTCCTGAAGCAATGGTTCCAATATTATATGTTCCATTGTTAATCGTTATCAGTGAACCGATAGCTATGGCTGATGCCATTGTATTCATCGCATCGCAGCCTCCATCATTGAGATTTGGAATAATAATGTCAGCCGTTTCTCCCGGATCAAGCCGGCCGTTATTGTTTCCAAAACTATCATCTACCACATAGCTCATTACAGTTAGTACCGGCGAATTTAAAGTGACGTTAAAGGATGAGTTCCAGGTATCTGTTCCATCGGTAATCAAAATGTTCAGTTGTACCACATGTTGATCAGGAACAAGTCCGTCAACAGTAAATGCAAAAGCGGCAGATTGGGTTGATGTTGCTCCTGCAGGTATGTTTGGCCAATTATGACTGAAGCTGTTCAGGGTAATATATTCATCAATTGTGCTAAGGGTAGCAATAACATTTGATGCAGTAAGACTTCCCAGATTTTCCAATGTGATGTCAAGCATGATGTATTCATTAAAATCAGCATTGCCATTGTTGTTTCCATTACTGTCGTCAATTTCAGCTTCGTCCAATAGCACGTAAGCACCTGCCGGAGAAGCTACTGTTAAGGTTCCCATGAATGGTTTTAAATTCTGACCTGTAATTACAACATCGGCGGTTCCTGGAACAGTAATTGGATTAAACATATTGACTTCTGCAAGCCCTGTATTATCGGCAATAGCGCATCCATGCAATACACCGTCCTTTGAAATGGCAACATAAGCATAAGGATCAGTATTAACAGTAAAAGTGGAAGAGGCTAAAGGCATCAGCGCCTGATAATTTGAAGTGGCATCGGGTGGTTGCGAAAAATAAATCGTTACAGAAGGATCGCCCATCAGGTGGTAGATTTCCCAATAATAAGTTTTCAAGGAGCTGTTAGATTGAGAAACAGCGAGGTTTCCTGCAGATGGCATCTGACCCTGGGTAACATACCATTGTGCAAGGGGTTCACCATGATCGTGGAAAGTACGGTCGTATGAACCAAGTTTATCTGCTGCATAAACCGGATTTACAACAACAGGTTGTTTAAATCCAACGCCCCACCAATAATCCTCATCCCAATAAGTGCTGTTTGAGCCGCCAATATAACCCAGTGCACCTTTGTTAGCTGCACGTACAATTTCTTCACCAAAGCAGGTCGTTTGAAACTCAACAGATGAACAACAATTACCTACCATTAAGCAATATTTATGATCATTAGCCAATGCAGCAATATGACTAATATTAAAAGATGGATCCGCCCATCCGGCTGCACTGCAATGAGCAGTATAGTTTGCATAAGCTACGCCGTCACTCACGTTTTGCCTGATAAGCGTAGAATAGTTTCCACCACCCGGCTCAGGTTGTAAATAAGTATGAGATAACAAACCATGAGCAGCATTAAAATAATAAGTAGTCCCGTAATTGATCTGACCATTACCATGAAGAGGACCATAAGTTCCATCAGCGCCGGCAATCATCACAACTTCATCTAAGAAAGTTGGATCGGGAAAGAGGTACTGTTCATATTCAAGAGTTTTATCAATCTGAGGTTGTAATTGAGTAAGATTGGTGGCAGAAAACCTTCCATAATAAACTTCCGGGAAAAGGTCACCGGTATATTCAAAGTAGTAAAGATCGGTTACGTGCCCTCCGGATGTCCCGGTAAATGCTGGTATTTGAGCAACGTCACCAACTAAAAGAACAAAGCTGGGAGGATTTGTTCCGGCAGGAGGGTTGTTATACAAACCCATCAGATAGTTTTTGATGGAGGTGGTAGTGGTACCTACTCCGGGTTGATTGGTATAAGCTTCAACTACATTAAATCCTTTTTTGATTTTCCAGGCAATAAAAGGCTGAAGGGCTGTCTGAAACATTACATCAGAAACGATAACATAAGTTGGTGGTTCATCCATGATCAATTCCTTGGCATCCATTGATTTGTAATTGATCAACTGGCTGTAAATTCCTTCGAAGTAAGGCGAAAACAGGTTCTTTTTAGTAGCCGTTGTCAACGGGATATTTCCGCCATTGAAAGTTACTTTAATCTCAATATTGGTGAAAACTCTGATTTTATTCTGAACCGGATTGTAGAGAACGGGTGCGATCTCCAATCCTGCAATTCTGACTCCGCGCATCATTCCCATATCCACTATATTCACCAGGTCCGGCCCCAGGTAGTTGTCAAGCTGATACGAAGCAGCGTTAAAAATAAACTCAACGTCATCAGGATTATCAACACTTTTGGACAATGGAGGCTGTGCAGGCATCACCCACTCAGTTATCCCAAGATCGTTTAAATTAATATCCACATATTCCTGGTTCAAAACGCTGATCTCAAAAGAGGCGTTCAAAGGCACCTCAATTAATTTCTTCATCACCGGTAGTTTGGGATCACCTTCAACATTGTTATAACCATATTCCGGAATATTGAACAGGGTATAATTTCCCATTTTGGTTTTAACACTCATAAAATCCAAATCAGCGACGTTATTGGTAATCCTGATGATGGAATAAGTGTTTTCCTTAACTGCAAAATTAGTGGATCCGTTTTTGTTCACGATAATATTTCCCGCAAAAATTGCTGAAGAAATAAAGAGAACCAGAGCCAGCAACTGAAATTTCCGAATAAAAGTAGCCTTCTTCATTGTGTTATATTTTATATTTAAATTTAAGATTTACAAACCATGAACCTGCAAAAATATTAATTAATTTCCAATGTTCCAAATTGCCCTGATTAGACAATAAACCCTAAAAAAAGGTTGCAGTATTTTTTTTCATCACTGACTTTTCAGGAAATCAGTAATCCTGAGTTTAAGATATCCTGTTGTGATTTGCCTTACGGAATACCACGTGGCAATTGTACCGATAATAAACACGATTGCAAAAACAGCAATAAAATCGGGCAGTTGCATCTTAACAGGATAAAATGGAACCACAAAGGCTCCTGATTCGCCTCCGAGTTTGATCATTCCAAATTTGATTTGAGCATAACAAACTATAAAACCAATCAACATACCGATAAAAATTCCGAAAAGCGTAATTATCAAACCTTCCTGCATGAACACTCTTTTTATCTTTTTCTCATCAGCGCCGAGGCTGGAAAGTACGGCTATGTCTTTTCTTTTGTCGAGAATAAGCATTGAGAGAGAGCCGACTACATTAAAAGCTGCAATAATGATTATGAATGTTAGGATGAGGAAAATAGCCCACTTTTCCGATTTCATAATCTTATACAGTAATTCCTGTTGCTGATAGCGGTTTTTTACATCAAACTTTTCACCGGCAAGTTGCTGTATGCTTTCCTGTGCATCATCAATATCAGAGCCCGGTTTTAACCGGATTTCCACGCTTGTAACTTCAGAAGTGTATGCAAGCAATTCTCTTGCAAACTTTATCGGTACAATGATATATCTCGAATCAATTTCCTGCTGAATGGAAAATACGGATGAAGGTATCAAAAAACCTGAATTAAAGGATTGATCAATGGCTGAAATCGTTTTTTTTGTTCTTTTCGGCACAAAAACAGTAATTGGATTTGAAAAATCATTGATCTTGATACCCAAATGATAAGCAACCAGATAACCCATAATCGCAAAATTTATGTTACCTTCTTCAAGTTTGAATTCACCATCAATCAGCATCGAATCCATTGGATTTTGCACAAGAAAATCATCGCTGACACCTTTAATCGTAACAATGAATTGCTCCGATTTGAATTTTAACAATGCGTTTTCCTCCACTACCTCAGTATAACTTATTACACCTGGTATTTGTTCAATCTTTTTTTTCGGGAAAGTTAAACCATCAAAGGTTTTCCCTTCATTTACAGTTATCTTTAAATCCGGGTCAAATGAATTATAAAGTGATTTTACCAGGTCTTCGAAGCCGTTAAACACACTGAGTACAACGATTAGTGCCAGGGTTCCGACCGCAACACCAACAATGGAAATACCCGAAATGATGTTGATGATGTTATGCGATTTTTTGGAAAAAAGATAACGCTTTGCTATGTAAAAGGGGAAGTTCATTTCTTCCAGGCTTTGACGATCAATCCAGTTCCTGATTTATGGGTAAGCCAAAGATCAAAGTAATTCAATATCAATGAAAAAGGGAAAGTAACCAGATAATAAAAAGGTAGAACAATGAAAAATAATTTGGAAATGTTAAGAAGGGTAATCGGGTATTTCATTGAGAGCTTCCAGGAAATTTTACCGGGAGTGCCGTAATTGTATCTTGCCTCTGTAAGTGCAAAACCTGCCAATTTTAATTTTTCCTGTATTTCAAAAATATTGTATCCATCCCTAACATGTTCTTCAATAAATGATTCATGATCATGTTCGTGCACGTCTGAACCTCCCTGGTCAGAAGGCGTGGAAATCAAAACCATTCCTCCGGGTTTCAGGGAAGTGTGAAAATTCCTGAATACATCTACATCCTCTAAAATATGTTCCATCACATCCACAGAAAGGATCAGATTATATGCGTTTTCATTCCTGAATTTGGTAAGGTCTCCAATGGTAAATGAGACGTTTGATTTCCCGATCTTCTCAAAAAAAACATTGCAATCCTCAATTTGCTCTTCCTTAATATCAACACCTGTAATTTTCCAGTTTTTGTTTTTTTTCGAAAGAAAATAAGAGTATTGTCCGAAACCTGAACCCGCATCAAGGATTGAAACTTTGTCATCCTGCGTGGATGCCCATTTCCTGACAGCTTTTTTTATATGCCATGTCCTGAGAAGCAGCAGATCGAGAAGATGATAAAATAAAATCCTGAGATGTGGACTTTTATTGAAAACGTTACCAAGTGTTCTCTTAATCGGATCGTATTGCATTGACTATTTCTTTTTAAGGTAGGGTTCAATTCTTACCCGACAAAAGCTGATGTTTCTATTCGTCAAGTAGTTTCTCAATTTTTTCGATGTAATCCAGTGAATCATCCACATAAAACTGAAGATCGGGAATTGCTCTCACCTGCTTTCCAATCCTTTGTCCCAGCTTAAACCTGACCTCTTTTGAGTGAAGTTTTATTTGTTTAATCAAAGCATCTTTGTCCTTTGTGGCAAATAGACTAAGGTAAACTTTAGCGATCGAAAGGTCGGATGTTACATGAACTTTGGTTATTGTGATCATGACGTTGCCAAACATGTTTTTACCTTCCCTCTGGAAAATATCGCTGATGTCTTTCTGGATGAGCCTCGAAATTTTTTGTTGCCTTGTTGATTCCATTTTGCAAAAATAAGATTATCCTTGTAATTGGCTGCCCGAAATTACCGAGATATAAAATTAATTTGAATGATAATTGAGTCCACTCCGAAAAGTGACTTATCGTCATTGCGAGCGTAGCGAAGCAATCTATTGGTGCTGGGAATCAATAGATTGCTTCAGGCTTCGCCCTCGCAATGACGTCCGGTTTGTCTTTTCGGAGTGGACTCATAATTTGAGAACAAACTTCTAAAAATTGATGGGAAGAATACAATAATTGTCAAACCTGATATATTTAACTTTTACCAAGGGACCTCTTTGCAGCTTATTTTACTTCAATTCCGCCGGCACTACTCCAATTTCCTTTGCCATTCCTTGACGAAGAACCACCAGGTTAGTCTTTTGACCAATTGCACTTTCATCCATTTGCCGGTGAAGATCATCAATGGAACCAATGCTTTTGTCTTTGAATCCAACAATGATATCTCCCGGAAACAATTCTGAATTTTGGATACCTTTTTTGTGGTCAACCTCGACAATATAAACTCCAGTGGGTTTTTCAAGTTTATTGTATTGAACAATTCGGGGAGTTAATTTTATGTTCTGCCCCACGATGCCAAGATAACCCCTCCGTATTTTCCCGTCTAAAATCAGTTTCCCGGTGATCAATTGGGTAAGGTTGGACGAAACGGCAAATGACAAGCCCTGTGCCGGAAGAATGATGGCAGTATTAACGCCTATAACTTCACCGGCAGAATTTACCAGAGGTCCTCCTGAATTTCCCGGATTCAATGCCGCATCGGTTTGAATTACATCATCAATCAACCTGCCGGATTCTGTTCTTAATGTCCGACCCAATGCACTGACCACGCCCGCAGTAACCGAGTACTGAAAACCAAAGGGGTTTCCAAGTGCAATGGCAATCTGCCCTACCTGCAAGGCATCAGATCTTCCAAATGCGACTGACTGATGGCTGTTTGTATAAATTTTGATCACCGCCAGATCAGTTGCTTTATCCTGTCCGATTATCTTTGCGTTGTGTTCATTTCCGTCAGGTGTTCCTACAACGATCTCCTCTGCATTGTTGATAACGTGGTTGTTGGTAACGATATACCCATCTGAGGAAATAATAAATCCTGATCCGGTTCCAAAGGGAGTATGCGGGTTATTTGGTTTTGCTGCCGCAACGGGTTTTCTTTTTGCCTTAATATGAACCACACTTTTACTAACTTTCCTGGCAGCATTTACTATAATTCCCGAATATGCATCTAAAGCCAATTGATCATTTGCTACGTTTTTTGTTTCCTGATGGACATCTTCGTCGGTTGAAATAAAACTGAACATATTTTTATATTTCAGTTTATCAATCGAAATTCAAGCCACAAATAAATTATGACAGGCTGGCATAAATGTAAAGGTTGACTTAAATTGACACCCTAACCTTTAAGCTCTCCACCTCCAAACATCACAAATCCCTGTATGATCAAAACTTTGTCGGATGTCAGTGGACGGGAAGGGTTGATATTTCTTTTGTCGGAAAAACCACCCAAAATGCTGGTTACATTATTTACCACAACCCAATCTGCCGGAACTGTTAGAGATGAACCGCCGAACATATAAAATACCTCAAGTACATTATTGCCTTCAGCTAATTGTGAGGAACTGAGATCGAGTTCTGAACCGCCAAAAATGGAAGTAATTTTTCCACCCCTGAAGTTTTGGCTTGAAATCTTTTTTTCGGAACCGCTGAAAATATTGGTTTCATCAATGTACTCCATCGGGCTGCCTTCCATTGGTTTAAAAGGTTCTCTATTCTTTGCCGGTAATGCTTTAAAAAGGATGAGCAACCCTACAATTATCAGCAATACGGGCCAGAAATTTCTGTTGAAATCGTAAGGAAGGATAAACAAATTTGGGATGATAAAGAATCCACCCACAGCAATAAGAATAAATCCGGCTACCCGGCTTTGGGTAAATAAAATGTTATAAACGCCAATTACGATGAGCAACATCTGCCACGAAAAAATTACATCGTCCACCTGTGGCGAAAAAACCCTCAGCCTGTGAAGTAAAATTGCCAGACCTACTGCAATAATGATTAATCCAAGTCCCAGGGTGCGATTTTGATTGTTTGTATTCATATGAATAGGATTTAAAACTTTTGTAAAATTAATAAAATTAGTAAAAAGTGTGTGTTACTGGTTTCATAATCACATGCCCAGCCTTATTTTTTGCCACAAGTGATAGTTCCAATACATAATTCCGAAATCCTGAGTTCTTTGTTTATAAAAGGTTGTATTTCATTTTATGTATGAATTTTTACTCAAACTTCTTTTTATAATCCTTAATAAACTCTTCCAGCCTGATGGGTTTCCTTCCAATCACCTGTTCCACCGCCTGACTTACTTCGGCAGCTTTATTCGCTCCGTAAATTTTGTTCAGGTCAGTCATATCATCCACCAGCCATCCCGGCATCCCTGATGACATCATGGCTTTATAGCCTTCCGCCGGAGTTTGGGAGATGTATTTTATTTCTCTACCTAAAACCTTGCTAAGTCCACCTGCAATATTGTTGTATGAAATTGCCTCCGGTCCTGTTAAAATATAAGATTTTCCTGCATGACCCTCCTGTAATAAAGCGTTTACGGCAACAGCAGCAATATCTCTTGTATCAATCATCGGAATTTTGCCGGTTCCCATCGAGGCATAAATGGCATTTTGTTCAACAATGGTCTGCCTGTCAAAAAAAAGATTTTGCATAAAAGAATGAGGTTGCAGAAAAGTAAAAGGTATGCCCAACTCCCTGATTTCTTTTTCTGTTTTACCATGAAACCTGCCGATATTGAAGTTTGCATCCTCAGCCGCACCCCTTGCCGAAATTTTAACAATGTGCTTAATCCCTTTCTCTTTCGCCACTTTTGCGGCATTTCCCTGTAATTCAGGTAAATCGGGAGAAGTTGCAGAAAGCAGGAACAATTTATCCATTCCCTGCATCGCATTTCTCAGTGAATTCAAATCGGATAAATCTCCGGTTACTGTTTTAATTCCTTTGGAATTTAATTGTCCGGCTTTTTCCTGATCCCTTACCATCGCAGTAAAATCAGCGTCGTGTGTTTTAAGCAATTCACAAACTGTTGTTCCAATGGTACCCGTTGCACCAATGATTAAAATTTTTGCTGCCATATTGTTTGATTTAAAAGTTCAACAATTGGATAAAGTAATAGTTCATCTATTGGGATGGAATCATTCTGACAATTCCTTCACAATTTTTATAGAATCTGCAATGGTTTTTATCCGGTCGAAAGTCAGCGACAATTTATCCCTTGATTCCTTCATCCTGCATCTGGCGGGATTCGACTGGACAAAATTTAACACCTTGCCGAATTTTTTTGACTGGTAATACGGCGATTCCTGATTCGAGACAAAGTAACCGGTCATCTTTTCATTTTTCAGGATCAATTTTTCAAAACCGATTTCTTTGCCCAACCCTCGCAGACGTATGGCATTGATCAGTTCTTCTGTTTGCGGCGGCACCTGTCCGAAACGGTCAATCAACCTCAGCCTGAACCGCTGAAGCTCCACTTCTTCGTTAATGTTATCAAGCTCCTTGTAAAGTGCCAACCGTTCAGTAATGCTGATAACGTAATCGTCAGTGATCAGGAGCGACATATCTGTTTCGATCTGACAATCACGGACAAAATCTTTCTGGAGTTCTTCCTTGTATAAATCTTTAAATTCATTTTCCTTGAGTTCGAGTATGGCTTCATCGAGGATTTTATGGTACATTTCAAAACCAATCTCCGAAATAAACCCGCTTTGCTCAGCTCCCAAAATATCGCCAGCGCCGCGTATATCCAGGTCGCGCATAGCAATGTTAAAACCACTGCCTAATTCGGAAAACTCTTCAATTGCTTTTAATCGCTTGCGGGCTTCATCGGTGAGCAATGTCAATGGGGGTGTTAGCAGGTAACAAAATGCCTTTTTATTTGAACGCCCCACCCTTCCGCGCAACTGGTGCAATTCGCTCAAACCGAAATTCTGGGCATCGTTGATGATAATGGTATTCACGTTTGGAATATCTAATCCCGATTCAATGATGGTGGTGGCTACAAGTACATCATATTTTCCTTCGATGAACTCAAACATCACTTTTTCCAATTGGTGTCCGTCCATCTGTCCATGACCAATGGCAACCGACACGCCAGGACAAAAACGTTGTATCATTCCCGCCACTTCCAGGATATTTTGCACACGGTTATTGACAAAAAATACCTGTCCGCCCCTGTCAACCTCATAATTGATCGAATCGCGTATGACATCTTCTCCAAAGGGATGCAATTCTGTAAGGATTGGATAGCGGTTGGCGGGAGGAGTATTGATAACTGAAAGATCGCGCGCTCCCATCATGGAGAACTGAAGCGTACGGGGAATAGGCGTAGCAGTAAGGGTTAAAGTGTCAACGTTCACTTTCAGTTTCTTTAATTTTTCCTTAGCTCCGACTCCAAATTTTTGCTCCTCATCAATCACCAGTAGCCCCAGGTCTTTGAATTCAATGTCCTTTCCGATGAGCCTGTGCGTTCCGATCAGGATGTCAATTTTTCCTTCTTTAAGATCGGCTTTGATTTTGGTTTGCTCTTTCTGCGATTTAAAGCGGTTGATATATTCAACTTTACAGGGGAAATCAGATAGCCGCTCACCAAAAGTCCGGTAATGCTGAAGCGCAAGTATGGTTGTCGGAACCAGCACTGCCACCTGTTTGCTGTCGGCTACTGCTTTGAATGCCGCCCTGATGGCAACCTCCGTTTTCCCAAAACCTACATCACCACACACCAGCCTGTCCATAGGATGCGGTGCTTCCATGTCCTTTTTTACATCGTTGGTTGATTTCAACTGGTCGGGTGTATCTTCATAAATAAAGGATGCCTCCAGTTCATGCTGGAGGTAATTATCGGGCGGGAAAGCATGACCTGCTGAGGTTTTGCGCTCAGCATAAAGTTTGATCAGTTCTTTGGCAATGTCCTTAACCTTCTTTTTGGTTTTCTCCTTCAGTTTGTTCCAAACGTCGGAGCCAAGCCGGTTCAAGGCAGGCGGCGTGCCTTCTTTTCCGACAAATTTTGAAATCCTGTGGAGTGAGTGGATGCTGATGTACAGCAAATCGCCATCTTTGTAAATCAAACGTATCGCCTCCTGTTCCCTGCCTTCGTTTTGAACTTTTTCCAAACCATCGAACCTGCCGATCCCATGATCAATATGGGTAACGTAATCTCCGGGCTGAAGATCGTAAAGCTCTTTCAGGGTGAGGGCATGTTTGCTGCTGAATTTTTCCTTTAACTGGAATTTATGGTAACGCTCAAAAATCTGGTGATCGGTATAACATGCTATTTTCCGGTCGTGATCAATAAACCCCTCATGCAGGGATATATCTGCTGTCTCGAATTCAAATCTTTGACTAGCGCCCCTTCCGGCTTTGATGTCGTCAAAAATGGCGTAAAGCCTTTTTATCTGACTAGGGTTTTCAGAAAAAATTAAATTCCGGTATCCCTCAGTACTGTTTTTGGTAAGGTCGGAAATCAACAAGTCAAAATTTTTATTGAACGCAGGCTGCGGGCTTATGTTGAAATTGAATACAGTTGCACCCTTATTGTAAAATCTGTTTCCGAATTCGATCATTGAAAAATTCCCGGTATCGTCCTCAAATTGTTGTCCGGTGATAAAGAATTCATCTGGGGTAAGATGACCAAACTCCGATTCCCATTCCCGCATTACCTCGGCGGCTTTATCCGATTCAAAACCGATGCGGTCAATGGTAAATTTCATGTCATCCACCCAAAGGATTGTTTTCTCCGGGATATAGGATAAAAAAGATTCTCTTTTTTCAACAATTTTCCTGTCCTGAATATTCGGGACAATGGTAATGTGGTCGAGGCTATCAACCGACAACTGATCAACCGGATTGAACGAACGGATGGATTCTACTTCGTCCCCGAAAAATTCAATCCGGTAAGGATAATCATTGGTAAATGAAAATACATCAATGATACCGCCACGTATCGAAAACTGACCCGGTTCATAAACGAAATCAACCCTGTCGAAATCATTATCATACAGCAAATCGGCGATAACGTCAATGGAAGCAGCTTCCTTTCGCTTGAGTTTAATAGTATTCCTGGTCAGGTAGGCTTTCCTCACTACCTTTTCTGCCAGCGCTTCCGGATAAGTGACAATGATGCTCTTTCTGCTTCCCGAACCGAGCCGCTTCAACACTTCTGTGCGGAGCAGAACATGGGTGCTATCCTGGTGGATGATGTCGTAATTCCGCTTATAGGATGTGGGATAAAAAAGGATTTTCTTTTTGTGGAAATTGGCGCCCTTTTCGTAGAAAATACTTTCGAGATCATTCAGAAAATAGGCTGCCGACTCCTTGTCGGGCATGATAATAATATGATCACCTGAAAACTTTTGTGCTACAGCCGATAAAGTAAGCGACCGGGAAGAGCCTGACAAACCATGCAACTGAGCACGATAACATTCAATCGTTTCGAGATGGTTGATGAACTGCTCCGTTTTCTCATTGTTAAAATGAGCGTTGATTATTTCACCGATTTCCAAAGTCGAATTTTATTTTATTCACACAAATTGTGCAATGAATGAACCGGATTATTTCTTTTTGAAATCTTTAGAGTAATAATTCATAAAGTATTCCGCTTTTTCCACCATGTGCTTTGAGCCGACAAAGAATGGCGTGCGCTCATGCAGTTCGGTTGGTTGTATTTCCAAAATTCTCCTGAAGCCATCGGTTGCCTTTCCTCCGGCTTGTTCGGCAAGGTAAGCGATCGGATTGCATTCGTACAACAAACGCAACTTGCCCTTGGGATTTTTCTTTGTTCCGGGATACATATAAATACCCCCACGGATCATGTTGCGGTGAAAATCGGAAACCAGCGAACCAATATATCGGGTGCTGTAAGGTCTCAGACTCGCAGGGTCATCTTCCTGGCAAAAACGGATGAACTCTTTTACACCTTCCGGGAAATAAATATAGTTGGCTTCGTTGATGGAATAAATGTTTCCGCCTTCCGGGATTTTCATTTCGGGATGAGATAACAGGAACAAACCTACTGAAGGATCCAATGTGAAACCATTTACCCCATTGCCTGTGGAATAGATGAGCATGGTGGAGGATCCATAAATGACATAACCCGCGGCTACCATTTCGGTGCCCGATTGAAGCAGGTCTTCAACTGTTCCTGGTGCGCCGGGTTCTGATATCCGGCGGTAAATAGAAAACACTGTTCCGATCGAAACATTCACTTCAATATTTGAACTCCCGTCAAGGGGATCCATTGCCACTACGTATTTGCCACGGTTGGAAAGCTCATTGTCAAAGGTGATCAACTCGTCATTCTCTTCGGATGCAATGGCGCAGACCATTCCGCCATGCTTGAGGGCTTTGATGAACTGGTTGTTGGCAAAAACATCCAGTTTTTTCTGTTCTTCGCCCTGAACGTTGATGGTTCCTTCGTTGCCGAAGATATCTGCAATACCGGCTTTGTTGATCTCGCGGTTGACGATTTTGGCGGCAATGCCGATGTCGTGAACCAGGCGTGAGAATTCTCCTGTTGCAAAAGGAAAGTCGCCTTGTTTTTCGTTGATGAATTCGATGAGTGTTTTCATATTATCAAGTGCTGTAAGTATTAATTTTTTGAGAGGGGCAAAAATAAGTCATCTATTCTTTACGAGCGTGAAGAAGTAATTTAAAATAAGTTAAAGTTTGAAGGGGATTTAAAGTTGGATTTTTTACCACAATAGGACAGTTCTATTTGTCAAGTTCTTTATTCTTTCTTTCGATTAATTGCTTCGCATTTTCTCTTGTAACTATTTTCTTTCCGGATTTCGCTTCAATTTCCTTGCGTGTATTTCCAGCAATGGTTCCTCCCTGCTTTGCAATTTTCTTGTTTCCTTTAAATGTCTTTGGTTTCTTTTCCTTTGAAATTTCAGTGGTAGTTGCCTCTGCAAGCATATTTAAAACCAATTCGAGATTGGTCATATGATCCCGCAGATTTTCTTTCTTAAGGGATTTAAAATTCTTGTATTGTTTTGTTGTAAATCCACTCCATGCTTCTGTTATCTCATCTGTGAGAATTGCATATTCTTGTCCTTTCTTTACTCCACGATTCTCCCACTCATCGGTAAGTTCTTTTCGAACTTCGATGCTTTTCAGTCGTTGATTTATCCAGGATGTTGAATAGCCCTTACGTAAGTAAGTTTCCATTAGTCGGTCAATACCTGTTTCGGGGTCTTCAATTTCGTCTATTCTTTCTCTCCCGATTTTTGCCAGCCAAAGTTTAAATGGTTCTGCTTTGGGTGATGGAATAGACTGAATCAATCGAAAAAGTTGTTCGGAGTCCGCTACGTCTGTCTTGTAGTATTTCCCATCTGCTGAAAGCATTTTCAGTTGACTACAATTTGTAGCCAACTGACTTCCTTCAGCCTTGAGCCTTGTTTTTAAGACGCTCCAATATTTTCGGGGGTTAGGGCTTTCAGTCAAAACTCCGATTACATCAACTATTGAAAAGTACCACTTTTCCTGGTCATCATCCCAAAGGGTTCTTATTTGTTTGTCGTTGAATAATTTTATTGCCGTATCCTGTGTCATTTCGTTTAAGTTATTACACAAAAATAGTCCTTTAATTGAAATATATGTTTTGGAGATTAATAGAAATTAAGATTCACTTTCCGCTATTTCCCTTCCATCTCCTTATCGTTTCCTTAGCAGGTTTAGGTGGTTAGCCTTGAGGAAAAGTCCGGCGGGAGGTGCAAGCACGCCAGCGGGGGACGTAGTCTGGAGGCTAAGCCCAACGAGTATAAATACTGATTTCCTCCCTTGTTCTTTCGGTTAATTCATCATAGGTCCTTGCTTATGTATGACATCCGGGCAATTCAATAACCGATGAAATCAGGTAACCATCATGCCCCTGTTCGATGATGATATGATATGTTCTTTTAGCCATTTATTCTCATTTTTAGTATCAAGGCAAAGATATTTATTTTTTCTGATGATCGCATTTTTTTTGTCGTGCAAGTCCGGCAGGAGATACAAGCACGCCAGTGAGAGCATCATCTTACCATTAAGTAAGGAGGTCCTTTAAGCGGTTTTATCTTATATATCTCATACTTTTCTAAATCATACATCCGATATTTATCAAACTGGTTAACAATCAATAAAAATGACCATGAAACTGTGGCAAAACCTGCAACAATGGCAAAGGTTTCCCATTGGAAATGTCCTTCATCATCATAATTCCAAATGGGTGTTGAAATCATAACTAATGTAAACATAACCGCTCCAAGTCCACCACCAGTTGAAACCTCTCTACTCTTAGAAGCCTCGATACTGTCAATTTCACTGATTGAAAATCTTTTTAAATCAGTGGATCTATAAAGGCCAACATATGGTTTTACTTGTTTCCCGAACAGGTAGTACTTATCAATCTGGGTATCATTTCTATTCATTAAGGCCGTTAATGAGTCGGATACTTGCCATCCATCTTTTTTCAGGGATTGTATCGACTTATTACTTCGAAAAGTAAGGTATTCAATTTTACTTTTGTCTTCGCCCCAAATCCTGAGTTCGATGTAATTACTATCTAAATAAATAACATCGCCAAAAATCCTTTCAGAATCTGACCAGATACCAATATATTTTCCTTTCTTTATGGAAACACGCGAATTATGGTCTGTGTGCTTAATAACTAACTTTTTATTTTGAGCAAAAATGTAATTACTTATTAGTACAAGTATGATTAGGGATGCTATTCGCATATTTTCAATTCATTAGTTCTATTGTTAAGCCTCCTTCCACCTCCTTATCGTTTTATAGGATTAAATAGTCGCTAAATTTTAATGAACCAAAAATACATAAAGGAATTTGAAAACATAAAGTGAATTTTATAAAAAATCGGGATTGGGTTTTTCGTTAGAAAGTAATTTCCGTCAGAATGATACCGGTTTTCGTGGATGAAGGAATATGATAACATAATATTAATAAGAATATTGCTTCGTCGCACCTCTTCGCAATGATGTGTTTTAAAAACCTTTTGTATCAGTTCTTAAAGGATTTCCAATAAATCCTATATTTGCATATCATTCATCATAAAAACAGAGCAACGTGAGCGACAGTCTTAGTCATTATACCCACCTTTAACGAGAAAGAGAACATCGAAAAAATCATCCGTAAAGTGTTTTCGATGCCTAAAGAATTTGAAATCCTGATCATCGAGGATAATTCGCCTGACGGTACAGCGGATATTGTGAAAAGACTTATGCAGGAGTTCCCTGACAAGCTGCACATCGAAGAGCGGAAAGGGAAACTGGGATTGGGAACCGCTTATATTCACGGATTCAGGTGGGCATTGGCAAGAAAATACGGATTCATCTTCGAGATGGATGCTGATTTTTCGCATAATCCCGAAGACCTGCTGAGGCTTTATGATGCCTGCGCAAACCAGGGCGCCGATATGGCTATCGGTTCGCGGTACATAAAAGGTGTGAACGTGGTGAACTGGCCGATGGGCAGGGTGCTGATGTCGTATTATGCTTCGGCTTACGTTCGGGTTGTAACCGGAATGAAAATCCAGGATACGACCGCCGGTTTTAAATGTTATACCCGTAAGGTTCTCGAGGCTATTGAACTGGAGAAAATAAAGTTTACAGGTTATGCCTTCCAGATCGAAATGAAATTTACAGCATGGAAACTCGGTTTCAATATCAAAGAAGTTGATATAATTTTTACTGACCGCACCGAAGGCACTTCCAAAATGAACAAAAGCATTTTCAGGGAAGCCATCTTTGGTGTGATGCAGCTAAGGCTGAGGAGCATGTTTAAAAAATATAAAAGGGCTGATTGAGCAGCAAATTTACCACATAGACACAATAGAAAAATAGGAAAACACATAGTTGGATATGGAGTTTAAAAAAAAGTATTCAGGTTTTATTATTTTCAAAACAATATTATCGCTTTAGAAGATAATCTATGTGCAATCTATGTTTCTATGATCCTATGTGGTAAAAGAAACTTTACTGAATAATTTTCAATAGTATCTTGGAGTTAGTATAATAATCCCATAGCCGTTAAAATGAAAAACGCCTGGTTTATCATCAATGCGAAAATCATCAACGAAGGTGAAATCTTCAGAGGTTGTTTATTTGTTAATGATGGGATAATTGAAAAAGTCTATCGGTTGAAAGTGGGACAGGAAAACCCTGAAATTCCTGCTAACTGTGCTGTTCTTGATGCCAAAGATAAATTCCTGATTCCAGGTGTGATTGACGACCAGGTTCATTTCAGGGAACCCGGGCTGACCCACAAAGGCGATATTTATACCGAAAGTAAAGCCGCCATTGCCGGCGGTGTTACTTCGTGGATGGAGATGCCGAATACAGTTCCAAATGCCCTTACCCAGGAACTTCTTGAAGAAAAATACAAAATCGCAACAGCGAACTCACTTGCAAACTTTTCTTTCTACATGGGCGCCTCGAATGACAACATTGAGGAAGTGCTGAAGACCAATCCGCGAAATATCTGTGGTATTAAGGTTTTTATGGGCGCATCAACAGGGAATATGCTGGTTGACAATATTGATACCCTGAATGCGATTTTTTCGAAGTCGAAAATGCTGATAGCCACTCATTGTGAGGATGAAATTACCATTCAGGCTAATACCAACCTTTTCAGAGAAAGGTATGGAGAGAACATTCCGGTTGAAGCACATCCTTTGATCAGAAGCGACGAAGCCTGTTATAAAAGTTCGAAGCTGGCTGTTGGACTGGCAAAAATTTATGGAACCCGCCTCCATGTGCTCCACCTTTCCACTGCCAAAGAAATGGCGCTTTTCGACAATAAACTTCCGCTTTCGCGAAAAAAGATTACTGCGGAGGTTTGTGTTCATCACTTGTGGTTCAACAGTTCTGATTATTCTGAAAAAGGGACCCTGATCAAATGGAATCCTGCTATAAAAACCCGTGAGGATCAGCAGGCTCTTTTCAATGCATTATTAGATAATACCCTTGATGTAATCGCTACCGACCATGCTCCCCATACATCAGAGGAGAAGAAAAACAAATATTTCAAAGCGCCATCCGGTGGACCGCTGGTACAACATTCACTGTTAGCGATGTTTGACTTTTACCACAAAGGAAAAATTACCCCCGAAAGGATAGTGGAAAAAATGTGTCATGCACCGGCTGTTTGTTTTCAGGTCGAAAAAAGAGGATTCATCAGAGAAGGATTTTATGCCGACCTTGCCATAATTGATCCTGAACGGCCAACCATCGTGGATAAATCAACGATACTTTATAAATGCGGCTGGTCGCCCTTTGAAGGTCATATTTTTGATTCACGCATTACCCATACTTTTGTGAATGGCAATCTGGTTTATCAAAATGGTGTTTTTGATGAAACGATTAAAGGGCAGAGGTTGGTGTTTGACAGATAGCAATCAAAGCTGAACATTCACCTTGATCATTTGTTTTAAAGGTCAGTATTTGGCAATATTCTGATATTTATTGAATTTGATGATAACCAGGCTTAAACGTATAACCTCTTTGTTGCTTTTGGTGGTTTTCCTATCTCCATCATTCATTAAGCTTGAACATCATCATGAATGTTTTGATAGCAAATCGAAGAACAACTCCCGTTTTGATAACAGTCACACGAAATGCGAGGTCTGCAAGTTTGAGTTTTCATTTTTTTCGAATGACATATCTGAAACAGCACTTCTAAAGGAAAAACCAACCGATAGTTTCGCAAATAATTATCAATCTGTATTCATTTCCAACCCATCTCAATTTTTATTTTTATTACGAGCTCCTCCGGAATTTACAATTTAATATAGTTCTTCCTAAATAGGAGATCAATTAAAATTGTAATTGTCTAATTCGTAATAAAATGTACAAGGTAATAGTATTATTTGCAGCAGGATTGCTATTCCTGAACCTTCAGGCTCAAAATAAAATAACCGGCAAAATTACCGATCAGGAAAATCAAATTCTACCAGGGACCACCGTCTTCATTCCTGAAATGAATAAAGGAACAGTTGCAGATAAAAACGGCTATTATGAATTGCTGGATTTACCCAATGGAAAAATAAAAGTTCAATATTCCTTTATCGGTTATTCGAATGTGATTGAATCGGTGATATTAAAGAATACAAGCATAGAGCTTAATGTTGTCATGAGACTTTCACCCATTGAAGCCGAACAAATTGTGATTTCAGGAGGATATAGCTCCACTCAACATGAGAATGCAGTTAAAATTGATATCCTGAAATTGAATACCCTCGAAATTAAAAACACGCCTAATTTTATGGAAATGTTGACCAAAGTACCTGGTGTTGATATGATTTCAAAGGGGCCGGGAGTTTCAAAACCTGTCATAAGAGGACTTTCGATGAATGACATCCTCGTGCTGAATAATGGTGTCAGGTTTGAAAATTATCAATATTCGAGTCATCATCCTTTGGGAATAGATGAATTTGGAATTGAAGATGTTGAAATCATCAAAGGCCCGTCTTCACTTATTTATGGGTCGGATGCTATCGGTGGGGTTATCAATTTTATAAAAGAAAAGCCTGCATCGGTGGGAAGCATTGCAGGAGATTACAACATGCAATTGTTTTCAAACACGTTGGGCATGACCAACAATTTTGGGATTAAAGGTGCTTCAAAGAAATTCTTTGGAGGCATCAGGGCAGGACAAAAAACCAATGCCGATTTTCTTCAGGGTGGTGGTGATTTTGTTCCCAATTCAAGGTTTAATGAATGGTCGGTAAAGACAAATGCTGGATTTACTGCAAAATCAGGGACTTTTAGGCTTTATTATGATTATAACCAGCAGAAACTTGGCCTGGTGGAGGATGAAGCAATTGAAAAGATAACCGAAAGAGGCAGAGCGAATGAACTTTATTATCAGCAGTTGAATACACATCTTATCTCATCGCAAAATAAAATCTATTTCAATAAATTAAGGCTTGAAGTGAATTCAGCTTTCCAAAACACTGAGCTTATTCATTTTGGAGAACCAAATGTGTTTGAAATTCAAATGAGACTTGGTACCCTTACCTATGAGACCCGGCTGCATTTGCCCACAGGTGAAAATTCGGAATACATCTTTGGTTTCCAGGGATTCAACCAGACGAATACCAATCTTAATAACCGGGAAACGATATTGCTCCCTGATGCTGCAACCAATAATTATTCAGCATTTGGGATGGTGCAACATTCTTTGTTTACCAGGCTGAAACTGCAGGCTGGAATTCGTTACGATTACAAAACTATTTCAACACAGGCAGTTGGTTTGCCTGATAACATTGCTTATCGTTTACCTCTGGAAAAAGACTATGGGAGTTTCAGCGGTTCAATTGGTGCTACTTATAAATTGTCAGAAGTACTCCTTTTTAGAGCCAATTTTGCGTCTGCATATCGCACACCCAACCTTGCAGAACTAACCTCAAACGGACCGCACGAAACCCGTTATGAAATTGGTGACCAGTATCTTGTTCCTGAAAACTCTCTTGAAGGGGATTTAAATATCCATTATCATAAAACGAATTTTTCCTTTGACATTGCAGGATTTTATAACAGTATTCAGCATTATATTTTTATTTCACCGACAGGAGATACAACCATTGAAGGAATGAATATTTATAAGTATATGCAAAATGATGCTGCTTTGTATGGTGGTGAAGCCGGATTACATATTCATCCTGAACCCATTAAATGGCTGCATTTTGAAACGACTTTTGCTTCGGTAATCGGCAAACAAAAAAACGGTGATTATCTTCCATTTATCCCTGCAAATAAATTAAGATTTGAAATCAGAGCTGAAAGAGAAAGCCTGGCGTTTCTGCATAAGGCTTTTGTTTCCATTCTCAGCAACACTGCATTCGACCAGAACAACGCTGCTCCTGATGAAATGGTGTCCGATGGCTATACTTTGCTTGATTTTAGTCTCGGTGGACAATTAAGGCTGGGTAACCAGCTTGTTTCGATCGGAATTAGTGTGAATAATCTGCTGGATCAAGAAGTACATAGATCATTTATCCACCCTGAAAGAAGTAAACATGTACGACCCGGGGAGAAATTTTGCCTTAAATTTGAGGGTGCCTTTTGGAATAAATAAAACCTCATTACCAGAATAATCAAGCTTCCATAAGATTTTTCTGGATTATCTGATATTTTAAATCGTTTAGCGATTTTGCAATTCTCTGATAACCTTTTAAGCTTTATCAGTACTTTTGGTGTGACAAATGAAAAGGTAATATTATGAGAAATGTTTTTATATTGGTTGTATCGGTTTTCATCTTTGCCTCCTGCACCCCGAAACCATTTGAGGTAGTGGAAGAAACCTATCCTTCAGGTTCCCCTAAAACGGTTAAATTTTATAATAATGAAGGTAAGGAAATATTAATCAAGGAAATCCAATATTACGAAGAGGGTGCCAAAAAGATAGAAGGCGCGTATGAAAATGGCGAGCGCACCGGGAAATGGTCCTATTGGTATCCTGATGGGAAATTATGGAGCCAGGGATTTTATAAAAATGGAATGGAGAACGGACTCAAAACCGTTTGGCACAGCAATGGACAAAAATATTACGAAGGAAGCACACTTGATGATAAGCGGGTTGGAATTTGGAAATTCTGGAACAATAAAGGTGAACTTCTCAAAGAGGTCAATTACGATGAAGAATAAGTGAGGCATTATGAAATTACTCAATAATATATTTTAATAGACATCCAAAGAATTAAAACAATTGAAATAACAAGTTGTTATTTTAATAAAAATTGCTGTTAATGAACTGGTCATTGCTGATACCGCTTCCTTTTGTCATTTTGTTTGGAAATTTACCCCAGGAAAACAAATCCGTTATTTACCGGACAGATACAGGACGGATCACCTTTGTTTCCAATGCGCCGCTCGAATTGATCTCAGCCGAATCAAATGAATTGAAAGGGGCGGTTGATCCTGAAAAACTGACCTTTGCTTTTCAATTGACGTCAGAACCTTAAAGGTTTTAATTCACCTTTGCAGCAGGAGCATTTCTATGAAAACTACATAGAATCAGAAAAATTCCCTGTTGCTACTTTCTCCGGAAAGATCATCGAAAAAGTTGATTTCAATACTCCAGGGCATTGTGCCGGTTCGCGCCAAAGGAGTTCTTAAAATTCACGGTGTTGAGCAAGAGCGGATCATCAACTGTAGCCTTACTGTTCGTGCGGATGGTTTTAGAGTAACATCCGAATTTATCGTTCCATTGGTTGATCATGATATATCCATTCCCAAGCTGGTTTACCAGAAGATTGCAGAAGAAATAAAAGTGTCAATTGATGCTGATCTGAGCATTAAAGCGTCAAAACAATAAATGAAGAAAAATAGCAATAGCAAGAATTACACGGCATTCGCCAATTCATTAATTGTGTTTTTACTGTTAAGTATTTCTTCATTCAGTCAGGAGCCTTATTTCAGGAAACTGGCTACCATTGACGACCTTGGTCACGGACAGATAAAATGTATTTACCAGGACAAACAGGGATTTGTCTGGCTTGGAGCAACATCAGGCGCTTACCGTTATAACGGTCAGGATTTTGTTGAACTTCAGGTGCCTGACAGCATTCTGAATAAGAGTGTCACCGCTATTTTTGAAGATTCCAGCCAATTATTGTGGTTTGGTTTTGAGGATGGGAACATATTAAAATATGATCGCTTTCAGGTTATGGATTTCAGTACCGAAAGCCAACATCCAGCTACGAAAATCACATCGGTAACCGAGGGACAAAACCATAGCCTTTGGTTTGGGACTTATGGGGAAGGAATATTCGTGTACCAGGACAACAATTTTATACATTTTAATTCAGAGAGCGGGCTTTCGGATGACTACATTTATACGCTGCAAACGGATGAAAAAGGAAATATTTGGGCTGGTACCGACAACGGAATCAGTATTTGCTCTCTCCAAAATGGCAAACCCTCGATCCGTGTTCTTTCAGTTGCGGATGGGCTGCCTGATTTTATCGTCAGGTCAATAAAAAATGATAAAGAAGGAAAAATTTGGATCGGAATGCACAGCAAAGGGTTAGCCTGCTACGACCCTGTACAAAACAGATTTGAAAAATCAGTGGTAATGAACAAATGGAATTTCGGAGCCATCAATGACTTGATCTTTTTGAATGAATCGTTATGGATTGCTACTGATGGAAATAGAATGGTTGAATATTTTCCAGCGGAAGATGAACTTAGTCCAATCCATTCTCCTGCCGGATTAAATCTGAGCCGAATCAATTCAATGCTCACTGATGCGGAAGGAAACATTTGGCTTATCACAAACAAGGATATTTATTTTTCACTTGGAAACAGGATTGAAACATTAGAAACGTTGGGTGGGATCAGTGTTGCTAATATTCACTGCAATTTTGGTTGATTCGCATGATAATTTATGGTTCGCCAACGATGGTGGACTTTACAGTTATGCCATCCATCATACCGGCGAAAAAAGCAGTTTGAAACACTATCCCCTTTCCCATCTGACCGGTGAAAGCAAAATCATGAGCCTATACAGCGACCCTTATGGCATGATTTGGCTGGGAACCTTTGGCAAAGGGATCATCCGTTTCGATCCTGAATCAGGAAGGGAAAAACTGATTACAGGCAAAGATGGATTGCCCAATGAAAATATCCTCAGTATCAAAGGCACCGAAAATGAAATCTGGATGGCAACCCTGGGTGGCGCCATCAGATGTAAAATTGATAAGCAATTCGCGAATATTGATTTCGTCCCCGAATTTACTAACTATGGTCGCAATGAAGGGTTGAGCAATAATTATATTTATAACCTGCACATTGATCAATCAAATCAAATTTGGTTTGCAACGGATGGAAGCGGGGTTTGCCGTTATAAGGAGGGCGAATTTTTTAACATTCATGATAATACTGCTTTCAAAGATAAAGTAGTCTATTCGGTGACTACGGATATGCAGGGAAATGTATGGATGAATGTTGCAAAAGAGGGACTCTATAAGTATGATGGCAGGGAGGCAAAAAAAGTATTTAACGATGAAAATCATAAAAATAAATCCTTTAGCGGAATTATTTGCAACCCGAATAATGAACTGATCATTGCCTACGATGAAGGCATTGACGTTATGAATACAATAACCGGCGAGGTTGCTCATTACGAAGGAAACGCAGGTTTAATCGAAATCAATCCCGATCCCAACACCCTCGCTATGGATTCGGGAGGCGATGTTTGGATAGGAACAGATAAAGGACTCATCAGGTATCGGTCATCGGGCGATCAATTCGTAAGATCTCCCCAGCCTCGGATTACGCAGGTAAGTGTTTACCTCGAAAAGATTAACCACTTTACAGATACCACTTTTGGACACAAACAGAATCATTTTTCGTTTGACTACTCCGGTCTGTGGTATCAATATCCCGACAAGGTGGAATATCTTATCAAACTTGAAGGTCATGACCTCGATTGGGTTAGGACCCGGAACAACAATGTCATTTATTCGAACCTTTCGCCCGGAAATTATATATTTAAAGTTAAAGCCGGCATTTATGGTAATTTCGATGTAGTACCCATTGACACATATTCGTTTACCATCCGCAGCCCTTTTTGGACGCAAACCTGGTTCCTTTTATCCTTGTTCATTGTGGTCGCCCTGATCGCTTTTTTATACATTAAGTTGCGTGAAGCCAGGCTGAAACGTAATCAGGAAGCGCTGAGGGAAAAGATCCGTTTTCAGTTCGAAAACCTAAAAAGTCAGATCAACCCTCATTTTCTTTTTAACAGTTTTAGTACGCTAATCGCTTTGATTGATCAGGATCAGGAAACTGCCATTGAATACGTGGAGGAACTGTCGAACCTGTTTCGCTCGCTGCTCGAATATCAGGACCAGGATTTGATCGCTCTGAGAGAGGAATTATCCATCGTTGATAATTATTTTAAACTACAGAAAAAAAGGTACGGCGATAATCTTAAATTGGATATTTCCGCAAAAGTTTCCGGTGTAGAGATTTTGGTGCCTCCGCTTACCCTGCAATTGCTTATCGAAAATGCTATCAAACACAACGTCGTTTCCAAAGATCATCCTTTGCAGATTAAAATTTATATTGATACTGGTTTTCTGTTTGTCGAAAACAACCTGATGGAAAAAAGGGAACCAGCCGATTCGACAGGGATAGGTATCAAAAATATTATTAACCGTTATCATTTATTGACGGAAAAGAAAATTCAAATCATAAAATCAGATGAAAGTTTTAAAGTAGGATTACCTCTAATTTTTACAAAAAATGAAAGTACTCATCATTGAAGACGAACAAGCTACTGCCCTCAGATTAAAAAAACTTTTAACTGAGATTGACCCTGAAATGGAAGTGCTCAATATCCTTGACAGCATTGAATCGAGCGTGAAGTGGTACAAAGAAAACAAACAACCCGACCTTGTTTTTCAGGATATCCAACTGGCAGACGGGTTGAGTTTTGATATTTTTACCCAGGTGGAAATGAAAGCTCCGGTAATTTTTGTGACCGCTTACGATCAGTACGCCTTGCAGGCATTCAAGGTAAACAGTGTTGATTATTTGTTAAAACCCGTCAGGAAGACTGACCTTTCAGAGGCTTTAAAGAAATTTAAAGAATATCATACCGGCGCCAAAGAACAAATTTTTGACTATTCCGTTTTGTCGAAACTGATTCAAAAAGAAAATTACCAGCGGCGATTTCTGGTCAGGTATGGCGAAAAGATCAAAGCCGTTGAGGTGGAGAACATCGCTTATTTTTTCACACAGGAGGGAAATTTGTTTTTCAAAACCTTTGATAATTACCAATATCCGTTGGAGATCAGTCTTGATAAGCTGCAACCAATGCTCGATGCCGCTCAATTTTACCGTATCAACAGGCAGTTCATCATCAATTTTAAAGCTATAAAAGACATGTATTCCTATTCAAAATCGAGGGTAAAAATCATTCTTGATCCGCCTTGCGAAATTGAAACCATCGCCAGTACAGAACGATCGGGCGACTTCAAACAATGGCTTACCGGCAAATCCTGAATTTGATCAACCTGCTTTTATTCCGGTTCAACTGAAGATTTTTCCCATTCGGTAAGTTCTTCTTTGTCAGCCATTCTTTATGGTTTTAATTTGCTTAAAATTTAAATCATAAGGCTATGAAAAAATGGATAAAAATCTTAATCGCATTGTTTGTTGTAGGAATTATCGGCGCCGGACTCGGATACAAATTCATTTATAACAAACCTCATCGCGACTTTGAAAAAGCAAAATCTGATTTTTCGCTTGCCGGTGAAGAGTTGTATTCGCAATTCAAAAATTCGACCATTCAGGCAAGCGAAAGATATACCGGCAAGGTAATAGAAGTATCCGGACAACTCAGTACCGTCGAAACACCCGACTCGCTCACCATTGCAGTTTTTGCACTGGATGAAGGTTTGTTCGGAACCGAAGGGATAAGGTTTTCGATGCTGACAAATCATGCCAAAAACATCGCTCATTTTGTAGGTAGCGAAGTTAAGCTGAAAGGGTATTGTACCGGATACAACGAAACAGATGTAATCCTCGAAAAGTGTTCAATTGTCAATTAAAAAAATAAATCAATGAAAAAAATCAAATTATTAGTCATTATCATTATCGCGGCATCTACTGCCGGATTTAGTCAAAAGTACATCACCAAGAACGGTTATGTAAAGTTTTATTCCGAAACACCGGTTGAGACCATTGAGGCGCATAACCGTGTGGTGAACAGTGCGCTGGATATTGCAACCGGCGATTTTGTGTTTAAGGTGCTGATCAAGTCATTTGAATTTGAAAAAGCGCTGATGCAGGAGCACTTCAATGAGAATTATATGGAGTCGGATAAATTTCCGGATGCGACTTTTTCTGGGAAAATTACCAACCTTGCAGCAATTGATTTTACAAAAGATGGTAAATATGAAGCTGATGTAGAAGGTGATCTTAAAATTCATGGCGAAACCAACAAGGTGAAAGAAAAAGGGACGTTTGAAGTTTCGTCCGGTAAAATTAAGGGCATATCGGTTTTAATGGTTCACCTTGCCGATTATAAAATTAAAATTCCCAACACTGTCGTAAATAATATCTCGGAAGATATAGAAGTCACTGTTGAAGTAAACCTTGAAGAGCTTAAAAAATAAAGGTGTTGAACTTAAATGTTAAAACTTTGTTAAATTGTAAATATTAAATAGAAAATTATGAAAGCAAACATGGGATCAACCGACAAGATGGTAAGAATTATCATCGCTCTTGTCATCGCAATTTTATTTTTCACCGATATCATTACCGGTACATTGGGCATAATCTTATTGGTATTAGCCTCAATTTTTGTATTGACGAGCCTGGTGAGTTTTTGCCCGATTTACCTGCCTTTTGGGATCAGCACAAAGTGTAAAAAAAAGGAATAGTGTTGTTTTAGGTTGGTTAGATGTGCATGTTTGGAGAATTATCCATCATGCACTTTTTTTATTTTTTTGAATTAGGCAAATCAGGTATTAAATTTTTCTCGACTTTAAGATATAATGGATCAAGTGTTTGCTGAATTTGTATTGTTTTGGCAATAGCTGTGGCAATTTTGCAATAAGCGGCGGGATCGGTCATCTGACGTCCTTTACGGTCTTTAAGATATTTATCCATTACACGGTAACCACCGATATAATAATCCCACACTTCTTTGGTTATTCCCTCAAAATATTTTGACTTGTTGATATTCACACGCTTGCCCTCTTCATCATAAACCGGTTTTTCAATAATATCTTCACCCTTTCCCCAATACCTTACAGTGGGATTGATTAATACTTCGCTTTTGAGTAGGTGCAGTTGTGTGAGTTCTTTGCCCAGTGCAGCCAATTGCAAAAACAGTTGATAATCGGCGGTAAATGGAATTCGCGGGAAATCTATTTTCAGGAACTCCGCATATTTTTCGCGGTAACTATTGCTGTACAAAACCGCATAACAATAATAGAGTATTTGCTCAGGTGTAACTTCATTCCCTGATGAACCGGATTTGAATGCTTTATTGAGTTTTTCTAAAACGATGGGTGCAATATTGGGCTTTTTGCCGTGCTTATCATATTCCACTTCAGGCTCAAACAACATCATACTTTGAACGCCAGATTTCTTCTTCTTTTCATCGGAGGGTTTGTAGAGGTAAAGAGGGAATAGATACCCGCTTCCGTAGCTACCTGCGGTACCTGTTAGATTAAAATCAACAATAGAATCTGAAATAAAAACATGTTTAAATTTTCCTTGCGTTTGCCTTGAGCAAATAATGGACAAATTATCTTTCAACATGTGATGCATAACTTCCCTGCGAGTTCTTTCGACTATATCGTCTGAATAGCAGAAGAATCGTATATAAAATGGGCGATAAGTAATCTTGGTAATCTTTTCAAAAATTTCGAAATCCTTGGCAACACTTTTACGCGCATCTGACAAACTCCAGGTTCCGGAATTTTTTATATTATAAGCCTGTGAAATAAATTCAGTATCAATCCTCAAATCCTTGAATTGATTTATTCTGTTTTTTAATGTTTGAATACTATCAGCCATTACAAACTCATCTCTTGCTGTAACTATCCCCACACTATTAACCGGGAAGATTTCCTTGATACTCATCCAGTTCAAATACTCCTTAATCTCTTTTGTGTTATCTTTTCGCAGGAAATAGAATGGTTTATAAGGTTTGACGGCTTCGTAATTCTTTTTGGAAAAAACCTTTTTATCCAGCCATTTATATTTGTCTTCCCTTAAACCAAACAAATCATTCACGTAAATTTTACAGCCCTTCTTATTTTTTTCTTTAATAAAAAGTGCTATAGCAACGCCCTGCATAATATCGAATACATTTTCATCTTTACTGCCGTCAGGTGCTGTTTCTTTTTTCAATGAGTTTCCATGAAGGTCAATGATGTAAATCTCATTATATGTATTCATCAGGCTCTGACGCATTCCTCTGAAAGTGGGATTGTCGAGATAACTGTGATTGGTAATCATTCCGGCTATACCACGTCCCGCTTTATGGATTTTCCATTGAGCGAAACGAAGGAATTTAACGTAATCATCCTGTAGCCATTTCGGATTTTTTTCTCCTAATGGTTTTCCATCTATTTTGTAATAACTCTTTGCGCCATCCAAATCTTCTTTCAACAGTTTTTCTGTCCAGTTGTTCCTGTTTGCTGAGTGTCCGCTATAAGGCGGATTTCCCATAATCACCAACAAGGGTTCATCTTTTTTTACCCTTCCGGCTTCATGGCTTTCGTCGCTCAGGCTTTCCAGTCCGGGTATCTGCGTCTGGGCGAGGTCTTCCATATCCAGTGTGTTGGTGAGGAAAAGTTTGAAACGCTCATCATCTTTCATTGTATAACCCAGTTCCTCTAACAAAAAGCTTATCTTGATATGCCCGATGGCATAGGGAGCCATCATCAACTCAAAGGCGTAAAAGTTTTTCAATATCTGTTCACTTATAAGTGTGTTCACACCGCCCGAACCATACCTGTCGCTGTATTCTTTCACCGCCAGTTTTATGGCTTCAGCAGGAAAGGTAAGGGTGCCTCCTGCAGGATCGAGCAGGGTAACATCTTTGCTCGCCAAACCATCGCTTAAACCAAAGTTCGATTTTAGCAGTTCGTGCACGCTTCGTACAATGTAACGCACCACCGGTTCGGGAGTGTAATATACGCCCCGCTTTTCGCGGGTGGCGGGATCGTATTCGCTCAGAAAAGTTTCGTAGAAATGAACAATGGGATCTTCTCCTTTGCCGGCTTTATAATATTGATGAAGGATATTTTTTACATCGGCGGCATTCAGCACTTCGGCAATGTCGTCAACCATAACCTCCATGTGGGGCGGTAAATCGCCCTGCGAAATAAACCTGAATACGTTGCGCAGTATTCCAATGGTTTTTGGAATAAAGTCGTAGGCTAATTTGCGGTTAAATCCGTTTGTGCTTCTTGTGCGGGCGGCAAACAATCCGTAGGTGATGGTTTGTGAAAACAGGTCGGCAAAATCTTTTTCGCTGAGGTTTGCGATCAGGAATTTTTTAAATGTTTCAAAAAATCCATAAAGTTCTCCCCTGCCTTTTTGTTGCTGTTCTATTTCAACACTTATAACTTCATCGCGCAGGAATCGTG
The DNA here is from genome assembly GCA_963840975.1 of uncultured Bacteroidales bacterium. GTDB lineage: Bacteria > Bacteroidota > Bacteroidia > Bacteroidales > JAADJA01 > JAADJA01. The sequence goes on along the minus strand of CAWJBC010000002.1, from coordinate 115,039 downwards.
TTCGCAAGGCGAGTTCTTTGGCTAATTGACCAGCGGTGGTGACTTTTGGCAACGAGAAGGCAAAAAACTTATTGAGCAGAGTGAAAAACTCCTCTTCGTTTTCGACCGGGGGAGGAATTCCTTTTACGGCAAGTGCGGCACGGGCGACAAATGTCTTGTCTGTCAGTTCACCATTTCGGTATAGCCTGAACTCATAAAAATCGGTGAGGATAAGGTTTGGGAAAGTTTTACGGTAGCGCTTCAGTTGCTCTGAATTTTCAATGACATCCAAATTTTCGCCAGGCTTTTTCGCTTCAACATAACCGACTATTTTTTGCATTCCGTCCCAAACCCTGAAATCGGGGTTGCCTGCCTCGGTCTGTTTGGGTAGTATGGTAATGTGGGTGTTTTTCTTAACAATGTCAAGTCCATAGTCAGAAAGGAAATTCGATAAGTGAGGATAGTAGCTTTCTTCTCTTGCATCTCCCTGTGTTGTCGTTTTGATAATTTCCTTCAGATAGTCCTTAATCATGGTCGCTGAGGTGTAGATTGTGCTGTTGAAATGGGCATTAAAAATTGCAACCAAAGATAATACTACTTTTAATTGAGCAGAAATTCCGGTCGGGAAGATTTCAACATTATGATGGTAAATTTACAGGAAATGCACTTTGAGCGGGGTATATTATTGCAAAATGAAAAACATTGAAATAATGAAATAATGTAGAGAAAATGATTGAAAAATACGTGAGTCCCCCTATACCTTGTATCCCTTAAACCCTTCCGGCAGGCACAATTTTACCAATTTGCAGAATAAGCCGAAACGAAACAGAGAATTAATCTTACTCCGGCAATATCTTTGGTTTAACAATAGTAAACACTCTCGAAATTCCGAATCCAAAATAGATATCTCCATTCAACCAGGTTCCGTTGGTTTCGGTAATATAACCTCTCTCGAAGAATGCCTGGGCATTGGAAAAATGCATTTGAAAAACATGTCCACCTGTCTCAATATCCAAACTTAAAGAAAATGGCTGGTTAAAATCGTAGGAAATCTGGCTGGTTGGGGTGTAAAAATATTCGGCATTGACTGACATTCTTTTGGTCATTTTAACCCTGCCACCAACTCCGATAGAAAAAATATCATTTTTATCTTCACCGGTTGGCACCAGATTTTTATGAATGAGGGACGGAATTAATTGAGCAGAAATTGAATTGCTGAATTTTCGGGCGATAAGCAATTGATGTGTATATGAAACCCTCGAACTGAAATAATTGGTGCGGTTTTCAACACCCATATCTTCCCATTTAAGCGATGTGATGGCGGTACTTACAAAGTAGGACAGTGATACCGGCATTATTCTCAACCCTGTACTTTGCCTCAAAATCTTGTATTTCAGAAATCCGTCATAAGTTTTTTCATATGAACTGCGTCCGATGCCAATACTCAGCCGCTGCGTAATTCCATATTCAAGTCCCAGCCTGATGGTTGCCTGATCAAGCCCAAAGAACTCATAAGCACCGGTGTTTATCCGTCCGAAACGGTGTTGGATCAGAAACATCAAAACCCCCTGGGCTGGATTTTCAACAGATTGTGAATTTATAATCCTGGTTGTCTTGAAGGTGGCATAGGTATAATCAGTTGTCTTTGGTGCATCGCCCAAAAGGTCCATCAAGTCATCCTGTGCAGAGATTTTAATAGTTACCGTAAAAAACAAAACAATAAAAAGTATAGCTGATTTTTTCATTTTAATAATATAGGTTAATTTGTAAAATGATCTTTCATTTTCCGATATTCCAATTCTCTTAATTATTCAATGCACCGCCATCTATCCAAATTCTGATCTTACTTAAATCGCAGTCGGATAATTTGGGTCTGTCTTTTGGCATTGGCGAAAACCCGGATTCATGATTTACTGCACCCCAAAGTTTACCATTATCAGCGATAGTCTTGAGGTCGGTATAATTATCAGTTTTTAAATTACCCTGCGGAGCTGAACCACTGTGACAGGAATTACAGTTGTTAGCCATAATTGCAGAAATGGTAGCTGAATAGGTAACATTGCTTGTGTCGCAATCCCCCGAACTGGGATAAAGGTTGGCTTCATCGTCATAATAACAGCCGGTAAACATTGCCAATCCCATTAAAACTAAACAGAAGGGAATGAACTTGATAATTCTTGTTTTTAGCTTTTTCACATTTATCATCTTAAAATGTTTCAATATTTTTCTAAATATTTTATAGTATATCCATTCTAATTGTTTGGCATTCCATCATCAATCCACTTCCTGATCTGAGCAATTTTACAATCAGAAAGCTGGTTGCCGTTTTTAGGCATAGGCGCATTTCCGGCGGCATGGGTTACAACTCCCAGTAAACTTCCCGGTGACCCGGCAGGAATACCACCGGCAACTTTCACCTGGTTGTAATTTGTAAGGCTGATTCCCCCGCCCGGATTTCCGCCGCTATGACAACCCAAACAATTGTTCTGGATGATCGGAAAAACCGTTCCTGTAAAAGTAACATTTATTGAATCGCAAGGCTCCTGATCGCAGTAATTGTTTAATGCGCCCTGCTGAATCCATTTGTAAATTATTTGTTTCTGATTGGCATTCAATGGAGGCGCGGGAGCGGGAGGCATACGGTCGTCGGGATCGTTTTCAATGATCACTTCCCAAATTTTGCTTTCTCCTGGTTGAAATGGTTCAACTTCACCGGTTTGCATAACAGATTGGTAATTGGTGAGGTTTACACCATGCTCCTGTGTAATGGCATCATGGCAGCCTGTTGTGGCGCATGTTGATTGCAACAGCGGAAGAACAGTATTCTGGAAATAAACTGTATCTGGATCACAGGGCAGTCCTCCACCTCCCGGATTAAAAGTAGTATCGTTGATCCATTTCTGGATAAGACCTATTTCGCAATTGGTTAATGAGGGACCGTTTTGCGGCATTGGAACATAGCCTGATAAATGCTTTATGGCTCCCATCAGTTGGCCACTTTGTGCAATATATGCAACATTCTCAAAATTATTCAGGTCAATTCCGGCGGCAGGTATTGGCTGGCTGTGACAGGTAATGCAATTTGCCTGGAAAATCGGGAAGACCGTTCCGGGATAAGTTACATTTGATGAATCACAAAGCGTAGTGTCAGGCGGTATTATAAATGTTGTGTCATTTATCCATTTTTCTATCAGGGTGATTTCACAAAACGTCAATGGGGGAGCATCCTTGGGCATAGGAACATAAGGAGCCTGATGTTTTATGGCACCTAGCAATGCCCCGCTTTGTGCGAGAAATGACACATCTGCAAAATCTGTTAGGTCAATACCCGCCTGAGGAGTGGGAGGCGCATGACAACTGATACAATTCGCCTGAAAAATCGGGAAAACAGTTCCGGGATAGGTAACATTAGTAGTATCACAAATTGTAGTATCCGGCGGATTTATAAAGGTTGTATCGTTGATCCACATTTCGATTAAAGAAATTTCGCACAACGAAAGTTTATTGGCATTTTGAGGCATGGGCGAAAATCCATCCAAATGCTTTAGTGAGCCCATTAACTGACCACTCTGAGCTACAAAAGCAACATCGCCAAAATCAGTAAAATCCAGAGCGCCTGATGGCGTTGCTCCGCTGTGACAGGAAATGCAATAAGTATTCAAAATAGGGTAAACAATCCCCGGATAGGTTACATTAGATGAGTCGCAGGCAATTGTATCAATAGGTGGCGGATTAGGATTAGTTTTGATTATCTCGTCAGGACTATGTGTACATGAGACCGTTATAAACAGCAATGCGGCAAATGCAATTTTGAAATAAATGGTAAACCTTTTCATAGCTTGTGTTATATTTCTTTCTGAATGATAAGCGAAATAAGAACAAAACTGCGGTTAGAAATAATCGTTCATGCTGAACCGGAAAAAATTAACCCCGATCAGGAATAAATTCCCTTTGAATTATTCGTTTTTTAATCTGAACCCTGTTGTTTTAAATACCCAGGCATATTGACAGGGAGGATTGTTTCGGAGTATTTCCGGAATTTCAATGATCAGTTCATTTCCATCTATTTCCCATTTCAAGGGATTATCCATTCCCAAAATCTTTATAATGGCATTTTTGTCCGGAGTTAAAGAAAGAATCCTTAATGCTGGTGGGAGTATTGTTTCATCTTTTCCTGCCAAATAAATCAAATAAACAGATCCATCTTTTTTTTGTGTAAAACAAATATTTCCTTCCTTGTAAGGCGGTAAAGCTCTGGTTTCATATATGGCTTCATTGTTGACTTTCATCCATTCCCCTATCTCATTCAGAAGCTGATAGGCGCCTTCATGCCACTGTCCTTCAGGTCCGGGAGCAATGTTCAAAAGTAAGTTACCCCCTTTTGCTACAATATCAACCAAAAGATGAACCGCATCATGACCGGACATGTAGATAGCATTGGGTACCCATGACCAGCTACCGCCTGCAATGATGCACGATTCCCAGGGATAGGGCAAGGCTTCTTTTGGAACAGTGTTTTCGGGTGTGAGGTAATTTTGGTTTTTGCCAGGAACAGCGCGGTCAACAACAATCAATCCGGGTTGCTTTTGACGGGCTTTGTCCACCAGTTCATCCATCCTAATATCCTGATTCACGATTGTGCTTTTTAAAAAACCGGATTTGGTTTCTCTCACATTTTGATCATAGAAATTTTTAATCTCATCCTCTGATTGCCTGGCAACCCATCCTCCATCCAGCCACAGTATATCTATTTTACCATAATCCGACATAAGTTCCATGATCTGATTCTGCGTGAACTGAACAAAGTTTTCCCATTTTTCAGGATAAGCAACCGGATCGTAGTTTACATTCCTGTCCATCGGCGGGAAATAGGGATCCCAATAGTAATCGCAATGCCAGTCGGGTTTCGAAAAATAGGGTCCGACCCACAAACCTTCAGCCCGGAAAGCATCAAATATCTGTTTTGTAATATTCGCTTTTGAATTGGTATGAAATGGACAGCCTTCATCCGTAATTTTATAATCGGTCAATTTGGTGTCGAACATACAAAAACCGTCGTGGTGCTTGGTTGTGAAGATCACATAACGCATTCCCGCATCTTTTGCCACTTTCGCCCAGCGATTGGGATCAAAATCAACAGGATTGAAAGTTGTTTTGAGGTTCTCGTATTCTTTAACATATTCCACATAATTATTTGGATTATTACCTTTCTTTCGTTCGCACCATCCGTAATCTTCCGGACATATTGACCAGGATTCCACAATACCCCATTGACTGTAAGACCCCCAATGCATAAGCAAACCAAATTTTAAATCCTGCCATTGTTCCAGCTTTTGCTGAACGAGGGGATCGGGTTCAGGGAAATAAGCTTTTCCTCCTTCCTGGGCATGGAGAGAGATAAACGGGAATAGGAGACTCAGGACGATTATTCTATTATTTATTTGCATTTTTTTAAGATTTTTAATCTAAAAAGCTATAGAAAGTTGACTTTATTTATTTTTCATTTCCTTAGTTATAAACCCAATTGGTTTTCGTGGTTCATTTGGTGGATTTAAAAGTTGTTTCAAGACAGAGAATATCATTTGTATTTCTTTACTATTCTGCAATACCTGTTTTTCAAATTGTTCGAGCTTTAATAGAATATCTTTGTTTGTTAGCAGCATTTCACGAAGTTTCGTAAATATTCTAATGATGCGAATATTTACTTCTATGGCTCTGTCGCTATTTAATACACTTGATAACATGGCTACTCCCTATTCAGTAAAGGCATAAGGCAATTTTCTTGTACCTCCCCAACTTGATGTTCCATTTTGGAATATCAAATTTTTAAACTCCTCATTTGTAATCTGGAACATGAAATCGTGTGGGAATCGCCTTAAATTTCTTTTTACCGCTTTATTTAAGTTGCCGGTTGTTGCGTCATACAGTTTAGATAGATCCTTGTCTAACATTACCTTCTGACCTCTGATCAGGTGTGTTTTATTGATAATAACTTCATCCGGAATTGCCAGGTTTTTTGCCATTCTGAATTTAATTTATGTTTAACAAAAGTACTATTTAACAATTTTGATGTCATAGTTGCTGATTGATAAATCCACGCTGCCTCATGGCTTCAAAAACCAAAATGGCTGCTGAAACAGAAACATTCAAAGAGTCATGGGTACCAAGCATCGGGATAATGATCTTTTCATCGGCTGCATTGATCCATTCATCGGTCAGACCGGTAGCTTCAGTACCTAAAACAATTGACGCCGGAATTATTAAGTCCGCCTGATCATATCTTTTACTTGCCGTAAGTGTAGCAGCAAAGATTCGGATATTATTTCGTTGGAGGTAATCTATTGCTTCCTGGGTTTTACATGTCACTACTGGAACCGAAAAAACGCAACCCAAACTCGACCGGATTACGTTTGGATTATAAATATCGGTCAGGGGATCGCAAACAATTACAGCGTCAACACACGCTGCTTCAGCCGTTCGTAACACAGCGCCCAGATTACCTGGTTTCTCAACAGATTCAAGAACAACCAGCAATGGATTGTTCCGAAGTTTTAATGATTCAAAAGAATGAAATTTAGGTTTTGCGACAGCCAACACACCTTCTGTATTCTCACGGTAAGCAACTTTTTCAAAAACATTGGGAGCAAGGAGAATGTGATTGCCTTGCAAGCGAGCCATTTCAGAAAGTTTAACCGCATTAAACTTATCTTCATTTAAGTATAGTGTTTCAATTTGAAATCCATTGTTAACGGCTTTTTTGATTTCCCGCCAGCCTTCGACAAGAATCAAATTCTGACTTTTCCTTTGGGAACTCTTCTGAAGCTTAACAAGGTTCTTAACTCTATCATTTTGGAGACTTGTTATTTTTTCAGGATTCATGGTTTATCTTTATGTTTAAAGTTTTTATTCGTGCATTCGTGGCATATTTTTCATAGAAGAATCGCTTTTGTAAGTTTTGCATCATCAGATGATCTTCCAACCATTATCTCATATTCTCCCGGTTCGACCATGTATTTCTGCTGTCCGGAATTCCAATATCTAAATTGTTTTTTATCAATATCCAAAGTTATGGATTTCTGTTCTCCTTTGTTTAACGAAATTCGCTTGAAACCAATTAGCTGCTTTATCGGTCGCCAGTATTTTGGATCAATTTTTCTGGCATAAACCTGAACCACTTCATCTCCATCATTTTCACCTGAATTTTGGATGGATAAAGAGGCTATGATCTTTTCTCCCTCAACGCTAATTTTAAGATCAGAATATTCAAATTCAGAATAACTCAGTCCGTATCCGAAAGGATAAAGCGTTTCCCCGTGGAAATACTTATAGGTTCTTTCTTCCATGTTGTAATCCTCAAAATCGGGAAGGTCTGTTGTTGATGTGTAAAACGTTACCGGCAAACGTCCTGAAGGATTTACATTCCCAAAAATTATATCCGCAACCGCATTGCCTCCCTGTTCGCCCGGATACCATGCAAATAATATAGCATCAGCCAGTTCATCAATTTCGGGAATCGCCATAGCACTGCCACCCGTTATGACTACAATTATGGGTTTGTCCTTAATATGCTCCCTGACCATTTGAACATATTTAACCTGGTTGTGTGGCAATTCGATAGTCATCCTATCCCCGCCATACGGATTCAGCATAGCATCGCCCTCTTCCCCTTCGAAGAGTGAGTTAATTCCAACACAAATAACTACTGCATCAGCCCGGCTGGCTTGCCAGAAACCATGAAACAATGTATCGTTGTGAAACATAAAACCCTGGTTGTATTCCACAATTGTTCCTTCGTCAACCTTACCTACTATGCCTTCCAGAAAAGTGGTCAATTCGCCGGAGAAGCCGTTGTAATTTCCGAGCAGCGAAGTTACATCTGCAGCTGTGGGACCGAGAACCAGTAAGTTTTTAAGGGTTTCCTTATTTAATGGGAGCGTATGATTTTTGTTTTTCAAAAGAACTATTGATTTGGCTGCCGCTTCATAAGCTAAATGTTTATGCTTTTCGCAATTGACAACTTCTTTTGGAATTTTAGAATAGGGATTTAATTCATCAGGATCAAATAAGTCCAAGCTTAAAACGGGTTCTGAGCAGGGGTTTAAGTGCAGCATCTATAATTTTTTCGGTAATTAATCCGGAATCCACTGCCTCAGGCAAGTATTGATAAAGATAACCACAATTAAGGTTTACTCCTGCTTTGGCAGCCATGGCAGCAGCTTCAACCTGAGTATCCACTACTTTATGGCGCAACCAGATATCATCCAGCGCCCAGCAATCCGAAACAACATGCCCCTTAAAATTCCATTCTTTCCTAAGAATACTATCAATTAGAAAATTACTGCCGCAACAAGGCTCATCATAAGTGCGGTTATAGGCGCACATTACAGATTCAACATTTCCTTCATCAACCAAAGCCTGAAATGCAGGAAGATAAGTCTCTCTGAAATCCCTCTCGTCGGGCAAAGCATTGAATTCGTGCCTGATTTTCTCCGGTCCGCTGTGAACGACAAAATGTTTGGCGCAAGCCGAAGTTTTCAAATATTTTGAATCATTTCCTTGTAAACCACTTACGAAAGCAATACCCATCCTTGACGTCAGAAAAGGATCTTCTCCATAGGTTTCCTGTCCCCTTCCCCAGCGCGGATCGCGGAAAATATTGATATTCGGTGTCCAGAATGAGAGTCCAAGATACTGTGCCCGGTTTCCTTTTCGAATAGCCTCGTTATATTTAGCCCTTGCTTCGTCAGAAATGGCAGTTGCTACCCGAAAAATCAAATCCTCATCAAAGGTAGCAGCCATGCCTATTGCTTGTGGGAAAACAGTAGCTTTTCCAGCCCTTGCAACCCCATGCAAACATTCGTTCCACCAGTTGTATTCCGGAATTCCAAGTCGCTCGATAGCCGGACTGTTGTAAAGCATCAGGGAAGCTTTTTCTTTAAGTGTCAGCCGGGAAATTAAGTCATTGATCCGATCGTCAATTTTCAGTTCCGGATTCTGAAACGGAAAATCAAATTCAGCCTTTTTTAAAGATTGCTGCTCACAACCAATGAATGTAATAAAGATTACAAATGTTATAAATTTCCTCATGATTGAAGGGACTGTGATTTGTAAAGATCAAAGATAAAATTCATTACCAATATAATCTTCATTTTTTTCAATTTGCTTTTTCGTTATAGAAATACAATCCCAATTCACTAATTGCAGGAACGGTCTTTGATCCAATTAAAGTAATTTTAACTTTAGAAGTTGTCACGGACATCCCTTCCCACAATCTTTTATTTCCGATGGAAGTTCCCCTTGCAAATTCCTGCCAAAGATCATTTTCCAAACGTTCTGCTAACCACAGATCCACTCGCTGACCCAGCGGTAGATACTCTTGCAGGCTTATAATATTGAAGACGATCATTTTATCAAACTCAAGGATTATTTCAAGTCTTAAGGAATTACTTTCAGACAAATAATAAGTATTTCGGTCATCATCAATCAAATTTATTGGTGAACATTCTTCCCGTTTATTTTGAATGTTTGATAATGTAATTTTGGCGGATTGAGCCAGATTATTATTAAAAATCAATTCTCTTAATTCCTTAAATTTTAGTAATGATTGTACATCGGGTTCAGGAATTCTGCCTCTTTGATCCGGTGGAATATTCAATAAAAAAGAAGTTCCCCTTCCAACCGATTTAAAGTAAAGATCAAGTAAAACTTCAGGCGATTTAACCATCGAATCCTGTGACTGATGATAAAACCAGCCGGGACGAATGCTTACATCACATTCTGCTGGCAACCAGTATTTACCATCACGTTGTCCGTTTTGCCCGAGCTGATATTCAACCTGACCTGGAGCAGGTTTGGCTTCGTTAATTCCTTTGGGAGTATAAGTTGCCCAACAAGGATCCCCGGCGATTCCATTTTCGTTACCCACCCAACGGACATCTGGACCAACGTCACTGAAAATCATAGCTTCAGGTTGCAATTCCCTGACTATTGCCCAGGTTGTTTCCCAATCATAATAGGTTGACCGGTCTATTTTTCGCTCTTCATTTGCCCCACCATACCAGCCTGTTCCTCCATTGGCACCATCGAACCAAACTTCGAAAATGGATCCGTAATTTTTCAGTAATTCTTTTAATTGATTCCGGTAAAATTCAATATATTCCGGTTTGCCATAGTCAGCATGGTTCCGGTCCCAAGGAGATAAATAAACACCGAATTTCAATCCATGTCTGGCACAAGCATCAGCTATTTCTTTAACCACATCCCCTTTACCGTCTTTCCATGGACTGTTTTTAACGGAATATTCTGTGTAAACAGAAGGCCAAAGACAAAAGCCATCATGGTGCTTACAAGTCAGGATGAGCCCTTTCATTCCTGCTTCTTTTGCAACCGCAACAATCTGATCGGCATCGAAATCTGTTGGATTGAAATTTTCAGGACCTACATCTCCATATCCCCATTCCTGATCAGTAAAAGTATTCAAGCCGAAATGGAGAAAACCATAGAATTCTGTTTCATGCCATTTCAATTGAGCTATTGTTGGAAGTGGTGATTGCGAATCCGGTGATTGTTTTGTTTGGTAATTGCATGATATGATTGGTAAACATAAAAATATAATCCAAATACTAAATAATGGTGAATGAAATTTTGAAAATCTGACCGGGTTTAACATTCGAGATCAATTTTATGGAATCACAAATCTACATAACAAAAATCAGAAAACTTTATATTTTTGTAATTATGTGGAAGTGCCCAAATTGCGGACGACAATTCAGAAATACCAACCAGGATCATAGCTGCATGGTGACTGACCTCGAATCTCATTTTGTCAACAAGCAACAAAATGTGATTGACACTTTTGAAAAGATCAAGAATGAAGTAATGAAATGGGAGGGTGTCAGGATCAATTCAGTGAAGAATGCCGTCCTTTTCCAGGCAAAAAGTAATTTCCTTGCTGTGAAGCCGAAGAAAGCCATACTGGATATCGAGTTTGTTTTGGATGAACCTGTTGAAGCATTCCCAATCCATAAAACGGTGCAAGCTTCCAAATCGAAATGGGCACATTTTGTGAGGATGGAATCAAAGGAGGAGGTGGATGAGCAGTTGTTTTTGTGGATCAAAAAGGCTTATGAAATTTGCAAATAACCGACCTTAGAAAGAAAAACCTTACACTTACTGTCTGCCATCTTTTCTACTTTATTTCAGGTAAATATTTCTCCAAAAAAACTGGTAAACTGCAAACCTGTATGTTTTCTTTAGCAGGATAATCATCCGAAAATGGTGTAACTATGTAGTTCAACTCTGTTTTCAAATCCTCTGTACAATTGATTAACCCTTTTGCAGGGTGTGGAGTAGATGTGAATTTAATTTCAACGGTAGCAACCGGTATGAGAGCCTTAACAAAAACAATATCTACCTCCGCTCCGTTATGGGTCTGATAAAAATAAAGATCAAAATCATCAGTTTTTAAGCTAAATATCTGGTTGATCACATAGGTCTCCCATGAACTTCCTATGGAAGTATGACCCATAAGCTGGTTATAGTCACTTATCCTTAAAAGTCTGTGAAGAATCCCTGTATCGGTTAAATATATTTTTGGTGATTTAACGAGCCTTTTCTTCAAATTAAAATAAAAGGGCTGCAACCTTCGGATTAAATAGGCATTTTCAAAATAATTAATGTAACGGTTTACGGTGTGATAGTTTATTCCAAGCGACTTACCAAGAGAATTAAGGTTTAACAGGTTACCGTTATTCCAGGCGATCATCTCCCACAAGCGGCGGATGGTGACTGGTTCAGCATTTAAACCGAAAAGCGGCAAGTCGCGTTCTGTATAAGTTCGTATAAAATTATCAGTCCAGTTTGACGCTACTACGGTGTTATCAGCCAGAATAGCATTAGGAAATCCTCCCCAAAAATGGTGATCTTTTAATGATTTTACTCTATTTATTTCAGTGTAATTAAACGGATTTAATAACAGATATGCAATCCTTCCGGCAAGTGATTCTGATGACTGTCTTAATAATTGCGGGCTTGCCGAACCAAGAATAATGAATCTCAGCGGAACCCTGTTCTGATCAATAAGCGCCCGTAGCAATGGGAATAATTCCGGTTTGTTTTGAATTTCATCAATAACAACACAAGCTTCCTGATTTTGAGTAAGAAATATTTCTGGATCTCTTAATTTGTCGGCATCCGTTGACAATTCCATGTCAAGATACAAGACTTTCTTATCAATCCTTTTTATAAACTCTTTTATGAGGGTAGTTTTCCCAACCTGTCGGGGACCTATAATACCGATTGCAGGGAAGTGTTGTGTCAGCCTCTCCAGTCTCTTTTCAATTGTCCTGCTTATCATTTATCCATGAAATTTAGAAATTTTAATTCTGTTTTTCATGACAAAAATATGGAATATTTATTTCCTGGCAAATTATTTACCATGAAATATAGCATCTGTCATTCTGTATTTCATGGAAAAAGCTGATAATATTTTAAATTGCATTATATTTCCAAAAGGTAATACCAAAGTGAAATAATGATTTTAAACGGAACCCCCTTCGGTTATGAAAATGATTGTAACTGCGTTTGTTCAGAGACCCGTAACCCTCCTATTGCTTAATGAAAATTTTTACTAAAACTCAATCTTATAGCTGATATTCGGAATGATGATGGTTTGTTTATCAACGTCAATACTGTCGTCCGGATAATTATACCGGTAACCAAAATAATCGGAAGCTCCCAGGGCATTCAAAATCTGAAAACTCCAGATGCTGGCATGGCGGGGTTTATTTTTACGGTAATTTAGGGTAAAGTGCAGGTAATAAACTGTGGGATTTTGCTCTTCAAAAGCACGCATAGGATCGTAAATAATTTCTTTTGCCTGGTAGGAAGCATCTTCGTTTACCGGGGTTTGGCGATCGCCACCATTGATACTGAATTTGCCGTTTATACCGATGGAATTGTTTTTGGCGCCCCGTCCAATTTTCCATTCCTTACCACCTATCAAATTGAAAACATAATTCTTATTATACCTTGAATCCCTTGTAATTCCATCTCCTCCAACATAACTTGAATTAAAAACCGAGGCTGTAATGAGGAAATAATAGCCTTTGTTCATAAAGCGTTCGAGGGTAAGGTCAAGCCCGTAATTCTCTCCGGTCCCTTCATTGGTAAGTGTTTGATTGATAAACCAGTTATCATCCACATTGATCATTGAAAATGAGGTGCCCGGTTCCACCGGAACGTTGAACAGGTACTGATAAAAGGCTTCCGCCATGAACTTGATATTTTCTCCAATTGCTTTGTCGTATCCTACCACAAAATGATGGGCTTTTGTAAAATCAAGGTTTTCGTTTGGACGTATGAAATCATTACCTGTCTGTTGCTGGCCCAAATATACAAACAACATTTCGAGGCGGCTGTGAATGCCGTAGCCGAAACTTAGGGATTGACCCGGTGCGATTCCATACCTGATACCAAAGCGTGGCTCAAGCGAATAATGATCATTCAGAGTGAAATACTGAAGATGGAACCCGGCATTGAAGGTTAGTTTTTCATTCAAATCGAAGCGGGATTGCGAATATGCCTGGATGAGTTCACTCCTACCAATTTCGTCGGTTGTAGTGACCAGTTCTTCTTTAAAAACAGGGGCATTTTGAATAAGCATATCGTAATTCAGCATATTCAAGGTGATGCCTGTCCTGTTCGTATGTTTGGCGCTGAATTTATGATTCAGGTAAGATGAAAGACTATAATTCCAAACTGTATTTTTGATATTCTCAGTTAGGATACAATTGCTTATCCACGTCCATTGTGTTTTCCTCATATTTTAAACCACTTCCGGATAAGGCAAGGGAAGAATTCAGTAAGTTTTTCTTTCCTATTATAAATTTGTGGGTCAATCCTACAGCACCCATCGAAGTCCGGGCATCTTCGTCCATCCGGTCTTCTTCATATTCCCATTCGTCGGGTTCTTTTTCCACCTGGCTTCCCGATTGATCTGTTGAACCTATGCCCCAAAGTGAAAAAATGCCTGCATTTTTGGTTGGGAAGTCGGTTTTAAATGAAAAATCCTGGTAGGTTATCAAACCGGCATTGTCGGGCAAAAAGGGTTTAATTAAACCAAAGGTTGAATACCTGTAATTGAACAGATAAGTAGCCGGTTTCCCTTTTTTGTAGGGACCTTCGGAAGAAAGGTCAATGCCGGTAATTCCAGCCTGGAAAGTATGCTCTCGTTTATCACGGTTTCCGGAACGCAGTTTCAGGTCAAATACCCCGGAAAGTGCATTTCCGTATTCAGCAGGAAAAGCAGCCGTATAAAAATCGGAGTTATCAATCATTTGAGAACTTAGCGAACTAATGCCACCGCCTCCAAAGGTGGATAAATTTGCAAAGTGGCTTGGATTTGTAATTTCCAATCCTTCGAGCCGCCACAAAACGCCTTTGGGGGCATTGCCTCTTACTACTATGCCATTGCTGTTCATATTGCCGGGAGCTACTCCTGCATACGATGTAACCAGTCGGGCGGGATCGTCAAATGCCCCTGCAAACCTTCGTGCTTCCTCCATATTGACCTGTCGCGAACTGATAATCGCCATTGAATTCAAAGGTTCTTTTTTATCCTGAACGGCTTTAACTTCAACTTCAGCCAGGTTTACCAATGACTCCTTTAACCCGACATTGATCACCACTTCTTTCCCTGACCCTACAATGAGTTCGGTGAAAATGGATGGCTCATATCCGATATAACTGATTTGAATATCATACCTGCCAATCGGAACGTTTTCAATTCGAAAATATCCGTTCAAATCTGTAGTTCCACCAATTAATGGGTCAGATTCGAGGATAACTACTGTTGCACCGGGCAATGGAATCTGAAGATCACTGTCTACTATCCTGCCTTTAATGGTTTGGGTCAAAACCTGTGATAGTGCTGAACTACTTATTGTCAAGAGTAATATGATCGCAATTTGCTTCTGGATGTCTTTTAGCATTTTCCATTTTTTAATATTTATACAGAAAACATTGACAGAAAAAAATACGAAGGGTCGCAAGGAAATCAAATTAAGATGGAATCTCAAATACCACCTTTGTTCCGGCAGTGTCGCAAGCATCATCTGTCAATCTTAAATTTAATCTGATGCCGGGGAAAAATAAATGAACACCAGGAAATGAAGAGGGTATCACTTACAAGACGAGAGATTTGGATATCTGGATTTTTAAAAAAGCCTTGTATTTCTAAAGGTGAAGTGTTAAATTTGCCTTGTATTTCTAAAATCCATAACAATAAGTTGTATTTTTTGCCATTATATTATGCCTTTGGTTTGATAGAGAAGTTTTAATCCAATAAGTCTTTTACAGGATTATCAAAATTTTTCACGGTCTGGCAAATTCTCCCATTTCACTATGCGTTTCAACGACCTCAAATTTGATTACTTTTTGTTGACTCCCTTGGTCCTTTCCCGGGTCATGCCAGTCGCCAGTGATTTGTGATTCTTGTTTATCTTTTGAAGGATTTCCTTATGCTTTTCCTGCTTTGATCTTCCCGAATCAAAAACAGCTTCTTACAAACTGATAATACAAATTAAAAATAAGTGTAAGTAAAAACCGGAGATAAAAAAATCCAGATCAACACCAAACTCCATAACCGACCTTTATCAATGCGGTAATCATGAAAAAGTTTCTCCCACGAATTGTTCATGATATAATGTCCGAACCCAAACTCAAATAGGATGGTCACAACCAACCAGGTGAATCCTATGAGAATAGCCTGTTTCCCAGATTCGATAGGCCAGATATTGTTCAGGAGATATACTGCTATTCCAAATAAAAGTATGCCGGTAAAACATGAAACCTGGTGCGCCCTAAGCTCGGTCATTAACTTCTGAAAGCCCATCACCCTTAATGTACCATTCAAAATGGCTATGACCATTAAGCCAAACCATGCAAGGCAATAAATGTAATAGACAGGCATAATTCACTTTTTAGATCAATCCTTTTCTTTTGAGCATGGCATTTGGATCGGGTTCTTTGCCGCGAAACTGGATGTATAATTTCATTGGATCTTCCGTTCCTCCTTTTTCAAGAATGTTCTTCCTGAAGGCAGTGGCGGTTACCTTATCGAATACCCCATTTTCTTTAAACGCTTCAAATGCATCAGCATCCAACACTTCAGCCCACTGGTAACTATAATACCCTGATGAATAACCACCCGCGAAAATGTGGGAGAAATAAGACGTTCGGTAGCGAACTACTATTTCCGGGATCAGTCCTATTTTGTTCATTGCTTCCGTTTCGAAACCGATAGCTTCTCTTTGCACTGTATCTGTAAGTGTATGCCAACCCATGTCGAGGTAAGCTGCTGCAGTAAACTCTACAGTTGCAAATCCCTGGTTAAAGTGTTGTGAGGCTTTCATTTTCTCTATCAATTCGACCGGTATGGGATCACCTGTTTTGTAATGTTTTGCAAAAGATTGCAATACCTCCGCTTCTCCTGCCCAGTTTTCCATGATCTGAGAAGGCAATTCCACGAAGTCCCTTGAAACACTTGTTCCGGAAAGCATTTCAAAAGTACAGTCTGATAACATTCCGTGCAGGGCATGACCAAATTCGTGGAACATTGTACTCACTTCCTCAAAAGTCAGCAGGGAAGGGGTATCACCGACAGGTTTTGAAAAATTCATCACCATAGTAATGATAGGAGAAATATTTTTGTTATCAATCCTGGACTGCTCTCGATAATTGCTCATCCAGGCTCCGGATTCTTTGCTTGCCCTCGGGAAAAAATCCATGATCAAGACCGCCTGATGTGTTCCGTCTTCATCAAAAACTTCAAAGGTGGAAGCATCTTCGTGCGGTTTGGGAATATCGAACCGCTCCTTAAATGTAAGTCCAAACAGCTTATTTGCAACATCAAACATTCCCTGCCTGACACTAAATAATTCAAAATAAGGCTTTAACAATTCATCATCCAGGTCGTATTTTTGTTTTCTGAGCTTCTCACTATAATACCACCAGTCCCATGCCTCAAGTTTTTCTTTGTAGCCATCTGCCGCCATCATTTTCTGAAGTTCATCCCTTTCAATTTTTGCAACAGGCAAAGCAGCATTCCATACCTTATCCATCAATTCATAAACGCTGGCAGGAGTTTTTGACATGTTATTTTCTAATACAAAATCAGCATGGGTTTTATAACCTAAAAGCTGTGCCTTTGAAACTCTTAAAGCAGCTATTCTGGAGGCAATCGCTTTATTATCGTGATCGTTATTGTTATTACCAAGATTGGTATAACCCTTAAATATTTTTTCTCTGAAATCTCTTTTTTCGCTGTATTGTAGAAAAGGAATCAGGCTGGGTTTGTTGAGGGTATAAACCCATTTACCTTCCATCCCAGCAGCTTTTGCATCTTCATAACCCATATCCTTAACAAACTGAGGCATTCCGGCAAGATCTTCCTCTTTTTCAATTACAAGTTTGAAATCGTTGATTTCAGCCAATTGATTATCACCGAACTTCAACGTTAGTAATGAAAGCTCGCTATTGATCCGGCGCAATTTTTCCTGGTCTGCATCATTGAGGTTGGCACCACCTCTTACAAATTCCTTATAAGTTTTTTCGAGCAGCATTTTTTCTTCTTGGTTCAAACTCAGGTTATCCTTTTCTTCATATACCGATTTCACCCTTTGGAAAAGTGCTTTATTCAGTTTGATGTTATCGCTGTGGGCTGATAAAAGTGGCGCCACTTCCTGAGCGATCTTCTGAAGTTCTTCACTGGTATTGGCGGAAGTGAGGTTGTAAAATACACTGCTGACTTTGGTGAGCAAAGCTCCTGTCCTGTCCTTGGCTGCAATGGTGTTTTCAAAAGTAGGAACATCCTGATTTTGAGTGATGGCATCAATTTCTTCCGCCTGTTGTTTCATCCCTTCGATAAAGGCAGGCATGAAGTGCTCAACTTTAATTTTGTTGAATGCGGGAACCTCAAATGGGGTTGCATAATCTGCGAAAAATGGATTATTGTCAGTTGTCATCTGTTTCTGATTTGTCGTGCAGGATAGAATAAAAAGGGCAATTACCGGAGTGATAAAAATTCGTCTCATTTTGATATTAATTTTTTAATTTCTACTGCCGCCAAAATTATAAATCTTTTTAGCCGAACGGATTTTTTTTATTCTTTTGTTTTTGACTTCGCATCAATATCAATGCAAAGTAAATTGAAACATTAATTGGATAACCCATGACCATACTCTGCATGCAACCCAATTTGTTATGCAACTGTCTGGAATAAAATTTAGTAAAAGAGAATAAATATTTTTCATGAGAGTATATTTTATCCTGGTCGCATTCCTTTTAATCTTTTTTCAGCCGCTAAAATCTCAGAATTTTATAACACCGTCGGTTGTTACAACATTGTCTTCGACTTTGAATGAAACATCCGGTCTTGTGAACCTGAACGGAGAAATATGGACCCATAACGACAATGGCGGTGAAACTGAATTATACCTGATCAATCTGAATGATGGAAGCATCATCAGGACTGTTATTGTTCATGAAGCTAACAATGTGGATTGGGAAGATATTGCTGCTGATGAAACTTATATTTATATTGGGGATTTTGGAAACAATGATGGCAGCCGCACCAACCTGAAAATTTATAGGATTAGCAGATCGGATATGGCTTCGAGCAATGATGTGGATGCAGAGAAGATACATTTTTCATACAGCGATCAGTCTTCGTTTGAACCCAATTACCATTATACAAATTTTGATTGCGAAGCGCTGACTTTGTTTTCAGGACCATTTGTACCTGTTTACTAAAAACTGGATTGATCACCAAACCAAAGTTTATGAACTTCCTAAAATACCCGGAACTTATGTAGCTCAATACCTTTCTGGTTTCGATGTCAATTGTCTGATTACAGCCGCCGAAATAATACCGTCATCGAATACGATTTTGCTCGCCGGTTATAACGAAAGCGGCGGAACATATACCTGGCTGTTTACTGGTTTTTCAGGCATTGATTTTTTTGGTGGAAGCAGTACGAAGCTGATATGGACCATGCTAACGCAGGTTGAAGGGATATGCTATGCCGGCAATAATATGGCTTATGCGAGCAGTGAAAAGTATGCTGGTGTTTTAGAACCGACAATTTATTCTCTCGATCTTTCCGGCTATTTAACCACAGTTGAAACCCCTGTAACTTCGCAGATTAGAATTATTCAGAATCTTAATTCTCTTTCCATCACGGGAGAAAATGGTGTCATGCTGAAAGGATTTTTACAAATTCTATCTCTGGAGGGTAACGTCTTATTTGAAAGAGTTATCAGGGATGAAAATTCGATTGACGTACCGATGGACTTTTCAGCCGGGATCTATTTGATAGTTTATAAATCGGAAACCCTCTCTGTTACCAAAAAGATTTTCATTTTCTGAATCCAATTGCCGGGTTTTGTCCGATAATACCCGTTAAAGGCTTGTTTACTAAGGCTTTTAAAATCGTTCCAAAACTTTTATCTGAAAATATTTTCTTACTTTTGAGCAAATAAAATTAGCAACTATGAAAACTAAATGGAATTACTTTTTACTACTCGTTATGCTGGCTGATATTTTTACAATGAACAGTATTGCTCAGGTTGGAATCCAGAATATTAAAATTTGCGTTATTTCGGATGTCCACTATTTTGACACTTCACTGCTGATTAATGACGGACCTGCCTTTGAGGAATACCTGATGTATGATCGGAAACTATTGCGTGAAAGTTACGCCATTACCGAATCACTGATCGATTCTCTTATCAGCGAACAGCCGGATATTCTGTTGGTTAGTGGCGACATTACCAAGGACGGTGAACTGGTCTGCCACCAGAAAATGGCCGATTACTTTAGTCAGCTTGAAAATTCAGGTACAAAGGTTTTCGTTTGTCCGGGAAACCATGACATCAACAATCCGATGGCATGGGCATTTGATGGCGCAGTTACTTATCCGGTTCCAGGTGTCAGTCCTGAGGAGTTCAAAATGATTTACGGCAATTTTGGATTTGATGAAGCCATAGCAACCGATACGGCTTCATTGAGTTATGTTGTTGAACCGATACCCGGGCTTCAGATATTGGCAATGGATGTTTGCCGTTACGATTCAAATTATATTGAAAATTACCCAAAAACAAGCGGTGGCTTTAAACCCCAGGTTTTACAATGGGTAAAAGACCGGATTATTGATGCCAATGGACAGGGTAAAATCATAATAGGGATGATGCATCACAACCTGGTGCAACATTTTACCAACCAGAAAATGATATTTGGTGAATATGTGATTGATGATTGGGATAACATTTCAACTCAATTGGCTGACCTTGGATTAAAGGTTGTTTTTACCGGTCATTTTCATGCACAGGATATGTTCAGAAAAACAACACCTTCGGGAAATTCTGTTTATGATGTTGAAACGGGATCGGTTGTAACCTGGCCTTGTCCTTACCGGATTTGTAACTTGCAAACCGATTCCACCCTGATAATAACTGGAAAAAGAGTCGAAGAGATTGATTATAATACAGGTTCATTGACATTCCAGCAATACGGGTTGCAGGATTTGCAATCGGGTTTGCCAGCCACTATTATTTATTTGCTGACAAATCCGCCTTATAACATTAGTCAGAGTTTGGCTACAACTGTTGAACCGGCATTTACAGAAACCCTTATTGCTCATTACAATGGAAATGAAGGAAGCCCTTCATCAAATACAAATTTTATCATGCTTTTGCTGAATTTATCAGGTTATGGATATATTACTCAGGCGCTCCAGAGTGTTTGGGACGATGCGGCGCCTGATGACTGGAATACCTCTTTCGACATGGCTCCCAAAGGTAGCAAGCTAATCCTTGATCTGACTGCTTTTCTTGAAGGTCCTTATGAAGGAACGGGAATGAGCAACAATCTTAATCCGGACAAACTTCCACTGAATCAGCCTTATGCTTCAAACCCCTGGTCATTTACAGGAAGTGGAACTGTTTCAAATATTTCAAGCCCTGATATTGTTGATTGGGTGCTTGTTGAGCTAAGGGATGCCACGACTGCCGAACAAGCGAATGCCTCAACAAAAGTCGGCAGACAAGCGGCATGGTTACTTAGCGATGGATCTATTGTTGGTCTGGATGGTGAATCAAGCCTTCAATTCAATCATTCAGTCGTTCATCAGTTATTTGCAGTGATATGGCACCGCAACCATTTGGGAATTTTGTCCGCCAATCCTTTGATTGCTACCGGTGGTGTTTATCACTACAACTTTACAACCGGTTCATCACAAATATTTGGTGGTTTGTCAGGAGCAAATGAAATAGTCCCCGGAATTTGGGGAATGGTTTCAGGAGATGGTAACTCCGATGGAGTAATTGACCAGAACGACATGGATGATGTTTGGCGCTATCAATCGGGTAATACAGGTTATCTGAAGGGAGATTTTGATATGAACGGCAATGCTGATAACAAGGATAAAAATGATAACTGGATAATCAACCTGAACAAGTCTTCACAGGTTCCGGAATAAAGCAGCATTGTTTTTTAATCTTGGTCCGGGTGAATTAAATTCCCTTTATCGTTCGGCTAATGTAATCCTGGTAATCTTTGACGATGGGTTCATAATCCGATTCAAACAACGGGGATGAGATAAGAAAATCTGCGGAGGTTCGGTTGGAGGCAGTAGGAATATTATAAAGAACTGCAATTCTTAACAGTGCCTTCACATCTACATCGTGAGGTTGCTGCTCCATCGGATCCCAAAAAAAGATCAGCACGTCTATTTTCCCTTCAGCAATCATAGCTCCCAATTGCTGGTCTCCGCCAAGCGGACCTGATTTTAACCTGATGATTTCAAAATCCTTTGTTGGTAAATTATGTTTTTCTGTAATCAGGGTATCCTGTATCAATCTTCCTGTGGTTCCGGTGCAAACAAGAACATGCGGCGCCAAAATCTCTTTGTTCCATCGCACCCATTCCACCATATCCTGTTTCTTCTTATCATGAGCTACAAGGGCAATGTTTTTACGCGTTTTCATTATTTGAATTTTTTGCAAAAATAATCGAAAACAAGGAGATCAAAATTTCGACAATATTAACCTTTAAGGTATAATTGCCTTCTGTTCTATCAACCCAATGAAAACCACTGAAAAAAATATTGGCAGAATTCTGCCATGAATCCTGTTTTGAGTCATTCTAAATTTGCTTTATAAATTTTAATACCAATTTGTTCAATCGTTCTTATCATAACCAAACAATCATTTATTCACTAATTAAAAAAAGGAGAAAACCATGAAAACAACAAAAATTGCACTTGTAATCGCATTTTTATCATTTGCGACAATTAACTTCGCTTCCGTTGATCCCGGTCCGGTATGTGTAAAAATTCACTTAAAAAAAGCGATGCAAAATCGTCAGCTCGTCAGGGCTATGTACGAACAGCTTGATATGAGCTTCCTGCAGGTTGACCAGAACGGTCTTTATGTTGCAAGAGTCTCTTTCAACCACCGCTTTTACTTTATCCATGGAAAATATGAGGAATGGATAGCCTTCTTCACTATGGATTTGGAAGCATTACCTGAAACAAGCAGCTTAGAAAACCTGCAAACGGTCAAACCGATTCGATGATCACCACAAAATGAGAAAAGTCCATTGATTGCGATGGACTTTTTTTTATCAGTTTGTCTCCCCGGCAGGGCTTCCCGCACTCGCTCCGCTTTGCGGGATAAACTTCTCGCCCTGCCTGCTTTCAGGTTATTTTCTGTTTTCTGCAATAAAAAAAAGTGATCCTCTTTTTAAAAATCACTTTCCCAAGTCTCCCCGGCAGGGCTCGAACCTGCGACCCATTGATTAAGAGTCAATTGCTCTACCAGCTGAGCTACGGAGAGTAAAGGCGGCAAAATTAGAAAAATATACTTATCAATCTTAATTATCTTTGTCAAAAAAATTGATTTGTCAAAAAAATCGGATCATAACAAGTCTGCACTTAAAGTCAACAAAGGGATAGCACAGCCTGCTTCATTTCATCCGGATGCAGCCAATCAAATGAAAAAGAAAGGCAACGGGTTTCAGGTGGCAAACGATTTTATTGAAGGAATCCGAAGCGGCAACAGGATGATTCTCAGCAAAGCAATTACAATGATCGAAAGCTCCCTTCCCCGGCATCAACAAATAGCCCAGGAAATCGTGGATCAATGTCTGCCCTTTTCAGGCAACTCAATCAGGGTGGGAATTACAGGCGTTCCGGGTGTGGGTAAAAGCACTTTCATTGAAGCTCTTGGAACGGATTTAACAGCACGTGGAAGAAGGCTTGCTGTTCTTGCCATTGACCCCAGCAGTGAAAAAACAAAAGGCAGCATTTTGGGTGACAAAACAAGGATGGAGAAACTTTCGTCCGATCCCAATGCTTATATCCGCCCTTCACCATCGGCAGGTTCGTTAGGAGGTGTTGCACGAAAAACAAAGGAAATCATCATCCTTTGCGAAGCCGGTGGCTTTGATACCATCTTTGTCGAAACTGTTGGAGTGGGTCAATCAGAAACCGCCGTTCATTCGATGGTTGATTTTTTCCTTCTGCTGATGTTAGCCGGCGCTGGAGACGAACTTCAGGGAATCAAAAGAGGCATCATGGAGATGGCGGATATGATCGTTATCAACAAAGCTGATGGCGATAACCTTCTGAAAGCGGAGTTGGCGAAAACCGATTATGCCAATGCTGTTCATTTTTTCCCACCACCCAATTCAGGATGGACAACACAGGTTGACATCTGCTCTGCAACGACAAAAGAAGGAATTCACAGGGTATGGGAGATGATTGAAAAATACCGGAAATTAACAGAAGATAATGGATACTTTCATAAAAACCGAATGGAGCAAAACCGGAATCACTTCTACAGTACCCTTCAGGAAAATCTTTTAAACAGGTTTTATTCCAAAAAGAACATCCAACAGGTTCTGCCTGCAATCGAAAAGGAAGTGGTCAGCGGACAACTAACGCCATTTTCCGCTGCCAGGCAATTATTGGATAAATACTTTGGAAAATGAATTTCAACTACCGTTTTTGACCTTTGTTCTCATTGGAAAGAAAATAGAAAGAAGGATAAAAAAAGCGAGGATCGAAAGTATGATAACCAGGGATTGATTGGAAGTCAACGGTAAATGAATAAGCATTTTAAGCCCGACAAATCCCAATAAGAAGGCGAGACCCAATTTGAGAAAACGAAACCGGGATACCATATCGCTTACCAGGAAAAACAACGACCTTAGCCCCAAAATAGCAAATATGTTTGAGAAGAAGACAATGTAGGGATCGCGCGTCACCGAAAAAACAGCCGGCACCGAATCCACAGCAAACAACACATCCGAAAACTCCACCACCATTAAAACGATAAAAAGCGGTGTGATGTACAGTTTCCTGTTTTCACGAACCCAAAACCTGTCGGTGTCGTCTTTTTTCTTGATCAGAAATATTTTACTTAAAAAAGTGACCATCGGATGATGCTCGGTGTCAACTTTTTTCGATTCCTTTGCCGACAGAAACTCCCAAGCCATCTTAATAGCGATGATCAACAGGAAGCCTCCGAAAACATAAAGTACCCATTCGAAACGCTGGATAAGAGCGCTGGCGACAAAAATAAAAATGAAACGGAATACCAGAGCGCCCAAAATACCCCAAAACAACACTTTTTTATAAAGCCGCGTTGGAATGTTAAAAGAAAGAAAGATCATTAGGATCACAAAAATATTGTCAATCGAAAGAGTGTACTCAATGATATATCCTGTAAGGTATTCAAGCGATAGATTATGGTTGTAAACTTTGAGCGCTTCCTGGAAAGATAAACCGTCAATATTGATCTGATGTTTGAATTTAAGGATATTGTTTTGGATGGATTCAACATCCTGGAGGTCGTGTAATAAATGACCATAAAACCTTAACAATATATAGAATGATAAAGAAAAGGCAACCCATACAAGTGTCCAGGAGAGGGCTTCACGAAATGATAAAGTATGACTGTTTCTGCCGATCACAACAAGGTCAACCAGTAAAATAGCCAGGATGAACACCATGAATACAGAGAAGAATAGGATTTCGTTCATAGATTAAATCAATAATTTTTGTGCGGTAAAATTAGGTAAAGAAATTGAATGGAGATAATCCGGTATTAAAAAGCAAAGGCTGATTAAATGCTGAAAATAATAGGAAACATTCTTTGTACAACTGAAAATTATTTAAGTTTGCGCCCTGTTTAAAGGATTGATATTATGAATCATTACACCGAAATGAATCCTAACCCGCTGGTTCAGTACCTGAACAAGCCTTCGGGAGATTTTACAAAAGCTGATCTGATCCGGTATGTTGAAGACCACGACATTGTTATGATCAACCTAAGATATTGCGGCTGGGATGGACGTCTGAAAGCACTAAATTTTGTCATTAACAGTAAAAAACATTTGGACAGCATACTGTCTGCCGGTGAAAGAGTGGATGGGTCAAGTTTGTTTTCCTTTATTGAAGCCGGTTCAAGCGATTTATATGTAATACCCAGGTATAAAACTGCTTTTCTCAATCCTTTCGGGGAAGTCCCTATGCTTGATATCCTTTGTTCCTATTATAATAAGGATGGCGAACCCCTGGCAAGTTCTCCGCAGTATATCTTAAAAAAAGCGCATGACAAGCTGAAAGAAAAAACGGGCTTTACCCTGGAAGCAATGGGAGAGCTGGAGTATTATGTCATCAGCCAGAAAGGACCGCTGTTTCAGGCTACCGACCAAAGAGGATACCACGAAGCAGAACCCTTTTCCAAGTGGGCTAATTTCAGGAGGGAAGCGATGTATGCCATTGCGCAGTCAGGAGGATTGATCAAATACGGACATTCGGAGGTAGGTAATTTTATAGTTGATGATCTGGAATATGAGCAGAATGAAATTGAATTTCTGCCTGCCAACATTGAAGATGCCGCCGACCAGTTGCTGGTAGCCAAATGGATACTGAGGACGTTGGCATATAAAAAAGGAGTAACCATTACTTTTGCTCCAAAAATCACTGCGGGTAAAGCTGGAAGCGGCATGCACATCCACTCACGGCTGATGAAGGATGGGAAAAACATGATGATCAACGGTGGAAAACTGACCGATGCTGCAAGAAAAACCATAGCCGGTTATCTCGATCTGGCTCCCTCACTCACGGCTTTCGGAAACATTAATCCGATGTCATATTTCAGGCTGGTTCCTCACCAGGAAGCGCCAACCAATATTTGCTGGGGCGACCGCAACAGATCTGTGCTTGTGAGAGTTCCGTTGGGATGGTCAGGCAAAAACCTGATGGCGATTGACGCCAATCCGAATGAAAAAGGGAATCCTCCCGATTCTTCCTCAAAACAAACTGTTGAGTTGCGCAGCCCGGATGGTTCGGCGGATGTCTATCTTCTGATGGCTGGGATGGCGATCGCTGCCCGCCACGGACTCGAAATGAAAGATGCCCTCGATTATGCCACCAAAAACTATGTGGATGTGGATATTTTTGACAAGAAAAACAAAAAACGCCTCGACCAGTTGAACAAACTTCCATCGTCCTGCTGGGAATCAGCAGAAGCCCTTGAGCGCCAAAAGCACATCTACCTGAAACATGATATTTTTTCTGAAGGAACCCTTGACGGCATCATTCAATACCTGCGAAAATTTGACGACCGGCATTTGCGCGACGAAATAAAAGATAATCCCGAAAAGCTGATGCAGCAAGTGATGAAGTATTTTCATTGCGGGTAAATTTATTTCAACTGAACACTTAAATGGAAATTAAAGATTTCTTAAAGGTATATGGGAAATACAGGTATAAGGGCTAAAGTAAAAACAGTCTGCTTAGGAGTAAAAATATTATTTTAAAACCACTGCCTCATATTTCCATTATAACCCTTGTACGTTCTTTTATTGTTACTAACTGATGTTACGCAAGAACATAAATTTAGGTTATAAAAAGGAGATTCCTCTCCGCCGGCTGGCGGATCGGAATGACAGCGCCACCCATATCTATTTACAAAACCGGTCATTCCGAATGAAGCGAAGCGAAATGAGGAATCTCAAATTAACTCAAATAAAAATCTGTTTTCGTAACATCAGTTACAAAGTTGTGCAGAAAATTTCAATACAGATTTTTTGCCGAAGTTTTTTCTGTTTTACAAAAATATAAGCCGGATAACTCATGTGCACAGAATCGTTTAATAAAGTGATATTCAAAAAGACCATTTAAAATGATAAAATTTGACCCATACAGATTAACAGGGGAACAACTAAAAGAGCGGATACTATTGTCACAACAAGCAGCTAATTTAAATTGTGCTGAAGATTACAAGATAATCCTGAGTTGCATTGACCTGACAACCCTTGAAGGAAGCGACAACAACGAAAAGATACTCAATGTCTGCCGCAAAGCGACAGAATTTGCCGGGAAGGGAGAAAACATACCCAATGTAGCGGCTGTGTGTTTTTATCCGCCGTTTGTAAGGCTTGCCAAATCGGAATTGCTGAATACCGGTGTAAAGGTAGCTTCTGTTGCTGGTGGTTTTCCAAGCGGACAGACTTTTTTAAGTATCAAATTGGATGAGGTTAAGTGGGCGATTGAAGAAGGGGCTGATGAAATTGACATGGTGATTTCGCGAGGAAAATTTCTGGAAGGCGAATTCAATGTAGTATTTGACGAAATAGCAGCTATAAAAGAAGTCTGCGGTAAAGTTCACCTAAAAGTAATTTTGGAAACAGGCGAGTTGCAAACCATTGAGAGCATAAGGAAGGCAAGCGAAATAGCGATCAATGCAGGAGGAGATTTTATAAAAACATCAACAGGCAAAATCACTCCG
Organism: uncultured Bacteroidales bacterium; assembly: GCA_963840975.1. Lineage (GTDB taxonomy): Bacteria > Bacteroidota > Bacteroidia > Bacteroidales > JAADJA01 > JAADJA01. The sequence goes on along the minus strand of CAWJBC010000002.1, from coordinate 87,202 downwards.
GCTGCCACTCCCGAAGCCTTTGTGGTGATGCTGGATACAATTTTGGAATTCTACAACAAAACGGGCAAAAGGATTGGTGTAAAACCTGCCGGAGGAATTTCCGAAACCGACCATGCCCTTACTTATCTGAATCTTTTGCGGGATACTTTGGGAACAGCATGGGTAAATAAAGATTATTTCAGGATAGGAGCAAGCAGGCTGGCGGATAATGTGATGAAGGCGATTATTTCAAAGTGAATTATTCGATAGTCTTCTTCTTTATTAACCCAACCTTAAAATCACATTCAAAACATTTATTTCAATCTTTTGTTTTAAGTAAAGGATATGTTCAATTATTCTTAAAAAGATATTTTATTAATGAAATTTTATTCTATGAAAAAACTTATTCTTTTAATAATCACCCCTTTTCTGATGGCTTCCGGCTTTAGCCAAACCCTGCTCGATACGGCAATTAATTTTACGGTGAAGGATATCGAGGGTAATACATTCCATTTGTTTGATATTCTGGATGACAACAAAATTGTGGTAATTGACTTTTTTTCGACCGGCTGAGGCAGTTGCCAGGCGTATGCACCACAATTGCAGGCTGCATACGAAGAGTTCGGGTGTAACGAGGGAAATGTGTTTTTCATGGGGATTGACAAAGGGAGTACCAATGAGAATGTAATTTACTTCGATTCGGTTTATGGAGTTCATTATCCCGGTGTGAGCGGTCAGGAGGGCGGAGGTAACCAGGTGCACCTTACTTACGAAATACAAGCTACACCTTCAATCGTAGTGATCACCCCTGATCACGTGATAGCAGTAAAACAAATCTTCCCGCCGACTACCGCCAAAGTGGTGGACAGCGTGATGAATGCCGGCGGTCTGTTACAAAATTGTATGACAGGAATAACCGAAATGAAACAGGAGGAATCTTTTTCACTTGCTCCGAATCCCGCCGGGAGCAGAACAGATGTGCAAATCAAACTGACAACAAGAAAGGAATTAGAAATCAGGATATTCGATGCCAGAGGCTTGATGATCAGGCAACTTCCACCGACAATTTATGCTGAAGGAAAGCACAGCATAATTCTAAAATTAGAAGGGCTGTCTGAAGGTTTATATTTTGTTCGGGTAATGGATGAAAAGCAGGTTGTGATGACAAAAAAACTTGTGGTATCCTATAAATACTAACCTAACAGGTTGGAAAAAACCTGTTAGGTTGGGTTAAAGGTATTTCAAATAATCAAGCATAAAATCAATTTCTTTTTGATTGATCCCTGCCCGGAGAAGGTATTGCTTATCATCTTCAAAACCTGCCATAAATGATTTCAGGTTGTTATCGTCGCGGCTGAGTGACAGCTTGTAGTTTTTTAATGCAGCCATGCGGTTTCCCTGGCACCACTCCACATGACCCAGATTCATCAGGTCGTACTTATTTGCCTGGCTTTCCATCAGCCGACCGAAATATTCTTTCGCCTTATCGTAGTTTCCCAAAACAAATAAGCACCAGGCTATCGGGCGAAGCACCTTTTTATTTTCTTCGGCTAAAAATTCCACTTTATAATAGTATTCCAGCGCTTTTTCGAATTGCTTCAAATCGAGATAGGAGTGACCAATGTAAGTTTTAACATAAAGGTCATCAGGGTCAAGTTTTTCGGCTTCAAGGTAGTACTTCAGCGATTCTTCATAATTTTTTAAGTACCTGTTGCAAAGTGCCAGTTTCTTGAGGTTCCAGGCACGATTGGTTTCGTAAAGCTCTGCTTTTTTATAATAACTTAAAGCGTTGGGATAGTTTTTAAGTTTTTGATAACAATACCCTATTTTTTCAAATACTTCAAGGGAATTATCACCTTGTTGGTTCAACATCAGGTATACCTCAAGCGCCTGGTCGAAATAGTCTCTTTCGAAAAAGAATTCAGCAAAATTCCGGAGAATGCTTTCGTCGCCAATAAATAGTTTTATAAACTCACAATTATAGAAATCGAGTTTCAACTTAAAAATATCTGTGAGTTCGCCCCTCAGCGGATGGAGCTTAAAGAACCTGTATAAATCCTGGATGTATTGGGCATTGATACTTTTTATCTGAGCCGACTGATTGAGTATTTCATCCTCCTCCTGAAGTTCCTTAATACTTTCCAGTTCCGCATTGAACATTTCCAACATCATGGTTTTCTGAAGTTCGGGCATGTACTGGATATTCAGGCAAAAGGAAAACTTGTCGGAATTGCACATGAAAAAAGTCATGGCTAATCTTTCGAGAAATGCGTTTGCATCAAAGTGCTTATCTTCTCTTTTAAGAGTTTCGATAATAATGTAATTGTCAGTATGGAAGGGTCTGAACCAATTGATTATATCATTGAAAAATTCAAAACTTTTCAATCTTGAAAAAGCGCTCATAAAAACATCTGCACCTTCCATTTGCAGTTTCGAAATTTCCTGCAGTTTATCCAAAAGGTCCGGCGCATCTTCAAATACCCTTTCCCAATCAGGATTTTTATCATCCGTAAAATCATCTGATAAAATTCCATCCAGGTCGAGTTTATCCTTTAATACCGGTTGAAATTTCACCATTTCCGGCAGAATTTCATCTTCAAACTTTCGGGTAATCCTTTCAGTTTCTTTTGACTTCAACAATTGAATCGCTATCAGACCAATATCATTTTTAATATCCTCACTTTCGGCAAGCGATTTCAACCGGTCAACGAGTTGGGGGTAATAACCAATACGTTTATCGTGGACGTAAATGGAAAGGAAAAATCCCACCAGGGCGCGTTGCCTGATTTGTTTGTTTTTTGATAAAGCATATTCGGAGAGCAATTCTATTTTGGGTACATCAAAACACCTCAGCGAGCTAAGGGTAAGGGCACTGATGATGATAGACTGCTCGTACCACGGAAAATTTTTTGCTTCCCATATTAAACGTACAAGTTTCAGGTCGGTATCTTTGAATTTATCCGTCAGCCATATCAGGTTGAAAATTTTCGAAAGTATGGACTGATGATTCTGGTATTCCGATTTTTCATCCGAAACTGATTCCAGGCGGGTTTGCAATATATCGGACAATTCCTCATCAAAAGCAAGGTCTTCGATGTTGTTGATGGCTTCTTCTTTGATGAGTTTGGTTTCATTTTCTAACTTTCGCTTAAGCTGATAGATGTATTTGTCACTGCTAATCATTAAGGAATATTGCACCGCCAGATCGGCAAGCTCAAGTACTGAGGCTAACAAATGCTGATAGATTTTATCTCTTTCTGGATCTTCTGCGCCGTCAATTGCATATTTCAGGAGGTTTTTATAGGTTTCGTCCAGTGACTCATATTGTGAAATATAATCCCCTCTTCTTGATAAAATGACCAGTTCTTTAAGCACATCAAGTGCATCTTTTAACTTTCGGTCGTTAATGAAGCTGATCACCTTCTGGTGATTCCGTTCCAATCTGATTTTATCCATTATTGTTTAATGATTATATAAATTTCCAAACATAAAACGGCTGCTATCCTTTTCTATTTATATAGTTGGTCACCATCTGATCTTATTACAGGCGTATCTAATAATGACCTCATTTCTAAACGAAATTAAACTTAATTTTGTCAAAGATAATGATAATTGCAGCATAATTGTTGCAATTGATTTTCGATAAACAGTCTGAAAAATGGTAAAAATAATCAGAATATTATTTGTAGTGGTGACAGTAATGTGCGTGGTTTCGTGTACTGAAGGGGATGATATATTAAATCCTTCGGATGACAGGGATACTTTTCTCGGAACCTGGAATGTAAATGAAAATTGCCAACGCACCGATTACGATGTAAATATTGTTGTTGATCCTACCAACAGCAGTCAGGTGATTATTCAAAACTTTGGGCTGATCGGTTACGGAGAAAAGCCCCCCTATGCCATTGTCGCCGGCACTACTATTACCATTCCGACCCAGGATATGAGTGTAAATATTATCGTTGCCGGAAGCGGGAAATTAATCAAAGGTAAAATAGAATGGGATTATACCTTAAATGATGGCGCAGATTTATATACCTGCACTGCCACTTATCAAAAGCCCTGATCTATTGCTGGACCTCCTCAGTTTTCAACTTACTTAATTTGGTAAGGGCTTGTTCGTTTAATTCATCCAATTCCTTCAAATCGTGCTGATAGTATTGGAGGCTGCGTTCAAATCTGTCATGCGTAATTCCATATTTTTCCATAATGGAATTATTCAGGAAATATTTGGAATCATCTATATCTTGTTCTTTTTCCCGTTGTTTTAAAGCTAAAATAGCATCCATAAGTCTTAAATCCACAATAATATCCACCATCTGATCTTTGGGGATCAAATCGGCGGGTTTCTCCACATGTTCATCAATTTTATTGGTGCAAGCCGAGAGGAACAATACAATCAATAGGATTGGATAAACCAGATGCTTCACTACTTGGGATTTGTTTTTTCAATATATTCCTTATTCAGACCTTCCAGAACCTGAGGGGTAATATCAAATGTGTCTTTTGCAAAAAGAATATTTCCGGTATTGTTGGAGCTTAGGATATAATCGAAGTTGTATTTTACATTTAAGCGGTGAAGATAATTTTTAACACTATCGAGCAGGGTCATATTCATTTCGAATTCTTTTTTTGAAAGTTCTGCGGTGTATTGATCCTGCAGATTATAAAGGTCCTGTTGTTGCATCATCAGTTTTTCATAAATCTGCTGTGCGCTCGCCTCTGAAATGGCTTGTTTTTCAACCTGCGATTGGAAATAGGCTGCATCGTCCTGATAGGCTTTTTGTTTTGCCGAAAAATCATTGTCTTTTCTTGCGCGGTCTTTTTCCAACTGCTCAGTTAAAACATTTACAAGCTCATAACTTTTGAGCAATTCATCGGTATTCACAAAAACAATTGTATTTCCTCCGGTGGAAAGTACAGGCATTTTATCATCCCTCCCCATATCATGCGCCTCATCCTTATCGGCAAATTCAAAAACAGATAAAACAACCACACCAAGCAGGGCGATGAGGCTAAAAATTAAACTCAGCCGTTCAGGCTTTTTGGGCACATTTTCGATTTCCTTTTCAACTGAATTCTCAACAATATTTTCCATATTACTTTTTTTAAACAATAAAAAGACCTGACGACATCATTACCGGTCTTAATCCATTTTAGGTCGGCGAAATTAATGTTAATTGGCAAATTAATTGCCAACATCGCTAAGAAACTTAATCCGCATCAGTCTGATTTCTTCTTCGTTGTATTCGTCCTCTCCCAGAACTTTCAAAGCTTCCTTTAGTGAATCTGTTTCAGCTTCACCGAAATAATTATAAATTTCTTCCTGGTGGTATTCATCAACGTATTCAGTGATATAATAATTAATGTCCACTTTGGTCCCTGAAGCAACAATTCTTTCAATTTCGGTAAGCAAATCACTAACGGTAAGGTCTTTTGTAAAAGCAATATCTTCAAGAGCGAGTTTGCGGTCAATGCTTTGAATGATATAAACTTTTAATCCCGATTTATTGACTACTGATTTAACAACCATATCATTCGGACGAGTGATCTCATTTTCTTCAACATATTGCTCAATTAATTCGAGGAATGGTTTGCCGTATTTTTTCGCTTTCCCGGCGCCCACACCGGTAATTTGGAGCAGTTCTTCATCTTTTATTGGGTACTGAATTGACATATCCTCCAGCGACGGGTCCTGAAAAATTACAAATGGAGGCAGGTTTTCCTTGCGCGAAATGTCTTTCCTTAGATCTTTGAGCAATGCAAACAGGGTTTGATCAGCAGTGCTTGTTTTTGCTGCACCCCCTTCAAAGAAATCTTCATCTCCTTCGGCTGCTTCATAATCATGGTCTTTGGTAAGCATTACCGAAAATGGTTTTTCAAGAAAATCCATTCCTTCCTTAGTTACCTTAAGTAGCCCATAATTTTCGATATCTTTTGCAAGTAAATTGTTTATAAGCGCCTGCCTGATTACCGCATTCCAGAATTTATCATCATGGTCCATACCCTTGCCAAAGGCTCTGAGCTTGTTGTGCTTAAAGGATTTGATTGTGGCGGAATTCTTTCCTATTAATATGTTGATAATATGATTTGATTTGAATAACTGCTTTACTTCCAACACTGCTTCCAGAGCTGTTTTGATATAGTCAACTCCCTCGAATTTTTCTTTTGGATGCAGGCAGTTGTCACAAGCACCGCAATCGTCTTTGAAATATTCTTCACCAAAATAATGAAGCAACTGACGATGCCTGCAAACGGAAGACTCAGCATAGGCTACCGTTTCGGTCAATAATTGTTTGGCAATTTCCTGTTCGGCAACGGGTTTGCCTTTCATGAATTTTTCCAGTTTGACAATATCATCGTAGCTGTAAAATACAAGACAGTTCCCCTCTCCGTCATCTCTGCCTCCACGTCCGGTTTCCTGGTAATAACCTTCGATACTCTTTGGAATATCGTGGTGGATTACAAAACGGATATCAGGTTTATCAATGCCCATCCCAAATGCAATGGTAGCAACAATCACCTCAACCTCCTCCATCAGGAATTTATCCTGGTTGGTTCTTCGAGTAACAGCATCTAATCCGGCATGGTAAGGCAATGCGCGTATTCCGTTAACTTTAAAAGTTTCAGCTAATTCTTCAACTTTTTTTCTGCTGAGAGCATAAACGATCCCTGATTTATTCGGATGATTTTTGATGTATTTGATGATATCTTTAACTACATCTTTTGTTTTCGGTCGTATCTCGTAATATAAATTGGGTCTGTCGAAGGATGATTTATAAACGATTGCATCCAGAATTCCGAGATTTTTTTGGATATCCTGTTGAACCTTCAATGTAGCTGTTGCTGTTAATGCCATGATCGGAACATCCTGTCCGATAGATTCAATAATGGGTCTAATTCTCCTGTATTCAGGTCGGAAATCGTGACCCCACTCAGAAATACAATGAGCTTCGTCCACTGCATAAAAAGAGATTTTAATGTTTTTCAAAAATTCAACATTTTCATCTTTTGTAAGCGATTCGGGGGCTACATACAATAATTTTGTCTTACCTGCAAGGAGGTCTTCCTTCACCTGCATGATTTCAACTTTTGATAAAGATGAATTCAAAACGTGGGCAATACCCATTTCGGCTCCGAAATTCCGGATGGCATCCACCTGATTTTTCATCAAAGCGATAAGCGGAGAAATAATGATCGAAGTCCCTTCATTTCTGATAGCAGGTAATTGGTAGCACATTGATTTACCACCGCCTGTAGGCATTATAACAAAAGTATTTTTACCTTCCAGTACACTTTTTATTATCGCCTCCTGATTTCCTTTAAAGCTATCGAAACCAAAAATTCTTTTTAATAACTCATGCAACGAATAGTCGCTCATTTTATCCATCTTGTCCAATTATATTATAGTGAAGATAATAGAAATCTGAATTTTAACACTCAAGAGGTTTCTACTAACCTGAATCAAAATTGTCTTTTAATACAAATTTAATGAAAAATAACTATTACCATCAAAATTAATATTTTATTCATAAAAACAATATTTAACTTGCATAATTCATAAACTCTCCCGCAAAGCCGCTAAGTCGCATAGAATAAGTAATTTAGTAACGACAATAACAAATATTCCATATTAACTTATAATATGTCTTCCTTTTTAATTTGTTTCAATTCAAACCTTTGCATCTCTGGGCATTGGCGTGATGAATTATTCAGGTTAAAATAGGTGATTTTTTTATTAATGTTTTTGTGACGAATCAGTCTGCTAACAATCCTACATTTGCTGGATTAAGAATATTTTAAGTGGTGTCATTACTACGATAGGTTCAGAAAATTTCATTGTAAATAATAAACTGAATAGTTACATGTTTTTTAATCCATCTATTTATCTTGATCATTCAGAAAGGAAACAGCTTAAATTGTTTGTAATAAGTTGGTAGCCAATGATTTTGTAAAGCAATGCTTGATATTCTTCAATTTTTTTTAAGCAACAAAAAAAATCCGATGATATTGCCGGTTTAATCATTCTCCAGTTTGAAACATGCGTTAAAGGTAATCAAAGTTTTATAATTTTGTAAATACATTAATGTTGTCCCCGAAGATGTAAATTACTATTCAATAGAAATGGATTGGGATAAAAAAGGAGTTGAACCAGCGGGTATTACTCGTGGAAAATAATTAATTGCTGAATAAATACAGGGGTTCGGCATCAAAACCATTCCTCTGTTGGTTTGTTATCTAAAAGTACCTTATCTGATTAGGACCCTTTATTTTGATCAATAAGAAATGAACTACAATGCTACAAGTCTGACACTTTAAAAATTTCCTATATGAATTCAATCATTAGAAATATTTTGGCAGTAGTTGCCGGCGCTGTTGTCGGAAGCTTAGTGAATATGGGAATTATCATGATCAGCAGTTCAATCATTCCTCCTCCCGACGGAGCCGATGTTACTACCATGGAAGGATTAAAAGCATCCATGCATTTATTCCAGCCCCGGCATTTTATAATGCCTTTTCTAGCTCATGCACTTGGTACATTTGCAGGCGCATTTGCTTGCCGCGCTTTTAGCTGTGAGTCATAAAATGAAATTTGCATTGGGAATCGGTATTCTTTTCCTGGCTGGAGGAATTATAAATGTATTCATGCTTCCTTCACCCACCTGGTTTACAGTTGTAGATTTAGTCGGCGCTTATATTCCTGTAGCTTATATTGCTGGTAAACTGGTGGCAAAGAAAAATTAATTCGACAGAAAATTTTAATCAATTTTTTGGAATCATCTTTCTTCATGAACTTAATGTAATTAATTATATCCGGCTTAAATGAATACATTAAAAGTGGCATTAGCGCAAATTTCACCGGTTTGGCTGAATAAAGACACAACACTTGAAAAAATCATCAAATCAATAACAGAAGCCGGGAAAAAGAACTGCGAACTTGTGGTTTTTGGAGAAGCCATTTTACCCGGTTATCCATTTTGGATAAGCCTGACCAATGGAGCAGAGTGGAATTCGGCGATACAAAAAGAATTGCATGCACATTACCTTCGGAATGCTATTCAAGTGGAAAAGGCAGACCTTAGTGAAGTTTGTAAACTGGCAAAAGAATTTAATATTGCTATCTATCTGGGTATAGTTGAACGCGCAGTAAATCGAGGCGGACACAGTCTGTATTGTTCACTGGTTTATATTAATCCCCAAGGTGAAATAAAATCCGTACACCGAAAATTACAACCTACTTATGATGAGCGGTTGACCTGGTCACCGGGAGATGGCAATGGTTTACAGGTGCACACTCTAAAGCAATTTACATTGGGCGGACTTAATTGCTGGGAGAACTGGATGCCATTGCCAAGGACTGCTCTATATGGATTAGGTGAAGATTTGCATATTGCAGTTTGGCCCGGAAGTGATCATAATACAAAAGATATCACAAGATTCATTGCAATGGAATCAAGGTCATTTGTGATTTCAGTTTCAGGTTTGATGACTATTGAAGATTTTCCTCAGGATACTCCGCACGTGGATAAGATTCTGGAAAATGCGCCCAAAATTTTAGCGAATGGAGGGTCGTGTATTGCAGGACCCGATGGAGAATGGATAGTTAGCCCGATAATCAATAAAGAAGTAATGATTATTGAAACATTAGACTTTAACAGGGTTTTGGAAGAACGGCAAAACTTTGATCCGTCCGGTCACTATTCACGTCCTGATGTTACGAAATTAAGTATCAACAGACAACGGCAGTCAATCATTGAAATCCTGACAGAAAATCATGAAAACTTATTTTGATCCTGGAATTATGAAAATTCAAACACTTGAAATCCAGACAAAATTGCAAATACTCAAACCAGTGCATGAGATATTTGAAGCCATCGTGGAACCGGAAAAGATGAAAAATTATTTCATTTCGCGCAGCAGCGGGAAAATGGAAGAAGGCAAACAAATTACCTGGAAGTTCCCTGAATTTGAAATGGAATTTCCAATCCGTGTGGGAAGAATAGAAAAGGACAGATACATTTCTTACTACTGGACAACAGATGACATTGAACAGTTGGTAGAAATGACCCTTACCACAACACCAAACGGTGCAACCATCGTAGCTATTACCGAGAAAAGCAGGAACAATGATGCAGCCGGCATCAAATGGCTCAAGCAAAACACCGAAGGATGGGCAAACTTTCTAGCCTGCCTGAAGGCATATCTTGAATATGGAATTAATTTACGTAAAGGCGCATTTGATTTTATGAAAACCTAAAGACAACACTCTCGTCAGCTAATGAAAGAGATAGACAAAATGAAGTCCGCAATAGCAGTTAGCAAAAAGAAACGTTGAACAGGGAACCATTTCCCTTCGTGTTCTTCGTGGTAAGACTTAACCAACCTATTTCGAAGTCTGAAGATTTAACCACAAAAAACGCAATAAGGGTACAATCTTTTAAAAAGATCATGCTTAGACCAGATTGCATTTTCCCGTCATGAAAACGCTAAATTACCTCCAACTTATGCCTCAACTTCGAACATCAAACTTCAGGGCTTAACCGACTCTTACAAGTAAAAGTATTACCCTGTTATTTTTGGTAATTCATTTCCGCCATCCTTTTGTAGCTTGCGTAGCGCCATTTTGCATTTTCTTCGGCAGCGGTAAACAATTCAGCAGCATTTGCAGGGAATGATTTTTTCAATGAGGTATATCTAACTTCCCTGCCAAGGAAATCCTGGAATTTAGTCCACTCGGGATCTTTTGAATCAAGAGTGAAAGGATTTTTACCCTCTTTCTCCAGCAAAGGATTGTACCTGTACAAGTGCCAGTAACCACTTTCAACAGCAAGTTTTTCCTCTTCCTGGGTTTTGCTCATGCCATATTTAAGGCCGTGATTGATACACGGAGAGTAAGCTATAATCAAGGATGGTCCCGGGTAAGCCTCAGCCTCGCGGATGGCTTTAAGCGTTTGCGACTGGCTAGCTCCCATTGCAATTTGAGCAACATAAACATAGCCGTATGTCATTGCCATAGCGCCAAGGTCTTTTTTCCTGATCTTTTTACCAGAAGCGGCAAACTTTGCAACAGCTCCAACAGGAGTTGATTTGGATGCTTGTCCTCCTGTGTTGGAGTAAACTTCCGTATCCAATACCAGTACATTGATGTCATCACCGGATGCCATAACATGATCCAAACCGCCGTAACCAATATCATAAGCCCAACCATCACCTCCTATTATCCAAACAGATTTTTTGGAAAAATACTGTTGGAGTTTGAGAAGATCTTTCGCAACAGGGCTTTTCTCTTTTTTCAATTGGGGAATAAGTTTCAAGGACACATCATCCGACTTTTGTCCATCATGCATGGAGTTTAACCATTCATCAAACAACAATTTCGTTGCCGGTGCGACATTTCCGTCAGCCGAGGTCATTATTGAGGCGACTCTTTTCCTGAGTTTGTTAATAGCGGTTGCCATTCCGTAGCCATATTCAGCATTGTCTTCGAAGAGCGAGTTTGCCCATGCTGGTCCTCTTCCGTTCTTTTTGCTTGGACAGTAAGGTGTGGAAGGAGCTGATCCTCCATAAATAGATGAACAACCGGTGGCATTGGCAATCATCATCCGTTCTCCGAAAAGCTGGGTAACCAGTTTTACATAAGGAGTTTCTCCACAGCCCGCACATGCTCCTGAAAACTCAAACAAGGGTTGAGCGAACTGACTGTTTTTAACTGACTTATCTTTTTCAACAATGGTATCCTTATAGGTAACATGTGCATCCATGTAATTCCAGTTGTCAGCCTCTTTCATTTGGGTAGCCAGCGGTTTCATAACAAGAGATTTTTCTTTGGAAGGACAAACCTCAACGCAATTGCCACAGCCGGTACAATCCAGCGGACTTAACTGTATTCTGAACTGGTAGCCGTCAAACGTTTTTGGAATGGCTTTCAGGGTGGCGGTTCCTTTCAGCAAGCCTTTTGTTTCTTTTTCATCCAGCAGGAAAGGCCTGATACAGGCATGAGGACAAACATAAGAACACTGGTTACACTGAATACAGTTTTCCGAAATCCATTCCGGAACATTTACTGCAATACCGCGCTTTTCGTAGGCAGTACTACCTGATGGGAGCGTACCATCTTCCATACCGTTAAAAGCGCTGACAGGTAAAGTATCTCCCTGTAACTTATTGATTGGTTCAAAAACGTACTTGATGAAATCAGGTAAATCCCTGGTGTCTTTTTCTACTTTAATGGTTAATTTAGCCCATTCCTTCGGGACTTTTACTTTATGGACATCTCCGCCTTTGTCAACAGCGGCATAGTTCATATTTACGATTATATCGCCCTTTTTACCGTACGATTTGTAAATGGCTTTCTTCATCTGGTCAACCGCATCTTTGTAAGGAATAACTTGTGAAACCTTAAAGAATGCCGACTGCATGATAGTATTGGTTCTGTTTCCCAAACCTATACCCTGGGCTATTTTGGTGGCATTGATGATATAAAAATTAATTTCATTTTCTGCCATGTATTTTTTAATGTGATCCGGAAGTTGTTTTTTTGTTTCTTCTTCGTCCCAAATACTGTTTAAAAGGAAAGTTCCACCCTTCTTAAGCCCTTTGAGCATATCATATTTTTCGAGGTAAGCCGGAACGTGACAAGCCACAAAATCGGGTGTACTGACAAGATAAGTCGAATTTATAGGTTTATCGCCAAATCTGAGGTGCGACACTGTAATCCCGCCTGATTTCTTTGAATCATAAGCAAAATAACCCTGTGCATATTTATTTGTATTGTCACCGATGATCTTAATGGAGTTTTTATTGGCACCTACGGTACCATCAGCGCCAAGTCCATAAAATTTGGCTTCATGAGTTCCCTTTGGTGTCACCCTTACCGGGGCAAGCAAAGGCAGCGATGAATGCTTCACGTCATCGTTGATACTGATGGTAAACCTGTTTTTGGGTTCTTTGAGTTTCAGGTTTTCATACACTGCTATAATATGGGCTGGTGTTGTATCCTTCGAACTTAAACCGTAACGTCCGCCAACAATGACCGGAGCATCTTTTTTCCCATAAAATAAGTCCCGTATATCAAGGTACAAAGGTTCGCCATTGGCTCCGATTTCTTTTGTTCTGTCCAATACAGCAATTTTTTTGACAGTTTTCGGAAAAATTTTCATAAAGTACTTTTCAGAGAAAGGTCTGTAGAGGTGTACGGCTATCAAACCAACTTTTTCACCTTTTTCCATAAGGTGATCAATCACCTCCTTAATGGTATTGGTAACCGAACCCATTGCAACAATTATATGCTGGGCGTCTTTGGCGCCATAATAATCAAAAGGATGATACTCCCGTCCGGTGATTTTTTTTATCTCCTTCATATAGTTTTCTACAACATCAGGAATATTATCGTAGAATATAGTTGTGGCTTCACGGGCCTGGAAATAAATGTCAGGATTTTGCGCTGTACCGCGCGTTACAGGATGTTCAGGGTTCAAAGCATTTTCTCTGAATCGTTGCAATGCCTCGTGATCAAGTAGTTTTGCAAGGTCTTCCATTTGCATTTCTTCAACTTTCTGCACCTCATGAGAAGTTCTGAATCCATCAAAAAAATGAAGGAAGGGAACCCTGGTTTTGATTGCAGAGAGATGTGCTATTCCGGCAAGGTCCATAATTTCCTGAACACTCGCCGTTGCTAACATGGCAAAGCCTGTTTGCCGGGTACTCATCACGTCGCTGTGATCGCCGAAAATAGAAAGCGCATGAGCAGCCAGACTTCGGGCGCTTACATGGAAAACGCCCGGCAATAACTCACCGGATATTTTGTACATATTGGGGATCATCAATAACAATCCCTGTGAAGCAGTGTAGGTACTGGTTAATGCACCTGCCTGCAATGATCCGTGTACCGCCCCGGCAGCTCCAGCTTCGGATTGCATCTCTCTGACATCAACTATTTCGCCAAAAATATTTTTCTTTCCATATGCAGCCCACTGATCAACATATTCTGCCATATCAGAAGAAGGTGTTATTGGATAAATACAAGCTACTTCACTAAACATATATGCAATATGTGAGGTAGCATAGTTTCCTTCGCATGTAATAAATTTTTTAACTTTAGCCATTGTATAATATTTTTAAAATCTTATCTCTAAATCAGTTGCAAAAAAATACCTTTTTCAACGGTGGCGAAATTAGTAATTAATTATTACAACTAATTGAGTACTCCTTATTTAGAAATAATTTAGATAAACAATGTGTTAGAAAACCTATATGAAATATTTTATACATTTGCCCACCTTTAATTATAAAATAGATATATAATCGAAATATTGAAAATAGAAATTAAAACTTGAATTATATGGTAAATCTTAAGACAAAATACATGGGAATTGAATTAAAGAATCCCATTATCGTTGGAGCATCCAACCTTGTTACACATGCTGAAAACCTTAAAAGGATGGAGGCTGCCGGCGCTGCAGCCATCGTATATAAGTCCCTGTTCGAAGAACAAATACAACTCGAAAGTCTTCAGATTTCAGAGCAAATGCAGGAATTTTCAGAAAGGAATGCAGAAATGATTTCCATGTTTCCCGATATAGAACATGCCGGACCTGAAGAATACCTGATGAATCTTCAAAAAGCTGTGAAGAGTGTCGGCATCCCGGTTTTTGGCAGCCTGAACGCGATAGATGAGGATAGCTGGGTGGATTATGCAATGAAGATTGAACAAACGGGTGTTGCCGGTTTGGAGATTAATTTTTACCATGTACCTTCAGATTTTGAAATCGTTGGTAAAGCCATCATAAACGAACAATTGGACATTGTCAGGGCAGTTAAAAAAGCGATAAAAATACCGGTTGCAATAAAGCTGAGTCCTTATTATACCAACCCTCTTTATGTTGTGAATGAAATGGATAAATTAGGTGCTGATGCTTTTATATTGTTCAACAGGTTATTCCAGCCCGAGATTGATATTGACAGGGAAGAAATGCATTACCCCTATAACCTGAGCCAGCATGAAGATAACAGATTTCCATTGCGGGTTGCCGGGTTGCTTTACGGGAACATCAAAGCCAATATTTGCAGTAGCCGCGGGATCTTTTCCGGAGAAGATGTAATTTCTATGTTACTTGCCGGGGCAAACTGTGTTCAGGTTGTTAGTACGCTGTACAAAAATAAAATAGAGCAAATCACTGCAATGTTGAATGATATTGAGCGATGGATGAGCAGTAAAAATTACAAAAAACTCGATGATTTCAGAGGTAAAATGTCGAAGAAAAACATTCAGGACCCGTTTGCATACAGGCGGGCACAGTATGTTGACATTCTGATGAAATCGGAAGAAATATTTAAAAAATATCCTACTATATAAAAAAAGCGGCTCGTGCCGCTTTTTTTTACTTTATAATGACCAGTTTTCTGTCAACGAAACCTTTTTGTCCGGTCAATCTCAAATAGTAGACACCCTCCTTCAAATCAGGCAAGTCAATATTCATTTTTACCCCTTCAGGACTCAAAGGTCCATACGAATAGACCGACCGACCGGTTATGTCAATTATGTCGAGGTTCAATGGTGGAGCTAAAGAATTCCAGCTGGTACTGCTCAAAGTCACATAATCATTCGCGGGATTAGGATAAAGAGATAACATTTTAGAATTCTGAATTTCATCCACACCAAAAATTCCTTTTTCGATTGTAATTTCTAACAAGTATGTTCCGGTTTGACCCTGATAATAGTTTGATACGACAAAGTAAACCGTTTGTCCTCCTTCCATTGTGAAAAATCCATCCAGAACATCATCGTAAACTTCTGTCCAGTTTCCTCCGGCGCCAAAAGCCCACAATACATCGTCGGTATAGGTAATTCCGTTTCCGCTATTGTAGCTATCATGCGCCCTGGGGGTGATTTTGTACTGAAAACCTGCAGGCAGGTCTATTTTGTAATAATCCAAATCGTTCCCTGTGTGGATGTTGGAACCCTGTGTGTTGATCACTACCTGGCTACCCGGAATATTTAAAGGTATTTGAAAGGCCTGTGTTTCCTCATCATTGCTTTCATAAATATCGCCTGGAATTTGTGGTGCAGCAATAAGGATGGTGATGGGATTGGGGTGTTCTTCAGATCCTGCCAAAATCCAGTCACCTCCGTTGGGTTGATCCCAAATGGCTAAAATATACGAACCGGCTGGAACGTCAACTCCTGAGCAATTAAACTGAATACCATCATAATAACCTGAAGACAGATTAAATGAAGTGCTTGCAAGTTCTCCTAAATAATTCCCTTCCGAATCGTATAGATCGGCAGAAACCAGCCCGTTAAATGTCTGGTTTCCGAAATTGGCAATATCAAAAGTAATTTGGAAAGATTCGTTGCTGACAATATTGATAGGATTTAAATTTATATCTGAATACATTTGCATTTCATTGGCCGGACCAACAATATCAACAGAAGCATAATTTGCATAATCACCAGCACCTATAATTGCCCAGTCGCTGGTTCCTGATTTATAGTATATACCTATAAAATAAGTTCCCGGCGTGGCAAGCATTCCATCAGTATTGAAATTATAAGTGTCAAAATAACCACTTTGAAGACTGATACCTGTCAACTCTTCAATGATATCAACAAATTCACCCTGTTCATTAAATAACGCAGCTGCCAACCCACCTGAAAAATTTGCATCATCAAAGTTTCCAATGTCAATCGAAACATCAAAAGCATAAGCAAAATCAATGGGATTCGGATCAACATAAATATTTGAATAGGCTCTGAGGTCGAATTGTGCGCCTCCGCCGCCTCCGCCGCCACCACTTCCCGGCTCAATCCCGATAAGGGCTTGCTGACCTGAATTAAAGGATCCGCTACCACCACCGGCACCTCCTGTTCCCGGACTGAGATCATTTAATGAAAAATAACCATCATAATACCCTCCCCAGCCCCAGTTCATGTGAAAAAAGTTGCTGTTGTCGTAACCATCACAAACCCATGTGTGACCTCCCCCTTGTCCAAACCCTGCATACTGTATCGGTCGTCCTGCGTCAAGGTCTGTTTTGAGCATTTGAATCCATGTGGCATCGTTATAATCCTCCCGGAACAATCCCTGGAGGGTTGATTTATATCCAAAATAAGTTTTGAATGCATATTCACAGCAGTGCTGAATCGGTGATTGCGCCTCGATTACATATCCTCCGCTTCCGCCCGTAGCTGCTACCCCATATTGCATTTCAACGCTCACACCGCAATGGTACATCAAAGTTGCAAGTGCATTGTTTGAACTGCTAATTGAATTAGGCATACCTGCCCAATTGTAATTTGTAGCCTCAAAATTAGCAGACAAGGTGCCATAGTTTGGTGAGTTATAGCTATGGTAGCCGGTTCCATTGGCTGGAAAGTTCCAGTACTTCATAATTTGCGCCATAGCTGTGGCAGGACAACCCGTTACTGTTAATTCGTTATAATTATAATCATACGGACAAAGATCGTTGTAATGGGGCGCCTGGTCCCAGGTAGTTGACATAAGCGGATTTACAGCTGTAAAAGATTTAAAACTCATGCCTGCATCTTCCTGAAGCAAAATCGTCCAGGCATTTTTGACCTGAGTTTCGGGGATACTTGTTGTTGAAATAAGCTCTGTCAACTCCAGAGCACGCCGCTCCAGCATTCCTTGCAGACCCGGAGGAATGTTTACGCCTGTAAATGTACCACTGTAGGCATAACCAATTATTGGCATAGCTTTGTTGTCGGCAGAAACGATTACAAACCCATCACTTTCTTTCACATTGAAAACAAAAAACAGATTTTGTTCTTTTTCAGTAGATGCTGACAAGTAAAAATCCGTGTCGGTGTAGGTGAATGAAAGCTTGAAATCGGACAGGTCATTTGAATGTCGTCCGGCTTTTTCAGCCATAGCTTTATAATGCTTGTAGGCGGCATTTTTTGCAGTCCACATCGAAACCGGTTCGGAAAGGACAGCAACTGAAAAAAGAAAACCAATAATGAAAAGTAAGGATGTTTTCATAATACATGATTTTAGAATTGTGTAAAATGATTTGTTGTCAGTACTGTTTTTTTAATTTTAAAGTAATTATTATACTCCATCAATCTTAAATGATTGATGAATTACAAATTTAAACAAAAAATCCAATCAAAAGGTTAAGGCATATTGTAAAATAACTTTCCTCATTTCTTCGGCTTTTAAAGGTCGCAAAGAATACCATCGATTCAATATATTGTCAATAATAAGGGAGATTTTATGTTTTTCCTTAAACAGCTGACTGATACGAAAATCAAAAATGACACTACCATTATTGTAATTATAATAATAGTCCATATATTCAATAGGTTGTATGGTTCCTCCTGTTTGCTTGGTAAAATCTTCAAGGTCTTCAATTGCTTTATCCAGGTTTTCTATTTTGCTGAAGTACTTAAAACTAACTCCGGTTGAAAAATTACCTACATCGAATTCAATATCTGCTTTAATAGTATGCAGAAACCGGTATTTAAGAATTTCCTTGCTTGGATCCACACTCGTGGTAAGATAACTGAATTCATTGTTTGATCCCAAACTATAATCCTCAGCAAAAATATAATCAGGTTCAAGGGTCTTTGGCATGATATAATTATAACCAATCATTGTTTTCAACACTGTTTTCTTTCCCAATTGCGCCTTACCCGTAACAGACATATCAAAACCTATCACTCTTGATTTGCCGGTATTTACAAAACGGAAACCATAAAATGGCCAGGTAAATGTGGAATCCCATTTTCCAAATAAATATTCAATTGTATTTTCATAATCCTGTTGAAAAATTGCAACATCAATATAACCAAAATATTTGATAAATTTAAATCCCTGTTTTATACCGATTTCAGCATTCAAACTGCTTTCGGGAATTAATCCTGGGTTGTCGAAAACACCAAATGACCCGACATCCATGCGAATAAATTTTTCAGCAATAGTTGGATACCGGAATCCCTGTCCCACAGACGCACGCATATATGTTTCCTGCAATATTTTTAATGATAAACCAGCCCTGAATATCGGTCTTGTTTCGTTAGAGGAATTATTCATGCTATAATGTTCCAACCTTCCTCCAGCCGAAAAATTAACCACTTTGAAAATATTGAAATCAACTTCAGTATAAGCAGAAATATTTAACAATTGATTATTCGGGGAACCTGATCCAGAGTACATATTCGAGCTCACATCATTATATTGAAATGTGATACCTCCAATAAAGGCCATTCCTTTAAAGAACTTATACTTTCTGCCAAAATTATAATCTCCGTAATACACAGTTGATCGTATATTTTGATCATTGGATTGATCTGTGTTATTGTACATCACTCTTGCTTTAAAGGAGTGGGTATCACCATTTTTGGTGTAAAGATTTGCAAAGGGATCTATGTAAAAAGTGAACTGATCCTGCAATAATACTGCACCAGGATAGGCACGATAAAACCCTTCATCTAAACCAAGCCATGCCAAAACCATATTGGACTGGTTATACATAAAATTACCATTGACTCCATAATTCAGCCCTGTTACTTTTTTAGATCGTTGGCGTATGTTAAAATTTAACCGGTAACGTTTTTTAGCCATTTGCTCATCTGTAAAATCAGTGAGGGTGTCAGTTACCAAAGGACCGGGACGTGGAGCGCCGATATATCCGTGATCTAATAAAACATTGGCACCAAGGGTAAAATCCGTATTCTTGATCATCCGTGTGTAGAAATAATCAGCACCGGTTTGATAAGGAAAATCACTCCACCACTTCATCTCCTTATTTTTAGGAGTGGAATACGCACCTCCGAATACTTTTATCCTGGTCAATGGTTCTAATTTAGGCCGGGCGGTTCGTATATATATTGCCCCACTTAGTGCGCTGGATCCGGATAAAACAGATGCACAACCTTTCACAATTTCGATCTGGTCAATGTTTTCAGTTGGAATCAAATCCCAGTATGGTCTGCTTGCGTCGCCAGAAAGGACGGGCATATCATCTACAAAGATTGCCACCTTGCTGCCTACACCAAAAGTAAAACCACTTCCACCCCTTATCTGAGGTTCACCATCCAAAATATTCAATCCCGGTGCATAATCCAGAATCGAAGTTATATTGGTAACATTCTTACTTTGAATGATCTCAGGTTTGATAATCTCCATGGAAGTAGTAATTTCTTCAATTGACCGGTCAAACCTTCCTACTTTGATTTCGACTCCCTGTAATTCGTTTACATACGGCTTTAATCTAATCTCTTTTTTTAATGTTTCACCCGATTTAATATTGATATCAATTGTGGCAGTTTGCATTCCTGTAAAAGAAATAACGAAATCATAATGTCCTTCGGAGAGTTTAATACTATAAGTGCCATTCATATCAGTTATTGCCCCGACTGACAAATCACCTTTAACCTGTATATGAGCTCCAATTAGCGTTTCGCCGGTATCATCAGCTTTAACAACACCTTCAAGATAGCCATCGTTTTGAGCAGCAACCTGAAACGCACATAAAACAAATAATATCAGGATAAAGGAGGATCGTCTCATCTTAATAAATCTATTGAATATAATCACTCGAATCCGGAAGCATTTGTGTTAATCCAACCCTTAAAATCCCTAATAATTTATATAAACTTTCCGGCTAATGAAATATTCATCTGAGCTGATGTTTACAATGAAGATGCCGTTTAAATTTTGAGACGGATCAAGAACTATTGTGTTAGAATATATCTTACTTTGCCAAACAGGCCTGCCAAGAAGATCAGAAATACCGAGTGTGGATTGCTTTCTTAAATCTTCCGGAAGATTATGGATATACAAAGTATTCGCTTCAAAATAAATGCCTACCTGTTCCAACGGGTTTTCTTTGATCGCCTGTTCGCCAATAATTTCAATGTCATCATAAAATGCAATACTTCCGACATTGGGTGTTGTTCCATTTCCTGAAGTAATAATTAATAGAAGATACTCAGGTGTGCGGTTATCGAAGTAATCAAATGCGAGAGCAACGCGTGTCCAGTTTTCATAAGTGCCGCCAATATCAGCGCGGGTATACGCAACCTGGTTGGCAATATTCTCAGGTTTTGGTGGTAAGGTAGCATTATCTACATGTAACAGGGCCTGAAACTGTAAAGTGTCATTTCCGTCAGGAAAAAACTTCATCCAAAAGGCAATGCTGTCAGGTCGTGAAGTAAAAGGAGTATTCCACCTCGGATCGGTAGTATTTGTGAAAACCCATGCCAGTTCGGTATTAAGATTTGGATGATATTGTCCATTGCTCATTGTGCCTGAAACAGGAATACCGAGGGTGGATGTATTGTGTAACTTTACAGAATATTGTCCGGTATGAGCATCGGTGCTCCTCTCCCAGGTGATGGGCGCTAAACCACTGATAGTAGGGTTGTCGGAGGTTTTAATGGTACTCCAGTTGACAGGTTCAAGAATATCAGGTCCAAGACCTACTTCTTCCCAATCTTCAAATCCCGGATTTTCAATTTGCTGCGCCATTAATAAAGGAATAAAAGCCAGGAAGGATATGATTACAAATAAATTTCTTTTCATGTTTTCTGTTTTAAATAAATTTCCATGCGTTATTGTCAGACAAAAGTAAAAAAATATCTGTAGGTCAATGAAACTTCAAAAAATGATTAATTAACAATCAGGATTGAAATTTTGAACCGAAAACTAATGAATATTAAGTATCACTGCTGGTTAACAAGAGTAACAATTTTCTGAATCTTTACTGGATCGGTCAGGCTAATGCTGTATTCCGGAATTTGCGGAAGCCCTCCCATAAAAATCCCATCTTTTTTATATTTCATTTCACTGTTAGCCACGCTTCGTCCGGTCAGGTGGAATTCACAGGCGCCTGTTACATCCCTGATTTTTTGAATATTGTCTTCGTTTATTCCGCTTCCGGGCATGATGATTATACTGTTTCCTGCTTTTTCAACAATTTGTGCGATCAGCCTCAGTCCTTCGGGAACAGTATTCGCCTGTCCGGCGGTCAGAATCCGGTTTATACCCAAACCGATTAATTCTTCGAGCGATTTGAAAGGATCGGGTGTCATATCAAAAGCGCGATGGAAAGTAATGCTCATTGGATTGGATAAATTGACAAGTTGTCGGGTTCGGTTTGTATCCACATTTCCATCGGGAAGCAGAACACCAAAAACAACACCATCGGCACCAAGTTGTTTGCACATTGCAATATCATCTTTCATTATTTCAAATTCCAGATCAGAATAACAGAAGTCGCTGCCCCGCGGACGAATCATAACATTGAGTCCGATTTTTAATTTTGCCCTTGCAATTTTTATTGTAGCATAGCTTGGCGTTGTTCCGCCTTCATAAAGATTATCGCATAGTTCAACACGTTTTGCCCCGCCTTCCTGAGCTGCAATAGCCGACTGGACGTGGGCTGCACAAACTTCTATCAGATATTTTTCTTCCACAACACAATATTATTTAATAACAATTTCATCTGCAAAAATCCAAGATTTCTGTCCGGCTCCCCAATGCCACTCAGGACATACGCCGATATTTGTTGCTTTGACTTTAATGTATCTTGCCTTGGTTGAATAATCAGCAATGAAGTTTTTAATTTGTACTTGAGAATCTTTGGCAGGAACATCATTCTTAATTGAAACAATTAACTGAAAATCCTTCCCATCCTTTGAAATGGAATATTCGACTTTTTCAGGAAGGAAAATCCATGCACCGATATCCTGAAGGAAACCTGTTTCAATTTTGCTGATTAGTTGAATGCTGCCCAGGTCAATAACAGCATCAATATCATCCCCTTCATAACCTTGCCAGGCTCCTGTCCTGAAATTTAAAGGACCACGGATAAAATCAATCAATGCAAGATTGCCGCCGGCAGAATATTGATTGGCATAATTGGTTTTCAAATTTATTTTTCGTCCAATGGGTATTTTATAAAATTCTGATTTAATAATCCGGCTTGGCGGCATTCCTTGTTTAAAAGCAAAGGCTTTAATAGTCGTTGTTTTATTGATGATGAATGGCGCTTCATATCGTAAGGATTTAACAGATGGATTCGAACCATCCGTCGTGTAAAAAATATCAGAACCTGTAACAATACTTCCCATTGAAATTGTGGTGGTATCAATAAAAGTTCTGGAACCCTTCCCGATATAAGGAACCGGCATAATTATCTCCTCTTCGATTTTCGAACCGCTCAAATCTTCTTTTTTGGTACCCCAGCCACGATTGGGTTCGGCTCCCATTTCAAGTATCAACTCTCCGCCTGCAATAATATCTTTATGCAGAATGTAAGACCTGGAATAATCCTTTCCATTTAACATTGCCGACTGAATGTATTTGTTTTGAAGTGAGTTATTGATTGCTTTAATTTTAAATGTATTTCCATTTTCAAGGTTTATTTCAACTTCTTCAAACAAAGGGCTTCCAATATCATAATTCGGTTTCCCGGGGGTAACCGGGTAAAAACCCATAGCACTCAATACATACCAGGCTGACATCTGACCGCAATCCTCATTTCCGCATAAACCGTCTGGTTTATCGGTGTACAATTCGTCCATGATCTGCCTTGTCCTCAATTGGGTTTTCCAGGGTTGACCGACAGAATTGTACAGATATGCCATGTGATGGCTGGGTTCATTGCCATGAGCGTATTGACCAATCAAACCAGTAATGTCCGACTGGTCTCGTCCTGTAGTTTCTGAGCTTTCCTCAAAAAGTTGGTCAATCCTTCCACTAAACTTATCCACTCCACCCATCATGTCAATCAAACCGGATATATCCTGCGGAACAAAAAAACTGTATTGCCATGAATTGGCTTCGGTATAGTTGAAGTTCACTTCTTTCGGATCAAAGGGTTCAAACCAGCGACCGTTCATCTTTGCCCGCATAAAGCTGGTTGAAGGGTCAAACAAATTTTTATAGGATTGTGCCCTTTGCATGTAGCGTTTGTAATCATCAGTTTTTCCAAGTTCCTTTGCCATGATGGCGATGCACCAATCATCGTAGGCATATTCAAGGGATTTAGAAACAGATTCCGCCTCATCTTCAGCAGGGATATAACCATAAGTCTTGTACGATTTCAGTCCGAAATGGTCGAGGTCGGCGCTATGTTTCATCGCCTCATAAGCTTTTTCCACATCAAAACCCCGGATTCCTTTAATATATGCATCAACGATTACAGGAATCGAATGATAACCTATCATACATTCTGTTTCATTGGCAGCAAGTTCCCACACCGGTAAGCGTCCTCCCTGCTCATATTGGGCAATCATCGTATTGACGAAATCAATGGTTCGTTTTTGCTGAACAAGAGTAAACAATGGATGTTCGCCACGGAAAGTATCCCAAAGTGAAAATACTGTATAATTTTCAAACCCTTCTGCCTTGTGAATGTTGAAATCCCTTCCCCTGTATTGTCCGTCAACATCCATAAAAAGATTAGGGACAAGGAAAGCATGATATAAAGCGGTATAAAAAACAGTTTTCTGTTGCTCAGTTCCACCTGGAATTTGAATTTTTTCCAATTCGTTATTCCACTTTAATTTTGCCTGCACTTTGACAAAATCGAAATCCCAATCCGAAATTTCTGCCTCAATATTCTTTCGCGCACCCTCCACGCTGACTGCTGAAATTCCCACTTTAACTAAAATTTCCTCTTTATCTTTCGTGTTAAAACTCACATAGGATTTTATGCTTTGTCCGCTCAATTCCTTTTCAGTCGTAAGCCCCCCTTCGTTTTCAATTCCGAAGCTTTTAAAGGGTTTCGAGAATTTGGCAACAAAATAAACAACCTGGTCGTTTGCCCAACCGGTCGAACGCCTGAAGCCTTCTATTTCAGTATCATTTACAATTTTAATTCCCGATTCTATTACTTTGTCCCGGTGTTCAAGGTCAATGATTACGTTGGCGCTGTCAGTTTCGGGAAAAATATATTTATGAAAACCGACCCGCTGCGTTGCTGTTAGTTCAACAGTGATTTTATAATCATCGAGTAAGGTACTGTAAAAACCAGCAGATGCTTTTTCATTATCATGATTGAACCGTGATGCATAACCACTTTCTTGAGGACTGGCTCCATTATTTAGTTTAACAGGTCCGGTGGTTGGCATGAGAAGAATGTCGCAATAATCCGGGACACCCGTTCCGCTGAGATGGGTATGGCTGAATCCAAAAACAATGGAATCTGAATAATGATAACCCGAACAGCCGTCCCAACCCTCAAGTCTGGTATCGGGACTCAACTGAACCATTCCAAAAGGAAGGCTTGCTCCAGGGAAAGTATGCCCGTGAGCATCAGTCCCAATAAATGGATTAACATAATCTGCGGGCGTTTTGCCGCTCGCTTTCGTTATCCCTCCTGTTGGGTTTTGCGCACAACCGGTAAGAATTGCGATAAGTAAATACAAAATTGCTTTTTGGGGATTCATAATATTTATTTCAGAGTTAGACATTTTCAACAAAAATGCGTTAAATTTCAGAATAATCAGAGATGAATTAATATTTTTTGAAAAAATTTTGATCTAATAAAAAAATAGTTATTTTTGCACGCCCTAAATAATTAGGAACAGATTGAAATAAAAAATGGCAAATCATAAATCATCATTAAAGAGGATCAGACAAAACGAAACGCACAAGTTGCAGAATCGTTATTACGCAAAAACAATGCGGAACGCATTAAGAGATTTCAGAAGTTTAACTGATAAGACTGAATTATCAGAGAGATTTCCAAAAATGGTTTCAATAATTGACGGTTTGGTGAAAAGGAACATTATTCATAAGAATAAAGCTTCCAATCTTAAATCAAAATTGGCGAAACAGGTTAATACAAAATAGAGAGTTTTTTTTCATGGCTTTTGGGTTTTGGGTCTCCATCGAATGATGGGGACCTTTTTTATTTCCTGATGTGCCTTGAAATCGAAAAAGAATATTAAAACATTATATCATAAACCGGAACGGTATCGTTGGGCGTAAACATTGCCGGATTGGATAAATCAACAACATAGCCATTAAAAATGGTTTGATAATAGTTATAAATATTTTGACTTTTGCCAGGAATAACACCAACATAGTAACCATGAAGCAACCCGAAGTTCTTTTCATTTTTAAGCGCCGTACTAAAATTCACATAAACTGCATTCGGCGCAAAACCGTCAATAGCCTGCTCTCCAAGCTGTGTGTCAAAATCCGTAAACAGGTTCACACCCTTCAGTGTCATGTCCTTGCGATTGCTGTTTACGTAAATCCTTTGCTGTATGTTGAATTCATCCAGCCATAAATGATGGTCTTTTTGGTTCACTGCTGCGGAATTTAAAATGATATTATCAAAAAGCCCACTTTCCAGATCTGAAAGCAGGCTGTCCGAAACCATTCTTTGGGCATAATAATTACCAAGGCTGTGGAGAAACAAACTAAGATGTGCAGACGGTTCAACATTTTTTGATCTTTTCCATGTTTCAATCTGATGCAAAAAAAGAACAAACCCGGGTGTGCCCTGCTCAATCTGATTTATCGAATTGTTGAAATTTTGTATTCCTCCAAGATTTGGGTCTTTTGAAGGCCAACTGAAAACAATTACATTCACTTTGTACTCTTGCTGTATTTGTAAACCCCTTGTAAAGGCTAGTTCAGTCGTCTGGCTATCGCCATGAACGTAAATAAGCCAATTCTTCAAGTCCTTGTTGTCAGGTTTAAAATCATCCATTGATGTGAGGTCCTGAACCAACCAATTTCCTTCATTGTTATAAACTTTGAGATAAGATAACATCTTCTCTTTTGAGACTTCATTAGGGAAATATTCATTTATGCTTTTGTCATTCTGTAATGGACGATTGGTGACTACGTATACAAAAGGACAGTCAACAGAAATTGAATCAGAAACAAACTCTATATTACCACCAACCAATTGATTGGCTAGGGAGCTTGAAACAAGAAGCATTATGAGTATTGTAAGCCTACCGGACAAAAAACCAGGTGTGATCATGTTAGCCACATTATTTATTTGATTAAACAACTCATACCCCATTTTGTTTAAATTATTTTTATGACTATTAAACAAGAGTGCTCCCCAGAAAGTTGTCGTTTAATTAACGTATTATTAATTCAGCTTTTGACCAAAGCCATTATCTGTTGTAAGTTTCAATTACTCCAATTTTGAGACCGTGTTAATATAATGTAAGAAAGTTGCCGGGCTTTAGTCCAAGATATTTGATTTTTTGGAGTGGATTGAACTTAAATCCTTCATAGATTAAAGCATTGCCTATAATTAATTTATTAATTTCGTAATAAATTTCATGACTAATGGAACCTTTAAAACAGTACTATCCAATACGTGAATGGGCTGAGGGAGATCGCCCGCGTGAAAAGCTTTTACTAAAAGGGAAAAATGCCTTGAGTGATGCAGAGTTGTTGGCAATATTATTAGGATCCGGATCAAAAAACGAATCAGCCGTTGATCTTGCCAAACGAATCTTACGAACATCGAATGATAACCTTATTGAGCTTTCAAAGCTTGGTGTAAATGAATTGTCCAAATTTAAAGGTGTAGGTGAAGCCAAAGCCATTACCGTGATTGCTGCAATGGAACTTGGTAAGAGGCGCAGGGGTGCGGAAGCGCTCGAAAAAAAGAAGATAACCAGCAGCCACGATGTTTTTGAATATTTAAATGGGATTATTGGGGATAACAAATATGAATCGTTTTACATTCTTCTTCTGAACCGGGCTAACTCTGTTATCAGGGAAATACAAATCAGTGAAGGAGGATTTTCAGGAACCGTAGCCGATCCAAAAAAAATATTTAAGATCGCCCTCGAGAACAATGCCTCCTCCATTGTTCTCAGTCATAATCACCCTTCGGGGAATGTTCAACCCAGCGATGCGGATATTAAACTGACACACAAGCTGAAAAGTGCTGGCGAGATGCTCGATCTGCCGGTAATTGACCATATTATTCTTGGAGACGAAAAATACTATAGCTTTGCAGATGAAGGGCAACTATAGATGTTAGAGGTTAGAAATTAGACTTTAGACATTTGATATTGAAAAATTGATTTCGGGTTGGACTTTTGTGACTTGATTTTAAAATATCCTTCCTGATTCCCTTTCATGAACTTATTGTGATTCAAATGATAAAATTACTTACCGTAATTGGGGCGCGTCCGCAAATAATTAAGGCTGCAGCATTGAGCAGAGCAATAAACAATCATTTTGCGGATAAAATTCATGAAGTCATTTTACATACAGGTCAGCATTATGATGAAAACATGTCAAAAGTTTTTATTGATGAATTGAAAGTTCCCCAGCCAAAATACAATTTGGGTGTTGGTTCAGGAAGCCATGGAAAGCAAACCGCAGTGATGATCGAAAAGATAGAAGAGATTCTTATTTCTGGAAAATCCTGATTTTGTGGTACTGTTCGGTGATACCAATTCAACCCTGGCAGGGTCTGTAGCCGCATCAAAACTTCATTTCCCAATCGTACATATTGAAGCTGGGTTAAGGTCATTCAATAAATCTATGCCCGAAGAGATCAACAGGATTCTATGTGACCATACTTCAACATTGTTGTTCTCCCCAACAAAAACTGGCATTCAAAATTTGGACAGGGAGGGATTTAACATAAACAACCAGGCACCCTTCAATGCTGACCATCCGGGTCTATACCATTGCGGGGATATTATGCTGGACAACACATTATATTTTACTGATATTGCTGAAAAAAATTCAACCATACTACAAAGGTTAAACCTTAAAAAGGGATTATACCTTTTGGCGACCATTCACCGGGATAACAATACAGATCAGCCCGAACGGTTGAATGCAATATTTGAAGCCCTAATCAAAATCACTGCGGAAAGTAATACGGATATAGTGCTACCACTACATCCCAGAACATCCAAAATTCTGAACAAGAATTTAAAATCCGAATTATTTAAAGATTTATGTGGCAACCCATTTATCAAAATAATTCCACCCACCTCTTTTTTCGAAACGCTTGTTCTTGAAAAGAATTCAAGGCTGATACTTACCGATTCGGGGGGCGTACAAAAAGAAGCATATTTTCACCAAAAGCCAGTACTGGTCCTTCGTCGCTGAAACAGAATGGGTTGAAATAATTGAGAATGGAACCGGTTTGCTGACCGATGCTGATACAAATAAAATACTCAAAGGTTACCAATATTTTCAGCGTGAAAGGAATCTGAAATTTCCACCGATTTTTGGTGATGGAAAAGCAGCGGAATTCATTTGTAATGAAATCGTCAGGATGTAAATTTGAAGGAATAGTCTGTGTGTGATAATAGTTTTAAATAAAGGACTGAAAATAATTCTACAAGAATTTGTGGAGTTTACCACCACAGTAAAACTTATAAGACCCTATGAATTGCTAAAAAGACTGAATGCTGATGAATCAGATCAATATTTCAATCTATCTATAAACAAAAAACCCCGAAAAGTTCCGGGGTTTTTAATTCATGCATTGTTATTTTTATACAACTCCTTGTGCAAGCATAGCCTCGGCAACTTTAACAAATCCACCGATATTGGCACCTTTCACATAGTCAATATATCCACTGGAATCTTTTCCCCATTTCACGCAATTTGCGTGGATATTGATCATGATATTATGCAAACGGGTATCAACCTCTTCACGGGTCCAACTCAAACGCAGTGAATTTTGCGACATTTCAAGTCCGGAAGTTGCAACTCCGCCAGCATTAGCCGCTTTACCAGGTCCGTATAAAATTTTATTTTTCTGATAAACTTCAATTGCTTCGGGCAGGGATGGCATATTGGCTCCCTCAGAAACAACAAAGCATCCATTTGATATCAGGGTTTTTGCGTCTTCACCACTCACCTCATTCTGGGTAGCTGATGGGAGAGCAATGTCACACTTGATGCCCCAAGGGCGTTTTCCTTCATGATATTCAGCACCGAACTTTTCAGCATATTCGCTGATCCTTCCGCGCTTCACATTTTTCAGCCACATAATATATGCGAGCCTTTCCTTATCAATTCCTTTAGGATCGTAAATAAATCCATTAGAATCAGAACAAGTAACAACTTTAGCTCCTAATTCTGTTGCTTTTTGAGTAGCATACTGTGCAACATTGCCGGAACCGGAAACTGTACAAATTTTGCCTTTTAAGCTGTCGTTGCGGGTTTTTAGCATTTCTTCAGCAAAGTATACCTGACCGTAACCTGTGGCTTCAGGGCGAATTAAGCTGCCACCCCACTCTATGCCTTTACCTGTAAGGACGCCTGTAAACTCATTCCTTAACCGTTTGTACTGTCCAAAGAGAAAACCGATTTCACGGCCACCAACTCCGATATCACCTGCCGGTACATCTGTATCGGGACCGATATGACGTGAAAGCTCAGTCATAAAACTTTGACAGAAACGCATAACTTCTGCATCCGATTTACCTTTTGGATCGAAATTAGAACCGCCCTTTCCCCCGCCCATTGGCAAGGTTGTTAAACTGTTTTTCAGTACCTGCTCAAAAGCCAAAAATTTCAGTATACCAAGGTTTACTGTCGGGTGAAAACGCAGACCTCCTTTATATGGGCCAATCGCGCTGTTCATCTCAATCCTGTAACCTTTGTTGATCTGGATTTCTCCTTTATCGTCCACCCACGGAACGCGGAAAAGAATAACCCGCTCAGGTTCTGCTATTCTTTCAAGAACCTTAGCCGTTTTGTACTTGGGATTTTCTTCAATAAATGGAAGCAATGATTCAGCTACTTCCATTACTGCCTGGTGAAACTCAACTTCACCCGGATTTTTGGCAATGATGTCTGCCATGAATTTTTTTACTAATTGATCGTGTGCCATAATTGTAACTATCTTTTAATTAATTGTTTAATAAGAATCCTTTTATAAAGGCGCACAATATTAAAGAAAAAATGTAATTTAAAACAAGAAATTCGCTGATTTTTAATATGCAAAAATTTACATTCAATTCATATCTGCCATGATATAAGTCTTTTCATGAGTTATAATCAGGCTAATTTAGCAACAATATAAATATCTTTCACATCAATAATATTCATTATTACATTCAAATGAACAATTATTTTTGTAGCATAAGAATTTTAAAAAGACGGAGTTTTATTATGCTGGGCGAATCTCAATTGTTTCTTCATAGCCGTTAAATTTGACCCTGCATTGATTCCGGGAATGAAATATATTAGGTATAGAAAAAAATATTAAGGATGGATAATAAAGAAAAATCTCAAAGCGGATATGATAGACTCCGGTCCGAAACGATTGAAAGGTTAAAAGAACTTTCAACTATCAACCGGACTACGGCAATAATGAAGGAAGGAAAATCAGAATTTGAAACCTTGCAACAAATTGCATATATCCTCCCCGATGGATGGCAATACCCTGAGTTTGCAAAAGCCAGAATCATTTATGAGAGTCATGAATTCAGATCGAACGAATTCTACAAAACCCAATGGGGACAGAAGCAGGAATTTCTGACAATTGATAACAAGTCGGGCAGCATTGAGATTTATTATACCAAAAGTTTTCCGGATGCCGACGAAGGACCTTTCCTGAGAGAAGAGAGGGATCTGATCAATAACCTTGCAAATATAATTACCGGGTATTTAAACAGCATCAAGGGAAAAGCCGTAATGAAGCGGTTTGGTTATAAAACGGAAGAAGAGGAATCGCAAACTGAAAAGAAAGAGGAATGCGCTATTACAAGTATGCAACTCCTCCAGCGTTTTTTAAACAAAAACAACCTCGACCGCGATATTTATCACGACCTCATGCCTTTTAAGGTAAAGGAATTGCTGATCGTTGCCAACCTGTATGATGCTTATTGTATCGAAAATGAAGGACGATTTACCGAACACCTCATTGGAGACTATACACGTTTGAACCTTTCTTCAATGCCAAGAATTACAGGGGTTTCTGCTGAGGAAGAGGCGCTGGAACAATTACAATCCAAACACTTTGATTTGGTTATTATTATGGTTGGCGTTGATAAAAAAATACCGTTGACTATATCTGAACGGATAAAAAAATCCTTCCCTTATATTCCGGTTTTCCTTTTGCTCAACAACAACAGCGACATCAATTATTTTGAATCTGAAAAAAAACCTCTGTCGTTCGACCGAACTTTTGTTTGGAATGGGGAATCCAGGATTTTTTTTACTATGGTAAAGCATGTTGAAGATAAAATCAACCTGGAAAATGACACTAAAATAGCCCTTGTAAGGTTTATACTTGTTGTTGAAGACTCACCGATGTACTATTCGCGCTACCTCCCCTTGCTTTACCAGGCAGTCCTGGAACAGACTACCAGAATCATCAATGATGTCAGCACAGATGATCTTTACAAAGTGCTGAAATTAAGAGCACGTCCAAAAATCCTATTAGCCACCAATTACGAAGAAGCCCTTGACATTTTTAACCGGTACAGCGAATATTTATTTTGCCTCATCACGGATGTGAAATTTAGCAAGGGCGGGGTAATTTCTGAAACCGCGGGATTCGATCTTGTAAACTTTCTGCGAAGTAAGAAAAAGGAAATACCTGTCATCATTCAATCGTCAAATGCCGAACATGCTGTTGAAGCCCACAATCTGAAATCTACATTTATTGATAAAAACTCCGAAAATCTGGTTCAGGAAATCAAGAGTTTTATCATGCACTACCTGGGGTTTGGCAATTTCGTTTACCGCGATAATTCAGGAAAAAAACTCGTTGAAGTAAAATCACTCAAGGAATTCGAAAAGCATCTGCGCACCATACCAAAAGAATCCATCCTGTATCATGCTCAAAAGGATCATTTTTCGATGTGGCTTATGGCAAGAGGGGAGATACAGGCGGCAAAAATTTTACACCCGCGAAAAGCTTATGAATTCAATGATGCTGAATCTGTGAGGGAATACCTGATCAGCGTGATCCAACGTTTCAGGAATGAGCAAAACAGGGGGAAAGTAATCCCTTACGACGAATCAGCCATTTTAGATGAATCCAATATCGTTACCCTGAGCGAAGGTGCCATGGGCGGAAAGGGGAGAGGTTTGGCTTTTGTAAATTCATTGATCTACAACTTCGATTTCAGTAATTATATCTCACAGATCAACATTCGTACACCCCGCACAGCTTTTGTCGGAACGGATGAATTTGAATATTTCCTCGATCACAATAATTTGCATGAGGTGATCAACGAGGACATTCCGTATGATCAATTGAAACAAATATTTATCGAAGGAAAACTTACGCCTACTCTGACAAAAAAACTGAAGGAGGTGCTGCGTTTGATAACCAAACCGATCGCTGTCAGGTCTTCAGGGTTGTTTGAGGATAGCCTGATGCAGCCTTTTGCCGGGATTTTCGAAACCTATTTATTACCCAATGTTCACCCTGATATTAATGTCAGACTCAACCAATTGATGGATGCCATCAAACTGGTGTATGCTTCAGTTTATTCAAGGGTTGCAAGGGGCTATATCCGTGCGGTAAACTACCGTATCGAAGAGGAAAAAATGGCTGTGATCATCCAGGAAGTGGTAGGAAAGCAATACGACAACATGTATTATCCTCATATCAGTGGGGTAGCTCAATCATACAATTACTACCCGTTTGCACACATGAAGCCGGAAGAAGGATTTGCTGTGGCAGCATTCGGTTTGGGAAAATATGTTGTTGAAGGTGAAAAAGCCTATCGGTTCTCGCCCAAGTATGCAACTACTGAAATACTTTCCTCCAAAGACCAGGTGAAGGGATCGCAAACTGAGTTTTATGCAGTTGACCTCCGAAAGGAAGAGATCAACCTGCTCGAAGGAGATACTGCCGGACTTGTCAAGGCAGATATTTACGAAGCCGAAAAACACGGGACATTAAAACATTGTGCTTCGGTTTTTGATCCGAATAACAATACCATTTCAGCCGGACTTGACAAGGCGGGTCCAAGGGTAATAAATTTTGCAAATATTCTAAAATACAAGTACATCCCGTTGGATGAAACCATAAGTGTAGTGCTTGATATTGTTAAGGAAGCGCTTGGATCGCCTGTCGAAATAGAATTTGCGGTTGACCTGAACAAAGATGAAAACTATAAAAGTTCATTTTACCTGCTTCAGATCAAACCAATGATTGGTAGTGCTCAGGATTACAACGTTGACATGAAGCAGTTTACGAAAGAAGAGATAGTTCTTTACGCAGAGAAAGGAATGGGAAACGGGCTGATAAAAGACATTACCGATGTGCTGTATATTGATAACAAAGTTTTCGACAAGTCCAAAACAGAGGAGATGGCTGCCGAAATAGATGAAATAAATAAGGATTTTATCAGGGATGGAAAACAGTATATTCTCATCGGACCGGGACGCTGGGGTACACGCGACCGCTGGATAGGCATACCGGTTGACTGGCCGCAAATTTCCAATGCAAAAGTCATCGTTGAAACAAGTCTCGAAGATTATCCGCTCGACGCCTCGTCCGGATCCCATTTTTTCCATAATGTAACCTCCGCAAATGTGGGTTATTTATCTGTTTTGCCTGATCGTTCAGGGAGTTACATTAATTACGGGATACTGGATAAACAGGAATTGATCAAAAAAACAAAATTTTTCAGGCATGTACGGTTTAAAGAACCTGTGAATGTTCGTATGGACGGCAGGAAAAGAATTTCAGTAGTTACAATAAATTGATATGTCAAAATCCATGAAAAGGATCATTATTTAAATCAGCTATAAATTATGTATTTGGTTTTGAGCCGATTGGGTTGATATTCAATTTTATACATATTTTTACAACGGTATTGATTGCAGACCGTATAAATAAATAGTAATATTTTTACAGGAATATTCAATAATATTGTGCTATGAATTTGCAGATTTCATAAAAAATAAAAATATTATAGTATGTACGAATTTGTTTCTTTAAACCTGAAATGCCCAAAATGCGGTGAAATCCTTATGGATAAAGAGCATTTGGTGGATAATGAACCGAGTATTAATGTGAACATTAAAAGTGGCAATAATAATGGAGTTATTTACCTGAGTTCCATTTACGGAAGTTATAATTACAGCAGTGACATCAGGATTCCTGTTGGGGAGGTAGCGACCTTTTCTTGTTCGCATTGCCATGCTGAACTCAATTCAAAGTCAGAATGTTTAACATGTGGCGCTTCGATGGTTCCTTTCTATCTGGATATGGGTGGAAAAGTAAGTATCTGTTCGCGAAGCGGCTGCAAAAATCACCATGTTGAATTTGAAGATCTTTCACATGCGTTGCGAAAACTTTACCAGGAATACGGCTTCAGGGGACGAAAATATCCGCTTGATGATAGAACAAAAGAACAAAAAGAAAAAGTTTTCGAAAAGAAAAAAGATGAAAGTACTGAGATCATCGAAACAGGCTCATTTTTGCAAACCTATTGCCCGCATTGTCGAAAAAGCCTGATCGAAAATGATATGCTGAAACTTAAAATAGTTAACGGTGAGGAGGGATTTTTACTTTTAAGCCCTTATCTAAACAGTTTTACTTCAAAGTCAACCATTTTCCTTCCTGAAGATAAACCTGTTACGGATATTAAATGCTTCCATTGCAATGCAAGTCTTGTTGAACAAGAAAAAGGTTGCGGGAAATGCGGTTCACCAACTGCAAGGATTAATGTCAGTGCGAGCAGTAAACTTATTGATTTTTATATCTGCACAAAAAAAGGGTGTCGCTGGCATGGGTTGAGTGAAGAAGATCTATATTCAATGAAACTTGAAGAAAGCGATGAATGGTAAATCGGTTCAAGGTTTATCTCGCGGAACGCGAGACAAAGTTTCAGGTTAGCTAAAAGATGTCTATTTTATAACTAATAATTAAAAAAACTACTCATGTTTCAGATAGTTAGAAAGCAGGAAATGGCAAAAGGAACGATCATCAGGTTTGATATAGCGGCTCCAAAAATTGCCAAAAAAGTAAAAGCCGGACAATTTGTGATCATCAGGGTAAATGAAACCGGTGAGCGAATTCCATTGACAGTTGCCGACAAGGATGAATTTGCAGGTATTATTTCCATCATCTTTCAGGTGGTTGGCAAGACCACCGCCCTGATGCGGTCATTAAAAGAAGGTGACCTGATTAAAGATGTCGTCGGTCCATTGGGTCGGGCAGCAGAAGTGGAAAAAATCGGTACAGTTATTATGGTAGGCGGTGGAACAGGTGTGGCTATTCTGCATCATGTGGCAAAGGCTTTCAAACAAGAAGGTAACTATGTAATCGGTATTATGGGTTCAAAAGATAAAGACCTGCTCATACTCGAAAACGAAATGGCTCAAATCTGTGATGAACTTGTTATCACTACCGACGATGGCAGCTATGGCGAAAGAGGTTTTGTTACCCAACCTCTTCAGAAGTACATCGAAGAAAGGGATGACATTAAGCTGGTTTATGCCATCGGTCCTATAATCATGATGAAAAATGTTTGTAAACTTACTGAAAAACATAAAATTAAGACGATGGTAAGCCTGAATCCGGTTATGATTGATGGTACAGGGATGTGCGGCGGCTGCCGTGTAAAAGTTGCTGATGAAACACGTTTTTGCTGTGTTGACGGACCGGATTTTGATGGTCATAAAGTAGATTATGATGAACTGATGAACAGGAACTCTTTGTATATGAAAGAGGAGAAAGATTCATTGCTGTTCTCAATCAGATAATTTTAAAAATTCATTTGATATCAATTAAACATATCATCTATGTTAGAACATGACGTTAAATACCTGAAGTTTAAAACCTATCTTAACACCTATTGCCCACATTGTCATAATAGTTTTAATGTTGAGAAAAAGGATTCAAAACAGATTGAGTTCAATGCAATTTATAAGAACGAGCCTGTTGATTTGAAGTTAAGTCCTTACCTTGATGTATTTGATGTGGAACTCTCGGTACCAATCGAAAAGGATAAAGTACTCGACGATCTTTTGTGTCCTCATTGCAAAAAAAGCCTGATTGTAAAAGAAATGGTATGCGGTGAATGTGGTTCGCCGGTTGGGGAGGTAATCATCTCAGCCATGTCGAAACTGATCCCATTTTTCGTTTGCATGAAATATGGCTGCGAATGGCATGGTTTGACCAAAGCCGACGAAAGAAGGATCAAGCTGAAAATCCCGCGTCAAAATATGCCCGAACAGGACCAAACCTTAAGGGTGCATAATTTTCAGGAGGTTCCTTATGGCTTTACTACAGAGCTTGCATTGTTGGAAGCGGGTCGCTGTTTGCAATGTAAAAACCCTCAGTGCGTATTGGGTTGTCCCGTCAATGTTCCCATTCCCGAATTTATTGCCCTGATAGCTGAAGAAAAAATTGATGAAGCGGCAAAAAAAATAAAAGAGACCAATCTGTTCCCTGCTATATGCGGGCGTGTTTGTCCGCAGGAGAGCCAGTGCGAAAAGACCTGTATCATGGGTCACAAAGATAAACCCGTCGCCATTGGCAGGCTCGAACGTTTTGTTGCCGATTTTGAAAGGAAAATGGACCTGGTTAAGGTTCCAATCATCAAAGAAAACCTGGGTCAAAAAATTGCCATTATCGGATCAGGTCCTGGTGGTTTAACGGTTGCTGCCGATATGCGTCAGTTGGGTTATTCCGTTACCATTTTTGAGGCTTTGCACGAAACAGGCGGTGTTCTTACTTATGGAATACCTGAATTCAGGCTGCCAAAATCTATTGTGCAGTTTGAAATCAACTTCCTGAAGGAAATGGGCGTTCGGATTGAGACCAACCATGTGATTGGCAATATCCATACCGTTGATGAATTGTTTGAGGAGTTTGATGCGGTCTTTATTGGAGTCGGCGCCGGACTTCCAACATTCATGGGGCTCGAAGGCGAAAGTCTGGGTCATATCTTCTCAGCCAATGAATACCTCACCCGTATGAACCTGATGAAAGCTTATAAATTTCCGGAATATGACACACCTATGCCCAAAGGTTCTAACGTGGCAGTGATCGGAGGTGGAAATGTGGCGATGGATTGCGCTCGGACGGCCAAACGTACCGGCGCCACTGAAGTTACCGTTGTTTACCGCAGGTCAAGGCATGAATTGCCAGCAAGGGCTGAAGAAGTTCATCATGCTCAGGAAGAAGGGATAAAATTTAAGTTATTGACCAACCCCATTCGGTATATCGGAACCGATTCCAATACTGTTAAAGCCATGGAGTGCATTAAAATGGAGTTGGGCGAACCGGATGCATCAGGCAGAAGAAGACCTGTACCTGTTGAAGGGTCTAACTATATTATGGATGTTGACCTCGTGATTGTTGCTGTTGGTAATGGTCCAAATCCCGTTATTTTCCAATCCACACCTGACCTTAAGCGAAACAAGTGGGGCTATATTGAGGCGAATTCTGAAACGATGGAAACATCAAAGGATCTTGTGTATGCAGGAGGCGATATAGTTACAGGCTCTGCTACAGTTATCGAAGCTATGGGCGCCGGAAGGATTGCTGCCAGGGCAATGCATGCAAAATTGTCAGCAATAAGAGCAAAAAAGACAAAACCGAAGAAAGAAATAGCTAAAGGGTAGTCGTTCATTTTGTGAATTTATTTCTAAATCCAGGTCTTCATAAGGGTTGGATTAGAAATTCTGTTTAGAACATCTATAAATTGTTATTCCATTCACAATTTATTCCAAAACTTTATAATTTTACCCGCTAAACATTAATAAAAAACATCATGCGTATTGCAAGAATCAGCGCTAAGAAAGAGCAAGAAGGAATTGGGCAGGAAGACCTGTCGAGGTTGGATCACCTGATTGAAAAATACCGTGGAAAAAAAGGAAATATGATTCCACTGTTACAGGGAACGCAGGAAACCTTTGGATATATTCCGCGAGCCGCTTTTGAAAAACTCGCAAATGAAACGGGACTCAACCTGAGTGATATGTACGGTGTTGCCACCTTTTATGCACAATTCCGGCTGAATCCGGTGGGTAAACACATTGTGAAAGTATGTCATGGAACGGCTTGCCATGTCCAGAATGCGAATGCAATTACCGAAGCCATTCAGGAATCGCTGAAGGTAAAGGATGGGGAAACCACCGATGACGGTTTATTTACCCTTGAATCTGTCGCCTGCCTTGGATGCTGCTCCTTAGCGCCGGTAATGATGATAGGTGATGACACCTTTGGAAAACTAACCGGAACGGAATCGGTAAAAATCATAAAGAATATCAGGATAAAGGAGAGTAACTGATGAATTGGTTCAAGGTTCACTGTTCAAAGTTTAATGTTTAGAGTTTATAGGTTTAGATAAGGGTCTAATATAAATTTCAATGGCGACCATTCAAAGGTTTGAGGATTTGGAAGTTTGGCAACTTGCCCGGGAATTAGCCCTGGATATTTACAATGAAACTTTGAACTTACCATTTGCAAAAGATTATGAACTTGTTGGACAAATCAGAAGATCATCCGGATCAGCCATGGATAATATTGCAGAGGGATTTGAAAGAGGCGGGAAAAAGGAATTCATCCAGTTTCTAGGAATAGCCAAAGGATCTGCCGGCGAGGTTAGATCCCAACGTTACAGGGCTTTCGACAGAAAACATTTAAATCTGGAAAAATTTGATTTTTTATTTAAGAAAGTAACTCTATTAAGCAAGAAACTTTCAAGCTTAATTACATATTTAAAGAATAGTGAATTCAAAGGATTCAAGTTTAAGGAACAACCTTAAACCTTGAACTTTAAACATTGAACTAAATTACATGGAAACAAAAGTAATCGTTGGGCTGGGAAGTTGCGGGATAGCGGCGGGAGCAAAAAAAGTGTATGATAAAATTGCTGCACTCAAGGAAGCGGAAAAGCTCACTTTCGAATTGAAAAAAACAAGTTGCGTCGGAATGTGTTACCGCGAACCGCTTGTTGAAATCATTGATGAATCAGGATCGTACCTCTATGGTGATATCACCGAAGACAAAGCGGTTGAACTGATTGATAAACACATCAACCAACAAAATCCGGTGAAAGATTATGTGGTTTATACCGACTTGTTTGATACACCGGAAAAGGAATATGTAACCTCACAAAATAAGATTGCCTTGCGCAACTGCGGTTATATTGATCCCGAATCCATCGAAGAATATGAGGCACGCAGCGGTTACAGGGCTATCAAAAAAATTGCCGGTTCCGGACTGTCAAGGCTGGATGTGATTCAGTCGGTGTTAGAATCAGGAATAAGAGGTCGGGGCGGAGGAGGATTCCCTACCGGGTTGAAGTGGAAATTTGCCAATAACAATAAATCGTCCGAAAAATATATTATTTGCAATGCCGATGAGGGCGACCCCGGAGCGTTCATGGACCGTTCAGTACTGGAAGGCGATCCGCATTCTGTTCTGGAAGGCATGATCATAGGAGCTTATGCAATTGAAGCAACTTCCGGCGTGATTTATTGCCGTGCTGAATATCCGCTGGCTATAAAACGACTTGATATCGCAATAAAACAGGCAAGAGAAAAAGGCTACCTGGGAAATGACATCCTTGGGATACAGGGATTCAGTTTTGATATTTACATAAAAGAAGGAGCAGGCGCATTTGTGTGCGGTGAAGAAACGGCACTCATCGCCTCGGTGGAAGGACAGCGCGGTATGCCGCGCAAGCGTCCTCCTTTCCCGGCAGCCTCAGGTCTTTGGAGAAAACCTACCAATATCAACAATGTCGAAACTTTTGCAAATATCCCATGGATCATTCAGCACGGTGGGAAAGAATATGCCAAATTCGGGACTGACAAAAGCAAAGGCACGAAAGTTTTTGCGCTGGCAGGCAAAATCAAACATTCGGGTTTGGTGGAAGTTCCTATGGGAATGACCATTCACGATGTCATCTTCAAATTGGGTGGCGGGATCAAGAATGATAAAAGATTCAAGGCTGTCCAGATGGGCGGACCTTCGGGAGGTTGCATACCTGAATATCTCTCTGATACAATCATTGATTATGATTCGGTAAATGCTACCGGCGCCATTATGGGATCGGGCGGTATGGTTGTGATGGACGAAACAACCTGCATGATTGATGTCGCTAAATTTTTTCTGGATTTCACCCAGAAGGAATCCTGCGGAAAATGTACTTTTTGCCGGATCGGAACTAAACGGATGCTCGAAATTCTTACCCGCATCACAGAAGGAAAAGGTGAAGACGGCGATATTGAAAAACTGGAGGAACTGTCGTATCAGATCAAAGACAGCTCTCTTTGCGGATTGGGGCAAACGGCTCCAAACCCGGTGTTGACTACCATTAAATATTTCAGGGATGAATATGAGGCGCATATAAACGGGAAAAAATGTCCTGCCAAAGTATGCAAACCTCTGCTGACTTATGAGGTAGATGCTGAAAAATGTACAGGATGCACGGTTTGCGCAAAGAATTGCCCATCCAACTGCATAACGGGTGCACGCAAGGAAATTCATTTCATTAATCAGGCGGATTGTATCAAATGCGGTATGTGCTTTACCAAGTGTAAGTTTGATGCCATCAAAGTTTCTTAAAAGCTATTTGCTGTTAGCACTTAATTTTAAAACCATACATTATGAGAAACTTTAGAAAATTGAACATCTGGAAAGAAGGAATAAAACTTGTAAAAGAAGTTTATCGTTTAGCAATTTCACTTCCTGAAGAAGAAAAATTCGGTTTGAAATCTCAGATTTGCAGGGCAGTAGTTTCTGTTCCTTCAAATATAGCTGAAGGATCAAGCAGAAACAGTGAAACGGAATATAAACGATTTCTGGAAATTGCGATGGGTTCTTTATTTGAATTAGAAACCCAGTTAATTATTATTCAGGAATTATGTTTCATACCTGAAGCAAAGATTAATGAAGTAATAGAACTTGTTCATAAAGAACAAAAAATGATCAATAACTTAATAACAAAGCTCAAAGCAAATAGCCAATAGCTAAAAGCCAACAGCAAATTAATAATTCACGAAAATGATCGAATATCTTAATATCATTCTCAACAACAAAATTGTAAAAGGGATCAAGGGCGAAACTATACTGGAATTAGCTCAACGAAACGAGATCGAAATTCCTACCCTGTGTCACGATCCGCGTCTCGAACCTTTTTCATCATGCTATGTTTGCGTGGTGGAAATAGAGGGCTTTCGCACCTTGCAACCCTCATGCTCCACAAAGGTCGTGGAAGGAATGAAGATTACAACCCACAACGACAAAGTGAAAAAAGCAAGGCAGACAGCTTTGGAACTACTTGTTTCGAATCACTATGCTGATTGCATGGGTCCCTGCAAGCAAACCTGTCCGGCCGGCGTTGATGTACAAGGATATATCTCCTACATCGAAAAAGGAATGTACCATGAGGCAGTTGCTCTGATCAAGGAAACAAATCCACTACCTGCCGTTTGCGGAAGAGTATGTGTAAGACCCTGCGAAGTTGCCTGCCGCAGAAATCTTTTGGATGAAGGCGCTCCTGTTGGCATTGATTATTTAAAAAGATTTGCTTCTGATATTGATCTTGAATCACCGAACAAATGGAAACCGGAAGTAAAACCGGCCACAGGTAAAAAAATAGCCGTAATTGGCGCAGGTCCGGGTGGCGTTTCCTGCGGTTTCTTTCTGCAAAAAGAAGGACACCAGGTGGATATTTATGAGGCTGCTCCGAAAGCCGGCGGATGGCTCCGCTATGGTATTCCTGAATACCGGTTACCAAACGACATTCTGCAAAAAGAAGTGGATAACATTACCGAACTCGGAGTGAAGATACACTTCAATAAAATGTTAGGTGAAAATCTGATTTTCAAAGATTTAAAAAAGAAATATGATGCTTTTATACTCACCATCGGTTCACAGAAAGGTACACGAATAGGATGCGAGGGTGATGATGCCGTAAATGTATTTTCAGGGATAGATTTCCTGAAAGAGATGGAGGTAACAGGTAAGCGATATAATTTCAAAGGGAAAAAAGTTGCGGTAATCGGCGGGGGTAATACAGCGATGGACTGTTGCAGGACATCAAAGCGATGCGGCGCAGAAAAGGTTTTTGTGATTTATCGCCGTACCGAAAAGGAAATGCCCGCCAATCCCATTGAAATTCATGAGTCGAAGCTGGAAGGAGTTGAATACCTGTTGCTGACCAATCCCACACGTGTCAATAAGGACGGAGAGGGGAAAGTAAAATCGGTAACCTGTCTCAAAATGCAATTGGGAGAGCCGGATGCTTCGGGCAGGAGGAGACCCATCCCGGTTGAGGGTTCGGAATATGAAATTGAAGTGGATTTCATCCTTGCCGCAATCGGGCAGAAAACCAGTATCAATTTCCTGGATGATATCAATACCGGTCTGGGTAATGGTTCGCAATTAAAACAAAACAGGTGGGGTGATATTGATGCCGATCCAAAAACTTTACAAACCGGTATCCCGAATGTATTTGCTGCAGGCGATGGTGTTACAGGCCCTGCCACCCTTATCGAAGCCATCGGACAAGCTAAACGGGCTTCTCTCAGTTGTCATCAGTTTCTGACAGGTCAGCCCATTGAGCCTCCAAAACCTGAGTTTTTAAGCAAACGGGACAATTTCAAAAAGCAGATCAGGGAGGATTATGAGGGTAATTTTGAAAAACAGCTTCGTGAAGAAATGCCAACCCTCGACCCAAAGAAAAGATCGAATTTTAAAGAAGTTGAACTGGGTTACGACAGTGAAGAGATTGCCAAAAATGAAACCTACCGTTGCCTCGAATGCGGATGCTCCGAATATTTTACCTGTGACCTAAAGAAACACAGCACCGAATACGAAGCCAAACAAGACAAATATAAAGGCGATTTCAAAGAATACCAGGTTGATTTCAGGCACCCTTTCATCGAAATTGACAACAATAAGTGCATCCTCTGCTCACGATGCGTCAGGATTTGCAGCGAAGTTGTTGGAGCTAATGCATTAGGGCTTATCAACCGGGGTTTTGAAACATACGTTGCTCCGAGTATGGGCGACCGATTGCAGGATACCTTTTGCGAATCATGCGGGATGTGCATTTCAACATGCCCGACAGGCGCCATTACCGAAAATTTCTTTTTCAAACCGGGTCCCGTAAAATTGGAATCCGTTGAAACGGTATGTAATTATTGTTCCATCGGTTGCTCTGTGAATCTACATCATAAAAACGGTTTCGTGATGCAGACTACCGGAAGTAATGGTTTGATCAATACCGATGGCAATATTTGCCGTTTTCCAAAGTTCGGATACAATGTTCTGAATGATACTACAAGGATTACCAAACCGATGCAGAAGATAAACGGTCGGTTCGAAGAAGTTTCTTTTGAAAAGGCTTTTGATCTGATCAAACAAAAGATCAAATCCGTTCAACCTGATGATAATGCATTCTTTGCAGGTGCAAGGCTTACCAATGAGGAATTGTACCTGATTCAGAAACTGGCAAGAGCGGGAGCATTGACGAACAATGTAACCAGCTTCCATTACCTGAACAGAGGTGATGGATATGTTTTTGACTCTGTATCCAATGTTCCGTTTGAGCAATTGAGCGGCGCAAGCAAGATTTATCTCATCGCTTCCGAAATCAACCGCGACAATGCAGTTGCAGGATTCATGATCAGTGCGGCACACCATAATCTCAATATCCCGGTTGAACTGGTTACCATTCATGCTGACAGCCCTATGCGGCATAAGGTGGATAGCGTTTTGCAGG
This sequence comes from uncultured Bacteroidales bacterium, assembly GCA_963840975.1. GTDB lineage: Bacteria > Bacteroidota > Bacteroidia > Bacteroidales > JAADJA01 > JAADJA01. The sequence continues at coordinate 42,576 of CAWJBC010000002.1, read as the reverse complement.
TTAAGTCTTATTATCATTTTATCAAAGCTGTGAATTATTACCTTGTTGCCAATCACTTTGAGAACAGGCTTTTTATCAATGATAATACTTCAGGATATGAAGAATTCAAGCAAAACTTACTGAAAGAGAATTTCGGCGACCTGGTTGAAAAATCAGGTGTGGAATACATGGATTTGATCATTGAATTTGCCAAGGAATTCAACCACGAAATGAACGCTGTGATCGTTTTTTCGGAGAAGGAACTTTGCGCTCAGGGAGCCTTTGAATTGAAAAACCTTGCCATGATCACAGGCAAGCTGGGTAAGACCTCCAACGGACTTATTTCGCTAAAAGAAAAAAACAACTCACAGGGTTTGTTCGACATGGGTATATGCCCAAAGCTGGGAGTTGGCATTCAGCCTATCCTTTCAAAGGAGCTTCAGACAAAAATGAAAAGCAAATGGGGAGTGAAGGCATTGCCCGAAAACGTAAATGTTAGTCAATATGATTCGCTGGAAAAAGGGATATTGAAAAACCTGTTCATCTTTGGGGAAGATCCTTTGGGTTGTGCGCAAAATAAAGTGAAGGTGTCAGGGTGGTTGTCAATAGCTGATTTCGTAGTAGTGCAGGATTATTTTATGACCGAAACAGCGAAGCATTCCGATCTCATATTGCCGGCTTCTTTTCCTGCAGAATCGGGTGGAAGTTTTACCAATACGCAAAAGGTAATACAGGAGTTTGAAGAAGGCATTGAGCCGAAGGTGGAAATGAGATCGTTTGAGCAATTAAGCGCCTTGCTCCTAAAATTCGGACTGAAGGGTTACGAATCTACCCAGGAAATAATGATGGAAGCTGTTTCCCTTTTGCCTGTGGAACATCCTGTTGAAAAAATTAACTTTAATTTTACACAGGAACAGAATTGCAACCGTATGTTCAACTTTGGTTGCGACGTGGTTGTAAAAAAATTTGAAGAACATTTTGAAAATGAATTGAAACAATAAAACAGTTCACAGTTTCACTGAAAGGACAATCAAATAGAACGGAAGTAGAGAGAACTGAAAAGAGAGAACAGATAAACAAACAAGTCATGAAAAACTTCAACACAATTGATGAAATCCTCGACTTCGCCATTAGCGAAGAACAAGGGGCGGTAGATTTTTACAGCGAACTGTCGGAATCAGCTAAAACCGACGATATGAAACAAGTCTTCCTCGACTTTGCCGGTGAAGAGATCAAGCACAAACAACGTTTACTCAAGATTAAGGAAGAAGGTATTTTCACCCTTGAAACAACCAAGGTTGCCGACCTGATGATCAGCGATTATCTGGTGAACATAAAGCCCACACCCAACATGACCTACGAAGAAGCCCTGATCCTTGCCATGAAAAAGGAGAAAGCAGCATTCAAACTCTATTCAGCATTAGCAGAAAGAGCGCCGAATGAAGGGTTGAAGAATGTTTTCATGGGACTTGCCATGGAAGAATCAAAACACAAACTCCGGTTTGAGGTGGAGTATGATGAATTTGTGTTGAGGGAAAATTAAAATCCGACTTTTCTTATCTGTTTCATCCAGGGTTTAAAGCTGATTGGGAAATTAAACTTTATAGCTTTTGTAAACCGTTACGATTTCTGTTTTCAGTTTTGAAAAATAGTGAATGGCTTTATCCAGGTCTTGCGTGAACCCTAACAAATAACCGCCTCCGCCCGAACCGCATAATTTTAAGGTGTAGTCATTGCTTTCAAAACCATGCTTCCACATCGGTTTAAAATCATCGGGTATCATCTCGGAGAAGTAATCATACTGAAAACGGGAGAGCTCGGTTAACTTTTCGAAAAAATCCTTCATCTCACCCCTGATCAGATGACCGATGCAACTGTTATTCAGCGGCAGGAAAGTTTCCATTATCGCTGACAAATATTCAGGTTGCTTACAGTTTTTCAGGAATTTATTCACCATGGGTTCCGTTTTTCCCGGTTTCCCTGTATTGACTAGAAAAATTGCCGAATTAGTTTCAAACTTACTGCGGGGAATAGCAACAGTTTGTATATCTTTCTTTGAATTGATCAACAGAGGAAACTTAATGTATGAATTAAGAGGGTCAATGCCAGAGCTTTTCCCATGAAAATAGTTTTCAAGAAAGGAGAGGTTTTCTTTGAGTTTGAGAATGTTTTCTTTGCTGATGGAACGCGTGCCTTCGATTTTATCTTTGGCATAGCGGCTGTAAACAGAAGCTACCAGTGCGCCTGAGCTTCCAAGTCCGTAACCTTGTGGAATGGTAGACTCAAAAAACAATCCTTTTTCGATGTCTTTGAGTAATGCTTCCATATCCAGCTTAACAGTCAAATCCCCGTTGATTTTCAATTGATTTAACTCATTTGCGAAACTGCTCAACTGTTTGTTGGAATCAACAGCAAAATCGTAGTTGGTATATTTGAAACGGTCGTTTTTGTTACTGAAACTTAATTCTCCATGGTAATGGGTAAACGGAATGGTAAGCGCCATCGAATCGTAAATGATCCCGTATTCCCCGAAGAGTATTACCTTACCATAGAATATTTCATTTTTTTTCTTTTCCATTTCCTAACTTAATTTTGAAGGGGTATCGCCCGCTTTATCATCAATCCATTTTTCATTCTCACAATACTGAAGTAATTCCTTTTGTATGAACGGAATGATCTGACTTTCATTTTTTTCATAATATAGAAGATGAACATTGGGTCCTGCATCAAGGGTGAAAGTGATAAAAATGTTTTGCTGAAAACGGTATTGCCTGATCCTGTTGATGATATTCCAGGTATTATCGTTCAATAAAGTAAAACCATCCTTCGAGGTCATCATCATGGCATGAAGGCTTAGCGCCTCATTTTCTACTGTGCTGATGAAAGCTTGCTCGTCCCCTGTTTTCAAAACATTCAACAGACCTTTCAGGTTGTTTCCTGCCTGCCGGTATCTTTCGTTTGCAAAAGGATGATCCTTCATGAGTTGATGTCCTGCACTGGAACTCACTTTCTTTTTGCCGGTGCTGGTTATAAGGATGGCATCTTTCAGATGGTTGAAAAATGGCGCTGTTTCATTGTTCAGCCTGATTGCAAGTTCATCAGTTGATCCTTGAACATCTTTGTGCCTTCCCCAAACAACAAATCCATTGTAAACCGATCGTGAAGCGCTTCCCGATCCAAGCCTTGCAATGAACGATGCTTTCTCGAAAAATGCTTTGTCATCCCTGAGTGTTCCAAATAATTCTCTTTCCATCGAAACCAAACACAACGCCAACGCACTCATCGAAGAAGCAGAAGATGCAATGCCGGAAGAATGCGGGAAAGAGTTTGTGCTTTCAATCTGAAAATCAAATTGATTGATGAATGGCAGATATTCCGATACTGACTGGAGGAAAGCCTTAATCCTCAATTCAAAAGCCGGATTCTTTTGCTTTTCAAACGTAAAAACTACCTTATTCCCCCTATTTCCTCTGTACCTGTATTCCAGTCGAGTTTCAGTAAATGATTTATCCAGTGCAAAACTCAATGAAGGATTTTGCGGCAACTGATTGCCCTGCTTTCCCCAATATTTGATCAGGGCAATATTCGATGGACTCCTCCAGGCAACAGTTCCCTTATGGTCAGCCCATTCAGCCCGGCTGAGTTTTAGTGCATCCTTCTTATATTTTTCCTCAAATTTCACCTCTGCTTAATCAATTCATTAAAAGTGAATATTGTATCAATGTTCCGTGTTGACAGATATTTTTTAAGTTCTTCTTTTGTATCATGCCAGGTTATCATTGCGAAGTCCCCTCCCCATGCTCCAAGTGATTTTGCTTCACCCTTCAAATCAGTAAACCGTTCATCCTTTAACCTTTTCCTGCCAAGAACAGAGGAAATAATTTCCTCATGCTCCCTTATGCAAGCCTCAAACGCAGAAATGTTTTCAGCCGTTGAAATTTGCTCTGCCAATAAAGATACCCTCTCAATCTCCTTTTCCATCTTTTTAGTTTCGTTAACAAAGGCTTCAACGCTTGACGAAGAATCTTGTTTTTTCCCCAGGTAAATAAAATAAACCTGATCAGCGAAAATAGGGGAAAAGCCTGATTTTTCGATTTTATAATCATTATCGCCATGAAGGGTAAAGAATACCGGTCCGTCCTCGCGGGCACACAGCACGTCGTAACCCGAACCCTTCGAAACCAGCTTGTGAAGGCTGAATGGATCCACACCTGCCCACCATGCAACGTTTGAAATCAGGGAAGAACTGCTTCCCAATCCCCACGAAAGATTAAAATCAGCTTTTACTCTGACCTTTTGGAATTTTTGAGCTGTTTAAAAATCCAGGGTTCAAATCATTTGCTGCTACAAGAAGTTTGAGCAAACGATAAGCTACTTCCGGCTTATTTGTTTCCGTAATTTGAAAGAACGATGTGTCAATTCGGGCTGTGAACCAGCAATTATCCATTTCAAAGCTTTCCCAGCGGAGGCATTGATCGCCGGTATTTTCCATTATGGACATTTTCTGACCCAATCTTACCGGAGCAGCAAGCGCTGTGGCGCCCCTCAGAACAAGGTATTCGCCGGTGATCAGCAATTTGCCGTGAGAGTGAAAATCCATTATTTGGCGGCGATCGCTCCCTTTTTGATAAGAACCTTTTCCCGGATACCTCTAAGGAATTTCTCCACCGAATTATGCGATACTTTCTCGTCCTCGAAAAATAGTTTTGCCTGCTCTTTTTCCGCCTCTGTTGCACCAAACTGGTTAAGCATATTGAGCAGGTGCATCTTCATGTGCCCCTTCTGAATTCCTTTGGTTACCAATGACTTTAAAGCTCCGAAATTATTTGCCAGACCAACGGTTGCTGCAATGCGCATCAGATCATAAGCTCCGGGGTTTCCTAATAATTCGTGCGATTTTTTTGCCAGGGGATGAAGGGTGGTAAGCCCGCCGACCGTTCCCAAAGCAAGCGGAACCGTGAGGGTGTATTTGAATCTCCTGTTTTCAATCTGAATATCTGTCAACGACTGGTACTTCCCGTTTCGGGCGGCATAGGCATGACCACCTGCTTCAATCGCCCTGAAGTCATTTCCTGTTGCCAGTGCAACGGCGTCAATGCCATTGAATATTCCTTTGTTATGTGTGGCTGCCCTGTAGGTATCAACTTTGGCTATCTGAACCGCTTTTTCAAATTTCCAGGCAAATTGCCCGCCTGTCAGATTGGGATCAATATTGTCAAAATCGCTGATATCGCATTCAACTGTTACCTTTACAAGACAATCGGGAGTATAATTGGAAAGAATAGCCATGATAACTTCACAATTTTTTTCATCCTCCTCAAAGTAGGGGCTTTCAGAAAAGAAAGCTCTCAATTCGGAGGAAAACACTTCAAGGCAGGTATTGATGAAGTTTGCGCCCATCGAATCTACTGTTTCAAAGGTTGCCATAAGCTGGTAATAGTCGGGTATCTCACTGGTTTTATCCACCAGTTCAATATCTTTGATACCGCCGCCCCGTTTTACCATGTTTGAAGTGATATCGCTTGTGCTTTCAATGAGCCGGTCTTTTAAATCAGGCATCAGGGACTTTAGTTTAGCAATGTTTCCTTTCCAGATGAAGTGCACCTGCCCGACTTTTGTGGTAGAAATTATCTCGGTACGAAAACCCCCTTTGTCCGACCAGAACTTGGCGCTCTTGGATGCCGCAGCCACCACCGAACTCTCTTCGATTACCATAGGCACATGGTAAACTTTTCCGTCTATTAAAAAATTGGGGGCAATTCCGTATGGAAAATAGAAATTTGAAATGGTGTTTTCGCTGAAATCATCAAACAGTTTTTGTCTTTGTTCGTCAGCAATTAAATAACTTTTCAACTCTTTAACCGATTCTTCAGGATCTTCAAAATGACCGGAAATGAATTCCTGTTTCTGGTCTTTTGTCAATTTTGAAAATCCGCAAACAATTTGTTTTTCTTTCACTAACCTGATATTATATTAAAGTAGAAACCCTTTACGGGTTCCAAAAAAGCGCCTGCAAAGATAATCTTTTCAATCTATTATGAGGTATAACAAAAAGGATAGCAACATGTTTAATTCTTGTGATTTAGCGTTGAACAATGGGAAACCGGATACTAAACAGTCGTTCCCATGTTTACAAACAAACCTCACCTGCCCTGATACTTTCTGTCAATTTAACGATTGTTCAGGGCAATGTGTAACCGGATTCCTGATAAAACCCCGGGGTTTTTCAGGAATGCCATTTTCGAAACCAATTCAATGTGAAACTCCTCGGACGACTTGGTTCAGGAACTCTGTAGTTTATGTATGGGTTGCAAGTCGTCGGACGAGTACGGCAACTATTTCTTTGTCAGTAGCTGAAATATCTCTTCCAGCCCTTTTTCGGATTTTTGCATGGAAAGGACTGACAGGTTGTGTTCGACGGCAAAATTAAAGACCAACTCACGGACATCGGTTTTGTCGGATTCTATTTCGTAGGTATTATCGGTAACTGATTTAACTCTTAAAACGCCCCGGATGGCGGCAAGCTGTTTTTTATCAGCAGGTTTGTTGAATTCGACAATGGTGGTTTGGATTCCTGCGGCATTCAGCGAAAGGTTGGCGGTGGCATCATCAGCCACTATCCTGCCTTTGTCAATGATGATGGCGCGGCTGCAGACGGCTTCCACTTCCTGCATGATGTGGGTGGAGAGCATGACCGTTTTTTCCTTTCCGATTTCTTTGATCAGGTTGCGAATTTCAAGCAACTGGTTTGGATCCAGGCCGGAAGTAGGTTCATCCAAAATCAAAACTTCAGGATCGTGGATCAAGGCCTGGGCTAAACCGACCCGCTGACGGTAACCCCTGGACAAAGCACCGATTTTCTTCTTATGCTCCAGTGTAAGACCGGTAAGTTCGATCATCTCATCAACCCTTTGTTTGATGTTTTTGATTTTGTAAATTCCAGAAATGAAGGTGAGATACTCTTTCACATACATGTCGGGGTAGAGGGGATTGTTTTCGGGCAGATAGCCTACCCTTTGCCTCACTTCGATGGAATGATCGAAGATGTCGAAACCGTTTACAGTAACCAAGCCGGAAGTGGGTGGAATAAAACAGGTGATGATTTTCATCATGGTGGATTTGCCGGCACCGTTAGGACCGAGCAAACCGACTACCTCTCCGGCATCTATTTTAAAAGATACGTTGTCGAGGGCTTTTTGCTGCCCGTAAAGTTTGGTGATATTTTCAATTATTATTGACATGTTTAGTTAAATCAAAATATTAAATAATCCCCGCCTGAATTGCGCATTCGGGCAGGAAATGACAAAGTTAAAGTAGTTTGAAACAAGTTACCTTTGAACTTTAAACTTGAGTCCGGTCTGAAAAATAATTTTGAACCACATAGGCACATAGAATCATAGGATTTCACATAGGTTTTTACTTTATTATCAACTATGTGTAAGTCTTTGTGTCCTATGATCCTATGTGGTAAAATCATTATAGAATACTTTTCGGAGTGGACTCAAACTTCGAGCTTTGAACTATTTACTCCTTGCCGTGACAATTCTTGTACTTTTTCCCACTACCGCATGGGCAGGGATCGTTTCTGCCGGTTTTCTTTTCACGGACAACGGGCTGTGTTACCTGGTTCTGCTGTGTGTTGCTGTGCGCCTGTGACAACAAATCGGAGCGTTCTTCCTTAAACCTCGACATATCGGTCCTGCGGGGCGCCTGAGCCTGCCGTACATTAGCCTGCTGACCCGGCAGGTGTCCTTTTACAAGGAAGGAGTCAATATCCTTATTTGCTTTTTGAACCATGGTTTTGAAAAGTTCAAACGATTCAAATTTATAGATCAGCAAAGGATCTTTTTGCTCGTAAGTGGCATTTTGAACGGATTGTTTCAGATCGTCAAGTTCGCGTAAGTGCTCTTTCCAGGCATTGTCAATATGGCTGAGGGTAACTCCTTTTTCGATGGCGAGTATGACTTCCTGACCATTGTTTTCGTAAGCCCTTTTGAGATTGGCAACCACCTGCATTTCCTTGTGTCCGTCGGTGATGGGAATAGCAATATTCTCATATTGAGAGTTGCCTTCATAAACCTCTTTGATAACCGGCATTGCTCTTTCTCTGATCACATCGTTTTTTCGCCGGTAGGCTTCATACACAGATTTGAAAACCTTTTCAGTAACAGTGTCTTTATTCATGGAGAGAAAGTCTTTTTCGGCGACCGGCGATTCCATTGCAAAGACCTTGAGCATCTCCATTTTAAATCCTTCAAAGTTTCGTGAGTCCTGGTGGTCCATCACAATTTGCTCGATGGCATCAAAAATCATGTTTGAAACATCAATCGAAAGTCTGTCACCGAAAAGGGCATGTTTACGTTTTTTGTAAATCACTTCGCGCTGGGCGTTCATCACATCGTCATATTCGAGCAAACGCTTGCGGATGCCAAAGTTGTTCTCTTCCACTTTTTTCTGGGCTCTTTCGATGGATTTGGTGATCATGGAGTGCTGAATTACTTCACCATCCTTGATTCCCATCCTGTCCATTATTTTCGCAATCCTGTCCGAACCGAACATCCGCATGAGGTCATCTTCGAGAGAGACAAAAAACTGTGAACTTCCGGGGTCGCCCTGCCTGCCTGCACGTCCGCGAAGCTGCCTGTCAACGCGGCGCGATTCGTGACGTTCCGTACCGATGATCGCCAATCCGCCGGCATCCACCACTCCCAGTCCCAATTTGATGTCAGTACCTCTACCCGCCATGTTGGTAGCAATGGTTACCGTTCCCGGTTGCCCGGCTTCTTTTACAATATGCGCTTCTCTTTGGTGGAGTTTTGCATTTAAAACATTGTGCTTCACATTGGCACGCGTAAGCATCCGGCTGAGCAATTCAGAGGTTTCGACCGAAGTTGTACCCACCAGAACCGGTCGTTTTTGTTTAACGAGGGATTCTATTTCGGTGATGACTGCATTGAACTTTTCACGTTTGGTCTTGAAAACGAAATCTTCCCGGTCGTCGCGGACAATTTTTTTATTGGTAGGAACCACCACACAATCAAGTTTATAAATATCCCAAAACTCACCGGCTTCGGTTTCGGCTGTTCCCGTCATACCAGCAAGTTTTTTATACATCCTGAAATAATTCTGCAGGGTGATGGTGGCATAGGTTTGGGTAGCAGCTTCCACTTTTACGTTTTCCTTGGCTTCAATCGCCTGATGAAGTCCGTCGGAGTACCTTCGTCCTTCCATGATACGACCTGTCTGTTCATCAACGATTTTGATCTTATTGTCAACGATGATGTACTCCACATCCTTTTCGAACATGGTATATGCTTTTATAAGCTGATTGACAGTATGTACTTTTTCCGATTTTGCAGAAAAATCAACAAGGATTTCACTTTTCTTCACCAGTTTTTCCGCTTCCGTCAGGTTTGATCTTTCCATATCGGCAATCTCGGCTCCAACATCCGGCAATACATAAAACTCAGGATCGCCGGCGGAATCGTTGATGAAATTAATTCCTTTGTCGGTTAAATCAACGGAATTTTGCTTCTCAGAAATCACAAAATACAATTCATCCGTAATAATGTGCATGTTCTTTTCCTGCTCCTGAAGATAGAAGTTTTCGGTTTTCAGCATCAGGGCTTTCATGCCCTCTTCGCTGAGAAATTTAATCAGTGCTTTGTTTTTGGGCAAGCCTTTATAAGCCCTCAGCAGTAACTCTCCACCTTTTTTTTCATATTCAGGATCGGATTTTTCGGCAAACAGTTTTTTAGCTTCAGCCAAAAATTTGGTAACCAAATCTTTCTGAACATTATAGAGTTTCTGCACATTTGGCTTGAACTGGTCAAACTCCTGGGTATCGCCTTTAGGAGTGGGACCTGAAATGATAAGAGGTGTTCGCGCATCGTCAATTAAAACCGAGTCAACCTCATCCACAATGGCATAATTGTGCTGGCGCTGAACCAGTTCATCCGGAAAAGCTGTCATGTTGTCCCTGAGATAATCAAATCCGAATTCGTTGTTGGTTCCGTATGTAACATCTGCCAGGTAGGCATTGCGTCTTGCCTGCGAATTGGGCTGGTGCTTGTCAATGCAATCCACTTTTAAACCATGAAACTGGTAAAGCATCCCCATCCATTCCGAGTCGCGCTTTGCAAGATAATCGTTCACGGTAACAATATGCACTCCTTTGCCGGGCAGGGCATTGAGGTAAACCGGCAGCGTCGCCACAAGGGTTTTCCCTTCACCGGTTGCCATTTCTGAAATTTTCCCTTCATGGAGTACGATCCCACCGATCAACTGAACATCATAATGAACCATGTCCCATGTGATCAGATTTCCGCCTGCCATCCATTCATTGCTGTAATGGGCTTTATTTCCGACGATGTTGATATGATCGTTATGTGCAGCAAGTTCCCGGTCATAATCGTTTGCTGTAACTTCTACTATTTTATTTTCCTTGAATCGTTTAGCAGTTTCCTTTATTACTGAAAAAGCTTCGGGAAGTATGGTGTTCAGTATATCCTGGGTTTTATCATAAATTTGTTTTTCGAGATCGTCCACTTTCTTCCAGAGCTTTTCCTTTTCATCCACATCCATTTCCGGGTTTTCGTTCACGTTATGCTTGATTTCCTCTGCCTCTTTTTCATTGTCTGCTATATGATCTGCAATTTTTTTCCTGAATTCAGCAGTTTTGGCTCTCAAATCATCATTACTCAGGTTTTTTATCACCTCATAGGCTTCGATCACTTTTTGCTGCATGGGGCTTATTGCCTTTATATCTCTGTCTGATTTGCTTCCCAGAAATTTCTCGAGAAATTTTACCATTTTATGAAAATCTTTGATTTTATATAAATTACCATTATCTGACCAGTATCAATAACTGTACCTGCTTCCAGGAAATTGTCATTGCTGACATTTGGTCATGAACAGGAGGACAAAATTAATGGAATTAAATGAATTCGCTTAATTTTCACATTTATTCTTTGAACTGTAACGTACCTTGGAATTAAGTAACCCACATAATCACATCCATTTGCTATTTAGAATTAAAATAAATTAAAAACAAGTTTTACTAAAATTTAATTAACCTATATATTTGCGAGGTTAAATTGAGTCGTTTCGCAATCCTAAAAAAATGGTCAAATCAAATTGTTTTATCAATCATGTCATCCGAATTTACCGGAGGATAGTTTCACTTTTAGTTTTAGTTTTTTTTCTTGGTTTCCTTCCGGCAACCTTATTTTCACAGGAAAAAGAACAGCAGACCGAAAAAGTGTTTACCCACCACATGACCCCCGAAGAGGAATTACTGAAAGGTGAGATCGGGAAGAATTTTATTGCAACGCCTCCGCCAACCGGCCCTGTGTATAACGTGGCAGAATTCAACCGGATGCAGGCCGTGCTGGTGCGCTATCCGTTCGGCATCAGCTATGCCATCATTGCCGAAATGTCGCAGGACCTGAATGTGGTTACCATTGTTGCAAGCGCATCGCAACAGACAACCGTAACGAATAGTTATATCGCCAACGGTGTGAACATCGCCAACTGCAGCTTCCTCATTGCACCCAGCAATTCTTACTGGACGAGGGATTACGGGCCATGGTTTGTTTTCGATGGCAACGACGAGCCGGGCATCGTGGATTTTCCTTACAACCGCCCCGACCGCACATACGATGATGAAATTCCGGTGGAGGTGGCCGGTTACCTTGGCATTAATTTGTTTGGGATGAATGTGATTCACACCGGCGGCAACTACATGACCGACGGGATGGGGATTTCTTCTTCCTCGCAATTGGTTTGGGAAGAAAACCCAACGCTTACGCATACGCAGATCAGTCAGTATTTTTCAGGATTACCTTGGCATCAATAATTATCACGTCGTCCAGGATCCGAACAATACTTACATTGATCATATCGACTGCTGGGGAAAGTTCCTGGATGTGGATAAAGTCTTGATCCGCGAGGTACCACCGACCCATGCACAGTACGATGAAATAGAAGCAACCGCCGCTTATTATGCTTCGCAAACGTCTTCCTACGGAACGCCTTTCCAGGTTTTCAGGGTTTATACACCCCAGGATCAACCCTACACCAATTCGATTATCCTGAACAAAAAGGTTTTGGTTCCGATCATGAGCAGCCAGTGGGACGATGAAGCGCTGGCCGTGTATCAGCAAGCCATGCCGGGTTACGAAGTACTTGGTTTTACCGGAACCTGGGAATCAACCGATGCATTGCACTGCCGTGCAAAAGGCATTGCCGACCTCGGAATGCTGAGGATAAAACATATTCCTTTACAGGGAAATCAGCCTTTACAAACTGAATATCCGATAACTGCTGAAATAAAAGCATACAGCAATCAGCCGGTTTATGCTGATTCTGTCTTTATCATTTATGCTGTGAACTTTGGCGCGTGGGATACAATCTTAATGACGAATACCGGTGGAAATATGTATTCAGGAAATATTCCGGGTCAATCGTACGGCAGCCAGGTGGAGTATTATCTTTATGCTGCCGATCAGTCAGGCAGGAATGAAACCCATCCATTGATTGGCAGACCCGATCCGCATGTTTTTATTGCAGGAGAACCCTTATATCCAAATATAGTTACCAGTCCGGCAGGATTTAATATTACACTTCCTGTTAATGCTTCTGGTTCACATGATTTGACAATAAAAAACTCCGGCGGTATGAGCCTGAATTTTGTTGCAGGAATAAGTTATTCCGCAAAGAGTAAATCTATAGCGACGGTTTATCCTGTCAATTCAAATTACAATACCGGTTCAACAACTTCAAGTGCGAAAACTGAGGTGAGTAAGGTAAAAGGCTATCCAACCACTGAAGCAGGATGGATGAAGTTTGATGTCAGCAGTATTCCTGATGGGGCAACGATAAACTCTGTTGAATTTCATGGCTATGTTAACGCAACCAATTATCCCTACTGGAATATCAATCCGGTAAGTATTGACCCTGTAACGGCAAGTTCTTCTGCCCTTTATGCTGATATAATTGCTGAAGCAAACACCGGTTTTTATTTATATCAAAGCGAAGGAAGCTCGTATTCCACGGGATGGAAAGTTCATATACTGGGAGGAGCGGCAAAGACTAATTTACAGGCAGCACTCTCGCAAAATTGGTTTGCCATAGGAATCATGGATCGGGATAATTCTGCCACTTATTATATTGGATTCGATGGCTGGAACGAAGCCAATAAACCGTATCTCGTGATTGATTACACTTATATTCCTCCATACACCTGGCTTACACTTGACGGTACCTCTACTTCCAATGGTTCAATTTTATCACAAGATTCCGTATTGGTGAATGTTGGGTTTGATGCTACAGGATTATTGGAAGGAATTTATACAGCAGATATAAATGTCAGCAGCAACGATCCTGAAATGCCGATGGTAACTGTGCCCGTAACCCTTAATATTGTTCAGCATGTTTTTGTGGATTTGAAAGTATTTTTGGAAGGCCCGTTCCAAAATTCATTCATGAATACCGGATTAACTGATTTGACGGAGTTCCCATTATCTCAACCTTACCAGGGTTTACCATGGAACTATTCCGGGGATGAAACGGTTACGAATATACCGTCAAATGTAGTTGACTGGGTATTGGTTGAATACCGAGATGCGCCAAATGCAGCTTCTGCTAACGAAGCCACTGTCATTGACCGACAGGCTGCATTCCTGCTGAATGATGGGTCGGTTGTTGACATTTATGTAGCTTCCGATTTACAACCCAATCTTTCGGTTTCCCAGCAATTGTTTGTAGTTGTTTATCACAGGAACCATTTAGCTATCATGTCTGCAAATCCTCTTGAAATGACTGGCAGCATATATCAATACGATTTTACAGATAGTGAGTTAAAGGTTCAGGGCGGATCGTCAGGACATAAAGAAATTGAACCTGGAATTTGGGGAATGATTGGCGGAGACTGCAATGCTGATGGCTCAATCAATGAATTTGATTTTACGGAACAGTGGAATATTTATACCGGGTGGCAGGGATATCTGCAGGCTGACCCAACAATGGACAGCCAGGTTGATAACCGCGATAAAAATGAACTGATCATTAAGAATATTGATGCAAATACCCAGGTTCCATAAAACAAAGAAAAAGAATTTTTAAGGTATATAATATTTAAAAAACAAGAACAAATGAAAAAATTAATTTTGATTATCGTCAGTTTGATGCTTATCCAGGCAAATTTTGCCGGTGAGTGGAAAAAAGTCAAATCAGACAAACCGTCTCCTGCTAAAATTACTTTGGTTTCGTCAAACATTGAAACTTCAGTGATTCATTTCGATATTCCGGGATTTTACCTTGACAAAGTGACGACACCTAAGGGCACGGAATTTATCGTTAACCTTGATGAAACCACTCCCATACTTTCAAGCGGAGACCCTGATCTGGCAAAATTGACAACCTCGTTAATGATCCCTGATTTAGCTCAAATGGATGTTGAAATTTTATCTTCAAATTTTATTGAATTCAACAATGTCAGCATTGCACCTTCCAAAGGCAATTTTACCAGGGATATTGATCCTTCTACTATTCCCTACACTTATGGAAAGCATTATCAACAGGATAATTTCTATCCCGGAAAGTTGGCAGAATTGCGCGATCCTTATATCATTCGCGATTTCAGAGGACAAACACTAATCGTTTATCCCTTTCAGTATAACCCGGTAACCAAAACCCTGAAGGTTTATTCAGAAATGGAGATTAAAGTAACCAAAACTGGAAATGACGGAATTAATCCGCTTATAAAGTCCACCAAGATTGAAACGGTTAATTCTCAATTCAATGAAATTTATATCAGGCAATTCCTAAATTACGGTAATGCAAAATATACACCTGTAGATGAAGACGGCTGTATGCTGATCATTTCTTATGCCAGCTTCATGACAGCAATGACTGATTTTGTGAACTGGAAAAAGACCATTGGTATTCCGGTTGAAATGGTTGATGTTGCAACCATTGGTAATGCTGCTGCGATTAAAACTTACATCGCTAATTATTACAATACACACAATCTGGCTTACGTCCTCCTGGTTGGTGATGCCGCCCAGGTACCATCGAGTTATTCCAGCGGCGATTCTGATAATGATTACAGCTACATTGTTGGAACCGATCATTATCCCGATATTTTCATTGGAAGATTTTCTGCTGAAAGTGTTGCTCATGTTCAAACACAGGTTCAAAGAACGATTGAGTACGAACAAACTCCCTACACCGGAATTGACTGGTATACAAAGTGCATCGGAATTGCTTCTGCTGAAGGACCGGGTGATGACAGTGAATACGACTATCAGCACATCAGGAATCAGCAAACGGATCTGATGAATTATAATTACACTTACAATTATGAACTCTTTGATGGCACTCAGGGAGGAAATGATGCAGCAGGAAATCCAACACCTGCAATGGTTTCGGCGAATATAAACAGTGGTTCCAGTATTATCGTTTATACCGGTCATGGAAGCGATGTTTCATGGAGTTCGTCAGGATTTTCAAGTACAAATGTTGCAGCGCTTACAAATACTAACAAACTACCGTTTATATGGTCAGTTGCATGTGTAAACGGGAATTTCGTCAGCACTACCTGTTTTGCAGAAGCCTGGATGAGATCAACATCCGGCAATCAACCCATAGGTGCAATTGCCACTCTGATGAGTACCATAAACCAAAGCTGGAATCCTCCAATGGAAGGACAGGATGAAATGGTCGATATTTTGGTGGAAAGCTATGGAACAAATATTAAAAGAACTTTCGGGGGTCTCTCGATGAATGGTTGCATGAAAATGAATGATACTTATGGCGCGGATGGTGATGAAATGACAGATACCTGGACGGTATTTGGCGATCCTTCCATCATTGTAAGAACTGCCGTGCCCCAAACGTTGACTGTCACCCACAACCCTGCAATCTTCCTAGGGGCTGCACAGTTCACAGTTTTTGCGAACAAGGAAGGTGCGAAAGTATGTCTCACTGTCAACAATGAGATACTTGGAACCGGCACTATTAACGGAGGAAGTGCAACAATTAATTTCCCTGCGATTACCAATGTCGGAACCCTGAAGGTTGCCGTGACAGCTTATAACTATATCCCTTACATTGGAAATGTTACGATTACACCGGCATCGGGACCCTATTTGAGCTATTTCAGTCATTCAATCAATGATGTGGGGGGCAATAATAATGGTCAGATTGATTTTGGTGAAAATATTTTGTTAAGTGTAGCGATCAAAAATATAGGAACCGCCACCGCCATGAATGTAAATGCAACTATTGAATCAACAGACCCTTATATAACCATAACTGATAATACGGCAAACTATGGAAATATCAATGCAGGAGAAACAGTTTCAATACCGGATGGTTTTTCGTTTTCAGTCGCACCAAATGTTCCTGATAATCACCTTGTCCTGTTTACACTGGTAATGACTGACTCTGATGATAGCTGGTCAACTAGTTTTAACGAGATAATCTACGCACCCCTTCTTGAACCAAGTATCGGACTGACCATCAATGATGCAACCGGCGGAAACGGTAATGGTCGCCTTGATCCGGGTGAAACGGCCACCATCACGGCTGTTGTGGAAAACAACGGTCACAGCCTTTCTCCTTTCGCCACTGCTGTTTTGTCAACTGTTTCCCCCTACATCACCATCAATTCAGGTAGCGATGTGCTGGGTCAGATTGCAGCAGGCAGTTCTGCCTCTGCTGATTTCAATATCACCTGCTCTGCTTCAACACCTGTGGGTCAGTCGGTGGACCTTGCAATGGCAGTTGATGCAGGAAATTACGGTTTCAGCCATACTTATTTTGCCAGTGTTGGTCTTGTTCTCGAAGACTGGGAGTTGGGTAACTTCACCCGTTTCCCCTGGACATTCAGCGGAAATGCAAACTGGACCATTGCTAATACAGGTCAGTATGAAGGAGCCTATACAGCTAAATCAGGTGTTATCACGCACAGCCAGACTTCGGATATGAGTGTCATGCTACAGGTGACCACTGCCGGGAATATTTCTTTCTATCGCAAAACATCATCCGAGGCAAGCTATGATTACCTCAGGTTCTTTCATTGATGGTGTTCAGCAGGAACAGTGGGCCGGTGAAGTGGCCTGGAGACAGGTTTCTTATCCAGTTACTGCGGGTATTCATAACTTTAAGTGGACCTATTACAAAGATAGTTCAGTCAGTTCCGGTTCTGACTGTGCATGGGTGGATTATATCATTTTCCCCCCTTCGGTTATCGTGGCTCCTGAGATTGTAGTCAATCCATTGTCGTTCAATGTTACTGTTGCACCCGATGAGATATTTACAACACCTTTAACCATCAGCAATACCGGTAATTTAAATTTAACATGGAGTGCATTCACTCAAACCGATTCAAAGAATGGCGGAAAAGCGTATTGTACATCAGTTGGAGGTGGAAGTGATGAGTTTATTCAGCAAGTAACTTTCGGTTCAATAAACAATACCACGAGCCAATCATATTATGCTGATTATACCAGTCTTTCAACGACGGTTGAAGTTGGCTTGTCTTATCCTATCACTATTATTAATGGCGACCCTAGCTGGAGTACAGATCAATGCGGTATATGGATTGACTGGAATCAGAACGAGAATTTTGCAGACGATCTGCCAATCACTGTCAGCGGTTCACCAGGTGTAGGTCCATATTCAGCTTCTATTGTGCCTCCTGAAAATGCTTTATCCGGTCCAACCAGGATGCGTGTACAAATTATCTATAGCTCTACTCCTAACTCTTGTTTGGCTACTTTTTCTTATGGCGAAGTGGAAGATTATACAGTAATAGTGGATGGTGCCAACAAATGGCTTACCATTGCTCCCGGTTCGGGAACAATTACCCAGGGCAACAATCAAAACCCGACTGTAACTTTTGATGCAACAGGACTCTCTGATGGAATTTATACCGGTCAGATTACTGTGAACAGCAACGATGCCGATGAAGGTCAGATCGTGATCCCATGCACCATGAATGTTAGCAATGGCTTTACCGTAAACTTAACCGCCATGCTGGAAGGTCCCTTTAGCGGAAGCGAAATGAATACCGATATCAATGGGATTTTGCCGCTCAATCAGCCATACAATGCCGCACCCTGGAATTATTCAGGAACGGAATCGGTGGGTGTGATGCCAGCCAATGCAGTGGACTGGGTTTTGGTTGAGTTAAGAGATGCAGCTACTGCTGCCAACGCCAACGTGGGTACCAGGATAGCAAGGCAAGCCGGATTATTGCTGAACAATGGCAACATCGTTTCAACTGACGGCAGTCAAATGTTTTTTGCTGCAACGGTTTCCAACAACCTGTTTGTTGTTGTTCATCACAGAAGCCATCTGGGAATTCTTTCGGCAATTCCATTGACTTTTTCAGCAGGAAGTTACAGTTACAACTTTTCAACTTCTGCCACCCAGGCTTACGGGGTTTCACCGCAAAAGCAACTGGCTTCAGGGGTTTGGGGCATGTTAGGCGGGGATGCAGACTGCAATGGTCAAATTATGCCGGCAGATATTATTGCCATTTGGAAGAGTTCAGCCGGAAAAACAGGCTACCTCATGGGCGACTTTAACCTTGACGGACAGGTGGACAACGCTGATAAAGATGATTGCTGGTTCTCAAACTATGGTAAAGTTTGTCAGGTGCCGTGATGAATTATTCATAAATTATTAATTGAAATGCCGGCGAAAAATACGCCGGCATTTTTATTAATTCCTCATCGTCAATTTATCCATAGTATCACCGATTCCCTCACTCGGTTTTTCAGCCGGATATTGCAGGATTTTTCCATCTTTACTGATGAGAACAAATAACGGGAAGGTCTTAATTCCGTAATCCTCTATCAGGTCATATCGGGTACCATTATAAAGGAATGTCCAGTTGAGGTTCTTTTCCTTTTTATATCTGGCAATTATTTCGATATTATTATCCAGAGAAACAGTTATAAAATTGATCTTGCTTCCCCAAACTCTGTAAAGGCTGTCGAGAATTTCAAATTCAGCCAGGCAGGCATTACTCCAGGTGGTCAGGAAACTCAAATAAACCGGTTTACCTTGAAATGCTGACAACTGCATTGAATCGTTTTCGGTACTCATCAAAATAAAATCAGGCGCAAAAGTACCTTTCTGAAGTCTTGTCAGACTTGCTTTAATATTGCTTGCAATAGTCCTGTGCATTGGAAAATGACTTGACGCAGCAACTACATTCAGCATACTCAGGATATTTTGTTGGTAATAATAGGGAGAAAAATAAAGTTCCTCCAGTCCCTTTAACATAACCAACTCACGAAACGATTCCGACAGAAGCAAAGTATCTTTTCCAAGGGTGTCCATCAATGCGGTTACACTTTTTTGATCATTGACAGCCGATTCAATATCCTTTCTCTTCACAAACTTGTTTGCAACTGTGAGGTATTGCTCAAAAAACTGGTTAAAAAAACTCATATAAGCCCCGTTAAAATAAAGAACCGGCTTTCCATTAAGGTATTTATTAAACAGTTCGGACTTATTGCCCGGATTGGCTGAAAGCTCAACAGATGCGACTTTGTAGTCAATATGATCTTTAAAATATTTTTGATTGATGGGAGCATATTTCATTTCCGTTTCAAGTCTGAAGGTTTCAATCAGACTCTTTTTCCTTTTGGTATAAATTTCCTGAAAATGATCAATCAAAAATGTATTGAAATTTTCGTTGAAATCAAAAATCAGCCCATTCAGTTCATCCGGGTTATCAGGGATCAATTCATAAATCATGGATTCTTTTTCATAAAATGGACGGTATTGATTGACCATGTTTATCTGCTCGAAAAGGAGGTGATAATCTTTCCCAGGTTCAATATAAAGGACATTATCGTAGTAATCCAGATCAAGATAAGTAAGTTGAATTTCGTTAATATCCGTTTCCAGCTTGAAGGTGTCCATTGAGTCAATAATAGTCCTGTCAAGAATTACGGAAGTATTGCTTATCAGATCAGTATAGCCGATTAGCCTTATCTCATATCCCGCACCGCCTGGAATGACACCGGTGACTGTAACAGGTTCGCACAAAATTACATTTGCTGAAACCATGAGCAGGATGAAGAAAATAAAATTTTTTATCATGAGAACCACGGTGGCTTATGAGAACGTTTGATCTGTTAAATTATGGTAAAAATCAATTATTTTTTTCCGGAATACGCTGACAGATCAATTCCTTCAGGGACGAATTGACTGGCATCGCCACCGTTGCGAAGAATATCTCTGACAACGGAGGAAGTAACCATCGAGTATTCAGGGGCGGTCAGGAAAAAAACGGTTTCAATTTCAGGATAAAGTTTTTTATTAACCTGACCGATACTTCGTTCAAACTCAAAATCGGCTGATGTTCTAAGACCCCGCAGGAGGTATTTAGCCTCAAGTTTTTTACATAAATCAACTGTTAACCCTTTATACCTGACCACCTTTACCTGAGGAAAATCTTTAAATACTTTCTCAATCCATTCCAGTCTGAGGTTGAGATCGAAGTAACTTTTTTTCTCCGCATTTACACCCACCGCAATATAAACTTCATCGAATAGTGGCAAAGCTCTTTTAATAACTGACTCATGCCCGCGGGTGATGGGGTCGAAGGATCCCGGAAAAACAGCAGAAATTTTCATTGTTAAAAAATTTTTCAAACAAAAGTAACAAAAACCTATAAATTTGCCACATGGTTTACAACAAGGAAACAGCAACAACAATTTCAGAATATCTGCTTCAAATAAAAGCAGTTAAACTGAACGCCAAAGAGCCTTTTACTTGGGCATCCGGGCTAAAATCACCGATTTACTGCGACAACCGCAAAACTCTGTCCTTTCCAAAAATCAGGACCTTCATCCGGCAGCAGTTTGTAGAAGTAATCAACGAAGAATACGGATCGGTTGATCTTATAGCCGGTGTCGCGACAGGGGCAATTGCTCATGGTGTTTTAGTAGCTCAGGAACTGGGGTTACCATTTGTTTACGTGCGCTCTTCCGAAAAAAAACACGGACTCGAAAATCAGATCGAAGGTTATTATGAATCCGGCCAGTCGGTAGTGGTTATTGAAGACCTGGTATCCACTGGCAAAAGCAGCCTGAATGCTGTAGAAGCGCTCAGGGGAGCAGGTTTGAAGGTGAAAGGAATGGTGGCAATCTTTAGCTATAACCTTGATAAAGCCATCGAAAATTTCAAAAATTCCAAATGCCAGTTAATGACACTCTCCGACTATAACGAGCTGATCACCCAGGCAGTACAAAACAATTATGTTTCTGAAAAGGATTTGAAATCACTCCAAAAATGGAGAGAAGACCCGGAAAAGTGGGGGACGAAATAAATTGTTGAATTGATGAATTGCTGAATTGTTGAATTGTTGCGAGGTTCAGACCCCAATTAAATAAATGTAAACATGACCGAAATAAAAAGCGACCTGGTTTCAATTAATAAAGGTTCTGAATTTATTTTCAATTTTTTGAGCAATTTCGACAACTTCGGAAAGCTGATGCCGGAACAGGTCATCAATTGGAAATCTTCAGGCGAAAGTTGCTCATTCACTATCAAAGGAATGGCTGATCTTGCCTTAAAAATTTCGGATAAAACAGAATTTTCAGAAATTATTTGGTCTTCAGATGGTAAGGCACCATTTGATTTTACAATATCCTCCTGCTTAACAAAGCAAAATGAAAACCTGACCGATGCCCAAATTATTTTAAAAGCCGATTTAAGTCCAATGCTGAAAATGATGGCATTGCGACCCCTAACAAATTTTGTAAATCTACTGGTAAACAAACTAAGGGAAGTGATCGAATCTGCCTAAATAATAAATTCTATCTCTTTAAAATCACATTCTATCCGTTCGCCGGTTGTCAATAATTGCAAATGACCATAATCTGAAATTCCCGTTATACGGGCAGTTATCTTTCTGTCATTAAAACGATAAGTAAAATCTTCATTCATACGGTACAAGGCATTAAGGTAATCGGTGTCTAATTGAGCCGATTCATTGGTGAGCAGTTGAGTATAACGATTTTCGATAAAATACAAGATCTCGTTCAATGCCTGATTTGGATCAAATTCTTTCCGGATCAGTTGCTTTAAGGAAACCGGATTTCGCAGGCGATCCGAAAAATTAAGCTGGTTGATATTTATCCCGATGCCGGCTACTGAGTGAATCAGTTCACTCCCTTCAATGGTATTATTAATAAGGATTCCCGCTATTTTTTTATTCTCAACGTATATGTCATTTGGCCATTTAATATTAACCTTTCGATGAGGAATTGTTGTCATGACAAAGTCAAACACTCCAAGTGAAACACATTTGTTAAGCATAAACTGCTGATCGGCTCTAAGGAAAACCGGTTTAAATAAAATGGAAAAGGTAAGGTTTTTTCCTTTTTCACTCTCCCATGAGTTTTTGTCAAGCCCCTTTCCGCTGGTTTGCTCAATGGCTACCACAACAGTTCCTTCCTGTTTGATTTTCCCCTGCCTGACCTGATCAATCATATACTCATTAGTTGAGCCTACCGATTGCAGCGTGATTACTTTTCCGGGATTGAACAACATACCTGATTAATATAAGGTTACTCTTCTGCCTGTTACCAAGAATTGCTAAAATTATAAAGAATCTGCAAACAAAACCGTAAAATTCTTTGTTTAGGGGTAAAACTAATGACAACACCTGCATTATATCTGAAAATGATTACTTTTGCTGGAAACATGAATCCATTGATATGCCGCGAAAAAAACAAGATGCATCAGAAGTTTTAACAGAAGTAATTATATCCGGAATAAAAGAAAGAAAAGGGCAGGACATACTAAGCCTGAATCTTAAAAAAATACCAAATGCTGTTTGTGATGTTTTTGTTTTGTGTTCTGGAACATCCTCAACACATGTTGCTGCAATAGCAGACTCTGTAGTGGAAATGGTCAGGAAAAAAACCGGCGACAGACCCTGGCATAAGGAAGGTTTCGAAAATGCGGAATGGATTTTGTTAGACTACGTGAACGTTGTCGTTCACATTTTCCAGGATCACTCACGTTTGTTTTATAATCTTGAGAAACTTTGGGATGACGCTGTAATAAAAAAACACGAAAGCGATTAGATATAAATTTCGCAACAAGGGCGAAATGTTTAAAGAAGGACATAATGGCAGAAGAAAAACAACAACAAAAAAACAAAATACCGACCGGTCTTCCTAAAGGCAAAAATCCAAAGGTTAAGTTTAATTTTTATTGGATTTATGGAATTGTTGCCATCATTTTTATTGCACTAACATTTACTAATTGGGAAGGTACAACCAAGGAAATTGATTGGGGAGAAATGAAAGAAATGCTGGAAGCGCAGGATATTGAAAAAATCATAGTCGTGAACCAGGAAGAAGCTGAAATATTTATCAAAAAGGAGAGCCTCAGCAACCCAAAGTACGAAAAAGTGAAAGGTACGGGTTACGACGGCGCCGGTCCGCATTATACCTATAATATCGGTTCGTATGATACTTTTAAAGAAGATATTGAAAAGGCCCAGGAAGGAGTGGAAAATCCTATTTACATCAGGAATGAAAAAAGACACAACTGGTCAGGTGAAGTGTTAAGCTGGATCATTCCATTGCTTATTCTCATCGTTGTTTGGGTTGTGATCATGCGAATGATGAGCCGTGGCGGGGCCGGTGGTGGACAGATTTTCAACATTGGCAAATCCAAAGCGCAATTGTATGACAAGGAAACAGCAGTAACTGTCAACTTCTCAGATGTTGCAGGCCTTGAAGAAGCCAAGGTGGAGATCATGGAAATTGTAGACTTTCTGAAAAATCCCGGCAAATACACAAATTTAGGAGGGAAAATCCCAAAAGGTGCTTTGCTTGTCGGTCCTCCGGGTACCGGGAAAACACTACTTGCAAAGGCAGTAGCAGGTGAAGCGCAAGTACCTTTCTTTTCAATTTCCGGTTCCGATTTCGTTGAAATGTTTGTCGGTGTCGGTGCTTCACGGGTTCGTGACCTATTTAAACAAGCGAAAGAAAAAGCTCCCTGTATAATTTTTATTGATGAGATTGATGCCATTGGCAGGGCGAGAGGTAAAAATCAAATAACCGGTGCCAATGATGAACGGGAAAATACCCTCAACCAGTTGCTCACCGAAATGGATGGATTTCAAAGCAATGCAGGAGTCATTATCCTTGCTGCCACCAACCGGGCGGATATTCTCGACAGAGCGCTATTAAGAGCAGGAAGATTCGACAGGCAAATCCATGTTGAACTGCCCGACCTCGAAGAAAGAAAAGCTATTTTCAATGTTCACACCAAACCCCTGAAACTTGACAACACAGTTGATTTGAGCTTTCTTGCCAAGCAAACACCGGGTTTTTCAGGAGCCGACATTGCCAATGTTTGCAATGAATCGGCATTGATAGCGGCAAGAAGGAATAAGCAAGCCATTGATAAACAGGACGTGATGGATGCCATTGACCGCATCATCGGCGGGTTGGAAAAGAAGAACAAGATCATTTCCGCATTCGAAAAAAAGGTTATTGCCTACCACGAAGCAGGTCATGCCGCTGTAAGCTGGCTGACCGAACATGCCCATCCTTTGCTTAAGGTAACCATCGTTCCGCGGGGCAAAGCACTGGGCGCCGCCTGGTACCTGCCGGAAGAAAGACAGCTTACTACATTTGACCAGATGTTTGATGAACTCACCGCAGCCTTAGGCGGGCGTGCTTCGGAACAGGTCAATTTTGGAAAAATTTCGACCGGAGCACTCAACGACCTTGAAAAAGTAACAAAGCAGGCTTTCAACATGGTGGCTTATTTCGGGTTAAACGATAAAATAGGTAACATTTCATATTACGACTCAACAGGGCAGCAAGAGTATTCCTTTCATAAGCCATTCTCCGAAAAAACAGCACAGGTGATTGATCAGGAAGTGAGTTTGTTGGTGGAAAAAGCCTATCAAAGAGCGCTGGAAATTGTTAAAGAGAACAAATCAAAAATTGAAATCTTAGCCAATTTATTGCTTGAAAAGGAAGTTATTTTCCGCGAAGACCTTGTTGCTACTTTTGGGGAAAGGCCTTTTGATGAACAAAAGCTTTTAATTGAAAAAGCGGCTGAAGAAGAGGTTCAAAAACTGAAAGACAGCAACAGCAAAAATAACAAAACCCAGATCGGGTTACCTGAAAACGTTAATATTACAGGTGTGACCCAAACCAATGAAATGGTGAAGGAAGAAAAGGAAGGAGTCAATTCCGGTACTGCCTCAACAAAAAAATAAATCCGTATGGAAGAGTCAACATCAAGGGAAAAGATTTTAAAAAAAGTAAGAAATGCTTTGCTCAGCAAATCTGAAAATCCCTTTCCATCACTTGACCTCGAAACTTCAGTTTACAAATCGCCCGAAGATTCGCTCGATATCACCTTTGCCCAGGAATTTTCCAAAGTTGGAGGGCAGTTTATCTATTGCGAAAACAAAACCGAATTGATCAATAACCTCATCACACTTATAGCCGATAACAATTGGAAAAAAATATTCTGTACCGAACCCGGCATAAAATCCACGCTGGAAGAAGCCGGGATTCCGTTTTACAGCAATGAAGAGGACTTTACAGGTATGGACGCAGGGATTACCAACTGTGAATACCTGATCGCACGGCTTGGAAGCATTATGGTTTCGTCAAAACAAATATCAGGTAGGCGATTAAATGTTTTTCCCGAATCCCATCTTGTAATTGCTCAGGCATCGCAAATCGTACCGGATATAAAAGATGCCCTGAAAAAACTGCAGGAAAAATACAGCAACCAGTTACCCTCTCTCATTTCAGTTATTACCGGCCCAAGCAGAACAGCCGATATTGAAAAAACTTTGGTGATGGGAGCGCATGGTCCAAAACAACTATTTTTGTTTTTAATTGATGAAACTTAAAATATGAAACTATGGAAAAAGACATGAAAGAAGTTTTTTCGGCAAATGACATGTATAAAGTTGACATTATACGCGAAGTTCTTGCTGAAAACAAAATCGAAAGTTTTGTTTTAAATCAGAAAGGATCAGCTCTCCTGCTTGGTGAAATTCACATCTATGTGAATGCTAAAGATGAATCCAAAGCCCAGGATATAATTAAGAAACATAAAATTTAGCTGCCCTTTCAACCCGCGCTATTAACTTTTATGTAACCGTGGACAAAAACTGGGTGAAAATATATTCAACCTTTGCAACTTACAAAGCCGAAATCATACATGGCTTATTGATGGAAAACGGCATCAATGCCGTAATTGTCAATAAAAAAGATTCTTCCTATTTATTCGGTGAAGTTGAACTGTATGTGAATTCGGATGATGTGATCATGGCTAAACATATTATAACCACACAGGAAGAACAGTGAGCCCCATACTGATACGAACTTTGTCCGGAGCCATCTACATCATTCTGATGCTGGGTTCGGTTCTTTTGGGACCCTTCGTTTTTGGCGCAATTCAACTTTTGTTTTTACTGATCTGCCTGCTCGAATTTCAAAAGATGTATTCCCGTGCAGGTATTCCCATCGGGAAAATGAGTTTTGTGTTGAGCGGTTTGCTGAGTTATGTTATTGTTTTATTGTTTTTGTGGGATGTATGGGAAATCAGGTATTTACTCCTGATCGTACTGATTGTTTTCAAACTGATTATCGGCGTTTTATACAAGGAAAGTGAGCAACCCATTGTGAATATCGGGGTTGAGTTATTAGGACTTGTTTACCTTGTATTGCCCTTTTCGCTGCTCAACTTTTTTTTCTATCCCGAATTGAATTACAGTTTTGCTACCTCCGGCCTCCTGATAGGATTTTTCATTATTATCTGGGGAAACGATACTTTTGCTTATCTGTCGGGGATGGCATTTGGGAAGCACAAACTATTTGAAAGGATATCCCCGAAGAAGACCTGGGAAGGAGCTGCAGGTGGTGCGCTGTTCAGCATAATTACAGCTTTTGTTTTATCCATCTTTTTTAAAGAACTAAATACTTTTGAGTGGATAGGGTTTGCACTGACGATTATTATTTTTGGTAGCTTTGGCGACCTTTTCGAATCTCTGATCAAGAGATCAATCGGTATAAAAGATTCAGGGAATATAATGCCGGGGCATGGAGGAATTTTAGACAGATTCGACAGCGTTTTGATGGCTGCACCATTTGCTTACATTTACATTGTTTTTGTTTTGAATTAGCATGAAAATAAAATTACATAAGGAAGGTTATCTGATAGTTGTGGTGATTTTGCTCATTCTTATCTCACTGGTTACCCTCATCAATATTCTTTTTCCGGTTCAAACCTTCATACACCTGTTACTTTATTTGTCGGGTATTGTCTTCTATTTTTTTGTGGTTCGTTTTTTCAGGGCTCCTATTCGCACAGTGATCCCGGATGATACACTGGTTATTTCGGGTGCTGATGGTAAAGTTGTGGTGATTGAAGAGGTATTTGAAAAAGAATATTTTAATAGGAATATGAAACAGGTTTCGGTTTTCATGTCGCCTACCAATGTTCATGTTAACTGGTATCCGGTAAGCGGAGTGATCAAATACTTCCGTCATAACCATGGCGCTTATTACGTTGCTTCCAAACCCAAATCGTCTGACGAAAATGAACGAACGACTATCATTGTGGAAACCCCAACCAACAAAGAGGTGCTTTTCAGGCAGATAGCAGGAACTGTAGCTCGCCGGATTGTCTGCTATGCCGGTGAAAAGAAACCTGTAACCCAGGGCGACGAATTAGGGATCATCAAGTTCGGCTCGCGTTTCGATCTTTTTCTTCCGCTTGATGCAAAGGTTGAGGTTGAAATTGGACAAAAGGTGACAGGCTGCGAAACAATAATTGCCCGCATGTAGGTTTTGCGTTTCTTATCGCTGAAACCGGGATGTTAACATCTACTGTTAATTATAATTTCAGCAGTTTCTGCTAACCTTCTAAAAAATATATATTTTTGTGTGGTGGCTTAAACGAAAACAACTTTCTGATTGATGGATGATCACTTTCTCGAACTGCTAAAAGAGATACGATATACGGCAAGGAATAAAAAATTGAAAGATTTTTCATTCGAGGAGATAGCCGCCAATACCGGTATTACTGTTGAGCGGCTTAAGAGTTATGTAAATAGCCACGAAGAGCTGGTCGAAAAAATCTTAGAAACAGAGCGGCAAAAGTTCGAGGAGATTTTTAAGGAACATAATTTCGAGGGTGTAAATGCCATTGATATTTTGTTAATCGTCAGCAAGGAAGTCGCCAAATATTATATTTTGGTTACGCCTGCTATAACCATTCAGTTGAAGGAAAAATTCCCAAGGATTTACCAGGAACATTTCGACAAGCGGCTCGAATTTATTTTCAATAAAATTCAGATCAACCTTACAAAGGGCATTGCGCAGGGGATTTACCGCGAAGACCTGAGCATCGAATTGCTTGCCCGATTATACATGAGCCGGCTTATTGACATGCACAACCCCGACTTGTTCCCGCCCGAAAAATTTTCGTTCGAAACCCTGTTTGCACTTATGTTTGAAGACCTCGTGCGCAGCATTGCCAAGCCCGAAGGCGTTGCCTATTTCGAAAAGAAGATCAAATCGGTGAAGTTTGAGGTGGATAAAGCCTGAACGCCGGTTTAATAGCACACTGATCATACTGATCCCGCATAAGGCGGGACTTATTATTACTGATAAATCCGAAACAGTGTTTTTCCACAAGGCATAAGAGACAGATAATTGAATAAAAATTAATACCTTTGGAGAAAGATTAAAGAAATGGACATTCAAACCAAAAAACTTCATTTTGTTCAGGAATTCTTAAGACTTAAGGATGAAAACCTAATTGACAAACTTAGTAACTTGTTGAGATTAGAGAAGAAGAAGAAAATCGAACAAGAATTAAAACCATTTAGTCAAAAGGATTTCAATGATTTAATTGACAGTGCTGAAAGTGATTCAGCAAGTGGAAGATTAACATCAGCCAGAGAACTTAAAAATGAAATTGATTCATGGAATTAAGAGTATTTTGGACAGATACGGCCAGATTTCAATTAGAAGACATATTTAATTATTATAAAGATAAGGCAAGCCAAAGAGTAGCAAGAAAGCTGGTCAAACAAATAATTGACAGAACAATCCAGCTGGAAAAGAATCCAAACAGCGGGCCTAAAGAACCATTGCTCTCCCAAAGAAAATTTGAATACAGATATTTAGTTGAAGGAAATTATAAAATCATTTACTGGAAACAGGACAATTACATTAATATAGCAACTGTGTTTGATTGCAGGCAAAATCCAGAAAAAATGAAAAGAATATAATCGCCCGGTGTTTAGTAAATAGGACTTCCCACTCCCCTTCATCCATCTAAAATCTCCCGAAGGGATGCCTTTGGCATAATATCCAATTTCCCCATCTAACTACTAACCACTCTGTACTAACTACTTTTTCCCAACCTTTAAACCTGGGGTAGGTGATATCACATATAAAAAAATGCCGGTTCTTTTGGATGAAATGAAAATTTAATAAATTTGACGGCAACAAAAACAGGAAATGAAACAGAGACCCTCAAATTATTTTACGATTTTACTAAGGGGAAATGTGAATTTTATTCCCATATATATCCCTATACGGTATAGAAATAGGAAAAAAGTTCCTGTTATAGACTAGTTATTATTCATGGTCTTGTAATAGAAATTAAAAAGTTCTTTGGATATTGATAAAACATAGTGGTTCTCAAATGGCCACCGCAGGAAAGGTTTTGCCCCAGCGAAGCACGGCCACCCCTGGCTGATACACAGCCAACCCTGACTCAACACGGCCTGCCGCACAATCTATCAAAGCACGGCCGGCGCAACAGGCTAACGCTCATCCCAACCCCACCACCGAAACACAACAACCCACAG
Organism: uncultured Bacteroidales bacterium; assembly: GCA_963840975.1. GTDB lineage: Bacteria > Bacteroidota > Bacteroidia > Bacteroidales > JAADJA01 > JAADJA01. The sequence goes on along the minus strand of CAWJBC010000002.1, from coordinate 12,692 downwards.
GGTCAAAACCTTTGCAGACGCACGGGCTTAGTGATGATACCACGAATTAATAACAGCCCATCATAGCCCATATCCGGCTTTTGGGTCATCAAGAAAAATATTTGTAGATTTGAACATTATTGAAATCAATGAACATAATAGTAAAAAACGGCTACGGGCTATATGGGCAAAACGTTAGCGGTAATTGTATGAAGAACTTAACATACATATTAATTGTAATTGGACTACTTGGATGTGGACAAGTTGAAAGAAAAAATAATGACCAGACTTCAAGTAAGGATAGTCTTTTAGTTGAAAAAGAAATAGTTCGACATAGTATTGAAGACATTGTTCCACCAATTCATCTACCAGATGGTTTCAGGCTTGACACAATTCAAAAGAATGATACTGCAAGAAACCTGTCAATATTTATTTCAATCCCAGTTTCAGGAATAATACAAATCGATAAAATTGTTTATAAAGAAATTGAGAAACAAAGAAATGATTTCATCGAAAGTCTGGACAAAATGATAAAAGAAGATAATAGAATATTGACTACGGTAAACAGTGACTTTCAAGCTGAGCCAGTTTCTGTGTATAAAGACAATAAAGTAACAAGCATTTTATTCATTGTGTCGTATTATCATGGTGGAGCAGCACATCCAATGACAATGTATTATTCCTTCAATTTTGACAATATGACTAAACAAAGAATTTTCTTTTCAGACTACTTTGATATAAAAAATAAGGTTGACACTAGTTTTATGACTGACCAAATAACCAAGTCAATAGAACGAGAAGGAATATTCGTTACTGAATTAAATGACATTGATTTTAATATTGAACAGGATACTATTTCTTTCAACTTTGACGATTATGAGATAGCAAGCTATGCGGAAGGAATAATCCAAGGACGAATACAAAAGCATAAATTGAATGACAAAATAAAAACAACATACCGCTAACACATGGTATAGTGCATGCGGGTTTCAGAGGTTTTCGAGCGTTTGTAGCTTGTAAAAAAGGTCGGTGTAAACTGAAAGGAAATCGCTTCGAACTCCCGCACGACACCATACCATAAAACGTTATTATTCATGGTCTTGTAATAGAAATTAAAAAGTTCTTTGGATATTGATAAAACATAGTGGTTCTCAAATGGCCACCGCAGGAAAGGTTTTGCCCCAGCGAAGCACGGCCACCCCTGGCTGATACACAGCCAACCCTGACTCAACACGGCCTGCCGCACAATCTATCAAAGCACGGCCAGCGCAACAGGCTAACGCAAACCCAACGCCACAACCGAAACACAACAACCCACAGGGTCAAAACCTTTGCAGACGCACGGGCTTAGTGATGATACCACGAATTAATAACAGCCCATCATAGCCCATAGCCGGCTTTTGGGTCATCAAGAAAAATATTTGTAGATTTGAACATTATTGAAATCAATGAACATAATAGTAAAAAACGGCTACGGGCTATATGGGCAAAACGTTATGGGCAAGCATAAGAAAGCCCTCAAAATAATGATAGCATTTTAACTTTAAATACAGATTACATTGATATTAACTATTATTATAAACGATGACAAAGAAAACGCTTATTTTATTTGGATTACTTGATTTGGTCTCATTTGTTGTGACTTTTAAGTTTATAATAAAAGTGATTGAAAATTTTGAACGTTTTTCGCTTTTAAGTATTCCTGAAATATTACTTATTGTTTCATTCGTAGCATCTGGAATATTGTTAATTATGAGAAAAAAAACATCCTTGATTATCTATTATTTTCAGTTTCCTTTGAGAGTTAGTTTTATGATTCTAACTTTTGGATTTCTATTTAAAATATTAGGATTCCAATATGATTCTGTAAGTTATAAAATTTTATTAGGAGTGACTTTTTTACTTGAGATAGGTAGATTAATTATCACAATATGGATTCATAAAAAAGAATTTGGAAAATAATGCCAGCCCATAACATACAATATATTTTATGCGGCAGGAATTGAGTAAACTAAATATTTTTACCTTTAACAAAACGCTTAACGCCATGACAGAGAATCGCAACCAAGTGCCGCACAAAACATATTGTCACCGTTATGTTTAATTTAATAAGGAGAAATCTCATGCATAAAAAAATAATATTTGTAATTTTAATTCTATGTTTATTCTTTGAAATTTCATTCGGACAAGAACAAGAGAAAAGTGATCTTCTAAGCACTAAATTACTAATAGAAGACTTTGATTATATGCTTAAGACCTTAGAGGCTACCCACCCTAATTTATATGCTTATATCTCGAAAGATGAATTTATTAATAAAACTGATGAATTCCGAAAATCAATAAACAAGCCAATGTCTTTATCAGAGTATTATAAGTTACTATACAAAACTATAGCATTGATAAAACAAGGACACACAATGGTATTTGGCGATGCTGGCTTTAGCGATTTTAAGAATCAAGGAGGTCTGATATTTCCCTTTCAAATAAACTATTTCTCAGAACATGTTTATATTGAACAAAACTATTCTTTAAACAATGAACTAATAAAAGGAACAGAGTTAATAGCCATTAATAAAATTCCTGTTACTAATATTATTGAAGATTTTAGACCTTACTTAGTAGTAAGACCCAATGGGTATATTGCAAATACACTTGCTTTTCATTGGTCAAAATTATTATGGTTAGAATATGGTTTTAACGATAAACTTACAATTAGCTATATCCTTCCAAACAGTGATAGTATAAGAACGACAACAGTAGAGGGAGTGAAAAAAGAGTTAATTACTAAAGATAATACACCTAGGTATGATAAAGATTTTGAATTTCGTATTGAGCATGATAGAAGTTTAGCAGTTATGACTATTAATACATTTGAATTTCAATTTGAGAGGTATGATAGTCTTTTGAGAAGTGCTTTTAAGGACATAAAACAAAGTGGTGCAAATAACCTGATTATTGATGTAAGAGCTAATTATGGTGGTAATGGAAATATAGTCCCAACTTTAGTAAATTACCTAACTGACAAACCTTATATCACAGGTGCTAAATCAGAAGTAAAGACAAGCGAAGCAACAAAAGAATGCTATACAACTCATCCTATATTTGTAAATGCTATTGAGCAAGCACGAAAAGCAGAGGATAATTCATCGCATTTTATTGAACTTGCTAATTGTTTCCTGGAAAAGCCTGCAGGCACAATAACTACATTCCCTGAAGAAATAATAACACCAAAAGAAAATGAATATAGATTTAATGGTAATTTATTTGTTCTTACCAGCAAAGAAACTTTTTCAGCAGGAACGCTTTTTTCAGCAATAATCAAAGACAATAATATAGGATATATTGTTGGTAACGAAACCTCGGATAATCCTACAATGTATGCATGTATTATGTTATTTAAATTACCCAATACTAAAATTACGATTCAGAATTCAGCAGAATACTCTCTTCGCCCTGCAGGTTACGATGACAATAGAGGTGTTATTCCAGATTATAAAGTTGTACCAACATATAGAGATTTAACAAGCGGATATGATAGAGTTATGAATTATACATATTGGTTAATTGATGAAAACATTATAAACTAAACACAACAATGTATAAAAATAATAGCCGAAATAGTAGTAAAAATGAGCATTGTAGCCCGCATAGTATTTAGTAGTAACTTGAAAAATTCGAGTAACGTAATCGGCTACTATTCTTATACAAATCGTTACCAAACATTTTAAATGACACGCATTATACTAATATTAATGATAATTACTTTTTCTTTTGACTCTTTTAGTCAAGGAGCAAACTGTAATTGTGACCAGATAGAAATCAATCCTGAGAATCAATATAAATGCGACACAATTATTTTTGAAAATGGGGCTATGCTTTATTGGCAATGGAACTGTGATTCTGCATGATTGACATTTGAGAACACAAAAAAACTTATTCTTAAGTTGTGCAAAGAAATGAATGTTTATGAGTGTAATAGAACAGGTTTAAACTTCTTAAAAGAGTATCCGAACAATTTACTTTTCCAATACAAATGGATTTCTGGGTGCTGTACACCACCCGACTTAATATTTTTTAATAAAGAAAATGGAAATGAATTAAAACGAATCAGCAATTCTCAGTTCATTTGGGGTGACATTGATGAAAATTATGCCTTATATTTTTCTGACACCACTAATACTAGACTGATTTATATAGACAACAAAACAGATAAAGAATACATTTTTCAATTTGACAATGAACAGGTTAATAAATCAGCGACTAAAAATCAGGTGCTTCAATTGACAGACCTTTTTAAGCACTTCAAGAAAGATGATAATTACTTCGTATTTGACTTTATGTCAAGTAATGGTAGTTTTGAACAAATAAGAATTGAAATAAAATAAAAACGTTTGGTAATTGAGTAGGCTGCCCCGCTCCCGAAGGTTCGGGAACGGGGAGAGTGTTTCACACCACCGTATTCTAAAGTTAATTCAAAATCCGCCATGCGGGTAAGCAGCACGGGTGGAGGATCAAAATGGAACAAGGAACCCCATTTTACATACCAACGCACGACAAAAGAATGCGAGCATCCGAAAAAATAAATATCTTTGCAACAGTACTAAATGAAAGAAGAGATGGCTAAAAGAACATATCATATCATCGTTGAACAGGGGCATGATGGTCACCTGATTTCATCGGTTATTGAATTACCCGGATGTCATACACAAGCCCATACCTATGATGAATTAACCGAAAGGACAAAGGAAGCAATAAGCCTGTACACAGAAGATAAAATAAAATCAAAACCATTAAGCAAATTTGTTAGTTTACACCAATTATCGTTGTAAATATGTCGAAATAGCCTTTGTTGACAGCCAGGGAGCTAATCATATTGCTAAAGAAACTGAATTTTGAATTAAAACGTCAGAAAGGGAGTCATAAATTCTTTCAACATGCTGATGGAAGGACAACAGTAATACCTGATCATCCGGGAGAAAAATTAGATCGCGGCCTGTTAAATAAAATTATAAAACAAGACCTGCAACTGACCATCGAAGAATTTATGAAATTACGATAATAACCGACTTAGTCATTAATTCCCGTTGGGCATAGTCTGTGGCTACATTGCTTCTAAACGTTAGCCAAGTTCGGCGTAGTCTGTGACTACGTCGTTTCTAAATCTTAGTCTCAGACTAAAAGTTAATCCAAAATCTGCCGTGCTAGTAAGCAGCGCTTGTGCCGGATAAAAAGGGGGGAGAAATTGTATATTCCGGAGCAAATTGACCCCCCATTCCGGCGAAACTGACCCCCCATTCCGGTTAATTGACCCCCCTTTTGAGAGCAGATATTTGACTGTCATTCCGGCAATATTGACCCCACTTTGAAAAAAGTGTTGTCTGCCATTCCGGCAAATTGACCCCTTTGTGAACTGCCTGTTTTTTTGCTTTGCAAAAAACAGATGCAATGGCAAACAAATTTATACAGATGGAGATCATTAAACAGATCCGGTTATTGGATGAGCTTGGAAAAGGCAAAAGAACAATAGCAAGAGAACTGGGATTGTCAAAAAACACCGTAAAGAGTTATCTTTTAAACGACAATAAAACGCCGGGGACTGGACGTAATGAACGACAGGAGTCCTTATTTGACTTTTTCCCTTATTGCAAGGAAGAGCTCAGGCGCAAAGGTGTAACCCGTCAGATATTATGGGGAGAATACCGGTTAAAAAATCCTGATGGGTACAGCTATACCCAGTTTTGTGAGTATTTTAACCAATGGCTTGGCAATACTGATGCCTCGCTGCACATAGAGCAGCATGCAGGTGATAAAATGTACATTGACTTTGCAGGATCAAAGCTGGAAATTACAGATCATGACAGTGGCGAGATCACCCAGACAGAGGTCTTTGTTTCTGTACTTGGATATAGCGGGTTAACTTATGTAAGGGCATGCCGCAGCCAGCAGAAAGAGGATTTTTTACAATGTATTGTCCATGCCCTGGACTATTATGGTGGCGCTCCCAAAGTATTGGTACCCGATAACCTTAAATCAGCAGTGGACAAGGCCAACCGTTACGAAGCAACAATCAACCGCGACCTGCTTGACCTTGGCAACCATTATGGTATGGCCATCCTTGCAGCCCGTAGCCGAAAACCCCGCGACAAGGCCTGGGTGGAGCGTATGGTACAGATTGTTTATACCCGGATTTTTGCTCCTTTGCGTAACCAGGTGTTCAACAGCCTTGAATCGCTGAACGAGGCCATTCTGGAGCTTCTTGACGCCCACAACAACAAACCCTTTCAGCAAAGACAGGAAAGCCGGTGCGAACTGTTCGAAACACAGGAAAAAGCACTTTTGCAGGCACTGCCACAAGACAGGTACGAGCTGAAAGAATACCTTCAGGTAAAGGTGATGAAGAACAGCCACGTTCAACTTTATAAAGACCGGAACTATTACAGCGTTCCTTACCAATATATCGGACAGAAAGTAAAAATAGTTTACACTTCAACTTATGTGAGTGTATATCTTGGCAGTCAGCGTATCGCTTACCATTTACGCTCTGCCAAGCCCTATAAATACAACACGGTAAAAGAACACCTTCCCTCCAGCCACCAGTTTGTGAGCGATTGGAACCCTGATAAGTTTATCAACTGGGCAGATCACATTCATCCCGATGTAAAAACTTATATCGGCAAGGTACTTGAAAATAAATCCTATCCTGAACAAACCTATCGTAGTTGTGTAGGCATACTCTCTTACGACAAAAAAGCAGGCCGCGACCGGCTGATAGCAGCCTGTCAAAGGGCTGCGGAGTATGGTGCGTACAACTATAAAGTGATCGAACAGATTATAAACAGCAAACTCGATCGTTTAGAATCTCCCAAAGAGAAAACAACAATGCCCCTCCATAAAAACATTCGCGGGGCTGGATACTATAAATAAACCCTTTAACATTTACATTTATGACACATGAAATCATTCAATTAATGCAACACCTCAGGCTTGGCGGTATGCGCTCAGCCTTTGAGGGTATTGTATCTTCAAAAAACATGCAATCCATTGGCAATGATGAGTTCCTGAACCTTCTTTTACAGGCAGAATGGGATGAAAGAGAAAACCAGAAGGCCAGCCGCCGGTTACTCAATGCCCGGTTCCGTATCCGGGCCAGCATGGAAGAAATTGACTTTATTACCCCACGGGGAATCAACAAAACACAGTTGCTCCGTTTTGCCGATGGCGCCTTTGTGAAAAATGCTGAAAACGTTTTGATTACCGGGCCAACAGGAGTAGGCAAAAGCTATATCGCTTCTGCTCTCGGACATTTAGCCTGTCGAACCGGGTACAGAGTCAATTACTTTCTGGCTCAAAAGCTATTTGCCATGCTTCGCATGTCAAAAGCTGACGAATCTTACCTGAAACATGTGAAAAGGATCGAAAGGCAAGACCTTATCATCATAGATGATTTTGGAATGCAGCCTCTGGATGATATGACACGCATGATGCTATTGGAAATTATCGAAGACCGGCACCAGACCCGGTCAACCATCATCGCTTCACAATTACCCATTGAAAAATGGTTCGATGTGATAGGTGAAAGCACCGTTGCTGATGCCATACTGGATCGCCTTGTTCACACATCATATAAAATAGAATTATCAGGAGATTCTATGCGGAAAAAGAAAAAAGAGTAATTTTGATTTTAATAAACAAGTTCATTGCATAAGGTTCACAATTTGCCCTTCGGGATGTCCTTTTCCGAAAGGGGGGTCAATTAACCGGAACGACGGGTCAATTTGACCGGAATAAACATTAATTTCAAAATCCTAATAAATGAAAAAACATTTACTAATTATCGTCATTATTTCTCTTATTTATCAATCCGGTTTTGGACAAACTCAATTAATTAACAATGGTAATTTTTCATCATGTAATGGTTGGGAACTCTGGGGTGATTTTGCTTGCGGAAACACCTACTCAAACTGTCCATGTGATCCTCCGCCTTGTTATGGATATGGTTATCTTTCAGGACCTAATGGAAGTCCCGGATATAATTTATTTGGCGGTATTACCCAATCTGTAACACTACCATATACATGTTCCTCTGCAACATTTACATTTTATTTTAATGCAACCTCAGATTAGCCTACACCTAACTGTGATATGTTTAATTCTTATATTATGCTTAATGAGTATCCATACCCTATTATACAAGTCTCGCAAACATCCATTGTTGGTAATATTTCATGTACACCTATTAGTTATACTTTAACTGACCCTATTTATTTGCAAGCTGGTTCCCAATTAGATATAAGTTTTTGAGGGTATAACAGATGGATCAGCTTTTACAACAATTCGTCTTGATGATGTTAGTTTTACCGTTTATGAAGCTTCTTCTCCTTCAATTAGTTTATCAGGCGACATGACCTTTGGAAATGTACAAGTTGGAAGTTCTTCACAACAAACGTTGACAATTTCAAATACCGGGAACGCAACACTAACGGTTAACAGTATAAGTTACCCGCAATGTTTTGCGGGAGCATGGAGTGGTAATATAAGTGCCGGAGGGAGTCAGTAATGTTACGGTTACCTTTACTCCAGCAGCTGCAACAACTTATGGTGGAACAATTACAGTAAATTCAAATGCTTCAAGTGGTGTCAATACAATTGCCTGTTCAGGAACAGGAACGACAGTACCCGCTCCTGTAATCAGTTTATCAGGTGACATGACCTTTGGAAATGTACAAGTTGGAAGTTCTTCACAACAAACGTTGACAATTTCAAATACCGGGAACGCAACACTAACGGTTAACAATATAAGTTACCCTCAATGTTTTGCGGGAGCATGGAGTGGTAATATAAGTGCCGGAGGGAGTCATAATGTTACGGTTACCTTTACCCCAGCAGCTGCAACAACTTATGGTGGAACAATTACAGTAAATTCAAATGCTTCAAGTGGTGTCAATACAATTGCCTGTTCAGGAACAGGAACGACAGTACCCGCTCCTGTAATCAGTTTATCAGGTGACATGACCTTTGGAAATGTACAAGTGGGAAGTTCTTTACAACAAACATTGACAATTTCAAACACCGGGAACGCAACACTAACGGTTAGCAATATAAGTTACCCTCAATGTTTTGCGGGAGCATGGAGTGGTAATATAAGTGCCGGAGGGAGTCATAATGTTACGGTTACCTTTACCCCAGCAGCTGCAACAACTTATGGTGGAACAATTACAGTAAATTCAAATGCTTCAAGTGGTGTCAATACAATTGCCTGTTCAGGAACAGGAACGACAGTACCCGCTCCTGTAATCAGTTTATCAGGTGACATGACCTTTGGAAATGTACAAGTTGGAAGTTCTTCACAACAAACGTTGACAATTTCAAATACCGGGAACGCAACACTAACGGTTAACAATATAAGTTACCCTCAATGTTTTGCGGGAGCATGGAGTGGTAATATAAGTGCCGGAGGGAGTCATAATGTTACGGTTACCTTTACCCCAGCAGCTGCAACAACTTATGGTGGAACAATTACAGTAAATTCAAATGCTTCAAGTGGTGTCAATACAATTGCCTGTTCAGGAACAGGAACGACAGTACCCGCTCCTGTAATCAGTTTATCAGGTGACATGACCTTTGGAAATGTACAAGTGGGAAGTTCTTTACAACAAACATTGACAATTTCAAACACCGGGAACGCAACACTAACGGTTAGCAATATAAGTTACCCTCAAAGTTTTGCGGGAGCATGGAGTGGTAATATAAGTGCCGGAGGGAGTCATAATGTTACGGTTACCTTTACTCCAGCAGCTGCAACAACTTATGGTGGAACAATTACAGTAAATTCAAATGCTTCAAGTGGTGTCAATACAATTGCCTGTTCAGGAACAGGAACGACAGTACCCGCTCCTGTAATCAGTTTATCAGGTGACATGACCTTTGGAAATGTACAAGTGGGAAGTTCTTTACAACAAACGTTGACAATTTCAAATACCGGGAACGCAACACTAACGGTTAACAGTATAAGTTACCCGCAATGTTTTTCGGGAGCATGGAGTGGAAATATAAGTGCCGGAGGGAGTCATAATGTTACAGTTACCTTTGCGCCAGCAACGGCAATAACTTATAATGGTCTGATCGAAGTAAATTGTAATGCTTCAAGTGGGAATACAATAAATTGTTCAGGTTCTGGCTCATTAGGAAATCCTTCTTTCATAACAATCAATAATATTATTGCAAATAACTTCATCATTTCCAAATCCAAAAGACCTTTGGAGTGGTAACTCGAACCAAATGGCACCTACAATAAAAATTTGTTCTGATGGTTCTAATGCAACACAAATAATTTTTGTAAATAATACTGGTATCAATTCAAATAGTATTCGCTTTTGGATTGAAAGCGATCCTTATGGGTACAATTCCGAAATTTCTGGTTATTTTATATTCGATGATTACAGCTTTAATGGAAATACCATAACAGCCCAATTAACTTCATCCTAAATATTTACAAGCATCATATATGCCTTCAAGACCTGATGCAATTCAAATCGTTAATTTCAATAACCCATCTCAAGCTATTTACACAATTCCTATTGAAATTTACAGAGCACCATTAATGATGGTTCACGGATTATGGGGTAATATAGAAGCATTTTCTTCTTTAGAAAGTCAATTAGATGCCAACGGTTACTATTCTCCCTTGTTAACTTATATAGTTGATTATTCTGCAACAAATGCAGCTTTATTTTATGATAACAGAAACGTAATTCCTTCTAATATAAATACCCTTTTTAGTTTTCTTCGAAGTTATGGTTATTCTGCCGGTAAAGTAGATATTGTAGCTCATAGCATGGGTGGGCTAATATCAAGATATTATCTTCAATCGAATGCTTATCAACAAAAACAAGATATTCATAAACTTATTACTATCAACACCCCGCATTCAGGTTCTCCATTAGCTAACTTACTAACCAATATGACAGAACCAGAGGCGGATGCAGCAAGAATTGCCGGCGAATTGGTGGCTTCTTCATTTAATTCCTCTATTTACTTCGGTGCAATAAATGATTTAGCTATTAACAGCAATTCAATGAATTATTTAAATTTTAATACCTTAAATAATGGTATAGTTCCAAGCTATTCAATAACAACAAAATGTAACATTGCAAACGATGGTGTCTTTTACTTAATATATTTAGCTGCTACACCTTTCAATATGGGTGTAAATGCATATTTAGATTATTTGTTCTATGATGATTTTAACGATTTAGTAGTTTCTGAATCTTCACAATCTGGTGGATTACCTTCTTTTGCTACTTCTTCATTTTCAGACCAATTTCATATTGGTTCTGCTGCTAATTATAGTGTTAAAACTGAAGTGATTAATTTAATAAATTCGAGTTCATCTGATGAAAATATTTTTGCTCAAAATGGGTTTGCTCCTGTTGCTATTGAAAGTCATTATAAATTTGCTATAGATAATAACTCACATAATTATTTATCAGGGAATCTTATTATAAATAATCCAATACAAAATCAATATTACAATATTGGAGATTTAATTCCAGTTAATATTTCTTCTTCGAACGGCATTACTAGAATTATTCTTGAAGTAGTTAATAGAGTGACTAATTCCTTTGTATTAGATACAATTCTATCTAATGGAACAATTAATTATACAGTACCAGCTGATGCATTCGGTAAGATAAAATTTCTCGCACTTGGATATGATAATAATAAAATGGTAGATTATGATACTGTAAGCATTAATATAAATCTATCAGCGTCTTTAGACAGTATTTCATCCTATTTAGATACATTACTTGTTCAGGAGAATAATACTGCACCAACATCAATTACAGCTTATTTTGATAACAATACGAGCTATTTAGTAAGCAACCTTAACAATGTTCAATATCAAATAGCTGATACAAACATTGCAAAACCTCTTTATATGAATTTAATTAAAGGTAAGCAAGTTGGAACAACAACTCTCTTTGTAACTTATTTAGGTATGACGAAAGTTATCCCTGTTGTTGTTTTTCCTCAGGATAGCACAATGTATAATATAAATTTTATTAATTCTCCCAACGTAGAAAATTTGAGTCAGATAAAAATATTTCCTAATCCCAACAATGGAAACTTTTCTATTCAAATTGAAACTGAAATTGGAGAACCAATAACTTTTGAAGTTTTCAATCAATTTGGACACAAAATATTTTCACAACAAGAAAACTCATTTGCAAAATCCTTTATTAAGAATATATCCTTAGACAAATTTGCTTCAGGCATTTACTTTGTAAGGGTAATCACTAAATCAAAAAACTATTGTGGCAAGATTATTTTTACTAGATAAAATTGTCCGACAAAAAGCTATATGTTTTTTTACCTAACGAATAATCATAGACTTCAAAGGGATACTACAAACCGATGGATTCGAAGCTTACAGGATTTTTGAAAATAAACCTGGAATCACACTGCTGGCCTGTATGACTCATGTGATTTCACTAAAGCCTATTTTGTGGGTTATAGTATATCTGAATTAAATGAATAGTTCTATTAATGAAAATTAAATCGAATCACCAATTTTTATGAATTTGTTAAAGACTAAAAGAATTATTGCTTGCAAACGAATAGAATAAACTGACTATAATCATGAATAGCAAGAACTTCAGCCATTTCTGCAAGCAAGGACCTAGTTACATCGGTTAATTAAAATATGAAGTATT
>CAWJBC010000001.1:0-64179 GCA_963840975.1 uncultured Bacteroidales bacterium | reverse complement strand
TAAAAGGCAACTGAATAATGTTTTAATCTTTCATCTTGTTGAATTATAAACATGGACCTGCTAACCGGAGTATTAAAGAGAGGAATTAATAATGAAAAGAAAGGAATACAAACTGCAGAATGCTTATTGCCAACAGCTGATTTTTTTGTGTGCTGAGTACCGTTTTGCCGACTGCCGGCTGCCTCTTGCCGTCTGTTTTCCATTGCCGACTGAATAATGACGACCGACCTGAATACCATATGCCTTTTGAGCGGCAGCCTTTCCTGCCGCGTTGCCGGGCTTTTGGATATACAAACTCAGACTCAAAATTAACCCTTTAGGATTGCATGGCTGTATGCAGCAGAAATAAATATAAACAGGCGGATGGTAATAAATAAAATTACGATTTAAATTGCAGGTGAAAGGGAAGTTTATATATTTGCTGGGAGGAACCGCTTAATTTTATTCAAAAAATTAATTAATGTAATTGCAATGGAAAGAAACAGTGAAGTATATCGAACAAGTAAAGTATTTGTTCCTGGCGGATTTCCCCAACTAACATATAATCCAAGAACAAATCATAAACTTGAAGAAGCTCTTGAAGAAACAAAAGATAATTTATGTAAATTAGTTATGATGACCGGTTTGACCAAATCGGGTAAAACAGTATTAACTAATAATATTTTTCCAAGAGAAGATAGTGTTTGGTTTGATGGTGGAACTTTTTCTTCTGAAGATGAATTTTGGAAAGATTTAGCAGACCAGTTAGATATTTTTCCTGAACAATCTGTTTCTGAAACCAATGAAAAAATGAATCAAGGAGAATTGAATACAGGAGTTGCAACACAATTAGTATTATTTAAATTAGAAGGTGGAGGAAAATATAAGCATTCAACAAAAAAAGGTAAAACTTCCATAAAATCAAAAAAAGGAAATCCTAAAACTTTAGCACTACAGGAATTAAAATTGAAAAGAAAGCCATTAATAATTGATGATTTTCATTATCTACCAAGAGATAAACAGGGATCAATAGTAAGAGCTGTTAAGGCACTTATTTTTGATGGAGTGCCTGTTATTTTTATTGCAATTCCACATCGAAGACTTGATGCAGTTAAAGTTGAAAGAGAAATGACAGGAAGAATTAAGACGATTAATGTTCCAATATGGGAGATTGAAGAATTAAAATTAATACCTGAACTTGGCTTTCCTTTACTAAATATAATTGTTACACCAGAAATTAAAAATAAATTTGCTTCTGAAGCCATTGGTAGCCCGCATCTTATGCAAGAATTTTGTAGAGAACTATGTGTTTCTAATTCAATTAAAGAAACATTAGAAGAAAAACTTGTTATAGACAGAATAGACTTTAAAATACTTTTTGAAAGTGTTGCTGCAAATACTGGAAAAGTAATATTTGATAAACTAAGTAAAGGACCTCGTCAAAGATCTGACCGAATGAAAAGAAAACTACGTAATGGCCATGAAACAGATATATATGGTCTTGTCCTATATGCATTAGCGGAAATTAAACCCGGAATAGAGACAATAGACTATGAACTATTGAGATCAAAAATCAGAGATATTTCTGAAGACAGTCCACCACAAGCGCATGAAGTTTCAAGAGTATTAGACAAGATGTCTCAAATTGCAGCATCTGATGAATCTTCTACTCCTGTTATTGATTGGGAAAAAGAAGATAGAATTTTACATGTAACAGATCCATTTTTTGCATTTTATTTAAGATGGGGATTTGAAAAATAGAATTTTTAAAATATATACACAATAAGCGAAATAGTAGTAAGTTCAAAGGCTGAGAAACGCTATATCTTTCTTATAACTTGACAGGATTGAAGCCCGCAGTCGGCTACTATTCTTATACGAATTGTTAATCCTATGTTAAATAATAAACAACAACCCAATATCAAAATGCCCCCTTACCGCACAAAAAACAAAAAAGGAAACGATGAACTGATCTGCCTCGCCGACTTGCAGCTCAAAGGACCGGTAAAGATGATGACGCAGAAGCTATACAAAGCGCACCATAAGCCCGGTCAGATATTTACGGGCGAAAGGGTGCAGCTTTACAACGACCTGAGAAACGAAACACTCGGCTTTGATAAGGAGGGAAGGAATACCTGGAGAGAATACTGGCTGTATGAAAAAAAAACCTGGAAAAGCACTTACGACGAATCGGGCAGGGAGGTCAGTCACCAGGCTTTTGATAACGGTAAGCCGGAGACGAACTCGCTTCATGAATACAACAGCGCCGGGCAAAATATAAAAATAACCCATCACAATGCCGAAGGGCTCCCTACCATGTACATCCAATATGGCTATGATGAAAAGGGAAACCAAACATCAATTGATTACTACGACAAGGATCATAACCTTACAAATTCGTCGAGGATAAGCTTCGATGAAAGGGGATTTAAGACGGAAGACTACCGCACCAAACCCGACGGAACGGTGGACTACTGGGCGAAAATAGAAAACAATGAACATGGGCACAACACCCGCTACGACCTGCTGAACCCCGACGGGAGCCTGCAGAAAAGAAAGGAACATACCTATGAGTATGATGCCATCGGCAAGCTGATGAAAATGGACGGGCGCTACATCCGCCGCGACCGTACGCTGGAATACAAGGAACTGGAGCACGACCGCCACGGCAACTGGACGGCAAGGGTCGGATTTTATAAAAATGTACCCGCCCTGATGGTGGTAAGAAGCTTCAGCTATTACGACGGACAGGAAGGTGAAGCGGCGGAAAGTTTATTAACGGATACAGTGAAAATAATACCTTATGATATGACCTCAATCCCCGAAAACGAAAAGAAAGCGAAAAAGCCGTTGCAGCCTGCCGCAGTTTTGGAGGCCGCACCTTTTGATGCAACCATCAGCCACGAAGATGCAAAGTGGATAGCCGAAGCATGCACCCCCGAAAGCTTTTCGGCTATGCGCTATTATACCGTTAAAAACAATGATGTGCCTTCAATCGTCACTTATACCGGATCGGACATTGAAGTGATGATGATGCTGAAGGAACTGATGAAAAGCATGGATGCCGTGGTGATACACATGTACATTCCGGAGGTGAGTTACTGGCCCCTCAACAAGCCTTCGCGCTATACGCTGGCATTCCCCGACAGCGGTTACCTGTTGCAGTGTTCGTACATACAGGCAAAAAAGGATACCGATTACTGGCACAGCCGATACATCGGTCATTGGGAAGATGAAGACGGCTATATACGGGTAAGCCCGGTAACGCTGTATCGCCCTTCGGATGCTTCGGGCAAAAGGAGCACACAGTTCGAGGAACAGTTGCAGCATATCATTGAATTGTGCGTGCTGGAAAAGGAAGAGGACAAGCCGGAAATTTCGATGGTGGAAATGCAGGCCGACGGTAAATTCAAACTGACCACTTACCCGGTGCAGGACGACTTCGTGATCCGTGACCTCGACATGCACTACGGCTACGGATTTGAGAAATTCCATAACGAACTGATGGAGCGTTTCAAAAAAGAAAGCAGGGGACTTGTTCTTTTTCACGGCGCCCCCGGAACCGGCAAGACCTATTATATCCGTCATCTGCTCCGCAAAATGACAAGCTACAACAAGGTGGTTATTTACATGCCGCCCAACATGGTGGAATGGCTGGTTGATCCTAAATTCATGACCTTCATGTCGAAAGAAATAGCGCGGTATTCCAAACAGGGATTCTTCTGCGTGTTGCTGATAGAAGATGCCGAGCCGCTGCTTGCGGTGCGTCACGAAAGCGGAAGGGTGCAGGGGATTTCAAACCTGCTGAACATGACCGACGGGTTACTGAACGACATGCTGAACCTTCAGATCATCTGTACCTTTAACGTAAAGATAAAAGAGCTGGATAAAGCCCTTCTGCGTCCCGGCCGGCTCATTGCACGCAAGGAGTTCCGCCCGATGACGGTGCTGGATGCCAACAGGCTGGGGCAGCAGATCGGGATAAAGCATCATTTCACCAAACCGGCTACGCTTGCCGAGGTTTATTCCCTTGACAAGAACAAAAATACCCTCATCCACGATGAAGGGGATAGGTATTTGGAGGATTAAGAAGAACATTGCAGGAATGCTTATATTGCGTGGGGTCATGCAGAGCCCGCCTGAATGACGCAGTCGGGCAGGGTGCGAATGAAGCATAGAGGAATGAGCCTCGAAGCATGTGCGTAGGCTATTGTTTTCAAATCCGGTCTATCCTTCGAGAGCCTCAGGATGACCGGCAATATTCCGGATTCCTGTTCCCACATAACCCTAACCTTTTTACCATACTGGCTTCCTGACCCTTACCTTAACCCAACAAAAAAAGAAGTGGGTAGTAAGAGACTCGAACTCTTGACCTCTTGCGTGTGAAGCAAGCGCTCTGAACCGACTGAGCTAACCACCCTTTTGCCAGGTAACAAGATATGCAAAGGTAGAATAAATACCTTTTCCCTTCATTTCATCTTTTTAAATATTCATTTCACCTGGCCAAAAATGAACTTCACAGCTTTTCGGTTTACTTCGCCTGCACGTGGATGTAATTTTGGTTCGTAATTAATTTTTTGTTTAACAATTTAAAATTTTGAACCATGAGAACATTAATTTTAACAACAGCCCTGGTAGTTTTAACTGCCGTTTCGTTTGCACAGAAAGTTTCTGAAAACGGAAAAGAAATGAAATCTGAAGCAGCCAATGTAAAAGTTGCAATGTATTCCAATGTAAGCGATGAGGTAACCTTAATCGTAGTAAAGCAACCAGAAGACAAATTAAATCTTAAGATAAAGGATGAAAGCGGGTCGCTGGTTTATGGTAAGAGATTGAGAAAACCTGAAAGCAGGAGAATTACTTTCGACATGAGGAACCTTCCTGAAGGTGAATACACTTTCGAACTGGCAAAGGGTAAAGATGTCGTTTACACAAACTCAATCTCCAAGGGCGCTGCTGCAATAGCCCTCTCAAAATAAATGAAATTGCAGGTAAAAGCAGAATAGAAAATTTCGTTCTTTGAAATCTTTATCATAAACCTCAGCTTAATTTGTAAATTTGGCTCTTTGTTCGGATAAAAATCATGTTAAGTAATAAAGAATGATCAGGCTGTACGGAAATAGGTGGATCAGATGGGGCAGTATCGTACTGATGGCGGTTGCCTTCAGGTTCCTGCTGGATGTGGTTTACAGCCTGATATACAGGCAATATCAGCTGCTACAGCCGTTCATGGTCTATTTTTACACCATAATACTTGTAGGGCTGGCGTTCGAGGGTATTTACCGCATGAACCGGCTTTACGACAAAAGGTACAAATGGACTGATAACGCCCGCAAGCGATTTTTAATACAGTGGTTGACAAGTTTTGGAATCGGTTTTTTCTTCATCGAAGGCATAAGATGGCTGGTGGTTATTTTATTCATGGAGGTCAGTTATGTCAGGTTGCTGGATGAAGTCATTATCATAGTTTCTGTTTTTATTGTTTCCACTACGCTGGCACTAACAGATCTGAGTTTGTTTTTGATGGAAAAATGGAGATTTTCGCTGGCGGAACTGGAACGGTTCAAAAAGGAAAATGCGGAGTTCAGGTTTGAATCCCTTCGGTCGCAACTGAACCCGCATTTCCTGTTCAACAGCCTGAATACATTGTCGTCCCTGATTTTTGAAAGTCCTGAAAAGGCGGAAATATTTGTCCGCGAACTGGCGGATGTCTATCGTTACATACTCGAATTCAGGGAACATGAGTTGGTTAAAGTGAGCAAAGAGCTTGAAATGGTGAGGTCATACATTTACCTGGTTCAGTTGCGTTTCGACAAAAACCTGGAAATGACTGTGAGCATCGGTGCAAAAGCAGGCGAAAGCAACATTGCCCCGATGACAATACAGATGCTGATTGAGAATGCGATTAAGCATAACGTAATCTCAAAAAAGAAGCCCCTTTCCATAAGGATTTATGATGAAGAAAGTTACCTTATTGTGGAGAATGATTTGCAGAAAAAAGAAAACAAGGAATATTCGAGCAATGTTGGTTTAAAGAACATTCAAAGCAGGTATGCGTTTTTGACAAATAATAAAGTTGAGGTTCTGGAAACCGAGCAGACTTTTAAGGTAAAAATACCTCTAATCTGAGTGATGATGAAAGTATTGATCATAGAAGATGAGCCCCTGGCACAGAACGAACTGAAGCGTTTGCTGGATAAGACTGACAAGAGTATCAATGTACTCGATTGTATTGACAGCGTGGAAGACAGCGTGGAATGGCTGACTGCAAATGCAGCACCCGACCTGATCTTCATGGATATTCAGTTGTCGGATGGTCTCAGTTTTGATATTTTCAGGAAAATAGAAGTAAAGGCTCCTGTTATTTTCACAACTGCTTATGACGAATACGCCATTCAGGCGTTTAAAGTTAACAGCATTGATTATCTTCTGAAACCGGTGAAACAGGCAGAACTGGAAAACGCGCTGAAAAAATTCAAATCGTTGCACGAAAAACCGGAGCAGGGTCAACCGGTAATCAGTATTGAGCAAATAGAGCAGTTGCTGAATGCAGGTTTACAGAAATACAAATCAAGGTTCATTGCAAAAGTTGGCGACCTGCTGAAACACATCGAAGTCAGCGAGATCGCTTACCTGAAAGCAGAGGACAACGAGGTGGTGCTGGTTACGAAAAGCAACAGCCGGTACATTATTGATTATACCCTCGACCAGCTTGGCGGCATGTTGGACCCCAACCAGTTTTTCAGGGTAAACAGGAGCTATTTGGTAACCATTGGCTCCATCGGAAAGATCAGCAAATACTTTAACAGCAGACTGCATCTTGAGTTGAATCCAAAAACTGAGGATACCGTTTTGATCTCCAGGGTCAGGGTTCCTGATTTTTTAAAATGGATGGATAAGTGATGAGTGATTTATTGAAATATAGAATTTACCATTTAGTATTAGCACTGATACTGTTTTCATCTTGTCACCGTGTGGTGATAGAGGTGGATGGCATCCCACCCAACACGCCCAAAGGTCAGCCCCTTTATGTGGCAGGAAATTTTAATAATTGGGACCCGGGTGATGAATCGTACCAGATGACCCTGAATCCTGACAGTACTTACACCTTTCTGCTTCCCCCGGGATTTGGATCGGTTCAGTACAAGATAACCCGTGGCGACTGGACAAGGGTTGAAACGGATGTGTGCGGTTATCCAATCGGGAATCGTATGCTCACACTTGGCGAAGACGACACAGCAACCATCAGCATCGAAAGCTGGAACGATCTTGATCCTTTGAATTGTCCCAGGTTGACCATTGTCCTGAAGGATGTTCCTGAAAACACGCCGGAAAATGAACCTCTGAGCCTTGCCGGTAATTTTAATTCCTGGAATCCTGATGCATTATCTGTCATGCAAAAAGACAATTCAGGCAAATATTCCATTACAATTCCCCGTCCACCAAAAATAAAGGATTTGGAGTTTAAAGTTACCCGTGGTGATTTATCAAAATCTGAATCGGACGAGTTTGGTAATGTCCGGCCCAACCGTTCTGCTTCTTTTGGCAAAAAAGATACCCTTGAACTATCAATTGAAGGGTGGGCTGATCTGCCTGTAAAGGGCAATAACAACGTGCAGATCATTTGTAAAAAGATTCCCCGCAATACTCCGCCTGGTGAGGATATTTTGCTGGTAAGCAACCTTGACAACTGGGATCCTTATGACCGCCAGTTCGCCATGAGGAAAAACAGTAATGGTCATTACACTTTTTCGATGCCTAAAAGAAATTATAACCTTGAATTCAAATTTACGAGGGGAGGCTGGCATACTGTTGAAACAGATCCCTATGGTTTTGATATTTCGAACCGGGAAATTGATTTAAGCAAAGCCGATACCGTTTATGTCGAAATAGCCGGATGGAAAGACCTGCCCGCTTCTTACGACAAGGAGGTCACCATTATATTAAGGAAGTTGCCCTCTTCAACAGCGGCAGGAGATAAAATTTATCTCGCAGGTAATTTCAATGGGTGGGATCCCAACAGACCAAGGTTCAGATTTGAAAAAACTATTGACGGCAGGTACATCCTTAATATTCCGCGCGAAAATAATAACCTGGAATTTAAGGTTACACGCGGAAGCTGGACAGCACAGGAAGTGGATCAATATGGCTCTGATATGCCAAACAGAAAGTATCTTTACAAAGATTACGATACCCTTTACATTGATGTTGCCAATTGGAAAGATAAGCCGCTTTTTCATCCGGGGAAAACAACCATCGTTATTGACAGGTTACCCGAAAACACACCACCCTCAGCACAAATATATATCACGGGTTCATTCAACGACTGGAATCCCGGCAGCAAGGCAATGATCATGAAGAAGTCTGAAAATGGAATACCATTCATTACCCTGGCGCTGAATGGAGAAATTGTGGAATACAAGATCACTCGTGGCGCCTGGGTTAATAGCGAAGTTGATGAAAACGGTTGGGAAATCCCAAACCGGGTGTTAAATTTGGGTTTCGCCGACACGGTTCGCATTAGCGTGGTGAGGTGGAGAGACCGATAGAAAATATTGCCAAACTTTCAACATTTTTCATTATTTTTGGTTTGATTACAAAAGGGAATTATTATAACAACCTTTTCCGTTCTTTTTTATAGCAATTGATGAGTCTTTGATTAAGGTTAATTTCACAAATAATCTGAACCGGCTATGAAACTACTAAACTTATTTCCCCCAAAAGAACTGACCAATGATCTGAGAAATATTGAATCAACATTATTATCAAGGAAAAAAAACGGAAAGATCGCCGGTATAGTCGCGCTGCTTTCTGCTTTTGCCCAATTAATTATAATATCATATCCCTATCTGAAGCAGATACTCGATGCTTCATACGAATTTCAGATTTCCAAATACCTGAATGACCCTAACAAGTTAATCCCGCTCATAGGCTTAGTTGCGGGAACCCTGATTTACCTGTTGTTGCGGCGAACCGGTTTTTTGATTAAAGAAACAAAAGAACCTTTCCGATATACCTGTTGGGTAGATGCTTTCGCAATGGTTCAGGATACTCCGGGTGACAGGTTCAATCTGAAGGCAGATGATCGTTTAAGATTGCTGCATCACGACCTGATTGAACTGATCAATCAGCGGATCAAGCGATTTTCAATTCTCGAAATACCTGCCGATATGCCGGCAGAGGAAACCGCTTCCATAACCGATATGCGTAAATCATCGCATATTCATATTTACGGCAACTATGCCATCCGGGAAGACAAAAGTAACGATGAGTGGATTGTACATGTGATGCCTTATGTGCGTATTGGACCTTCAGGGTCGCCGGCAACTATGGCCCAATCCGTAAGATATTCCCTGTCAACCGACGACTCGCCAGATGAGCTTGATACGCATGAGTACAATCAGCTTTTAGAAAGAGTTTATTCCAGGGTTACTACTGAAATTTATGCACAGATAGAGAAAGATATTCAGGGTAAGATCAACCTCTTTCCTACTTCATTCTTGCAGGCTAACGCTTTATACTACGAAGCGAGGGATATGGCAAAATCCAATACGATCAATGCCTTCGAAAGCGCTATCCATCTATATGAAGAAGCGATCAGAAAAATTAACATGACCCTTATCAAAAGGATCAGTAGCTTTTTTTTGAAGATACCTGTAGTTCGGTCATGGTTCGTGCAGAATTTATTTCAATATGCAAGAATTCAGATCGGACATGCAAAGTGCCTGGTTTATAAAAACAGAATAGCCGTTTTATCAGGAAAGAAAAGAAACCCTGTTTTCGAGATCAGGCAGGATTTAAAAGATGTAATCCGCCAACTCGAATATTTCCATGGGTGTATTAGCGGGAACAGGGAAACTTCAGTATTTAAAAAAGAAAATGAACAGACTTTCTCGATACTGGCTTATCTGACCTATCCCAATGACACCTGGCGAAGGCGGATGCTTTTAAAGCCATCAAAAAAGCTTTTTGATGACACCAGGACCATCCTGTTCAATGCTTATGTTGTACATTCACTGACCGATACTTTGTTAGGTACGTTTCTCTCTGCGCAAAATTTTCTCGACAAGGCGAAAGCCATTGCTCCCGACCGTAGTGCATCCGATCCATTGTATCTGTTGGCACAGGCATATATTGAGCCTGATATAGATAAAGCGCTGTTCCTGTTTCAGCAGGCGACTGATAAAGATCCATCCTTCCAGATTGCACAATACGACCTTGCTTTCTGGACGGAAATGAAATTCCGGATGAACAATGAGATCAACCACAGCAGAGCGCGCATAGCCCTGTATGAGTACGATAAAGTTCTGAGGATCAATCCTGGGAATATTGCTGCGCTGGCTGCTCAGGGTTATATCTACTGGCTTTTGCATGATCTGGACAAAGCCCGCCGAAAATTTGAAGAGGGTTGTGAATTGAAAACAATGGTCAGCGAGACTTTTATCGGTCAGCTTTTGTATGGCCGGGCACGCATTTTGGTCGAAGAGGGCAGGATCAGTGAAGGATTTGATTTGTTCAACCAGGCATTTGCTACCAATCCCAATTTAGGGACTTTCTCTGTGGGTGATAACTCATGGGTGCACTATTCATTCTATGAATTTATGACACCTCAGTTGCTGAAACGATTCCGGGAATATTATAACAGGTTTTCTTTTTACAAATCGCACCAGTTGTTTCCGGTTACTACAATTGCTGATGAATTCGTCGCATCTCTTGATAAAGAAGACTTTACTGATGAATTGATTTCGGCGCTAATTGAAAGAGGAATTATTATTGAGAAGGAGCGGTCGGAAATCAGAATTGAAGAAAAATCGAATAGGTGGGTCATTCGTGACGGTAAAAATGTTTCTCATTATCTGGTTCATGTTGAAAACAAAATTCATATTTGCATCCAACCTGATGTTTCGGTTAAAATTTCAGATGCTGTATTCAGCTATGCACTGAATGATTATGGAAATGCAAATATTAATTTCTTTAAGCGTTACGGCGACAGAGATTATTTAATTCTGGCAAATCAAAATTATAGCGATTCAATAAAATACTTCCCTCACAATTCCATTGCAAAATACAACCAGGCGCTTACCCTCTATGAGATGGAACAATATTCCAGATCAATTAATTTATTAAAAGAGGTGATCAAAGATAATCCCAAGTGGTTTGAGGCTTCGGCGTCGTCAGTTGAAATAACCCAGCAAAAAGGCTATGGCGAAATAAAGCGAAATGAAGAAAAACTGAATAAGCTGTTAAGTGAAAAGGTGAACCTGGAAAAACTCAGACAAATCCATAAGAAATCGTCTCAAACAACTACTCTTCAGTCGTCAAAAAATCTTTCAACCTCCCTGGATGAAGGTAAAAGGAGTAATCCCTCTGATTTGTCGGTCAAAATTGAGGACCAGCAGGAGGATCGAATCACGGGAATAAGTAACGAGATTTCAAAGGTCGCCCAAACTATTGCACTTCTGAAAGAGATACCCAGGGATATAGAAAACACCATCAAAAACCTGTTTGTTCCTACAAAACTGATTTCGCTTTATCAAGGTCTGGAACTGGAACATTTTGAAAGCAGTAAAATTGAACGTTTTATCAATAAAAAAATCAATTGGATACGTCTGGATGAGGACGACGTAAGGGCGTTGCGAATTTATGCCATAAGTTTTTATTACGATCAGTTAAAGGCAAAAGATGATTTGTCGAGTCAATTAACCTGTAAAAAGTTTTTCGACCATTTTTTAACTTACTATTATCCGGAGGATTATACGATCAATGTTTATAAAAGAGAACTCCTTTCGCGGATTGATGGTTTTGATGATGAAAAGATCAACTGCAGTAAAATTGTGGCTTCAACCATTAACTTCTGGCTTCAGCAGGATCCGGTTTACTTCAGCAATTTTGATTCTGCACAAATGTACCTTGATCCCAAAACTTATTTCGATTTGCTCGACAATGCCTTCCGGTTAGAATCCTCCAAAGAACTGGCAGAGCTTATTCTTACTATTGATTACTACCATGACCGCGGTTTATCAGGGTTTATTGAGACCTTTGAAAGTTCGTCCCGTTTAAATAGCGAACCGGTTAAAAGAGCCTTTGTCTATTACCGCATTGGTCGTCTGCTGGCAGATGATAAACTGGATGACGAAGCAGTCGGATACTATAAAATTGCGACTCAGCTTGATACCGGTAACCTTGTTTATTGGCGAAACCTGGGATTGAGTTATTTTAATCTCGGCGAATGGGATGGTTTAATTCACTGCTTTCTAAATGCAATTGAAATCAGGCGAAGCACTACCGAAGAATATTATGGATTGGATTACTATTACGATTATTTGTCAGAAGCTTATTTTAATACCGGTAAATTGGAAGCCTTTCTTGAACTATTTGAGTCCTCCGGTGACTTTGTTAATGAACCGGTGAAGAAAGCGATCATTTATAACCGGATTGGAAATCTTCATTATAATTCAAAGAAAATTACAGAAGCCATCTCCTATTATTTAAAAGCGGTTGAACTCGATGACAGCCGACCTATCTATTTCAGCAATCTCGGTCTCATGTATTCCTCACTTTTGCTCTGGGATGAGTCCAAAGATTTCTATTTACGCGCCATTGAACTGAGAAGGGAAACTACAGATGATCCTTACGGGATTGATTATTATTACGAATATCTTTCAGAGCCTTATTTCAATGCAGGCAAACTGGATGAGTTTATTGATCTGTTTGAAGGTTCGGACGATCTGTTGCATGAACCGGTAAAGAAAGCCATTATCTACAACAGGATTGGCAACCTGCACTTCAACCTTCAAAAATATAAAGAAGCAATGCCTTTCTACACGAAAGCAATTGAGAACGACCCGGCAAGACCGATCTACCTTTGTAACCTTGGATTGTCCTATTCCAGACTCGAACAATGGAATGATGCCGTTAAATTTCATCAGCAGGCGGTTGAATTGCGCAGAACCACCCCTGATGATTCGTATGGTTTGGATTACTATTACGATTTCCTTTCGGAGGCATATTTCAAAACGGGCAGATTGCCCGAATTTATAGAGATGATGGAATCATCCGGCGATTTGAAGAATGAACCTGAAAAATTGGCGGTCGTTTACAACCGTATTGGTAACCTGCTCGTCAATTCAAATCAGGAGAAAGAAGCGATTGCCATTTACGAAAAGGTGATTCGGCTTGATCCTGTCAGACCCATCTATATTTTTAACCTCGGATTTACTTATGCCAAATCGGGTGATTGGAACCTGGCTTTAAATTATTATTTGCAGGCAGTAGAACTTCGTCGAATAACAAAAGATGATCCTTATGGATTGGATTATTATTTCGATTATTTATCTGAAGCTTATTGGAAAACCGGCAACCTGTCTGAGTTTGTTGAGATGTTTGAAAACTCAGTTGAACTAAACGCCGAACCTGAAAAGAAAGCCACCATTTACAACGGCATTGGTAATTTTTGTTATGGTTCAGGGCAGTTAAAGGATGCCATTACTTTTTATTCAAAAGCAATTGAGCTTGATCCGGTACGCCCGATTTATTATAGCAACAAAGGGTTGATGTATGCCAGCTTAGGTAAATGGGAAGAGGCTGTCAGTTTCCATAAAAAAGCGATCGAACTCCGGCAGCTTGCACCAAATGACCCTTACGAACCGGATCATTATGAAAAACTTTTAAAGGAAGCACAGTCCCAGATTGGCGTAGATGATAGTAATGGGGTGTAGTGTTTTTTAAGGTTTTAAAATGTTGTTTGACATATAAAATGATAAAATCCGGTCGCTGTGCGTGAATAAATTTTATTTATCGTTTTAAGCTCGTATGATTAAGGAATTGCGATTCTAATTATCTTTGCTCCTGATGAACAGATTCTCATATTATATTTTTCGTGCTTTTGTTGCCCTGGTTTCCATCCTGCCGTTCAGGTTGTTGCATGTGGTATCCGATTTTGTTTTTTTAATCATGTATTATCTTTCAGGATACAGGAAAAAAGTAGTTTACGCCAATTTAACAAATTCCTTTCCCCAAAAAAGCCAAAAGGAGATTGAATTCTGTTGCAAAGGCTTTTTACCATCATCTTTCCGATGTATTTACTGAGAGCCTCAAAGCGTTTACAATGACTGAAGCAGAAGTCGTTAAGCGGTTCAGGATTAAACCCTCGCCATTTATGGAAAAGGTTTATCAGCAGGGGCGATCGGTTATTGTGGTGGCAGGACATTACAACAACTGGGAGTGGCCGGGAATTGCTTCGGGAATGCAAATGTTGCACAAACCGGTTGGATTCTATAAGCCATTAGCCAATCCTTATGTGGATGATTATGTAAAGAAAACCCGTGTTCAGGGCCGGGCAGCATTGGTTTCTATCAATGATACCCTTGCGGTTTTCAAGACCGATTGGGGAGAGCCGGCTGCATTTTACATGGTAGCCGACCAGAGTCCGCCAAATGCACGGCTCGCTTTCTGGATCCGTTTTTTGAATCAGGATACAGCCGCTATTCATGGTCCTGAGAAATATGCCCGGATTTACAATATGCCGGTATTATATTGCGATGTCCAAAAATCCGAAAGGGGAGTTTACGACGCTGAATTTATTTTGCTTTGCGAGAACCCGGCTGAAACAAATACCGGTGAAATTACCGCCAGATATATGAAAATGCTGGAAGAAAAGATAATGCAAAAGCCACAATATTATCTTTGGTCGCACCGCCGCTGGAAACTGAAACGAAATTCCTAACGAATCCTTCCACCCTCCCCAACTTCGAGTTTCCACGCTTGCGACCCTCGGATTCAAGTGTCCACGTTTGAAGTTGACCCAACTCCTACTGAAGCAACCCGTATAACAGGAGAATCGGTTTATTCACCAAGCCCTCCCTCCGAAAAGTGATTTATCGTCATTGCGAGCGTAGCGAAGCAATCTTTTGTTGTTGGAAATCAAAAGATTACTTCGGGCTTCGCCCTCGCGATGACGTCCTGTTTATCTTTTCGTCATGGACTCAATCATTAAAAGCGTTAAGTGATCACATCGAACAATCCTGTTTCTTTAATCAACACCCCATTTCATTTAAGCTCATATTTTGTCTTCACCTTCGGGCGTATCCACCTGCTGATGTCAAAGCTCACGCCCAGGCTGAAATATGAATAATAATCAAAGTCGTTATTTCTGACTACTTCGTCCAACCGGTCGGTCTGGCATTGCCGAATGGCAAGGTCTGTGTTCAGGCGGATGTTTTTTGAAACTTTATACGAAAATCCTCCTCCAAAAAAGTAAACAAACTCTGGAACGCGCGCAGGGTAAACAGTTTTGTCGGTTTGATTCGCACTTTCATAATATTTTATTGTTGTAAAAAAGAACTGACCAATGCCTGCATATACTTCAAATCCAAATTTCGGATCACGACCCGGTAAGATGATATTCATACAATTAATTCTGCCCTGCAGGTTGTATTCAAATATTCGGGTCTGAAAAGATATTTCACTTTTATCCGCTCTAATATCTGCCGCTAAAATTTGTCCCGAAATGCCAAAGGTATGGGTTATATACCAGGTTCCGATCACGCCAAAACCCGGACCACTTTCGTTGGTGATTTTTTTACCCGGATTAATATCAAAAATACTTATATCTCCAAAATGCGAGGCTATCCCTCCATTTAGGTTAAGAAGAATGGGTGGGCTACGCTTTTCGCTTGTGAATACCGAGCAATCCCAACCCTGAGAATGAGCGAAAAAGGGAAATCCGATCCCAAGCAACAGTATGTACGGGTATGCTATCTTTTTATACAAGTTTACTTACCTTTTCCTTTGAATTTATTAACATCAACTGATTGTTATTATTGCGGAAAGATAAACATTACCCGGTGGTATTTTTCATCCGGGATTAAAAATTTATGAAATGCTGATTGTGAATAAATAGGCTGCTAATCCAACATGTGGATCCTTCTAAAAAAAAGATTGATCTTGATTTTAATGCCTTATAATCTTTACAACCACCTCAATATCATCCCTTAAATGACGTTTAACAGCACAAAGGCTCGCGGTATGGATCACAGCGCTTTCGTATTTTTCAGGAAAATCGGAGGTTACATGAATCTGGATTTCGATGTACCCGATTATCTTTTTCTCCGGGTCGAAGCGCTCTTCAGTTGTAAGGTGGATATTCTCAGTGGGTATTCCGCGCTGATCGCAGAAGCTCTTGGTATAGATTCCTGCACAGGTTCCCAGCGAAGCAAGGAAAAGAGTAAAGGGTTCAGGATGTTCTCCATCACCACCAGAACGTACAGCCTGATCGGTCATAACGGTAAAGCCATTTACTGAGGCATAAACTTTCTTGTTTCCTGCAAAATAAATTTCCATAGTTGTTTGTATTATCTCCTTTTCCTTAAATAGACAGGAGAGGGTTATCGTTTTTGTTTAAAATAATTCGTCATCAGTTCGCCACATTCCTTTTCCATGATACCGCTCACCACTTCAGTTTTTGGGTGAAGCAGTTTTCCTTTCAGCATTGAATATCCCCTTTTTTTATCCTTCGCGCCGTAGATTATTTTGCCAATCCTAGTCCAGTAAGCGGCGCCGGCACACATAGTGCAAGGCTCAATGGTGACATACAAAGTACATTCATCCAGAAATTTCCCGCCCAGGAAATTAGCCGCCGCAGTAAATGCCTGCATCTCGGCATGAGCCGTAACATCATTCAACTGTTCGGTCAGATTGTGTCCACGGGCAATGATCCTGAAGTTGCTCACGATGACAGCGCCAATTGGAATCTCGTCAAGGTCAAGGGCTTTGCGGGCTTCCTTGAGCGCTTCTTTCATAAAGAATTCATCCGATTGAACGGTCAGGATCATGTTAAAATTTTCGTCAAAAGTAAACAACATAGTTTATTGGATTTAACAAGAAATGAAAAATTCTATTTATTTGAGTCCACTCCGAATAGTGATTTACCGTCATTGCGAGCGTAGCGAAGCAATCTTATTATTCTGGAAATCAAAAGATTGCTTCGGGCTTCGCCCTCACAATGACGTCCCGTTTGTTTTTCGGAGTGGACTATTATCTCAAATGCGATTTTACAGGATATGTTTTTTATATTACATTTGTTTTTAAAAAAGACTTAACATGAAACGATTATTGAATAGTACCTCTGCTTTCCTGATCTTGTTTCTTGCAATCCTCAATAATATAAGCGCTGAACCAATTAATAAATTAACAGCGCACAAAGCAGCATTAGGTAAATTAATATTACTTGATAAATCCTCTGAATTTTCTGTTGTAACAAATGGGATTGAATATTTTGATGAAGGTGGAGTAATACTATTTTATCTTTTCAGAATACTACCTGCAGGTTATATGGTTGTTTCGGCCGATGATCAATTGCCTCCTGTAATAGCCTATTCATTTCAGGATCAATTGCCTGAATTTATTTCTGGCAGCAATCCGCTTATGAGCTTACTTAAGGCAGATTTAAGCCTGAGATTGAATAATCTTTATTATCTTCCTGATGAGGTTATAAATAAAAGGAAAAATGAATGGAAGTGTTTGGAGAAGAATGCATTTGACGGCAAGGCAGATCCTTTGTTCGAGCAATACCCTCCTGAAGGAACCACTTCAACCGGGGGTTGGCTCGAGACCAACTGGACGCAGTCGGCACCATACAACAATTTTTGTCCGATGGATCCTGTCACCAACCAGCGGAGTGTCGCGGGTTGTCCCGCAACAGCCATGGCACAAGTCCTGAATTATTTTAAAACCATTAATGCTACTTATTTTACTGATAATGATGATTATTATCATTCCTATGCCGGTCGAAACTACTGGATTGATAACGACTGTATCTCAGTTGATTTTCCGTGTTTTCCCGACCTGAACGCTTTTCTCGATACTGTTACCATGAGTTTTGGAAGCAATTCCACTTTAAAGAACAATGAAAAAGCAGCCCTTACTTTTGCCTGTGGTGCGGCAGCTCATCAGGTTTATACTTCGCAGGTTTCGGGTACTTTTGGCGTTGACCAGGCTGAGGATGCCTATCTCAGGTTTGGTTTTTCCAATGCATTGCTGCTTGAAAATACCGACACTTCACTTTTTACCCTTTTATCCAAAAATATGATGGAAGCCCGCCCTGCTCACCTGGCAGTGGTTGATCCGGGATGGACGATGGGGCACAATGTGGTGGTGGATGGTTACAATACGGATGAGTATTATCATCTTAATTTCGGTTGGGGCGGAAGTTATAATGGCTGGTATTTGTTGCCCGACGAAATTCCTTACGGACTCACCGTTATCGAAGGTGTTATCGTGAACATTGCACCTGCTCCGGTGAATACAGGTGTGAATTTTGTTTCTGGGGTTGATTTGAATCAGTATTTATGGGTTTATCCAAATCCTGTATCGGATAAATTGAATGTTGGATTTTCAATCGGCCAGCACTTCGCTGGTAAAAATTGATGTGATAAATGTAAATGGAACGTCTGTGGTGACCCTCCTGGAAGAGAATATGAATTCCGGAACCCATACCGGAAGCTATAATTTGAATAAGTCCGGGGCTTCATTACTACCGGGAATTTATATTTGCAGGCTCCAGGTTGACGATAAAGTAATTACCCAAAAATTCATAGTCAGATGAATCCCAAACACCAATACCCGGAATTTTTTGCCCGCTTTTATGATGTGATCTATGATCATATCCGTAATGAGGCTGACCACGACTTTTTTCTGAATAAGATACTTGCCGCCAAAGGACCGGTTTTGGAAGTGGGTGTCGGAACCGGACGATTCTTTATTGAAGCATTGCAAAAAGGAGCCGACATTCATGGAATTGATTTCAGCCCGGCGATGATTGATGTGCTAAAGCAGAAATTAACCGAAAAAGAACATTACCGCGTAAGTATGCAGGATGTTTGCCAATTTATTTCAACTATTAAATTTGACCTGATCATCGCGCCGTTCAGGGTGTTTATGCACCTGATGACAGTGGAGCAGCAATTGGCGGCATTAGAAAATGTTTACAACCATTTGAACCCGGGTGGAACATTTATATTCGATCTTTTTGTTCCGAATTTTAAGATGATTTCAGAAGGGGTTGAAAACATGAACGATTTCAGCGGGGAATATGAACCCGGTAAAAAAATCCAGCGGTTTACGACCATGCACGCCGATCCAGTGAACCAGATGAGCTATGTTACCTTCAGGTTTGTTTGGCAGGAGGGAGGCAAGGAGCATACCCGATCATGGACGACCGATTTTAGGCTCTTTTTCAGGTATGAACTGGAACACCTTTTATTCCGGTCGAAATTCAATGAAAGTCATATCTATGGCGACTTCGCAGGGAATGAGCTGACCAAAGACTCGAAGGAGTTTGTGGTGATTTGCAGGCGGTAATCCAACTAAATATTCCGACTGAAGACTAAATCAGAAAGTCAAAATATTAAACAACAAAGTAAAAGGTGTTGGTAAATGAACTCATTTTATTTTACTTAAAATTTGCTTGATTATCCTTTAAAACAATGGGTATGCAAAGAGCTATTCGTCTCTTATTTCTTTTTACAATTACAAGTTCAAGTAATTGTCAAAATTCTATTGACTACGGCAATAATAATCACAATAATTTAACAACCTTTTTCAAATAAACTAAGCGGCGTGTGGTAGCGGTTTGATTATTGGACAGTGAGGCATTTGCGTTTATCTCTATATTTGCAATGTTATTTTCGGATTTCGGTATTTAAATTATTACAATGAGTCTTTTCATTATATTATATCTCTAACTGGTGAATTATGAGAACTATATTTATTTGCTTCATTCTTGTTTCGGTAACTTACTCTTTAACAGTTCAATCGCAACAAATAAGTGATACGACACAAAAGAAAAAGAATAAGGAACGGCCTCTTTATCTGGAACCATACCACAAAAATGTCATTAAGTTTAATCCAACCCCCATGCTATTATTCAACTTAAGGAACATTACATTTTCGTATGAGCGTCTCCTGAAAAACAACCACAGCATTGCTTTCCAGGCCGGTTATCTTGTTTCTCCTAATCTTGATATAGATACTGTTGCGGGTCTTATCCAAATCAAAGATAGAACAAGGAGCGGGGTGAACCTGGCTTTTGATTACCGGTATTATGTTTTTGGACGCAATACCCGTCCGGCACCTGACGGTATGTACATGGGAGGATATTTATCCTATAACCATTTTCAATTTAATAACACCTTCGACATTCTCAATGTTTCAATTGATAATACTGGAACGATGGAGGGTAGCATGAATTATGCAAACCTTGGTGTAGAACTTGGATACCAGTTTATTTTCTGGAAAAGGATGTCGGTTGATTTATTGCTCTTCGGTCCTTCCATGAGCATGTATTCCGGTAATTTTGCCGTTGGCGGCAACCTGGATACTGAGCAGATTGAAGACATCAATGAAGAATTGGTTGCAAAGTTTCTTGAAAAATTCCCTTACTTAAGTGCAATATTTTCAGATGATCAACTTCATTTTACAGGAAAAAAAACAGAATTAGATATTGGATTCCGTTATTCGATCTCCATAGGATTTCATTTTTAACCGATCCCCTGCATGGAAAAAGTAGAAATTGTTTCGGTGGAGGATTATATTGCCTCACTGCCGGAGCAGGTTCAGACAGTATTGCTGCAAATGCGGCAGATTATCAAAAATGCTGCACCTGAAGCAGAGGAGATCATCAGTTATGGAATGCCGGCTTTAAAATTTCATGGGATATTGGTTTATTATGCTGCCTTTAAGAACCATTACAGCCTATTTCCGAAATCACATGCCATTGAAGTGTTCAATGAAAAACTCAAAGAATATGACACCACCAAAGGCACCATACACTTTAAGTATGATAAACCCCTGCCTGTGCAGCTTATCACTGAGATAATCCATTTCAGGGTAAAGGAAAACCTTGAAAATAAACGGGTGAAAGATTTGGCGAAAAGAAAGAAATCAAAAAGATAATTTGTAACCAATCAGTATATTATTAGCAATGAAATTTTTTACTCCTATCGTAGTAATGAGGGGTGGTATAAGGGGTAAAATGGAATAGAGGAAATACAGTGTTTTGGTTTTGCATTTAAATATTATACTTCCCAACCAGATTGCTTTTAGCCATAACCCATATTCCCCTTATACCTGTATTTCCCATGTAAGAGGTTTTTAATCCAGCAAACATAAGATTGTTAGCAGACTGATTAGTCACGATAATTTTTTTTAACTATTACCCACAACACCTCAACCTTGTATGCAAGGCTGAAAATATATTATTTGCTGTGAGGGTGTGTCTTTAATAAAAATTCAGCCCGTACTAAAAATTACTACGGGCCGAAACCACCAAAATCTTAAATTTTATGTATAAGATAAACCATTATTTGTTCTTGTTTATAGAACAAAAGGTTGCGCTAAATAAGCGTTTACAACAGATGATTCAAACTCGCAGGAATATAAGAATACCTTTCATGCTTTAGGATTTTTGTTTCAGCCTGTGAACCGGATAATCTTACCCAATTACTATTCGTAAACAGTGATGAACAGAGATAAATCAATTATATGAATGCGCCTGAGAAGCAGATTTAATTATTAAAAGCAAATATATCCAAACAATTCCTCTACCTTTGCCGCCTTTATCCAAAATACATGAATTTCAAAGATTTAGGAATTATTGAACCCATACTTCGAGCCCTTGCGGCTGAAGGATATACACAACCCACGCCTATTCAGGAACAATCTATCCCAATTTTACTGAGTGGAAAAGACTTATTGGGTTGTGCCCAAACCGGTACAGGTAAGACGGCGGCATTTGCCGTTCCGATTCTGCAACACCTCTATATTGACAGGCAACAAAACAATGCTCCACGGAAGATCAGATCGCTCATTGTTACCCCTACACGTGAACTGGCAATCCAGATAGCTGACAGCTTTTCGGCATACGGAAAATTTACCGGAATAAAAAATACTGTTATTTTCGGAGGTGTGAAGCAGGGCGCTCAAACTGACATATTGAGGAAAGGTATTGACGTTCTCGTAGCCACTCCCGGACGGTTGCTCGACCTGATGGACCAGGGTTTTATTACATTGAAGGATATCAAATATTTCGTTCTCGACGAAGCTGACCGTATGCTCGACATGGGGTTTATTCACGATATTCGTAAGATCATCGCTAAACTGCCTTTAAAACGGCAGTCGCTGTTTTTTTCGGCTACTATGCCGCCGGATATTGTGGATTTATCGCGTAAGATTTTAGGGAACCCGGAAAAGGTATCGGTAACACCTGAACAGACTACTGCAGAAAAAGTGGAACAGGCTGTGTATTTCGTAAGCAAAACAGGAAAGCCCAAATTGTTGATCCACCTGTTACAAACGGAGTCCATTGATTCCGTGCTGGTCTTTTCACGGACAAAACATGGCGCCAACAAGATCGTTAAGTTGCTTGGGAAAGCGAGTATCAGCGCCGATGCCATTCATGGAAATAAGTCGCAAGGAGCGCGACAATTGGCGCTGGGTAATTTTAAAAGCGGTCGCACTAATGTTTTAATCGCGACTGATATTGCTGCCCGCGGTATTGACGTGGAGGAGTTATCTCATGTGATCAATTATGACATTCCCAACATTCCCGAAACATACATCCACCGCATTGGGCGAACGGGAAGAGCAGGAGCAAGCGGGATCGCCCTGTCTTTTTGTGATTTGGAGGAAAGAGCCTATTTGCGTGACATACAAAAGCTTATTAATCTGAAGATTCCCGTTGTGGAAGAACATCCTTTTCTTGAAGATGGACCAGAGGATAAAGCCGAAATTCAAACAAAGCAACATAAACCGCAACAACAGCAGCGGGTTACAAAGCCGGGAACCAATGGAGGGAACAATAGCCAATGGAAACGCCGCAGACAATTTTCGCGAAAACGACCCGCGCAATAAAAACGGGAAATTTAGTTCTAAGCAATAATAATATCCTCTTCCTTTATTTTTGGTTTTCCCAGGTAACACAAGAGCAATTGAGCAACCGTTAATGTATCGCGCTGACAATAACGGACAATCCGGTCAAGATTTTTCTCCTTGTAATAAACCTCAACAACCATGCTCCCATCAATATCATCTTTTGGCGTTTGTATCCCGAAGACAGCAGCCAAAAGTGCGAGTGAGGTATAGCTTTTATAATCACCGAATTTCCACAGGTCCATCGTGTCAAGGTGGGCTACTTCCCAGGGCTTTTTACCTGCAATGTTGATGATCTCAGGGAGTTTATGTCCATTTATGAGCATCCGCCTTGCAATGTAAGGATAATCAAATTCCTTTCCGTTGTGAGCACACAGCAGGTTATCCCTTGGATTATAATGCCTTGAGAGCATTTCTGAAAATTCCTTTAGCAACTCATATTCGTCATCTCCATAAAATGATTTTATCCGGAATTCACGATCTTTAATAAATCCGACTGAGATGCAGATGATCTTCCCAAACTCAGCATAAATGCCCGCCCGCATGAAAAGTTTTTCAGGTTTTTCACCTTCTTCCTGTTTTAATCTTTCGGCTTTATTGTCCCAAAGTTTTCTAAAGTTTTCAGGTAAGAGGTTGTATTCAGATACCATTGGAACAGTTTCGATGTCGAGAAACAATACCTTTTCAAGGTTTAGATTGTAAAACATAGCAATATCATTTGGTCGGATAAAAATACAAAAAAGCTACAGATTCAAGGTTAAAAATTTGTTGTAATTTAGTTCGGTAAAAAATCATGACGATAGTGAAATCGGGATTACTCAATATTTTCCTCATTCTGTTAATTTTTGGAATTGCTATAATTTCCTGCAATGATAATACCGGCAACCACATCCCGGTGATAGAGATCACATCCCCTTTCGAAGGTCAGGAATATTTCATACCCGATACGATTGATGTGCAGGCATTTATTTCTGGTGACCTGGTGCTCAAAAGCGTTAAGATTGGGTTAGTGAATGAGCAGTTTGTTTCCGTAGCACCGATAATTTACCTGTTTCCGGAAAGCACCAGTTACGATTTGGAAATAGAATTTCCGATTCCGGCAACAACAATAGAAACCGGAAACTACTATTTGTACATCATGGCTGAAAATGATAATGATTTTAAAAACAAGTACCAGAGAATTCACATCAACGGTTTGCCGAGGGTATTGGAAAAAATTATTGTTCTTACAAAAAAGGATGTTCTAACCATTGAGGTTTCTTCTATTGATCCAGAGCTCAATACAAACCTCCTTTTCGAAATAAACGGTGATTATGCCTCGTCCGAAACAGATTCTAAGAACAGGCAACTGTATGTGGCAGGTTTAAACACTTTTGATATTCAGGTTTACCACCTCGAAACCAATGAAATTGAATGGCAAAAAGATGCTTTCCCTCCATTGCCGGTTCATTTGTCTGATTGCTTTTATTTTGACGGTGACCTGTACGCTTCTTACTCCAGCTTTTTTATTTACGGATTCAGGTACAGTGGCGTAACTATTTTTAACACCACACTCCTCGAAAGCATTTTGCCTTCAAGGATCATGAAATTCGGAGATTATTTGTTGGCTGATCTCCAAAGCAAAACGGGCGGATTTACTTATCTCGCGACTTACTACATCCTGACCGGAGTGGAAAAGCAACGTTTGCAAACGAACTACAAGGTTGTTGACTTTTATGATACAGATGAAAACAAAGCTCTTGTGATCGGGAATCAAAACGGAGAAGGCGTTATCTGGCTGTTTGAAGAGTCATCGAACACTCAAATATTTTTAAAGAATGTTCCCGGAAAAGTGATCACTTCAGTTAACATCAGTCAGGATGAATACCTTGTTCAGGCAGAGAATCGGGTTTTATTTTATTCATTGAAAAATAACATACTTACTGAAGTTTTGGAAGGACAGCAATTTTACAGGCTCAGGTTCGATCCGTTGAACCAGAAAATTTATGCTGCCGGAGCCAACCGGGTTTTTGTGCTGAATTACCCTGAAATAAAAATTCAGAATGCTGTCACGTTACCGGACAGCATTCTGAATCTGCATTTGTTTTTCAATCGGTAGATTTTAACTACCTTTTCATTACATCTTGCGGTATTACGCTTTGAATTTCTTCTTGTGGTCGTCCCACTTGATGTACTGAATTGATTGATTTTTAGCCACGAACTCCAGATACTTCTGGGCCATATCGGGGTTTGTCCGTTTATAGGTTTCATACACCCGACGTTTTCCTGCGTGACTGTTGATCAAACTTAGACCAACCTTTTCTTCATTCTGTGTCATAATCACTAAATTCGTGAACATTAATTAACTTACCTTGATTTGCTGAATCTTCCTTTTCAATGTTTATGCCAAATACCCGATGGCATTGATTATTCGCATTTTACAAATTATCCCGACCCTTTGATGGGGTAAGCATCCGCCGAAAACCGACAAAACCAACTAATAGTTTGGTTATTTCCGGAGTCTAATTCTGTTTTTTCGTAAGGTTAATAATCGTTAATCCGGATATTGCTCCTCTAATCATCTAACGTACTGTTTATTAAAATGCGAAGGACATAGTTAAGAATATTCAAATGGATTATCCGGTTTATTAGAGAAAGCCTGATTATCTGACAGGAAATGCCTTTTTAATATATTTTTGTAAAATTAGCTTTCTGCAATTCTTGTAACTTTTTAAAAGCAATGAAATTGAAACAGCCGAATCTCATCATTACCGAAGACGGTTCAAATAGCATATTCTTGGAGAGCATCAATGAAAGTTACCATTCAAAATTCGGCGCCATCAACGAATCAAGGCATGTTTTCATAGAAGCCGGGTTTGATCAAATTAACGGAATTGAAAGTATCAATGTGCTGGAAGTTGGATTTGGAACCGGATTGAATGCCCTGCTCACCCTGCTGAAAGCTCATGAAAAAAAAATCATGGTCAGGTACGATACTATTGAACCTTATCCTTTGCTTCAGGAGTTGACTGAACAACTGAATTATCCCGAAATACTCAGGGGAAAATTATCAGGGGATCCATTTCAGTTATTGCACCAGGCTCCTTTTGGTTCATCCTTAAAAATAAATGATTTTTTTATATTTCGTAAAATTAAGCATAGGCTGGAGAAATACAGCCCTGATGAAAACCATTACGATCTGGTTTACTTTGATGCCTTCAGCCCATCGGTTCAACCGGAATTGTGGACAGCAGAGATATTCAAAAAGTTGTTTAATTCGCAAAAAGCCGGTGGGATTATCGTAACTTATTGTGCCAAAGGAGAGGTGAGGCGAAATTTGAAAAAGTGCTGGATTTCTGGTTGAACGGCTTCCCGGTCCGAAAGGAAAACGTGAAATGCTGCGGGGAATTAAACCAGGTGAAACAAAAATTGATTAAAGCCTCACCCAGATTATTCCGGGAAAATGAGAAGTTTAAAGGGTTAACGTTTAATTTCAAATGATTTGTAATCCACAGGATCGCCATTTTCCATATCTACTTTCAACACCCTGGCCCACGTAGGACCTTTTCGGCACCAAACAATAAAACGGTTAAGGCTGTCTTCGGGTCCTTCTGCTTCAACGTAAACGGTTCCATCTGTGTTGTTTTTGACAAAACCCTTCACCCCAAACCGGTAAGCGGCTTCCATGCAAGAAAACCTGAAACCTACACCATGTACCTTACCACGTATGTTAAGCTTTATAAGTTTATTCACAGAATTAAAGATTTTCGACCGTGATGCGAAATTATGTAAAATTTCAATTACACTGGTAATCTTTTTACTAGTAAAGCATAAATTTTTTCATAAACCTGAAGAGGTGTGTTACTTCTCCATACTACTTTGTTCAGTGCACCTCCCATTGCCAGATAGTAATCAATATGCGACCGCATCATTTCCTCCGTTACATGATTCCTGAAGTTAACCAGAGCTATCCAGCCGTCTTCCACATCATCAAACCACTCCTGGTAGTAATCGGTATCGGAACCATGAAAATTCAATACATTTT
This sequence comes from uncultured Bacteroidales bacterium, assembly GCA_963840975.1. Classification (GTDB taxonomy): domain Bacteria; phylum Bacteroidota; class Bacteroidia; order Bacteroidales; family JAADJA01; genus JAADJA01. Next base: position 37,250 of record CAWJBC010000001.1, on the reverse strand, counting down.
CACCCAGCAAAATAAATTTGGTAATCCCCTGTTCAATCAAAATATCAGCAATATTCCTTTTAAGGAACATGCTATCGTTGTAAAGGCAATCATTCCATTCGCCCATCAATTCAATGATACAGAATCCAAAATCATAATTTACATAAAGAATTTTAAGGTAAAGTGTTGCTGATCCCATTTCATCCCATTGCGGATGGATAAAGTGATCGTAAATGGCATGGGTAAATTCAATTTCGCTGTAATCCCTTTCAAAAAAAGGTGACCGTTCATCCTCTGATGCGATGTATAGGTGTCTCCAGTTATAGTGCGGCTCTATGGTATGCATTCCCCATTACTCAATTAGTTTCTGATTTTAAAAAACAAATACCCGTAAAAAATTATCCTCTCCATTTAAATTGTGTCAAATTTTTCTGAACAAACCATAAAATATCGGATTTCCTTCACGTACTTCAATTTTAAATTCGTCAATTAAAACCTCGTCAAGATCTTTGTTCCAGAAGTAAATCCAGATTTCAGTTTCAGGATCATAAAATTCACCTTCAATCAGTCTCACTATCAAATGTGCAGTTGTTCTTTCCCTTGGCGCCTTTGTAAAATCAATCACATTACCCGCCCGCCAATCAATCCGTTTTCCTTTCAGTCTGAATTCACAAACTATAGATGGATTTGCCAATTCAATGGGCATGTAAGTATCCACCGAAATACAAATTTCATTGGTATGACTTTTTGTTATCTCTTTAAGATTTGCTTTAAATTTTGGGCTGTAGCCAAATTCTTTATCAAGAATCAATATCTTATCATGGGGGTAAGAATGTCCATTGGCAAGTTGATTATAAAACACAACATTTTCCCATCCGGTATTCAATGTATCAAATGTATTAAGGGCAGAAAATAATACAGGGTCAGCAAAAATATAACCACTGCTTTCAGGCTGAGTGCGTGAATAAAAAAACAATTCGCTTTTGAACCAGTTTTTCTTTTCGATCAGGTAGGGAAATTTTTCCTCAACTATCAGCTTGTAGTCAAACGACAAGTTATTGATCCAGCCTAACACCAGTAGTTCGCTTGTCTGCTGATTTATGAATTCCCTGAAATCAAGCAGGCTGACAGTGGTATCCGGATAGAAATAATCACTGTCGTTAATTTTGTATTTTTCAATATAATATTCCCTTATTCTCGGTGGTTCAAATATTATTGTCGTGATTGTTTTGTCGGGGTTTTTTTTCCTGATCTTATTTGCTTCCACGGGTATCAATTCATAACCCGATTCATAAACAATTTCATAATGCCGCCGGTTGGTGATCAGTGTATAAACCGCAACCGTAATAAATAAAACTGCAACTGCTATTTTCAACCATCCCTGAACATCCCTGTAAAATGAAAAAACAAATATCACCAGGAACGGGAACACAAATATCAGTATTGAATATTGTAACACAGCATTCACATAAACCGAATAAAAATATCCGGTGAGGTAAGTAGCTGTAAACCACGCAAAAGCCAACAAACGGAATTTATTCGTCTTTCGCCAATGTTTAGAATACAAAACAAATCCGGTAAGAATAAAAACCGCTGTTAAGCCAATAAGCAATTTACTGAAGTGTAAAATATACCCGAAATAATCAATGATAAAAGCTGGTTTCGGTTTGCTGAGCCACTCTTCCACTCCGCCTTTGTTAATTTGTAAAATCAATATGTTTAGATGTGGCAGGTAAAGAATGATCACCGCAAGGCATACTAAAAGGTATTCAACGAGGCGTTTACCCTTTATGAAAAAGAGTCCGGAAACCCCAACCAATGCTGCCAAAAACATACTGAAATGGTGGTTATAGGCGCACAATGCAGCCGTCAGGATAAATCCAATCCGGTTCAGCAGCCTTTTTTTCTCCGGGTGAAAAACAATGTGCGTCCAGAACCAAACCATTAGCAGCGACAGGAACAAACCACTTGCATAAGGTCGAGCATACTGACTATAAAGGATGGGATATTGCAATACCGACAGGAAAAGCGCTGCAAACAAACCAACAGTTTTGTTAAACCACAGCCCTCCGATCTTATAAGCAATAACAATCGCAAACAAACCTGCCAGCATAAACGGCAGCTTCACCATCATTTCCGATTCCCCGAAGAGCTTCACCCAGTAATACATAAAAACCTGCACTCCCGCCGGATGGGTATCAGTAGCCACTACCCCGAAACGGATCAAGTCGTTAAAATTATCAAATCGGGTACGGAACAGGGCTGAGAATTCATCATGCGAATAGGGTAGGTGCGAATAATCATAAAAACGAAGGATGGCACCGACAAAAACGGTTAATAAAAGCATAAGATGATCAATGCTTAAATATTTTTTCAACTTTGGAAGGAATTCTTCCATAAGAGTTTGTTATTCTATTATTTAAAATATCTTGGGATACTTCACCGGATTCGCTTCGTGCATCAGGTTATACACTGCATCAAAAACATCTTCGGCATTCGGATTGGAAAAATAATCTCCATCGGTACTGTAAGCGGCACGGTGATCTTTGGCTGTAATAGTCCGTGGCTCTGCATCGAGGTAATAGTATCCTTTCTGTTCTTCAATCACCTTCTGCATCATATAAGCTGTAGCCCCTCCGGGAACATCTTCATCAAAAAATAAGATCCTGTTGGTTTTCTTTAACGATTCAACTATGGTATTATGGATATCGAAAGGAAGAAGCGTCTGCACATCAATCAGTTCGGTCGAAATAGAAAATTCCCTGAGTTGCTTCACGGCATCCTGAGCAATCCTAACACATGACCCATAAGTAACGATAGTCACATCAGTACCTTCTTCAATAATTTCCGGTATTCCAACAGGGGTAGTAAATTCACCTAAATTGGATGGGAGTTTTTCCTTTAAACGATATGCATTTAATGGCTCAATGATCAGAGCAGGATCATCCGATTGGAGAAAGAGGTTGTAAAATCCCGCAGCACGGGTCATATCCCTTGGCACGCAAACATAAACGCCGCGTAATGAGTTGATAACCATGCTCAGAGGAGATCCTGAGTGCCAGATACCTTCCAACCGGTGCCCGCGAGTGCTGATGATCAGCGGAGCTTTCTGTCCGCCCTTCGTACGGTATTGCAATGTTGCCAGGTCATCCGACATCACCTGAAGGGCATACAAAAGGTAATCGAAATATTGTATTTCCGCTATCGGTCTGAACCCGCGCATCGCTAATCCAAGACCTTGTCCCACTATGCTCGCCTCACGAATTCCTGTATCTGTTATCCGCAGTTCCCCGAATTTTTCCTGTATCCCTTCATAAGTTTGGTTCACGCCTCCTATCCTTCCAACGTCTTCGCCAAAAGCAATCAGCAAGGGATGTTTCCCGAACAGATGTTCAAAGTTATCCCTCAGAATCTGTCGTCCGGGCACCCAGGGAGAATCTTTCCCGATAACCGGTGCAATGGTTTCTACTTTCGGTGCCGATCGTGGTGTATTGCTGTATAGGAAAGTGTTATAGCGTTCATGGTCGTCCTTCATTTCTTCGGTGAGCCATTTCGTCACATTTTTTTTCAGAGAATTATTCGGATTGCTGCATTGGTCGCAAATAAGCCGGAGAATTTTTCTGCCTGAAGAAATAATATCTTTACGAATAGGCTCGCTCACCATCTTCAATTCTTTCTTTATCGAATCAATCTTATCAGTCTTGGCGCAATTACATGTTGAAACATCAGCCATATTGATGAAGCTCTTCCTTTTCTCCTTCAAAGGATTCATATAGTTATTCCAGGCATTTTGTCTTGCTTCTTTTGCCCTTATTATGGAAGCAGCTTCAATTTCATCCAAAATTTTAGCACCGGCTATTTTTTCTTTTATGATCCATTCCCGCATTTTTTTGATGCCGTCATATTCAATCTCCCATGCCAATCGTTCTTTCGATTTATATCGTTCATGCGACCCGGAAGTAGAGTGACCCTGTGGTTGTGTCAGTTCTGTAATATGAAAGATTACAGGGACATGTTCTTTCCGGCATTTTTCAATTCCCTCTTCATATATTTTGCACAAAGCCTCATAATCCCATCCTTTCGCCTTATAAATGTAGAAGCCATTTACTTTTCCTTCTTTTTCAAAACCTTTCAGCGCTTCCGAAATGCTTCCTTTTATGGTTTGAAAATCTCGCGGAACAGAAATCCCGTAGCCATCATCCCATATCGAAATTGCAAGTGGAACCTGTAAAACACCGGCGGCATTCAATACTTCAAAAAAATATCCTTCCGAAGTGGAGGCATCGCCAATGGTGCCAAAAGCTACTTCATTGCCTCTGACTGTGAATTTTTCAACATTCTTAAGTTTCTTATTATTTCTATACAGTTTGGAAGCCAGGGCGAGTCCTAAAAGCCTTAACATGTGGCCGGCTGTAGGTGATATATCGGCAGAGCAGTTTTTCTGTTGGGTAAGGTCCAGCCAATTCCCTTCCTTATCAATCGTTTTTGAAGCAAAATGGTTATTCATCAGCCTGCCGGCTGTCTGAGGATTGAAATCTTCATCGGTGTCACCGTAGAGTTGTGCAAAAAATTCCTCTAACGACATCAGCCCGGATGCAAACATAAAAGTCTGATCGCGATAATAACCGGCTCGCCAGTCACCATTTTTAAAAACTTTAGCCAAAGCCAACTGTGGTATTTCCTTCCCATCACCGAAAATTCCGAACTTAGCTTTACCTGTAAGCGCTTCCTTCCTGCCCAATAAACTTACCTGCCTGCTTTCGATGGCAATCCTGTAATCATTCAGAACCTCATTTATTAAGTCAGTTGTAACAACCTTCATTTTTTTTATCGCCATAGTTTATCAAATTGTGATGGTGGCAAAGTTAACAAAATGGCTTATGAAATGCGTAAATCAAAAAAGTGTATTTCATAGACAAATCAAAAATATCTCTATACATTTGTTGATTCAAACAAATAATACAAATTTTATGAGTGCAAAGAAAAAAGGATTTAATTCAAAACTTGTTCATGGTGGTGGATTTCATGATCCTCTGGGCAGCGCTGTTACGCCAATTTACCAAACTTCAACATTTTCATTTCAAAGTGCTGATCATGGTGCACAATGCTTTTCTGGTGAAAGTGACGGTTACATTTACACCCGAATTGGAAACCCTACAATAATTGATCTTGAAAAAACCATTGCTGAACTTGAAAACGGATATGGCGGAATTGCTACTTCCTCGGGCATGGCTGCTGTTAACACGGTCTACCTGGGAATGCTGAAAGCAGGCGATCACATGATCGGTCAGAACGCTATTTATGGACCATCGCGGGCTATCATGGAATCACTCTATCCAAAATTCAATATAGAATCCTCATTTATTGACGCTTCCAAAATAGAGGAAGTCATTCATGCCATCCGTCCAAATACAAAGCTGATCTTTCTCGAAACGCCTGCCAACCCAACTATCATTCTTACCGACATTCAAGCTATAAGCGAAATTGCGCATAAAAAGGGAATCATCGTTTGCGTTGATAATACGTTTTGTAGTCCTTACCTTCAAACCCCACTGGATTTGGGAGCAGATATAGTTTTACACTCCATGACCAAATTCATTAACGGACATGCTGATGTAGTTGCAGGAGTAATTGTTACAAAAACCGAAGCGCACTATAAATTACTCCGTGGATTGATGGTCAACCTGGGATGTAATATGGACCCCCACCAGGCATTCTTGACAAGAAGAGGCCTAAAAACCCTTGCTATCAGAATAGACAGAGCACAGCAAAACTCAATCATTATTGCCGAACATCTTGAAAATCATCCTAAAGTTGCATGGGTAAGTTATCCGGGATTGAAGTCGCACCCTCAATATGACCTGGCTAAGAAACAAATGAAGGGACCCGGAGCGATGATCAGTTTTGGATTAAAAGGAGGTTACAATGCCGGTAAAACCATGATGAATAGCGTTAAGTTAGCGCTTCTGGCTGTCTCGCTTGGTGGAATTGAAACGTTAATCCAGCATCCGGCTTCGATGACGCATTCTAAATTGTCAAATGAAGCCAAGCAGAAAGCCGGTATCACTGACGAACTGGTGAGGTTGTCGGTTGGAATTGAAGAGGTGGAAGACATCATTGAAGATATTGACCAGGCGCTTGAAATGGTTCAATAAGTAATAAAGAACTTTGGCAAACGTTGAAAGTTTGAATTCTAAGTGTAACTTTCAATCAGATTAACTGAAGTCAGTTGTCGGGTTTTATTGAAGAAAGGCATTTGCCGGAATCGTAAACCAGAATTTTAATATTCAAAATATAGTATCCAAATTGAGGCTGATAGTTAAAAAAGGCGTTTTGATTTTGGCGGGATTGCTTCTGACCGGCGCAGTATTTTGTCAGCGGGTAGGGGTGGTACTCAGTGGGGGTGGTGCAAGGGCAGTGTCGCATATTGGAGTATTGAAAGCCCTTGAGGAAAATAACATTCCGATAGACTATATTTCCGGAACTTCAATGGGAGCCATCATCGGCGGCTTTTATGCTGCGGGATATACGGTTGATCAGATCGAGGAAATCTTTACTTCCGACGCACTGAATTCCTGGATCAATGGTGCATTCGACACACGTTACAGCTACTTTTTTAAGGCACCTGACCCCAACGCATCATGGCAGATTTTTAAAATTACCATTGACTCTATACTGAAAGTTAAATTACCGACCAATATCATTTCTCCCTACGAAATGGATTTCAGGTTTGTCGAATGGTTTTCAGAAGCCGGCGCCGCCTGTAATTATAATTTTGATTCGTTAGCCATCCCATTCAGATGTGTTGCTTCCGACATTGCGGATAATAAATCAGTAATTCTTCGTGAAGGCAATTTAGACAAAGCCGTAAGGGCTTCCATGACATTTCCCTTTTATTTCAAACCGATCCGCATCAATAATAAACTGATGTGGGATGGAGGAATGTACAATAATTTTCCTGCCGATGTGATGGTGGAGGAGTTTAATCCGGACATCATCATTGGCAGCAAAGCCGCGAGTAACTATGGACCACCAAAAGATGACGACCTCATCTCTCAACTACAATCAATGCTGATGGCAAATACCCAATACAATGTTGATGTAAAAAAAGGAGTGGTGATAGAACCGGAAATGAAACCCTGCAATATTACTGATTTCACAAATACGCGTGAATTTATTGATAGCGGATACCGGGCTACTGTTGCCAAAATCCCTGAAATCATGAAACTCATTCAATCGGGCGAAACAATTGATGAGAAATATCAGAAAAGGAAAGAATTTATTTCAAAAAAACCATTGATGGTTGTGGGTGATTTTAGTTATACAGGAGTCAATAAAAAACAGGAAATATACCTCAACCGCTTGATCCAGAAGAAGAAAGTACTTGCGAAACTTCAGGACGATTCTATTTCCACTATTGATAAAAAGCAAATTATAAAAGATCAATATTATAAAATACTTGGCGAGGACCAGATTGAATCTGTGAACCCGAAACTGACCTATTCGCCCGAAACCGGTGTTTATGATGTGGGTTTTGGTATTACCCGAAACAACCGAATTGAAGCGGAAATTGGCGGGCTTGTTACGTCAAAGGCTACCAACGAAATTTTTTTCCAGATTAAATACAATAAGTGGAGCAACTATTCACTCAACCTGTTGGGTAATGTTTACCTCGGAAGATTCCATAATTCCGGGATGGCGCTTGCACGTATTGACCTCCCTTCAAGTGTTCCGATTGCTATGGAATTGTCGTACACCCTGAATGGATGGAACTACTTTAAAACCACAACTTACTTCTTCGAAGATGAGAAGCCCAACTACCTCGTACAACGCGACAGCTATTGGAAATATGAGATCAATTCACCATTTACCAATTATTCGAAGATGGCGGCTGAGATGGAAACAGGGTTTAAAACAGATTACTACTATCAAACCAACCAGTTCAGCCGGGAAGATATTGCTGATAAAACCTCTTTCAACTTTTACAGTCCGGGTGTTTATTTTGAATACAATTCCCACAACCGTAAACAATTTGCCTCCGAAGGCACTTTCTTTAAAATATGTGGACGATTCATCAGCGGGATGGAAGACAATCTCCCGGGATCAACATCGGTAGATTCGACAGAATATTCTAATTATCATAACTGGTTTCAAACGCGAATGGTTTATGACCGCTATTTTAATGCATCCGCAAGGATTAAATTCGGGATTTATGGCGCAGCCACTTTCTCTAACCAGCCTTTCTTTAATAATTATACTTCCAGTGTTTTGAGTGCGCCGGCGTTCGAGCCAATTCCTGAAAGTCAAACCATCTTTCTTTCGCAATTCAGAGCATTTACTTATTTCGCTTTTGGAGGCAAAGCCATATTTGGCCTCCTTAAAAATCTCGATTTCAGATTTGAGGGTTATGTATTCCAGCCATATCAGGAAATTCTTGATGATGAATTTGGTAAAGCATATTTTGGAGAAGTCTTTTCTAATCGTTATTATATCGGCTCAGGAAGTGTTGTCTTTCATTCCCCAATCGGTCCTATTAGTATGTGCCTGAATTATTATGACCAGGCAGATGAGCCATTTTCTTTCAACATCAACATCGGTTACTTTATTTTTAACAAGCGACCCTTCAACTAAAAACATTCATCCTGAATACCTAGATTCAAGTAATAATTCCAACACATTTTAATTTTTATTTGAGAAAATAAAATATTATTACTTTTGCGCGCTTATAAATAAAGGTTAATGAATTTACAGTCTTTGGACTGATCCCATTTCAATTGCGAAATAATTTAATATAAAATGGATAATCAACTCAATCAGAATCCTGCCGAAGCAAACGGACAGATGCAGGAGGAGAACACAGAAATTACCAATCAGTTAGAAAGTAATACTGAACAAGCTGAACAACCACCTGTTGAGAATCAGGAAGAAAGCTCAAAAAAAAGGAAACCAAGGGTTAAAGCCAAAACCCCTGATGAACTTGCTGAGGAAGCCGTTCCAAAGCCAGTGAAAGAAAAAAAGAAGCGAAAGAAAGCTGAATCTTCGGAAGTCATTGAAACTCCTGACGAGCCATCCGCTCCTGTTGAAATCGTAGCTGAAACGGCTGTTATCGCCCCGGAAGCGCCGGCATCCAATGCGCCGGATTCATTATCTGCGAGTGAGACAAAACCCGAAATAACTTTCCAGGACGATGATACTGACAACATTGAAGATGAGTCAGATGAAGATGAAGAAAGCGAAGAAGAAGGAAATGCCACTATCCTGCAATTAAGCCGACAGGAATTGGTGGAACTGATGGAAGAAACCGTCAAGGAAAATGACATCAATGTCATCAGGAAAAAAGTTGCACTCGTCAAGGTAGCATTTCTTAAAATCAACAAAGAAGAACAACATAAAAAATACGAGGATTTTATAGCTTCAGGGCAGGACAAGGCTGACTATGATACTGCCACTGATGAACTGGAGAAGAGATTTAATGACGCTTTTGCCGTTTACCGTGAGAAACGGCAGGTATTTCTTGAAAGCCAGGAAATATTGAAACATAAAAACCTCGAAGCAAAAAAAATCATTCTTGAAGAACTAAAAGTATTGATTGATTCGGAAGAATCGCTCAAGAAAACCTATGACGAATTCAAAACCCTTCAGGATAAGTGGAAAGAGATCGGGATGGTTCCAAAGAATGAAGTCAATAATCTTTGGCAAAGTTATCATTTTCTTGTGGAGAGGTTTTTTGATAAGGTAAAAATCAATAAAGAACTGCGCGACCTTGATCTCAGAAAGAACCTTGAATCCAAAATAGAATTATGCGAGAAAACGGAAGAATTATTACTCGAATCTTCCATTTTGAAATCCTTTAAACAATTACAGAAATATCACCACCAGTGGAAAGATATTGGACCTGTTCCGCAAGATAAGAAGGACGAACTCTGGGAAAGATTCAAAAATGCAACCGATAAAATTAATGAGCGGCGCCGCGAACATTACGATAAACTTCAGGAAAGCCTTGAAAACAACATGATGGCTAAGACAGCCTTGTGTGAGAAAGCCGAGGAGATCATCCATATAGAAAATAATACTATCAAAGACTGGCAGCACAATACCGATCAGATCACCGAATTGTTAAAAGTTTGGAAAACTATTGGACCTGCCCCAAGAAAACAAAATGATGATATTTGGGATAGATTCAAGTCAACCCTCGATAATTTCTTTGCCGGCAAAAAGGAATATTTCCAGAAGATCAAAGACGAACAGCTTAACAATTACAACCTCAAAGTTGACCTCTGTGTTCAGGTGGAAGCAATAAAATCGAGTAATGACTGGCGCAAGACAACCCAGGAAATGATCAGGCTTCAAAACGAATGGCGGAATATAGGACCGGTACCAAGAAAACTGTCTGATAAAATATGGAAACGTTTCAGGGGAGCCTGTGATGAATTCTTTAATGCCAAATCTGAATTTTTCGGCAATGTTGGAAAAAATGAAAGCGACAACCTGAAATTGAAGGAAGACCTGATAAAAAAAGTGGAAGCATTTGACTTTGGTGAGGACAAAACCGCCAACCTTGAAACGCTAAAAGGTTTTCAGCGCGAATGGACAGATATCGGACATGTTCCGATTAAGGAGAAGGAGAGATTGCAAAATGAATTCAGGACAGTAATCAATAAACAGTTAGATAAACTAAAAATTTCCAAATCAGAAATTCAGAATATCAATTACCGCAACCGTATTGAGGGAATGAAAGATACTCCCAACTCCGACAGGTTTATGTCCAATGAAAAGGTCGTTCTTATGAATAAGAAAAAGAAAATTGAGGAGGAAATTAAACTTTGGGAAAACAACATAGGCTTTTTCTCTCATAACAAAAAGTCATCGGCTATGAAAGAGGAGTTTGAACGCAAGATTGAAAGTGCTAAACTTGAAGTGGCAGCCTTGAATGACAAGATAAAATTTTTAGATAAGGAGATGAAATAAATACCAAATCCTGCTGCAGCAGGATTTTTTTTGGAATATTGCCAAATTTTTTGAAATAGACTCTTTCCTCAAATAAATCCTCTTTCCGTTCAGGTTATTAACAAACCTGTTTGAAAAAATAGTAACGTATTTAGATATTGTTATTAACCTTTACCCTACATTTGCGTCCTCATTCAGGTCGAAAGTATGTATCGTTTACTTCTATTACTTGCACTGCTGTTGCAACTCATCGGATTTTCGCAAAGCGACACTGTCACGGTTATGTATTATAATGTCTTAAACTATCCGGGAAGTACGGGTACGCGGGTTCAGTATTTCAGGACGATTAATCAATATATCAAACCTGACTTTGTCGTGGTCACCGAATTGATTTCTGATGCCGGAGCTAATACGTTACTGCAACAAGGATTAAATGTTTATGGCGAAACCAAGTATCAAAAAGCGGCTTTCACCGATGGGCCCGATACTGATAATGGACTATTTTACAACAGCAATAGATTTACCCTTTATTCTCAGGATACCATCGGAACCGCATTACGGGTTATCAATGAGTATGTTCTTTATTATAATTTGCAGGAACCCTTTAGTGATACCATTTTCTTTTATCTTTATGTTGCTCATTTAAAAGCCAGTGAAGGTTCTACTTATGCCCAGCAACGGTTGGCTGAAGTTATGCATTTCAAAAGCCACGTCAACAGCAATCCAAATATCGAAAACATAATTTTTGGAGGAGATTTGAATTTTTACAATGCTTCTTCTGAACCCGCTTATAGTGCTTTGATTAATCAGGGAATCTATCCCCTTACTGATGTACTACCTTCGGGTAACTGGAGCGACAATCAGACCTTTGCTTCAATCCATACACAAAGCCCCCGTACCGCATCATTTGGTGGCGGAGCTACCGGTGGACTGGACGATAGATTTGATTTTATGCTTTTTTCAAATGATTTGCTTTCTGGCTCAAACAAAATTAGTTACATCGGCAATTCGTATATTGCAGTTGGCAACGATGGACAGCACCTGAATAAAGCCCTTACAGATACACCAATTAATACATCTGTCCCTGATTCGGTGATCCAGGCTATTTACAATATGTCGGATCATCTGCCGATTATCAGTAAGTTTGCTATTCAAACCAATACACAGCCTGCATACTATGAGATTTCGTTAAAGGTATTCCTCGAAGGTCCTTTTGCAGGTGTGGATATGCAAACGGGAATTAATTATAATCTTCCACTTATTAATCCTTATAGCCTGCCACCCTGGAATTACTTAGGTAGCCCTTCAATACCTGCCATTCCCGTTCCGGATATTGTTGATTGGATTTTGGTGGAACTGCGTGATGCTCCCGATGCGACTTCAGCTTTTTCAGGGACAGTGGTTGAGCAGCAATCCGGATTTTTGCTGAATGATGGTTCTATAAAGGGCATGGACGGCATTACCAATCTTCAATCCCCAAATTCAATCGTTCATCAATTATTTGTTGTGGTGTGGCATAGGAATCATCTTGGTGTTATGAGTGCTTACCCTCTTAATCTGGAAGGCAATATCTATGCCTATGATTTTTCCACATCCGCCGACAAAGCCTATAATTTTGGGCAAAAACAGTTAACCAATGGCGTTTGGGGAATGATTGCAGGTGATGGTGATGCAAATGGCGAAATCAATGCAGTTGATAAAACCGCAATTTGGAAGATTGAAGCAGGTGAATCAAATTATTTGTCCGGCGATTTTAATTTTGATGATGAAGTGGATAACTCAGATAAAAATGAATTTATAATTATCAACTATCTTCTGCATTCCTACGTTCCTCAGTAGAAACAGAGCAGAATTTCCTGTAACACTACCAATGTATTTTTGTTAACAAATTCATTTGTTAAAAATTTGTTAATTTTCCAATTAAATTTATTTTTGTATCGAAATACCTAAATAGGATATAATGTCTGTTATATATTTTTTAATAGGTGTGGGTGTGCTGGTAGCGGGTGGTTTTCTAATCGCATTCATTTGGGCTGTAAAATCCGGTCAATACGATGACGACTACACCCCAAGTGTTCGCATACTGTTTGATGACTATAAGAATGACAGCAAATTAAAAGATGAACATCCTGCCGATCTCCCGGTAAATAATAAAAGCAACGAAATGGAAAAATCCAATAAAAATAAATCCTGAATTTATGGCAATTGAAAAATTTACTTATGACAACAAAATTGCGAAATACTTCGCTAATGCAACCATTCTATGGGGAGTTGTTGCTTTTCTGGTAGGATTGATAGCTGCACTTGAGCTTATTTTTCCTGCACTGAGTATGAACTTGCAATACATCACCTTTGGCAGATTGAGACCTCTGCATACCAATGCAGCTATTTTTGCCTTTGTTGGCAATGGCATTTTTGCAGCAATTTATTATTCAACACCGCGTCTGCTGAAAACACCAATGTTTAATAAAACCCTGAGTTTTCTGAATTTCTGGGGTTGGCAGCTCATTATTGTTCTGGCAGCACTTACTTTGCTGGCAGGTTATACAACCGGAAAGGAATATGCTGAATTGGAATGGCCCATAGATATACTGATAGCCGTTGTATGGGTAATTTTCGGCTGGAATCTTATCGGAACCATGATAAAGCGCAGAACAAGACACATTTATGTGGCAATATGGTTTTACATCGCCACTTTTGTAACCGTAGCTGTGCTGCACATTGTAAATTCATTTGAATTGCCGGTCTCGTTGCTTAAAAGTTATCCTTTGTATGCTGGAGTTCAGGACGCACTGGTTCAGTGGTGGTATGGCCATAATGCAGTTGCATTTTTTCTTACTACTCCAGTTTTGGGTTTAATGTATTATTTTATCCCCAAAGCAGCTAACCGTCCGGTTTATTCATATAAACTCTCAATTATTCACTTTTGGTCTCTGATCTTCCTTTATATCTGGGCAGGACCGCACCACCTTTTATATTCCTCAATCCCTGACTGGGCGCAGGCATTAGGTGTTGTGTTTTCAATTGCGCTTATTGCTCCTTCATGGGGTGGTATGATCAATGGTTTACTTACCCTGAGAGGCGCCTGGGATAAAGTCCGTGAAGATCCGGTATTGAAAATGTTTGTTGTGGGTGTAACGGCTTATGGTATGTCAACATTTGAAGGTCCTTTGCTTTCATTGAAAAGTGTGAATGCCATCAGCCATTTTACTGACTGGACCATAGCACATGTTCATATCGGGACGCTTGGCTGGAATGGAATGATGCTTTTTGGAATGCTGTATTGGCTATATCCTCGTTTCTACAAAGTAAAATTGTACTCAAAATCGCTGGCAAATACGCATTTCTGGCTTGCAACCCTGGGTATGCTGTTTTTCGCAGTTCCGCTTTATTTTGCAGGATTCACTCAGGCATTGATGTGGAAAGAGTTTACCGCTGAAGGGTATTTGAAATATCCCAACTTCCTTGATACTTATTTACAGATCAGACCCATGCACATGTTCAGAGCGGTAGGTGGCATCCTTTATTTAACAGGCGCTGCACTCATGGTCATCAACCTGATCAAAACGGCACAGTCAGGTAAATTTGCACGCTTTGAAGAAGATGAAGCCATTGCGATTGAAAAGAAAGCGGTAAAGGAAGGCTGGCACAGAACCATCGAATCAAAACCGGTATTGTTTACAATTTATGCCCTTATTGCTATTATGATTGGTGGTATTGTTGAATTTATACCTATGTTCCTGATAAAGTCAAACATACCAACTATTTCAAGCGTTAAACCATACACTCCGCTTGAATTGCAGGGTAGAGATATTTATCTCCGCGAAGGATGTTACAATTGTCATTCCCAAATGATCCGACCTTTCCGTTCCGAAGTTGAACGTTATGGTGAATATTCAAAAGCAGGTGAAAATGTTTATGATCATCCGTTCCAGTGGGGTTCAAGACGAACGGGACCGGATTTGGCACGTGAAGGTGTAAAGTCAGGTAAGATTTACAAACCTGATTCATGGCATTACGAACATTTTGTTAATCCGCAGAAGACGAATATTCAATCCATTATGCCGCCTTATCCCTGGCTTGCAACTCAGAATCTGGATGTTGAATCAACGCCAAAGAAAATAAGGGCAATGCAGACACTTGGCGTTCCGTACCCCGAGGGTTATGACCTTAAAGCCATTGAAGATTTGAATGCTCAGGCTGCACAAATTGCCGGTGGTTTGCGAAATGCCGGGATTGATGTTACAGATCAGAAAGAAATTATCGCTTTGATTGCTTATATGCAAAGGCTTGGAACAGATATTTCAAACGATACACAAGCAATAAATAAATAACCGGTATGTCTAAAATATTAGCAAGAATTCTGGAGAATGTTAGTTGGCTGGATGAATTATCCTCCGTTCTAACTGTATTTTTTATTTTGTTATTCATTATTATCGTTATTGGGGTATTAAGGATGAAAAAGGAAGAAGTGGAAGAATACAAGAGAATGCCCCTTAATGAAAATGATCATAACCTTATCAATTAATAAATAATCAGGAAATTATGAGCAACACTGAAGAAAAACAAGTTCAAAATAAAATTGACCAGGAATACGAAATTGATACCCTGACCAACGACAGGCTTATCAGCGACCATGAATATGATGGCATCAGGGAATTGGATAACGATCTTCCGCCCTGGTGGAAGTGGCTGTTTTACCTAAGTATTGTATTTGCAATAGTGTATTTGGTTAGGTTGTTTGTATTCCAGGCTGATGACCTGGTTCAAATGTCGGAATACAACGAATCTATGGCCAAGGCAGCCAGCCTGGTTCCAGTGCCGTCACAATCAGAGACTTTTGAAATGAAAGTTTTGACCGATGCAACATCGGTGGCAAATGGTAAAGTTATATTTGATAAGGTTTGTGCAGTATGTCATTTGGTTGATGCCGGTGGACTTGTAGGTCCTAATATGACGGATGACTACTGGATACATGGTAATACTATTGAAGAGATGTTCAATACGATTACCAATGGGGTGATGGAAAAAGGGATGATCGCTTATAAAGATCAATATTCTCCAAAGCAGCGCCTTGAAGTTATCAGTTATATCATAACGTTACATGGCAAAGCTCCTGCCAATCCTAAAGCGCCTCAGGGTGATCTGAAGGAGTGGCCTTATTGAATTCCATAATTTAAAAATCTGGCTTTGGTAACGCCAAAGCCAGATTCTTAGCTGTATTGTGACTTTTCATTAATTATTAAAATTATGAGTAACGGGAACCCCAAAGAAAATGTTCATTTTCGTGACCGGTTGTCAACAGTAAGCAATGATGGAAAGCGGGTTTGGGTTTATCCGAAGAAACCAAAAGGCAAACTTTTCAATTTCAGATCTATCATAGCTTCCATTTTGCTTGCCTTTTTACTCCTTGCACCTCACCTCCGTTACAAAGGAGACCCTTTTATACTGCTTAACATCCTCGAAAGAAAATTCATTCTTTTTGGCATCATCATTTGGCCCCAGGATTTCCATATTATCGTTCTTTCATTAATTTCTCTTGCAGTATTCATAATCCTTTTCACTGTAGTTTTTGGAAGATTTTTTTGTGGTTGGGTTTGTCCGCAAACCATTTTTATGGAATTCGTCTTCAGAAGAATTGAATATTGGATAGAAGGCGATTACGGCGCCCAGAAAAAGCTGAACCGGCAGGATTGGAATTTTGAAAAAGTATGGAAAAAGACACTCAAGCAATTCTTGTTTTTTATCATTTCATTTATCATTGCCAATACTTTTCTTGCATACATCATTGGTTCCAGCCGGCTTTTGGAATTGGTAACCGGCGGACCTGCCAGCCACCCCGGAACTTTTATGGCCGTTCTTCTCTTCTCAGGCGTTTTCTATTTTGTTTTTGCATTTTTCAGGGAACAGGTTTGCCTGATAGCCTGTCCTTACGGAAGGCTGCAAGGGGTAATGCTCGACAACAAATCCATTGTAGTGGCTTACGATTACAAGAGAGGGGAGCCAAGGGGCAGGCACAATCCGCTTGAAGACAGGTCAGAGACTCAAAAAGGCGACTGCATTGATTGTTCAAGTTGTGTGGTGGTGTGCCCAACCAATATTGACATCAGGAATGGAACCCAGTTGGAGTGCATCAATTGCGCCGCATGTATTGATGCCTGTAATGCAATTATGGATAAAACCGGAAAACCACGCGGACTGATCCGTTATGATTCTGATAAGGGAATTGTGGAAGGTGTGAGGTCTATCTTTAATCCACGATCCATCGCCTATTCTGCCGTATTGTCGGTTTTGCTTTTAATTGTAGCATCACTGCTTATTTTCAGGACTGATTTCGAAACTACCATCCTGCGCCAGAAAGGTACGTTGTTCCAGGAATACGGCGAAAATGCTTACAGCAATATTTACCAGGTTGAGGTTGTAAATAAAACAAGAGACCATCATAATGTATCTGTTAAATTGATTGAACCGCACGGAGAACTTATTCCTATGGGAGATCCCATCATTGCCGAAAAAGGAAGTGTGGGCAAAGGTAGTTTTCTGGTTGCCATTCAAAAAGATCAGCTCAGTTCGTCAAATACGCTGTTAAAATTCGGAATATACTCCGAAAATAAATTGATCGAAGAATATGAAGCCTCTTTTGTGGGCCCGAACTATCTCGACAAAAAATAAAAAGCAATTATGAAGATAAAGTGGAATTGGGGAACGGGCATTTTTGTTGGAGGGAGTATTTTTATGCTGATGATCATAGTGTTTGTATTTTTTATGTTTAAGCAAAACTTTGATCTGGTGGAGAAGGATTATTATCCAAAATCTCTTGAATACCAGCAGAAAATGGATAAAATCAATCACACCAACCTGCTGCCTGATAAAGTTAAGGTTCAAAATAATGATGGTATTTTGAGTTTTACTTTTCCTTCATCAATCAATTTGAATAATTTAACAGGAACCATCACTTTTTACAGACCATCAGAAAAAGAAGGTGATATTACAATTGCGATTGATACCGATACAGCAGGTATGATATCGTTTGCGACAGATAAATTATTAAAAGGACGCTATATCATCAAAATGGATTACGAGTGCGAGAGCAAAGGTTATTACCAGGAAGAATCGTTGGTGGTGCAGTGAGAGGACAGTATTTAGTACATAGTATTTATTACAAAGTATTTAGTACTTAGAAATTAGTCCCTCAGTTTAATAAAACAGTACCAAGATGAATAACTTGCGATATAAATGGATAAAAGAGTGTGAGGTAAGGGTCAGGATGCCTGCCCGTCCCTGCCCGTCCCTGCCACGCCTGCAGGTGGTCAGGCGGGCCAGTTTGGGAAAAGGTTATGGTAAGGTTTTCACCTACTTTAGCCTTAACCCTGAGACTACCCCGGCTTCTTTACCTATGCCTTTACCCATTTTCAGTTTAGTTACATAAGAGACATACAGTTTAAGTAAAACAGCAAATCGCAAAATAACTTGCGGTATAAATAGATAAAAGTATGTGTGAGACAAGGGCCAGGTTGCCTGCCCATCCCTGCCACGCCTGCAGGTGGTCAGGCGGGCCGGTTTGGAAAAAGGTTATGGTTAGGTTTTCACTTAGCCTTGGTCTTATCCTTATCCTTAGTCTTAGTCATAGCCTTAACCCTAAAACTTATTACAGATTATCATGGATTTAATTACAGCCCTTACTATAGGATTGATCGGAAGTCTGCATTGCGCGGGCATGTGCGGACCGATTGCTATTGCATTGCCACTTTCACAGGAAAACTGGTTTAGAAAAATTAGTGGCGGCTTATCGTATAATTTCGGAAGAATACTGACTTATGGCGTTTTGGGCAGTTTATTCGGTATGCTTGGCAGAGGTATTAAACTTGCCGGCTTACAACAATGGGCTTCCATTGCCGTCGGAATTATTATGATAATATCTGTTTTATTTCCCTTTATTTTTAGAGAAAAAATTAAAATAAGCAATCTTTTCAGCGGGTATGCCGGTCGTTTGACCATTGGATTCAGGAAACTTTTTAATAAAGATTCTATAGGGGCATTATTTATGATAGGTTTATTGAATGGCTTACTTCCTTGTGGACTCGTTTATGTAGCCATAGCCGGAGCCATTAATACCCATGATGTTGTAATGGGTGTCGCATTTATGATGATGTTCGGAATTGGGACAACACCAATGCTGCTTGGCATTTCGATTATGGGTAACATGATCAGCCTGGGATTGAAAAGGAGATTAAGCAAAGTGATCCCTATATTCATCGTCATGCTAGGACTTCTTTTCATCCTTCGTGGAATGAGCCTTGGAATTCCTTATGTAAGTCCGAAGGCTGAAAAACTAGAAGTAAAGAAGGAGATGAAGCCAGGGGAGCCTTGCTGTCATTAAATTCACATGATTTTGCCAATAAATCACTCACATGAATTCAATTCTCTAATCGTATCTTTCCAAGGGCATTCAACCTTTGAAGCAATGGAGGATGGGAATAATAAAAGAAAACATAAGCAGGATGTGGCCTCAAATTGCTCAGGTGGTTGACCGACAGTTTTTTCAGTGCATCCTGAAGCGGTTTAGGCTGGTAATTTTCGCCGGCAAAGCGATCTGCAGCAAATTCATTCTTCCTTGAAATCACATTCATAATCAATCCTAAAATTAAGGATAAAGGGCTGTAAAGCAAACCAAAAGCAAGGATTCCCAGATGGAAGCTTCCTTCTTTTGCATCCAGCGCCTGTGATAATGCAGGATTTCCAATAAACAACGATAAAATATACAACATCAGACCGGTTTGAAGTAAAGAAATTATAGTTCCGGTCAAAGTATGTTTTTTCTTGTAGTGACCTATCTCATGTGCCAAAACGCCTACCAGTTCCTCGGTAGTGTGATCTTTTATGAGCGTATCAAACAAAACGATTCTTTTCTTCGAACCCAAACCGGTAAAATAAGCGTTGGCTTTAGTGGAACGTTTAGAACCATCCATCACGAAAATATTTCTCAGTTTAAATCCAACTATATGAGCGAAATCTTCAATGGCAGTGCGCAGGTTGCCTTCTTCAAGGGGGGTTTGTTTGTTGAACAGAGGAACAATGATGTTGGAATAAAACATCGTCATAAAAATGGTGAACATGCCGATCACTGCCCAGGCGATCAACCAGAACCATTGACCTGAAATAAGATAAATCCAAACCACCAGCGCCAGCAATCCTCCTCCTATGATGGCTGCAATCAACCATCCTTTGAGTTTATCCAAAACGAAAGTTTTCGGTGTGGTTTTGTTGAACCCAAATTTTTCTTCAATCACAAATGTGGAGTAAATGGAGAAAGGGGTTGATAATATATCGGCAGCCAAACCCAAAATACCAAAGAACATCAATGCCATAAAAATCGGGTTTTGTGTATAACCTCTTACCCACTCGTCCATCCTGGCAAATCCACCCAGAAACAGCATCAACAACATAGCTGCAAGGCTGATGGAACTGGTTAGTAAAGAAAACCGTGTCTTGACTTTTTCATAATCCTGAGATTTGCTGTATTTTTCAGCATCGTAAATACCCTCTAATTCAGCAGGCAAATCGTTGCTCCAATAGGTGCTGTTAAAAAAATCGAGGATGCGTTCAAGAATAAACTCAAAAAGTAATATGCCGATGATAACAAAGAAAATGGTTTGTGCCATAAAATAATTTGAATTGAAAAATGCAAAAATATTAAATTAGGAGGAAAAGAGAACGTAATTAACCAGTGACTTATTTACTTGCTGCTTCCAAGTATCGTCAAGCTACCCTTTAAGGTTTGTTTTACCTTGTCTGAGCCATAATAAACATCCAGCACCCAAAAGTAAGTTCCTTCGGCAACATAACGTCCGTTTTGTTTCCCATCCCAGCCTGAAGGGAAATCGTCCGACTCCCAAACCTGTTCGCCCCAGCGGTTAAAGACCGTCATCGTGTGCTGACTGATACCATTCCAGCGAGTGAGATCGGCTTGAAACAGATCGTTCTGCCCGTCACCATTTGGCGTCATCACCTTTGGAACCCAAACCTCGAACAACTCAATCCTGACCGTATCGGAGCTTTTGCAGATACCCTCGGTCACTTCTACATAATAATAAGGATTGTAAGGGTCAATGTTGTTTTCTGTGACAATAAAAAACTGTTGCCCCGAACCATCCTGCCACAGGTAAGAATCATGCCCTTCGCCGGCATCCAGTTCAATGGTTTGTCCCGGAACGATCACTTCATCTTCACCCAGGTAAACTTCGGGAACAGGAACTTCGATCACATAGATGTCATCGGTTACACTGTCGCAGGGATTGACCACGGTCAAAGTATAATTCCCTGAAGTGGTAACCGTGTAGTTCTGATCGCCCGGCTGTCCGTTCCAGTAATAGGTGTAATCTCCTTCGGGAGCTGACAGTATGAGTTCATCGCCCGTGCAGATTTCTTTGTCTTCACCAAGATTGGCAGAAGGGTTGGGATAAAATGTAATGATGACCTCATCGCTTCCTGCACAGCCGAATTCATCATGAACCGTAACTGAATAGACATCGCTTGTTTTTACTATCTGTGTCTGAGTGGTTGTGTTATCCTGCCACAGATACGATATGAATCCTGAACCGGCATCCAGCAGGATGCTGTCACCTTCGCAGATATTGGTATCCTCTCCCAAATTAACTTGTGGACTGTTAACTGCCACGTAGATTTCATCGGTAGCCTTGCATCCGAAATTGTTTTCCACTTCAACTGTGTATGTTCCAGAGGTAGTCACAAGAAAGAACGGGAAAGAAGAGTTGTCCTGCCACAGATAGCTCACGAACTGGTATCCCGGTTCCAGTGTCAGGCTTTGTCCGGGACAGATGGTGGTATCAGAACCAAGATCAAACACAGGCAGCGGGTAAACCTCAACATGGATGGCATCGGAGGCTTCGCCACAGCCATTGTTAACCGTTACGGAATAGGTTCCGGTTTGGGTAACTGCAAAATACTGGCTGGTATCGCCCGATTGCCAAAGGTAACTGACATAACCCTCGCCCGCATCAAGCACAAACTGATCGCCAAAACAGAATGAAGTGTCGTTTCCTAAATCAATTTCGGGCAACGAAAGAAAAGAGACCATGATGGAATCGGTAGCAGAGCACCCCTTATCATCCGTTACGGTAACCCAATAGGTTCCAGTTGTGCTTGCAAGATATTCCGGTGCAGAGGAGTTGTCCTGCCAGGAATAAGTTACATATCCCTCTCCGGCAAAAAGGAGAATTGTTTCTCCAACACAGGCAGTGGTGTCGTTGCCCAAATCGAGTGGTAAAGCAGGGAATAGGTTAATATTAATGCTGTCAGTGGCGCTGCATCCGTAAAATGAAGTGACGGTTACCCAGTAAGTTCCCGGTTCGGTAATGGTGAGCACCGAATCAGCAGAACCATCCTGCCAGGTGTATTGGAAAAATCCCGAGCCAGCATGGAGGGTGTATTCCCCATCCGCACAGATCAGTGTGTCATTTCCCAGGTTGATTTCGGGGCTTGGTTTGACTACAAGCTTAATAGAATCTGTAACAGTCATTCCGCAATTATCGGTGATAGTAACGAAATAAAACATTGTTGTGTCAGCGGCAATTGTAATGGCAGCAGTTGTATCAGGTAATCCTGTCCATTGGAAAGTATAAGGCGGGACTCCATTGCCAACCTCCACTCCGAAGAATACCTGTTGATCCTCGCAAACAATGAGGGAATCGAACATTTGAGGCTCCATTTGCATGTATTCAGTTATGGTCACAAAAATAGAATCAGTCCACGAACATCCTTCTTCATTAAAGGCCTGAACCCAATACAAGCCTGTGGTGTCAACAACAAACGTCTGTCCCGAAGAACCATCCTGCCAAAGAAAACCCTCAAATCCGGAACCGGGATCAAGTACAAGGGAGTCGGTTTCGCATAAAGCAAGGGTGGTATCATTCCCAAGTTCAAATTCTGGAGTTGTGCTTATCCGTATATTATCCATAAGCAGGTAACCCCAGTAAGCCGGTAAGTAATTATAATAAACTTCAAGTACCAGGTCTGTGATGTCAACTACATCGGGATGGATCAAAAACTCATAAGTTTGCCATTCCATATTGCCAACCGCAGGAGAAGTCCATAGCAGGTGATTCTTGTTGCAAACCGTATTAAAGCCATATATTTTTAAAACGATGGGCTGCATATTATAGCCGGCAACATCCGGCTGATAGGCAAAGTCAATTTTAAAAATGTAGCACGAATCCATTGAGAGTGGTGTTATAAGTTGCGAATGCACGTCTTCCCATGTAAAATCCTCTCGCGCTGTCATTCCCAAATAAGTCTCTCCATTCGACGGAGGCAAATAAACACCAAAATTTCCGGGCTGAACATCGGGAGTGCTGGTTGATGTATTACAAATTTGCCAACCCGGTGGTGGGATATTCGGTTGCGGTATTCCTTCAAAGGAAGGATTTGGAAGATATTGCCCTATGCTATTTGAACCAATAAGGATTAGAAAAACCAACATGAACGCAATCCTGTAAATTGATTTCCGGTAAACCAAAAACCTGTATAATCCTGTTTTGTGATTAACAGGAATCAACGAAAAATTAGGTAGCGGAATATGGGCTGTAGTAGAGCATTTCATGTCATTCTCTCAATGTTCATAGTATTCTGTGCTAAGACATAGCAAAACGAATGATGGTTGTATTCGTTTTATATAGCTGATTTTCAGTAAACTATTATTTAACTTTTTCATAAGGGATGAACCCCTTTGGAAATTTATCTTTGAGGGCTTCCCGCGGCTTATGAAACTCCGGGCTGTCGTAAATCCGTTTTAAAAGATTCATCCGGGTTTCCGGTTCAGCGAGGTGACTTATTCCCACAGCATGTTCCACCATATTCAACCCGCGCGGATCAAATGCTCCGTTTTCAGTTACAATCACTACCGGATCAGCAGAAATAGCAGTTGTAGTAATCCCTTCGGGACACATATCCATGATTTTTGACATTCCGGATGATGTGGTGGATTTCATGGCAATAATGCCATAACCATCTTCCGACAGGTACGAACCTCTCAAAAAATCTGCCTGCCCGCCGATGCCACTGTAAACCTCCCTGCCTTTTAATGAATCCGCCCAAATATTACCATGCAGGTCAACGCCGATGGCGCTGTTGATGGCGATCATTTTATGTTGCCTTGCTATGTTAAGAATGCTGTTGGTAATGTTGCATGGTCGGCTTTGCACCGAACTATTGAAGTTCAGCCAGTCATATCCGTCCTGGTCGGCGGCAAGAAAAATAGATGCTGTTGAAAAATTTGCTTCAAGGTAGCGGTTGGTGACGACACCTTTTTCGACCAATTTGCGCATTGCATCACTAAAAAGTTCAGTAAAAATTCCAATGTCCCTTATTCCTTTATCAATAATGGCATCAGTAACCGCCTCCGGAACTTCACCTATTCCATATTGCAGCGTACAGCCGTTTGAAATGTATAAACTGGTAACAATCTTTGCAATTTTCCGGGCTGTTTCGTCTGGCTGATGTACCGGACTTGCAGGTAAAGAATAATCAGAATCCACCATAAAATCAATTTCCGATTCATGAATGGTGGTACCTAACACAAAAGGCATTTTTGCATTTCTTTCCACGATGATGAGTCCTCCGTTTTCACGAATAGCATGAACTGCAGACTGAACACCCTCAACCGTTGTACCATAGCTGTAATTTCCGCCTTTGTCAGGTCCACTAACCGTAAATAAACAGATATTGGGTTTCAGGTAACGTTTAACCTGATTTGGAATATCAGAAAGGTGCATCAACTGATAGGTAGCCAGTCCCTTGTTTAATGGAATCCTGGAGTGTGGCCCGGAAAATATTATCCGGTGTTTGATTCGCTGGCATACTTCAGGTGTAAAGAGTTCGGCAAGATCACCCAGTAACAGCACGCTGAGTAAATCAATGTTATAAATGTTGGGATCTCTTGCCAATTGTTTTAATAAAACCTGAGGTGCCGCAGCATTTCCTGCGGTATAAATCATACTGCCAGGTTTAATGTATGTCGAATTAATTATATCCGAAACATGTTTTATTTTTTTCATTAATGTATACGTTGGTAATTATTAAAAAATCTCAACTGGGTTTTCAATTTTAATTTTAGCCACAATATCCTTCAGATTCCTAAATACTCCACAGCCTATTGCATTTAACCTTTCTTCAGACTGATGTCCTCTGGATACCAGCAAACACTCAACACCCAATTCCTGAGCAACTTCGAAATCATGAAT
Organism: uncultured Bacteroidales bacterium; assembly: GCA_963840975.1. GTDB lineage: Bacteria > Bacteroidota > Bacteroidia > Bacteroidales > JAADJA01 > JAADJA01. Next base: position 12,066 of record CAWJBC010000001.1, on the reverse strand, counting down.
GGTGTCGCCTATCAGGATAGTATTTGAAAGATCAGGATTGAGTTGATTCATCGTTTTCTTTGCATTTTCTGCTTTACCGGAAGCAAAGTGGTCGTGGATGCCTGATATATGGTCAAAACAATCGAATAATCCTTTTTCTTTTACTGAACTGACAAGCGCTTCATGTTCCATCGCTGAAATCAGCACTTGCAAAATATTCATTTCTTGAAAGGTCCTTAACGCCTGTTTTGTATCTTCAAAAATGTCTGCTTGTGATAATCTGTCAAAATACAAATCCATAAATTCCATAGCGACAATATCGAAACTTTCTTGATCAAAGTCAAAGCCTGCTTCCAGATAATAGTTGCGAACCGGAAAAGCAAAAATCTGCCGGTATCTTTCTTTAGTGAGTGATGGCAGTTTCCTGCTTTTCAGCATAATATTCATTGATGCGATACAGATATCCGTATCATTGAGCAATGTTCCATTCCAATCCCAAATAATAGTATTGATCATAAATCAATCTAAGCCGGAGCCATTTATCATGTTTTAAAATAAAATCGAAGGTGTAAAAGTAAAAAGAAAATGCTCCACTGAGTTTCCTTTTTTTGTAATTTGGCTGCTTCAGAAATCAATCTATAAAACCATGAAATTAATTGCTGATAGTGGCGCGACAAAATCAGATTGGGTACTAAGCGATCATTCGGGCGAAAGGATGAGCTTCCAATTGCCGGGAATGAATCCATTTTATATTAGCTCAAATAAGATCATCGAAATTTTGAGGCATGACATTGTTCCCTTTGTCAACCCGAAAAAGATTTCGGAGATTTATTTTTATGGATCGGGATGCTCATCACCGAATAAAAAAATAGTGATTGAGGAAGCTGTTCAAAAGGTTTTTACCTCTTCACATATAACGGTTGAGTCTGATTTGTTAGGAGCGGCAAGGGCTTTGTTTGGCGACAAAGAAGGTCTGGCTTGTATTTTAGGAACCGGTTCCAATTCGTGTTATTATGATGGGACGGCTATCGCCAAAACGATTCCCTCATTGGGTTACTTTTTTGCTGATGAAGGAAGCGGGGCGCACATGGGAAAGATCTTTATGAAAGATTTTCTTCTTGGAAACCTGCCCAAAAAAATTGAAGATTCTTTTAAAAAGGAATTCAACTATACCCGCGACAATATCCTTGATGCGGTTTACAGCATGCCATTCCCCAACCGTTTCCTCGCATCGTTTTGCAATTTTTATTCCGACCATTTATCCGATAAATACATTTTCGAACTTGTCACAAATTCCTTTCGTGAATTTTTTATTAATTATATTGAAAAATACCCGAATTATCAGTCGTTGAATATCTCATTTGCAGGTTCGGTCGCCTACTTTTTTGAAGCGCTATTGCGCCAGATCGGTACAGAGTTTGAAGTAAAAATTGAAAGGGTTATTCAGTCGCCAATAACGGGATTGGTCGGTTACCATAAAAATAAATAAAGGGCTTCCGAATTCAAAAAGAAACCCTTATATAGTATAACTAAACTACTTTATTATTTTTCGTCACTATTATTGTAATGGACCCACTACAGCAATCAATTCAGGCAAATCCATTCTCAAGTCTTTCAGGTGCTCAATTTTTGGTACGCCGTTCTTTGTCCAGCCCCTCCTTAAATAAACTGCATCAAGAAGTTGCTCATACCTGTCTTCACGGTATTTTCGGGTAATGGCAAGCTTTTCCTCAATTGACTTACCTGCCGGATCTATACCGATGATCTCTTTCATTTGCTTATCATAGCGTTCAGCCCTTGATTCGTATTCTTCAACAGTTACCGGTCCTGCGGCCCTGTAAGGCTGTGCATCATGCTTTCTCAACCCGTAACCTCTTCTGATGCTGAATATTCTCTGGAAGTTGTAAACCCTTTCCGACATCCGGATCAATTCTTTTTTATCAAAATCTTTTCCGGTAACCGCTTTATAAATTGTTACGTAATTATCCACATGCTCCGGAACTTTAGCAGGTTCATCGGTCTGCGCATTGTTTTCAGGTTCCACGTCATTCCAGGGCAGTTTGCACAATCCCATCAATCCGAACCATGTACGGAACATGGGGAAGTAATGAAGCGCTTCAGCCTTTTTTTCAAATGTAGGTATCTGATTGTTAACCATGTCCATAAAAATCAGCCAGGCTTCATCGTGTTGAGGGCCTTTGTTGGTCATGGCGTATCCGCCTTGTTGCGCTAACGACTCTTTGGAAACATATTGCGAATACTCAAGCCCTTTATTTTCCATACCAATGTCCTGCATGAATTGAGGATCACCCCAACCTTTTTCGGCGAACAATTGTTTCATTTTCCGGATTCCAAGTCCGGCAATTTTCCCAAATCCTTCGTTCCGGGCAAGTTGATGCAATAACTCCATAGCAGAATCGGCATTCCCAAAATTCAGTTTCAAACCCCCTGTTCTTTCCTCATTCAAAATGCCGTTTTCGAAGCACTCCATGATGAAGCCCATCAGGGTTCCCCATGTGATGGTACAGATACCGTAAGTATCGCAGTAAAAATTCGTTTCAATTGTAAAATCCGGGTTGAATATTCCCATGATAGAGCCTAAAGAAGAGGTTGATTCGTACTCAGGTCCGTCAACGATTACCTTTGATCCTTTATAAGGTCCGCTCCTTAGTTCATAATTGTCCACCCCTTTGGCACAAGCCATGTTACAACCGATCCAGCAACCATCAGGTATTCCTTGCGTAAACCTTGATTTCCATACGTTAGCATGAATCAGGTCGGCATCCTTGTGGCTGCCGAATTTGAAATTATGTACCGGAAGCAGGTCATAGTCATTCATGATATTGGTCAGGTGGGCGGTTCCAATTGCCCTCATCTGGCACTGGCTGTCGTCGAGTTCACGCATTTCCTTGTTGAACCGTTTTCCTCTTTCCATGATGGCTTCCATGTCAACAACATTGTTCAGGTTTCCCTTAACACCGGGTATTTTTGCTACTATGGCTTTGATTTTTTTATCTCTTAATACTGTCCCGATTCCACCACGACCGGCTTGTTTTAATCTGACAAGTTTCCGTTTCGGATCGTAAAAACTGAAATTCAGCATTCCGATCAATGAGTAATCAGCCGCTTTACCTGCCGACACTACTGCCACATTTCGTTTGTCTCTCTCATCATCCGCATACATTTCATGCAGGGTTTCAGTTAAAAGGTGACTATCAATTGGTTCCTCCGGCGCTTCATAGATTTCAACCCTGTGATTTATACCGTCAATAAAAATGATAACATCCCGTTCGGCTTTGCCCTGGATTTCAAGTGCATCAAAACCGGCAAATTTCAGGAAGGGTCCAAAATGTCCACCCACATTGCTATCTACAGGTATATCTGTTTGAGGTGAGATTGAAACACAAATTGATTTACCAGTTCCAGAATATTGAGTAATCCCGCCAATGGGTCCTGAGGAAATATTGATCTCGTTTTCAGGATCATTCCACTTCGTATCCGGTTTGGTAGCATCCCACAATAATCTCAGCCCATATCCTTTTCCCCCAATGAATTTTTCTTTCATTTGCGGTGGCACATCTTTTTCTTTCACATCATTTCCACTGAGATTGATGTATAATACTTTATCTGTATAACCCTTATCAATAGGAGTCCATTTGTAATTCCACTGTTTAAGGATTTTGTGAGCTTTTTTCATTTCCAATACATCTGCCATAATACGCTAATTTTAAAAATAAACTTCTGTCGTTAATTAATTCACAAAAGTAAATCTTAAAACCAAATTTCCAATTGAATTTAACTAATTTCTCAATATGCAGTTGAGTGCATATCGGTTGATATTGAACGGATTAATCTGTAAACGGTTTGTTCTTAACAGGTTCATCATATTATTTATGTTGAATAAAAACTGCGATGCCAACTGCATAGTCAGCAAAATGAAAACATGTATCAAACTGTATAATTAATTATATCTACTTTTGTTTACGATTCACTATTATCCACTGGCTTATGAAATTTGAACAAATACGGAAAATTCTGTCAAAAAAAACAGTTGGTATAGCAGGTGCTGGTGGATTGGGCTCAAATTGCGCTGTAGCATTGGCGAGGATAGGTTTGGGGCATATCATTATTTGCGATTTTGACAAAATAACCAAATCCAATCTTAACAGGCAATATTACTTTTATGAACAAATTGGGCAATGCAAAGCCTTTGCAATTGAAGAAAATATACTTTTCATCAATCCTAAAGTGAAAGTCGAACCCCATGATATTATACTAACCCCTCAAAATATCCCTGGTCTTTTCAGGAAATGCGATGTTATCGTTGAGGCATTTGACCTTGCAGAAATGAAGCAAATGTTTATCGAAACAGTTCAAAGTGAGCTTCCACAAATACCACTCGTCATAGGATTGGGTATGGCAGGGTGGGGGAACAATAATTCTATAAAAGTCAGAAAGGTTGACAATCTTTATATTTGCGGAGATGAAAAATCAGAAATAGCTGAGGAAAACCCTCCTTTGGCTCCCAGGGTAGGCATAGTTGCAAATATGCAGGCAAATACAGTCATGGAAATTTTACTTAACAAAAACACCAATGAAAATCACACTCAATAATAATCCTGAGACTATTGATAGAGCAACGATTACAGTTCAGGAACTCATCACATTTAAGAATTATACTTTTGCCATGCTGATAACCAAAGTGAATGGTAAGCTGGTCAAAAAGGAAGACAGGAATAATACTATGATCAAAGATGGGGATAATGTTGCTGTGATCCACCTGATCAGCGGAGGGTAGGAGGTTACAGGTTTCAGGTTACAAGTTTCAGGTTTGAGCTATGACCTATCATGGTTTTGGTTGACAAAATCTATGATGAATGGTTAGAGAAAAATTTTTCCTCTTAATACAATTTATTATACCTGACAAATCAGCTATTAAATACTTTACTGTTTAACGAGTTTTCTGATGAAGGATTTAGAACCGGTTTCAATTTTTATAAAATAAATTCCGGAAGGTGCCTGGGTCATATCCAAAGTAATTATTCCATTGTTGCGGTAAGTCATCGTGTTAATGAGTTTTCCATCTATCCTGTATATAGAAACTGTGACGGTTTCCTGATTGAACATTTCAGAATCAATGTTGAATATATCGCTCGAAGGATTTGGGTAAATGTTGATGGGTTCAGCTATATAATTTTCATCTGTTCCAAGTGTATTTTGAACGATAGGGAAAATAGCCAAAGCAACATTCAATACCCATGCATCAGGGTGGGCAAAGCTGTACCATTGCAGGTTATCCCACTGTTCCCAGGCTATACCGGGATTAGTGTCGCCATCTAAATTCGACCAGACAACGAGTGTATCACCCGTAACTGTAGGAAGCATAAATCCGGCATAAAATGATGAATTGATGTTTACAGGTGGATTGAAGGAAAAATAAGTGAGCTGCATATTGTTGATGTCATTTTTGATGGTATTCATCTGAATATTTTGGCTTCCCAATTTTACCCCTGGCGTTCCATTGGTTCCTCCATTATCCCAAACGGCAGCCTGGATATTGGGATTTCCGCCGGTTGCATACGCAAATTCGACCAATACTCCCGTGACATATAAGTTCTGATCGTTCTGGAAATAATTTGCTTTCGCACGATCGCCATACTCATTGTTTCCTGAGACAAAGCCATTCTCGGCTGTAACGTAAACTGCATATTCTCCGGTAAGCGGATAATTTAGCGTATCAACCTCGATAGGTATTCCACCAACAGTGATATAATCGGACACTGTTTTAGAATGTGTTGATGCACCCTCCCAAATGGTCAATGTCACATCGAAAGATCCGGCTTCATTATAAGCTACAACTGGATTCTGCTCAGAGGAAGTTGCCGGATTACCTCCTTCAAATATCCATTCCCAGCTTGTTGGGCTGCCAATGGAATTATCCATAAAGTGCACCGATTGCCCAATCTGAACATTGGTAATGTCCGATGTGAAATCAGCAGAAAGGGGAAGATTTACCACAGGGAAAATCGCCATAGCAATATCCCTTGACCAGGTTTGATTGCTGTTCATTGGGTACCATGCTCCTGTATCCCATTTTTCCCAGGCAATCCCTGGATTGGTATCGCCATCTGTATTGGACCAAACTGCAATAGTATCACCGCTTGCAGTCGGGAGTATTACTCCGGCATAAAATGAAGAAGTGAGTACAACCGGCGGGTCAAAGGGGATAAAGGTCATTTGTTCATTTACAACATCATTTTTAATGGTGTTTAAATCTATTGAAGCAGTTGCTTTTACAATACCCGGAGAATTGCTGGCACCGCTGTTGTCCCAAACTACAATTTCAATTGCAGGATTGCCTCCCTTTGCAATGGCAAAATCGAAAATAATTCCTGTTAGTGTTAACGAACTGTTATTTGCAAAGTAATTTGCCTTGGCAAGATCGCCATATTCATTGTTACCAGTAACATAACCCCCGCCATCTGAGGTATATAGAGAGTATGTTCCGGGTAAAGGGAAATTCAGTGTGTCAGCTGTATTTAATGTGGGTTTATTATGATTTTGCAAAAAATCCTCCTGCTTCATTATTGAATGAACTTTTCTATTCTTAGCGGATATTTCAGCCTTTTTAAAGTTGTGTTTACTTGTATAAATTTGTGAATACCTGTAAGGCTGTTCCTGATTTTGTGACTTTGATTTCAGGGCGAAAAAAGTTAGGAATAACGCGGTAATGAATAAATAAAGAAGGGTAGTTTTCATTTTGTAAAAAATTAATATTGGGTAAAATTAAGTTTAAAATCAGTAAACTGATTGAATTTGAATATGTTTTTTTAGTTTCTGTGCAAATAGTTCTTCTTACCTTTGCAAAAAACAGAAGATCATGAAATACCTGCATTATATTGTTTTATTGCTGTTGCTGCCTTCACAGATGATTGGTCAAAACGAATTTTTCTACCCTGTTGATATAGTATATAATGAGCAAGCCGAATGTTATTATGTATCCAATTGGGCTGATGGAAACGGTTATATACTAAAATTGAATTTACAGGGTGAAATAATTGAAACTCTTTATAGCGGGCTTCATTTTCCGGGTGGAATGTGTAAGGTTGGAAATACGTTGTATGTTGGAGATAATCTCACAATATGGGGAAGCTCGCAAGATCCGTCATACCTTATCGGGATAGATGTGAATACGGGTTCACAGGTTCTCAATTTCGAGATTTCTACAGCGGGTACTTATCTTGATCTGATGGATGCCGACTATAGCGGTAATATTTATATTGGCAATTCACGAAACGGGGGAAATGATGGTATTGTTCATAAATTCAATATTGCATCCCAACAATTGACAAATTTAGCCACCGGCATAACCAAACCGTTTGGCGTTTGTTTTGATCCTTATAGTAACAGGATTTTGTATACCAATAGCAGCGGTTCTATATCTTATATTAAATCAATAAGCCCTGAAGGCGGGCAGGTTTCATCGGTTTATTATACCGAAGGGTACCTTGAAGGAATAGTGATGCATCCCAATGCTGATTTTTACCTTTCGAGTTGGGGTACTGCAGATGGAGAATGGGGAAATGAACCGGTATATAAGACAAACCATGCATTTAACTGGGACTACCAGCTTGCTGAACCCCACAACAGACCCTTCGGTATGTGCATCGGCAAAGATAATTACCTTGTTGTTTGCAACTGGGGTGAGCATTCCCTTAGTTTTATTGATCTTAATCTTTATGGTGTTGATGAAAATCTGTCGCAGGAAAAATCTTTTTCTCTTTACCCCAATCCTGCCAATGGTGAGACTTTTCTAAAGTTTAACAATCCTGAGATTTCAGAGGTTGAAGTGGTTATACATAACATTATGGGAAAAGAAATCCATCGGGAGATCATCAACAGAAAGGATATTTTGTCGGAAAAAGAAATTGATCTTCATCGCCTGCCAGCCGGAACTTACATTGTCAATGTTTTCGATGGGAAAAAAGTTGCACACGAAAAGCTGATCGTCTATTAGGGCTTAAACAGAATTTTTCCCTCTGACATGGATTTGATGTAAGTCCTGATCCCGTTCACGGCTTCATCCAGCGAAAATCTTGCCTGGATTTTTGACCTAAGTTTTCCCTGAATCATTAAATCTTGCAAACTATCATTTATGGTTTCAAATTCCTCCTGTGATTTGGTGGCTTTCCATTCGGTGAGGTTGAATCCGTAGAGTTTTTTACCACGGAAAATAATATCAAAAGGATCAATAGACTGAAGATTACTACCCGCCAATCCACCATAAAGGACGACATCGGAATGATCAGGCAGGCTGTTCAGTAAAATGCCTGTTTGCTCTCCACCCACGGCATCCAAAGCCATTCCGGCATTTAGCTGAAAGGATAAATTTTTCAACTCCTCCCTGAAGCTTTCATTAGCCGAATTGAGAACATATTTTGCACCTTTTGCCTTTAAAATTTCAAACTGCTCCTCTTTTCTTACAATATTGATGACCTCCAAACCATTCATTCGTGCCAGAATCCTCACAAATTCAGCTATTTGTCCGGAGCCTGCATTTTGAATGATAGTGCTGCAATTTTTTTTGATCGCAAGATCAACAAGCCCGAATGCAGTAAAGGGATTGATTGACAAAGAAGCGGCTTGTTCAAAATCCATTTGATCCTTTAGTATAAGGCAGTCCTCAGCCTTTGAAATGAAGTATTCAGCCCAGGTTCCGTCGGAATCCGCCTGCGTAAAGCTGCTGACCCTTTTTCTGCGAAAATGTTGAACATCTTTACCGGTATCCGTAACAATTCCGGAACCTTCAAAACCAGGAACTGCAGGCAAACTTTTCCGGATATTATATCCTCCTCTGATAAATGCAATATCAGAAGGATTGCAGGGAGAGGCTACCGTTTTAATAAGTATTTCATTGTCTTTCAGTTTTCTGATTTCGCGATTCCCGGTTTTAAGTCCGGCAATAGCTCTGATTAGATTGCTGTTGTATTCTGGTAAAATTACGGCAAGGTTGTTATTTTGCATTGTGGGCGATATTATTTCAAAATGAAATCCACCGCAGCCAAAGCATGTATTTCAGTGGTGTCAAACAATGTTTTTTGTGTGTCTTCGGGCTTGATGATAAGGGGTAGTTCGGTGCATCCGAGAATAATTCCATCAATATTTTCAATATGGTTGATCGCATTGACCAGGAAATGACGGGATGAGTCGTTAAATTTTCCGAAGATCAGTTCCTCAAAAATAATCTCGTTTATCTTGTTTCTTGATGCGAAATCGGGTATCAAAACTTCTAATCCAAAATCCGATTCAAGCAATCCTTTGATAAAATCGCCTTCCATAGTATATTTGGTTCCCAGCAGTGCCACTTTTTTCAAACCTTTCAGCCGGATGGCTTTGCCTGTTTCTTCAGCAATATGAATCAGAGGAATCCGGATGTTTTTTCTGACTTCGTTTGCAAACATGTGGGCAGTGTTAGCACACAACATCAAAGCATCAACTCCTGTTTTTTCCAGAATTGTTGCCTCTTCTACCAGCCGCTGCCCCATACCGGTTAAATTATTATCCCGATTGAATTTTTCAATTTCATCGAAGTCAAAGGAATACATCCTGATTTTTGCCGAATGTGCACCCCCTAACCGCTTCTGGATTTCCTGGTTGATGATCCTGTAATATTCAGCCGTGGATTCCCAGGTGAGTCCTCCGATGAGTCCTATTGTTTTCATGGTTTCGGAATTAAAAAGGTTTTGACTAAATCCTTTGCTTCCTGAATGGCATGTACAAGGTTGTCGTTTACAATTATTTTATCAAACCCTGGAGCAAAACTGAGTTCGTGGCGGGCTTTCTCGACCCGCTTTTTAAGATTTTCTTCGCTTTCGGTTGATCGCCTGCGAAGCCTGTTTTCAAGTTCATCAACCGAAGGCGGCATCACAAAAATTGCCAGCGCCTTTTCGTTGTAATGCTTCTTGATATTTAATCCGCCAATGACATCAACGTCAAAAATAACATGGCAGCCTTTCGACCAAATTCTTGCCACTTCCGATTTAAGAGTTCCGTAAAAATGATCCTGGTAAACTTCTTCCCATTCCAGAAATTCCTCAGCAGCTATCTTTCTTCGGAATTCCTCAGCGGAGATAAAATAATAATCCTTACCGTCGGTCTCATTGTGCCTCTTAATCCGGCTGGCTGCTGAAATGGAGAACTCAAGTTTCAGGTCTGATTGTAAAAGCGCTTTTACAATTGTGGTTTTACCTGCACCGCTTGGAGCGGAAAATATGACCAATTTGCCTTCTTTAAATTCAGACATACCTCCTTACAGAATATTGAACAACTGCTCTTTTATTTTTTCCAATTCATCTTTCATCTGTACAACCAACTTCTGAATATTCGCTTCACCTGCTTTGGAACCGAGTGTGTTAATTTCGCGACCCATTTCCTGGGTGATAAAACTCAGCTTTTTCCCTTGTGAGTGAGGCTCATTGAGTGTTTCGATGAAATATTCGCAATGTTTTTTCAGTCTCACTTTTTCCTCAGTGATGTCGAGTTTATCCTGGTAATAAATTACTTCCTGCTCAAAACGGTTCTTATCTATATCTTCCTTGTTGACGATGTCATAAAGATCCCTCGAAATTTTGGTTTTGATATTTTCCATACGCTGCTTTTCGAATGGAATGATCTGGCTCAGTTGATTTAATATTTTTTCGATACGAAGGAGTAGCTCTTTTTCAAGCGATTTCCCTTCGGAAATTCTGAATCCTTCAACATCATCAATGGCTTTATCAATTGTTATGAAAAGCTGGCTCCATGCCTCTTCAGTGAGTTCCTCATTTTCAGAAACCAGAACATCAGGCATTTTCATAACTACCAGTAAATAATCATTAAATTCTTTTTCATCAAATTCGGTGGCTAATTCTTTCAGTTCACGGTAATATTTCCTCGCCAAATCTTTGTTGATGGCAAAATTTGAAATATCGCCCGTATTTTCTGCTGTCATCGAAAAGTCTACTTTCCCTCTTTGTAACCGGGTAGATAACAAATTCCTGATTTCAATTTCTTTTTCTCTGAATCCATTTGCTATCCGGACATTAACATCCAGTTGTTTGCTGTTCAGCGATTTGATTTCAACAACTACTTTCCGGTTCTGGAGTTCACAAACTGCTTTACCAAACCCCGTCATTGATTTGATCATGTCAATTATTTTAATTCGAGCAAAGATAAGTATTAATGAAATATCGCTATTAGTCGTTCTTTGTTCGGTTTTTGCGGCTTTATCCTAACATGATTTTACAATAATAATTGAGTCCATTACTAACCTGAATAATACATGAATAGTAAACAGATAACACAGATACAACTGATCCCGCCGAGGGCGGGACGGATCACTTTTTATCAGCGAAAATCAGTCCGGACTTATGCGGGATCAGTTTAATCAATGTGCTATTGTATTATATGAATAAGTCGGGCTAAAACAATTTTTCGGCACCAAATCACAAAAACACAAAATTTCACTCAGGTTAGTGATGAATTGTTAATTTTGAAGTTCATGAATAGTCGGACTTGTAATTTAAAAATCAGCGCATGGATCAAAGCATTTTTATGGATAAGGCCATCCAACCGGATGATGAAGCATTGAAGAGAGTTTTAGACACAACCTATATTTTTTGGAATGAAATCACGGATTTCGTGGTTGCGAAATATCCCGCGGCAATAAAGGAATGGAGCTACTCGGGTAAAAATTACGGATGGAACTTCCGGCTGAAGGACAAAAAAAGGGCGATCATTTATTTGCTGCCGCGAAATGGTTTTTTTAAAGTCGCCTTTGTTTTCGGGCAAAAAGCCACCGACCAGGTCATGATAAGTGAAGTATCGGAACCAATCAAATCGGAACTTTTGACTGCGCGTGTTTATGCCGAAGGAAGAGGGGTAAGGATTGATGTGGCGGGCGACACCCCGATCAGTGACATAAAAAAGCTGGTTGAAATAAAATTATCCCATTAACAGGTAAGCTTATAATAATGCTTTAACACAAAGTTCACAAGGTATTGTCACAAGGAACACGAAGTTTTTATAGTGGCTATTTTGCTTCCTTTG